>NZ_DF952474.1:0-2589 GCF_001263615.2 Arthrobacter sp. Hiyo1 | reverse complement strand
CATCCGCCCGCTCGACGCCCGGTTTCAGGTGGCGAACAGGGTGCCATCGACGCCGTCCTCTCCATCATGGTCGGCGGCGACGCAGACGACTTCGAAGCAGCACAGGATGTCCTCAACGCCGTCGGCAAGACCATCGTCCACGTCGGCCCCTCCGGCTCCGGCCAGACCGTCAAGGCAGCCAATCAGCTGATCGTGGCCGTCAACATCGAGGTCCTCGGCGAGGCTATCGCCTTCCTTGAGGCCTACGGCGTGGACACGGACGCAGCCCTCAAAGTCCTCGGCGGCGGCTTGGCCGGCTCCAAGGTCCTCGACCAGAAGGGCCAGAAGATGCTCGACCGCAACTTCGACCCCGGCTTCCGCCTTGCCCTCCACCACAAGGACCTCGGCATCGTCACCTCCGCAGCCCGCGAAGCCAACGTCGCAATCCCGCTCGGCGCCGTCGTCGCACAGCTCGTCGCCGCCACTGTCAACCAGGGCGACGGCGGACTCGACCACTCCGGCCTCTTCAAGCAGGTCATCCAGCTCAGCGGCCGCAAGTAAGCCGCCCGCCCCAAAGGGCGGAAACAAGCGAAAACCAGCAGCCGGCGTCGGGCATTTCCGACGCCGGCTCCCCCAGACACACCCAAAAATCCGCCCGAAGCGGGCAAAAACAGACTTTTCAAGGAGCACACCATGACGAAGATGCGCACTGTAGACGCAGCCGTCGCCATCTTGGCAAAGGAAGGCGCCATCGAGGCGTTCGGCCTGCCAGGCGCGGCAATCAACCCCTTCTATTCCGCGATGCGGGCACACGGCGGCATCCGCCACACCCTGGCCCGCCACGTTGAAGGCGCCAGCCACATGGCTGACGGCTACTCCCGTGCGGCGGACGGAAACATCGGTATCTGCATCGGCACCTCGGGCCCTGCAGGAACGGACATGATCACCGGCCTGTACGCAGCCTGGGCAGATTCCATCCCCATGCTCTGCATCACCGGCCAGGCCCCCGTTGCCAAGCTGCACAAGGAAGACTTCCAGGCCGTGGACATCGAGTCCATCGCCAAGCCTGTCACCAAGATGGCCATGACCATCCTGGAACCGGGCCAGGTTCCGGGCGCCTTCCAGAAGGCTTTCCAGTTGATGCGCTCAGGCCGTCCGGGGCCGGTCCTGCTGGACCTGCCGTTCGACGTGCAGATGGCCGAGATCGAGTTCGACATCGACGCCTACGAGCCCATCGTCGTCGAAAAGCCGAAGGCCAGCCGGAAGCAGCTGGAAAAGGCGCTGGACATGCTCACCGCGGCTGAGCGCCCGCTGATCGTCGCCGGTGGCGGCATCATTAACGCCGGTGCCTCCGCGCAGCTGGTTGAACTGGCCGAACTGCTGAACGTTCCGGTCATCCCCACCCTGATGGGCTGGGGCACCATCCCGGACGACCACGTGCTGATGGCCGGCATGGTGGGCCTGCAGACCTCGCACCGCTACGGCAACGAGACCATGCTGGCCTCGGACTTCGTGATCGGCATCGGCAACCGCTGGGCCAACCGCCACACCGGCGGCCTGGACATGTACACCGCGGGCCGCAAGTTCGTGCACATCGACATCGAGCCCACGCAGATCGGCCGCGTGTTCTCGCCCGACTTCGGTATCGCGTCCGACGCCGGTGCGGCGCTGGACGGGCTGATCGAGCTGGCACGCGAGCGCCAGGCAGCCAAGTCCCTGCCGGACTACTCCGCTTGGGTCGCACAGTGCACCGCCCGCAAGGGATCGCTGCAGCGCAAGACCCACTTCGAGAACGTGCCGATCAAGCCGCAGCGCGTGTACGAAGAGATGAACAAGGCCTTCGGCAAGGACACCACGTATGTGTCCACCATCGGCCTTTCGCAGATCGCCGGTGCGCAGCTGCTGCACGTGTTCGGCCCGCGCAAGTGGATCAACGCCGGCCAGGCAGGCCCCCTGGGCTGGACCGCCCCGGCCGCCCTCGGCGTCGTTCGCGGCAAGCCGGACGAGACCGTTGTTGCCCTGTCCGGTGACTACGACTTCCAGTTCATGATCGAAGAGCTGGCCGTGGGCGCACAGTTCAACCTGCCGTACATCCACGTTGTGGTGAACAACTCGTACCTGGGCCTGATCCGCCAATCGCAGCGCGGCTTCAACATGGAACAGAACGTGTCCCTGGCGTTCGAGAACATCAACTCCCCGGAAACAAACGGCTATGGCGTGGACCACGTCAAGGTCGCCGAAGGCCTGGGCTGCAAGGCCATCCGCGTGGAAAACCCGTCCGACCTGCCTGCCGCCTTCGACAAGGCCAAGGCGCTCATGGGCGAGTTCAAGGTTCCCGTGGTGGTTGAAGTGATCCTGGAAAAGGTCACCAACATCTCCATGGGCGTTGAAATCAACGGTGTGAACGAGTTCGAAGATCTGGCCGAGCGCGGGGCGGACGCCCCCACTTCGATCATCTCGATGCTGGACTAGTAAGTACTGAAGGAGGTACGGAATGCGTGTGGTCATAGCCCCGGACAAGTTCAAGGGATCGCTGTCAGCTCCCGAGGTCGCCAGCCGCTTGAGCGCCGGATTGCGGGCAGGTTTTGCCGCTGGCCGCGCAGCGGCGAG
>NZ_DF952473.1:428795-431372 GCF_001263615.2 Arthrobacter sp. Hiyo1 | reverse complement strand
CTTTCGCAGTGGCCAAGGATGCGGGGTCGAGGCGCACCTTGCGTAGGCGAGATCGTCGTCGTTGAGCAGGACCAGGTCCGGACGCGCCTTTCCGGCAAGGGCAGGGACGTCGGTCCGGGCGCGTCGACGTCGAGCTCCTCCCTGTGGGTCCTCTCAAGCTTGCCTTCGGCTGAGAGGTCGTAGAAGCCGACGGCGAGGCGGTGCGGGCGCAGCGTGGGCTGCTCGTCGATAGCGGTCTGCACGATCGCAAAGGACGTGATGGTGCCGTCGGCGTCGACCTCGATCTCGGGCGAGAGGGTATTGACGCCGGCAGTCTCGAGCCAGAGCTTGCCCCACTGGTCCAGGTCGCGGCCGCTGGCAGCTTCGAGTTCCTTCATGAGGTCCACAAGCTCGGTGTTCTGCCAGGCATGCTTCTGGAAGTATTCGCGGACGCCGGCCATGAACTGTTCCGGTCCAACCCAGGCGACCAACTGCCGCAGCACGGAAGCTCCCTTGGCGTATGTGATGCCGTCGAAGTTGACCTCGACGTCCTGGAGATCGTTGATCTCGGCAAAAATCGGGTGTGTCGTGGGCAATTGGTCCTGCCGGTACGCCCAGGATTTCTCCACCGAGGCAAAGGTGGTCCAGGCCCGGTCGAATTCGGTGTTTTCGACCGCGGCCAGGTGGGACATGTACTCGGCAAAGGACTCGTTGAGCCAAAGGTCGTTCCACCAGCGCATCGTGACGAGGTCCCCGAACCACATGTGGGCCAGTTCGTGCAGCACGGTGATGGCGCGGCGTTCGATCTGGGCGTCGGTGACCTTTCCGCGGAAGACGTAGCCCTCGAGGATGGTCACCGCGCCGGCGTTTTCCATGGCGCCGGCATTGAACTCGGGAACGAAGAGCTGATCGTACTTCTCGAAGGGGTACGGGAATCCGAACTGGGCCTCGAAGAACTCAAAACCCTGGCGGGTCAGTTCGAAGATGTTGTCGGCGTCCAGGTACTGCATGAGGGACTTGCGGGCGAACACCCCAAGCGGAATGACCCGGCCATCGGAGCTCGTGACCTTGCTGCGGACCGATTGGTACGGTCCCGCGATCAAGGCGGTGACGTAGGAAGAGATGCGGGGAGTGGGGGCGAAATGCCAAACCGAGCGCGCCCCGCCGTCGTCCCCGGGAGTGGTTTCCAGCGGTACGGGAGTGGGCGAGTTGGAGATGAGGTCCCAATGCGACGGTGCGGTGACCGTGAAGGTGAATGCGGCCTTCAGGTCCGGCTGCTCGAACACAGCGAACATGCGGCGCGAATCCGGCACCTCGAATTGCGTGTACAGGTAGGCCTCGTTGTCCACCGGGTCCACGAATCGGTGCAGGCCCTCACCGGTGTTCATGTACGGGGCATCGGCGACTACCTTCAGCTCGTTTTCGGCGGCGAGCCCGGGCAGTTGGATGCGCACGCCGTCGGACACCACCGCCGGATCGAGTTCGGTGCCGTTCAGCGTCACGCTGTGCACGGTTTCCGTGATCGCGTCGATGAAGCTCGAGGAACCCTCGGCGGCGGAGAACTTCACCACGGTCGTGGAGCCGAAGACCGTGGCGCCCTTGGTCAAGTCGAGGGTGACGTCGTACGAGGTCACGGTGAGCAATTCTGCGCGCTGTCCGGCTTCGGCGCGCGTCAGGTTCAGGCCTGGCAAGGTATGCCTCCAAGAATGGTTTCGAGAAGCCGGTTGGTTTCAGCCAGCGCCGGCGCTGTGAAGTCATTCTTTCACTTGATTCCGCCTTGGCAAGGAAGCTCGATCACAGTGTCGCCGGCGCGGGGTAGCGTTGGAATATGGGAAAGATGCGCGACTCGCTGGACCTCCGGGCACTCCGCTTTGCAGTGGCATTTCCGCTGCTGCTGGCCGCCGCATTTGCCGTGTGCGCCCTCATGTTGCGCAACAATCTCCCGGATCCCGTGGCCATCGCTTGGAATGCCGACGGCGGAATCAGCTTTGCGCCGTTCCTCGCCTACGTACTCGGCGGAGGAGGGTTTCTGGTCGTCGCGGGTTGGCTGGTGTTCATCCAGGCTGTTCCCCTTGCCCGGCCGGTGATTATGCGCAGGGTCATGATGGGCATGGGCCTCATGGTGACCCTCTTCATTACCTCCGTGCTGGCCGCTGGCCTTGTTGGGCAAACAGGCCTCGCCGACGCCCGCAGCTCGCACGTTGATGCCACGGTCCTTGCCCTCGGCGCGGGTGCGGCTTTGCCCTTGGGCGTGGTCATGATGATGGCTTTCAAGCCGGACCCGCATTGGACTCCGGAAGACGACGCCGCCCTCGAGGCCGAGCGGATCCGGACGGAAGACCCTGGCCTGGCGGAAGATTCCATGTTGCTGTGGGTCCATGCACGGAGTTCGGTGTTCGTCATGATCTGCGTCGCCACCTTGTTCCCGGCCATGCTGATCGCGATTGCGCTCCCGTGGTTGGGCGCATTGTTGGCAGTGGTCGCGGTCATCGGAGCGTGTTTCCTGTTTGTCCGGGTGAGGGCGGACAGGAAAGGGGTGCAGGTCTTTGCTGCGGGGGTCCTGCGGGTCCTCACGGTGCCCGCCGTTGACATCGCCGG
>NZ_DF952473.1:420019-424048 GCF_001263615.2 Arthrobacter sp. Hiyo1 | reverse complement strand
CTGATCCACCAGCCGTCGCTGTCCGGCGGCCAAGGGGGCCAGGCTTCCGACCTCGAGATCCAGGCCGCAGAAGTCATGCGCATGCGCTCATGGCTTGAGGACACGCTGGCCAAGCACTCCGGTCGGACGCCGGAACAGGTCAACAACGATATCGAGCGCGACAAGATCCTCACCGCTGCCGAGGCAATGAACTACGGATTGATCGACCAGGTGCTCGATTCCCGCAAGATCAAGCCCCAGGCTATCGCCAGGTAACTGGCCAAAACTCGACGCCGGTGCGGTTCAGGAAATATGGACCGCATCGGCGTTCTGTTTCAACCCAAGCAGCCCATTGTGTCCTACAGTGGAAGTTGTCATGGTGGCGCCCCCGCTGCGATCGGCGCGAAATCGCGGATAGGTACGGGGCTGCACCACCCGCATGAAACGAAGGGATTCCCACATGGCTCGGATTGGCGAGAGCACGGATCTGCTGAAGTGTTCTTTCTGCGGAAAGAGCCAAAAGCAGGTTCGGAAGCTGATTGCCGGGCCCGGCGTGTACATCTGCGACGAGTGCATCGAACTCTGCAACGAGATCATCGAAGAGGAGCTCGCCGAAGTATCGGATCTCGGTAGCTTCGAGTTGCCCAAGCCGCGGGAGATCTTCGACTTCCTCCAGGAATACGTCATTGGGCAGGAGCCCGCGAAACGCTCCCTCGCCGTCGCGGTCTACAACCACTACAAGCGCATCCAGGCGGGCCACGCACCGAAGACCGGCCTCGGTGAAGGTGGACACCATGAGGACGTGGAGATCGCCAAGTCCAACATCCTGCTGATCGGTCCCACCGGCTGCGGCAAGACCTACTTGGCACAAACCCTTGCCCGCCGCCTGAACGTACCGTTCGCTGTTGCCGACGCCACGGCCCTGACGGAGGCCGGTTACGTTGGCGAAGACGTCGAAAACATCCTCCTGAAGCTCATCCAGGCCGCCGACTACGACGTCAAGAAGGCCGAACAAGGCATCATCTACATCGACGAGATCGACAAGATTTCGCGCAAGAGCGAGAATCCGTCCATCACGCGCGATGTGTCCGGCGAGGGTGTGCAGCAGGCGCTTCTCAAGATCCTCGAAGGCACAGTGGCCTCGGTTCCGCCCCAGGGCGGACGCAAACACCCGCACCAGGAATTCATCCAGATCGACACCACCAACGTGCTGTTCATTGTGGCCGGTGCGTTCGCCGGGCTCGAGGACATCATTGGATCGCGGTCCGGCCGCAAAGGCATAGGCTTCGGGGCCCCGCTCAACGAGGTCAAGGACAACGCGGACAGCTACGGCGAGGTGATGCCGGAGGATCTGCTCAAGTTCGGGCTGATTCCCGAATTCATCGGGCGCCTGCCCGTGATCACCACTGTGTCCAACCTTGACCGTTCCGCGCTCATCCAGATTCTCTCCAAGCCCAAGAACGCCCTGATCAAGCAGTACCAGAAGATGTTTCAGCTGGACGGCGTGGAGCTTTTGTTCGACGACGACGCCCTGGACTCGATCGCGGACCAAGCCCTTGAACGTGGCACCGGAGCCCGCGGCCTGCGTGCCATCATGGAGGAAGTGCTGCTACCGGTCATGTTCGACCTGCCAAGCAGGGACGACATCGCCAGCGTCGTCATCACTGCCGATGCCGTGAACAAGAAGGGCCAGCCCACCATGATCGCGCACGAGGTCATTGCGAAGCGTCGGAATAAGTCCGCCTAGCCAGAGGTTGGCATGATTGGTGCCGGACACCGTTTTCGTCCGCCTACCCGCGCCCCTTACGCCTATCGAAGGAGTTCCCTGTGCCCGAGCAGACCGCCAACAAGGTCGATTTCTGGTTCGATCCCATGTGCCCATTTGCCTGGGTGACATCCCGCTGGATCGGTGAAGTTGAAGACGTCCGCGGCATCGAGACCAACTGGAACGTCATGAGTCTCTCGGTCCTCAACGAAGGCCGCGAACTGCCTGCCGAATACACCGAGAAGATGAAGCAGGGCTGGGGACCTGTCCGGGTCATCATTGCCGCCCGCGAGCTGCACGGAGACGAATACGTCAAGCCGTTGTACGACGCGATGGGGTCCCTCATCCACCACGAAGGCATCAAGGATTTCGCCGAGGTCATCTCGAAGGCCCTGGCTGAAACCGGCCTTCCCGCCGAGTTGGCACGCTTCGCCGATTCCGAGGAATACGACGTCCAGCTGCGTGCAAGCCATGAATCGGGGATCTCCTTGGTGGGCCAGGATGTTGGCACCCCCGTGGTCGCCGTCAACGGCACGGCCTTCTTCGGTCCTGTCCTCACCCGTATTCCCCGTGGCGAGGAAGCCGGCCGGATCTGGGACGCCACGGTCACCTTGGCCGGGTACCCGCACTTCTTCGAACTCAAGCGCAGCCGCACGGAAAGCCCGGAATTCAACTAGCCCGGAATTCAACCAGCTTGAGCCGTGGGCCACGCTATTTCAGGAACCGCGACGTTCGACGGTCTGCGAGGATCTTTCCGTTTGTCTGGCAGCCAGGGCAATACTGCAATGACGTGTCGGCAAAGGACACCTCGCGGATCGTGGTCCCGCACGCGGGGCAAGGCTGGCCCGCCCTGCCGTGGACCCGCATGGTGTTCCGTTTGGTGTCCTTGAGTTCGCTTGACGCTTTCCCGACGGCGGCGGCCACAGCCGCACCCAGGACGCTTTCGATGGACTCATAGAGGACACGGGTGGTGTCCTTGTCCAGCGACTTGGCGATCGCGAACGGTGAAATCCTGGCTGCGTGAAGGATCTCGTCGCTGTAGGCGTTCCCGATGCCCGCGATGACGCCTTGGCTCCGAAGGACTCCCTTGATCTGGTGCGCGTTTGTGGAAAGGATTCCGGCCAAGGTCTCCTCCGTGAAGGCCGGGCTCAGCGGGTCCGGGCCAAGCGTCGCTATTCCCGGAACGTCCAGGGGCCTGCGCACCACGTATACGGCCAGGCTTTTCTTCGTCCCGGCCTCCGTCAGGTCCACTCCGACGTGGGTTGAACCGTCGCTCTTGGTGAAGCCAATCCTTGCCGCAATATTGCTGCCGCCCATCCGAAGCTGGGTTTGCGACGGCTGCTCCGTGTAGCGGAGCCACCCGGCCTTGGCGAGGTGGAAGATGAAATGGATGCCTTCGGCGTCGAGGCTGACGAACTTTCCGAAGCGTTCCACACCGACGATCTTGCGACCCTCCAGCGCTGAGTAAGGGGGATCGGCTGTCTTCAGCACGGCAAAAGAGGTGATCTGGATCTTCGTCAGTTCGGCACCGAGAAGATTCCTGCCCAGAAAGGCAGTCAGCCCGGCCACCTCGGGAAGTTCTGGCATAGCAACACTGTGCCACAAAGCACCGGCACCCAGAACCCCGGAGGCCCGCAGCGAGGCCTCCGAATTACATGCCAGTAGTTCCTGAAGGGGGCTTGTGCTGGCCGGGGAGCGGGTCAAGAATAGAACTTACCCACTTCGAAAGAAGAGGGACACGGAAACCAGAGATTCAGTGATATGCATCTGACGCAGCCTTCGGCAAAGTTGGATGCAAGCTACCAGTGACGAGGTAGGAAGACCTGAAAGTCCGAGGATTCCGCCAGACTGCCAAGACGTCACCGGGCAGCCGAAAAGTCGAAGCCCCACCAACGGCTAAACGCTGATGGGGCTTCCCCTTTGCCCTGAAATCCCAAGTGCCTGGAACTTCCCGGCGGCCCGGAAACTTCCCGGGCTCTTCCAAACTACGCCTGGGCGGGTTCCTCGGCAGGCGCCAGGACTACGTCGCTCACCGTGAGTTCGCCGTCCCCGGCTACCAGTGAAATCTCCTGGGCGTTGGCCGCGGCCTTCAGGTCTCCCAGTCCGGCTTCCAGCTGTGCCACAAACGACTCGGTAGCGGTGATCGTGGCCGACAGGACCTCGGTGCGCTGCTTGACCTTGGCCTCGGACTTGGCCTTGCGGATGCCGCTCAGCGCGATGCCGACGGTGCCCAGCATGGTGGTGTCGCCGTCGACGATTTCCACTGCTGCCGGCCACGCCGCGCG
>NZ_DF952473.1:408282-416284 GCF_001263615.2 Arthrobacter sp. Hiyo1 | reverse complement strand
ATTCGCCGTCGCCCGCCGTGCCGAGCGGCTTGAGGCACTCGGCGCCGAGAGCGGCGCCGTGCCGTTCGCCGCGGACATCACCAACGACGACGACGTCGCGGCCTTGCTCTCAGCCGTCACCGAGGCAGGGGGAGCGGACACGCTCATCAACATTGCCGGCGGTGCGCGGGGCGCCGACACGCTGGCCAATGCCCAGACCGAGGACTGGGACTGGATGTACCAAGTCAACGTGCTCGGCACGCTGAAGCTGACCCGGGCCTTCCTCCCGATGCTGCGGGCCAACGGCGAGGGCACCGTTTTGAACCTGACGTCGACGGCGGGATTCACGGCTTACGAGGGCGGCGGCGGGTACAACGCGGCCAAATTCGCCCAGCACGCCATGACCGGCGCCTGCGCCTGGAGGAAGCCGAGAACAACATCCGCGTCATCGAGGTGGCACCCGGCCTCGTCCGCACGGAGGAATTCGCTCTCAACCGCCTCGGCGATGCCACCGCGGCAGCCAAGGTATACGCCGGCGTCGAGAAGCCGCTCACCCCGGAGGACGTCGCCGACGTCGTCAAGTACGCGGTCTCATTGCCGCACCACATCAACCTGGACGAGATCATCGTCCGCCCTGTGGCGCAGGCCGCTACCCACAAGTTGATCCGCAAGGGCTAAGGTACCGGCGTCGCCGGCTCCCGCGCGGCAGCCCAAGTGGAGCTCGCAGTGCCGCTGCCGCTAGACTTGTGCCACAAGCTTTGACCCGGACATCACCGGTGAGCTTCCGGAAGAACGCCCCCGCCACCCCGGGGGCCAGTAGAACCGGACGGGTAAGCCCGTCACAGCAGCAATGAGCGGCCGACGCCGGAACAGCTCCTCTTCGAAGGGGCCGCGCCAGCGGCGGTAAGTGAGGTGGTACCGCGGTACCGGCGCTGTTGGAAACAACGCAGCTGGCGCCGTCCTCGCATCCTGAATGAAACTTTGTGTTCACCGGCTCAACCCAGGATGAAGAGATGACGTATTACCCCAAGGCCTCCACAGCTCTCTCCGGCACCCCACGAGGGGTGTCCGCCTCCGTGAAGTTCCCGGAGATCGAAGAGCGCATCCTCAAGTACTGGGATGAAGACGGCACCTTCCAAGCCAGCATCGACAACCGCAGCGCGGACCTGCCCGGAGGGCACCCCGGCAGCAACGAGTTCGTCTTCTATGACGGTCCTCCCTTCGCCAACGGGCTGCCCCACTACGGCCACCTCCTGACCGGCTACGCCAAGGACCTGGTGGGCCGCTACCAGACCCAGCGCGGCAAGCGCGTCGAACGGCGCTTCGGCTGGGACACCCACGGCTTGCCCGCCGAACTCGAGGCCATGAAGCAACTGGGCATGACGGACAAGACCCAGATCGAAGCCATGGGCATCGACAAGTTCAACGACGCCTGCCGCGCCTCGGTCATGAAGTACGCGGACGAATGGAAGAGCTACGTCACACGGCAGGCACGCTGGGTGGACTTCGACAACGACTACAAGACCCTCAACGTCGAGTACATGGAGTCTGTCCTTTGGGCCTTCAAGCAGCTCCACGAGAAGGGCCTCACCTACAACGGGTACCGCGTCCTGCCGTACTGCTGGAAGGACGAGACGCCGCTGTCCAACCATGAGTTGCGCATGGATGACGATGTCTACAAGAACCGCCAGGACCAGACCGTCACCGTGACCTTCCCCATCAAGGCAGGGGAGTCGGAACTCTCCAAGTCCCTTGAAGGCGTGCAGGCGCTCGCGTGGACCACGACCCCCTGGACGCTGCCCACCAACCTGGCGCTCGCCGTCGGGCCCGACATTTCTTACGCGGTGGTTCCGGCCGGTCCCAACGGGATCAAGGCCGCCTCCGCGGAGGCTCCGGTGACGGGCGGCTTCCTGCTGGCCGCCGATCTTCTCGGCACCTACGCCAAGGATCTGGGGTACGACGACGGCGCTGCCGCTACCGCCGCCGTCACGGCAAGCTACACGGGCACCGAGTTGGCCGGCCTGGAGTACGAGCCGCTCTGGGACTACTTCTCCGATACCGAGAAGTACGGCACCCAGAACGCCTGGCGTTTCCTCGTGGCGGACTACGTCACCACCACCGACGGTACGGGCATCGTCCACCAGGCTCCGGCCTACGGCGAGGACGACCAGAAAGTCTGTGAGGACGCGGGGATCCCCGTGGTCCTTTCCGTCGACGAGGGCGCCAAGTTCCTCCACCTGTTCGCGCACGGACCGCTCGCCGAAATCTCCGGGCTGCAGGTGTTCGATGCCAACAAGCCGATCACCCAGGCACTGCGTTCCGGCGGTCGCTTGGTTCGCCAGGCCAGTTACGAGCACAGCTACCCGCACTGCTGGCGCTGCCGCAACCCCCTGATCTACCGTGCCGTGTCCTCCTGGTATGTGGAGGTCACCAAGTTCAAGGACCGGATGTCCGAACTGAACCAGGAGATCAACTGGATCCCGGGCAACGTCAAGGACGGACAGTTCGGCAAGTGGCTGGCCAATGCCCGCGACTGGTCCATCAGCCGCAACCGCTACTGGGGCTCGCCCATCCCGGTGTGGCAGTCCGACGACCCCGAGTACCCGCGCACGGACGTTTACGGCTCTCTCGCCGAGATGGAGCCGATTTCGGCCGCCTTCCGATGAACAACGACGGCCAGGTCGACCTGCACCGCCCGTTCATCGACGAACTGACCCGGCCCAACCCGGACGACCCGCGCTCGCCTGAAGAGGGCCAGTCCACCATGCGCCGGGTGGAGGACGTCCTGGATGTCTGGTTCGACTCGGGCTCCATGCCCTACGGGCAGGTGCACTATCCTTTCCAGAACGAGGAATGGTTCGACACCCACAACCCTGCCGACTTCATCGTCGAGTACATCGGGCAGACCCGCGGCTGGTTCTACATGCTGCACATCCTGTCCACGGCACTCTTCGACCGGCCGGCCTTCCGCAATGTGATCAGCCATGGCATCGTGCTGGGTTCGGACGGGCAAAAGATGTCCAAGAGCCTGCGCAACTACCCGGACGTCTCCGAGGTCCTGGACCGCGACGGCTCCGACGCCATGCGCTGGTTCCTGATGTCCAGCCCCATCCTGCGCGGCGGTAACCTCGTGGTCACCGAACAGGGAATCCGCGACGCGTCCGCCAAGTCATCCTGCCGCTGTGGAACGTGTACAGCTTCTTCACGCTGTACACGAACGCCTCCCACACAGTGGATGGGACAGCCGCCGGCTATGACGCCAAGCTGCGCTACGACGGCTACACGGACACAATGGACCAGTACTTGCTGGCAAACACCGGTGACCTCGTCCGCAACGTCACCTCCAGCCTGGACGAATACGACATTTCCGGGGCTTGCGATGAACTGCGCAGCTACCTGGATATGCTCACCAACTGGTATGTCCGCCGCAGCCGCCAGCGCTTCTTCGACGAGAACACCGACGCCTTCGACGCCCTCTACACGGCGCTCGAAGCGGTCTGCCGAGTCTCGGCGTCGCTCCTTCCTTTGGTTTCCGAGGAGATCTGGCGCGGCCTGACCGGCGGGCGCTCCGTGCACTTGGCTGACTGGCCCGAGGCGTCGCTGTTCCCGGCGAACCCGGAACTCGTCGAGGCGATGGACCGGGTCCAGCAGATCTGCTCCACCGGTTCCAGCCTGCGCAAGGCCGCCAACCTCCGCGTTCGCTTGCCGCTGCAGGAACTCACTGTGGTGGCACCCGGTGCTGATGCGCTGGCAGGCTTCGCCGCCGTCGTCGCGGATGAACTGAACCTGCGTTCCGTGCGCCTCCTCGACGCCGCCACGGCGTCGCCGGAGGAATTCGGCATCGAGCAGAAACTCGTGGTCAATGCCCGCGCGGCAGGTCCGCGACTGGGCAAGAACGTCCAGCAGGCCATCAAGGGTTCCAAGTCAGGCGACTGGTCTGTTTCCGATGCGGGAGTGGTCACGGCGGGCGGCCTCGAGCTGGAACCGCAGGAGTACACGCTCGAGACTGTCGTCGCGGAATCTGCTGACGGCTCGTCCGCGGCCGTCGCTGTCCTTCCGGGCGGCGGCTTCGTGGTCCTGAACACCGAAGTCACTCCGGAACTGGCAGCCGAAGGCCTGGCGCGGGACATGGTCCGCGCCATCCAGCAGGCCCGCAAGGACGCAGGACTGAACGTCAGTGACCGCATCCACACCACGGTCCTGGCCGTCCACGACGTCGTTGACGCCTTGCGCGCCAACGAAGAGCTGGTCAAGACCGAAACCCTGTCCCTCAAGCTCGACCCCGTCGTCTCCGGCGACGCCGCCGAGCCGCAGATCACCGTTACCAAGATCGAGGCCTAGTACATGAGCGACGAATTCTCCGTAGAAAGCGTCTACGCCGAACTCCTGGGCCGCGCCCCGGAAAACAAAATGGAGCCGCGGCTCGCGCCCCTGTACCGGGCGATGGATGTGCTGGGGGAGCCCAACAAGGCGTTCCCGATCATCCACATCACGGGCACCAACGGCAAGACCTCAACAGCCCGGATGATCGAGGCCGGGCTTCGTGCCCACGGATTGAGCACAGGCCGTTATACGAGTCCGCACCTGTCGAAGGTCACCGAGCGCATCAGCATCGACGGCGAGCCGGTTTCGGACGAGACCTTTGTCCGGATCTGGGACGAGATCCGTCCGTACCTCGAAATCGTGGACAAGGAGCTCGAGGCGGATGGCCAGCCCAGGCTCACGTACTTCGAGTGCCTGACCATCCTGGGCTTCGCGATCTTCGCGGACCAACCCGTGAACGTCGCCGTGATTGAAGTGGGGCTCGGCGGCATCACCGACGCCACGAATGTGGGCGATGGACAGGTTTCCGTGGTGACGCCGATTTCGCTTGACCACACGGATCTCCTCGGCGATACCACCGAGGATATCGCGCGCGAGAAGGCCGGAATCATCAAGCCCGGCGGCTTCCTGATCAGCGCGGCCCAGCCGGTGGACGCCGCGCAGGTGCTCCTTGAGAAGGCGCGCGAGGTTGGGGTGCCGTTCCGCTTCGAAGGCGTCGAATTCGGCGTCGAGTCCCGCAGCGTTGCCGTCGGAGGCCAAGTCCTGACCATCCAGGGGCTCGCGGGCCGCTATGAGGACCTGCTGCTTCCCTTGCACGGCGCCCACCAGGCCGAGAACGCGGCCGTCGCGGTCGCGGCGCTTGAAGCGTTCTTCGGTGGCGGTGAAAAAGAGCTCGACGGCGACCTCCTGCGCGAAGCGTTCGGCAGCGTCACGTCGCCTGGCCGTCTTGAAGTGGTGCGCACCGCTCCCACGATCATCGTGGATGCGGCCCACAACCCTGACGGCATCCGCGTCTCGGCCGAGGCAATTGAAGAGGCCTTCAGCTTCAGCAAGCTGGTGGTGGTCCTCGGGGTCCTCAAGGAAAAGGACGCGGAGGAAATCCTGCGGCAGCTCAAGGAATCGCTGGGTGGACTGGCAGAGGAGTTCTGCTTCACACAGTCCAGCTCGCCGAGGGCCATCCCGGCGGCGCAACTGGCCGATCTCGCCGTCGACCTTGGCTTCGGTGCGGACAATGTCCACATTGCCGAGAAGCTGGATGACGCGATCGAGTGGGCCGTGGAGCGTGCCGAAGCGAATGATGACCTGGCCGGCGGCGTACTCGTCACGGGTTCCGTCACCGTGGTGGCGGAGGCCCGCATGCTCCTGGGGAAGGTTGGTTCCTGAGCATGGCCAAACTCACCAAAGCCCAGCGCGAATGGCGGCCCGGGATGCCCAAGAAGCGCCGCTCTACCAAGGTGATGTTCGCTTCGACCGTCCTGCTTTTGGAGGCCTTCGTCGCGTTCTTCGCCACCTTGGCAGTCTTCGGACTGAAGCGCGGGGAGGTGCAGCCGGCCCTGATCCTGACCTTCGGCATCAGCCTGAGCGTCATCCTGATCCTGGCCTGTGCCGTGCTTAGCAAGCCGTGGGGCATCGGGGTCGGCTGGGTTATGCAGCTGGTCTTGATTCTTTCCGGCTTCGTCGAGCCCACGATGTTCGTGGTGGGAGTCCTGTTCGCGGCCTGCTGGTGGTACGGCATCCGTGCCGGCATGAGAATCGACCGCGAGAACGCCCAGCGTGATCGTGAGCAAGCCGAATGGAACGCTTCGCACGGGGACTCTGGGGGCAGCGCGGGCGTCGCCTGAGTGAAACCCCGTAAACTGGCTGGGAAACCCACACATCCAACATTGGAGCAACCGTGAGCATTGAGCGCACCCTTGTACTGATCAAGCCCGACGGCGTCGCCCGCAACTTGAGCGGCAGCATCCTCGCCCGCATCGAGTCCAAGGGATACTCCTTGGTCGAATTGAAGAAGGTCAACGCAACCCGCGATCTCCTTGAGCAGCACTACGAAGAGCACCTGGGCAAGCCGTTCTACGAGCCGCTAGTCGAGTTCATGCTCAGCGGCCCGGTTGTCGCTGCCATCTTCGAGGGCCACCGCGTGATCGAAGGCTTCCGTTCCCTTGCTGGAACCACGGACCCGACGTCGGCGGCGCCCGGCACCATCCGCGGTGACTTCGGCCGTGACTGGGGCCTGGCTGTGCAGCAGAACCTGGTCCACGGTTCCGATTCGGTGGATTCCGCCGAGCGCGAGATCAAGATCTGGTTCGGCGCGTAGTTTTCAGACACACCAAAAGCGGAAGGGTCCATGTTCATGCGAACATGGGCCCCTTCCGCTGTTGACGGCTTGGTGCTTAGTAACCCGACGTGCCGATGAAGACGTTGATGAAGGCAAAGAAGATACTGGCGATCACGCCAACGTAGAGCAGCGCGGAAATGATCCAACCGGATTCGCTCAGGATCTTGGCCAGTCCTGCGGGCGCTGGAATGACTCCGTGCGCCACGTTCCTGATGGTCACGAAGACGAAGAGCGGGATCATGCATGCCCACACCACCATGCAGAACGGGCACAGGATATGAATGACATACAGGGCCTGGGACCAGAGCCAGACGATGAAGATGAACCCCAGTGTGACGCCCGTCTGCAGTCCGATCCAATACCAGCGGGCGAACTTGGCCCCGGCAAAGATCGCCATGGCGGTGGTGATGATCACGGCGAAGGCGACAATCCCGATGAACATGTTGGGGAAACCGAAAACCGAACTCTGCGGTGTTTTCATGACGCTGCCACAGGACACCCACGGATTGAGGTCGCAGGCCGTTATGTGGTTGGGGTCCATGAGAACCTGCAGCTTTTCCAGCACGAGTGCGCCGGACGCAGGCCACGCGATGGCGCCGGTGGCGAGCAAGAGCCAGGCAAAGGGGCGGTCGCGGACCATGCGCGGCATGGCTGCGTCGTCGGTGTGCTTGCCGGTTCCCTCCTGCCTGAGGGAGCGGGCATCGTTATTGGCCAGGTTCGGGCTGGCGGGGCTCGGCATGGTTGGCTGTCCTTTTCTGGATGGCCCGGCGCGGGACCGGGGACTGCTCTTGGGAGGATTCTAGCCGCGGAGGCTGGAGGACGCGTCCAGCAAAGGCGGCGGCACGGAAGCTTTCAGGGCATGCTTCCTGCCGGGAGTGCGGGCGTGTGAGAGAATGAACATGGCCGGAAGCCGATCCACATGCGGAATCCGGTCCGGTATCTTGTTCCCAAGACCGCCAATCATTTGCAGGGCATGCCCAGGATCCAATGATCCCCGGCAGGGCCGCAGTGACCATGGACGGCACCTGGTTGTGGCATTAGAACAACGGGTTTGGAGCGAAGCCGGCTTTCCGTGGATGCCGCACCCCCATGCTGGTGCGAACCGGAAAGACTACTACTGACTTCTGTCAACGCCTGCGGGTTTTGACAATATTGCCCCTCTGGGCACCGGATGTGGCGGTTGCGCAAGGGCAGGAGTGTTGCCACATATGGATAACGAGCAAGTTGTAGCCGCCGCCGAAGATGCGGCGTCCACCGAGACCACCGAAGCACCTAAAAGGTCACCCGCACCCGCCGCAAGGCTGCACCGAAGACGGTCGCCGCGGATGAAGCCCCCGACGCCGGAGCTGCCGCAACCGCCGCCGA
>NZ_DF952473.1:405860-407299 GCF_001263615.2 Arthrobacter sp. Hiyo1 | reverse complement strand
CGGCGGAGACGACGATCCCCCCAACACTGTGACCCGCGTCCGCGCTCCCCGCGCGCACGTTGAGTCCACCAGCGGCTCCGACCGAGTCACGAGCGTCAAGGGCTCCACCCGCCTTGAAGCAAAGAAGCAGCGCCGCCGCGAATCCCGCGAGACCGGCCGCCGCCGCCAGGTCATCACCGAGGCCGAATTCCTGGCCCGCCGTGAGTCCGTCGACCGCCAGATGATCGTTCGCCAGCGCGACGACAGGATCCAGATCGGTGTCCTCGAAGACGGCGTGCTCGCGGAGCACTTCGTGTCCAAGACACAGCAGGATTCCCTCATCGGCAACGTCTACCTGGGCAAGGTCCAGAACGTGCTGCCGTCGATGGAAGCCGCGTTCGTAGACATCGGACGCGGCCGCAACGCCGTACTGTACGCCGGTGAAGTCAACTGGGATGCCGTCACCCTGGAAGGCAAACCGCGCCGCATCGAGAACGCCCTGAAGTCAGGCGACTCCGTGCTGGTCCAGGTCACCAAGGATCCGGTGGGCCACAAAGGCGCACGCCTGACGAGCCAGATTTCACTTCCCGGCCGCTACCTTGTGTACGTACCGGGCGGGTCAATGACGGGAATTTCCCGCAAGCTGCCCGACGTCGAGCGCAACCGCCTGAAGAAAATCCTCAAGGACCGCCTCCCGGAGAACGCGGGCGTTATTGTCCGCACCGCCGCCGAGGGTGCTTCCGAGGAAGAACTGACGCACGATATCAACCGCTTGCGGGCCCAGTGGGAAGGCATCGAAAGCCAGTCCACGTCCACCAAGATCCTGGCTCCGGAACTGCTGTACGGCGAACCGGACCTCACCATCAAGGTTGTCCGTGACGTCTTCAACGAGGACTTCTCCAAGCTCATCGTCTCCGGCGATGAAGCCTGGGACACCATCGAGGCCTACGTCACGTACGTGGCGCCGGACCTGGTGGGACGCCTCGAGAAGTGGACCTCGGACCAGGACATTTTCTCGGCATGGCGTGTGGACGAACAGATCCACAAGGCCTTGGAGCGCAAGGTCTTCCTGCCCTCCGGTGGTTCGCTCGTGATCGACCGCACGGAGGCCATGACGGTTGTCGACGTCAACACCGGGAAGTTCACCGGCAGCGGCGGCAACCTCGAGGAGACCGTCACCAAGAACAACCTTGAGGCTGCCGAGGAAGTGGTCCGCCAGCTCCGCTTGCGCGACATCGGTGGAATCATCGTCATCGACTTCATCGACATGGTCCTGGAATCCAACCGCGATCTCGTGTTGCGCCGCCTGGTCGAGTGCCTCGGCCGGGACCGTACCAAGCACCAGGTCGCCGAGGTGACCTCGCTTGGATTGGTCCAGATGACCCGCAAGCGCATGGGCACCGGCCTGCTGGAGGTCTTCGGCGAGCAGTGCGAGACGTGCGCAGGGCGCGGAATCGTCA
>NZ_DF952473.1:400212-405181 GCF_001263615.2 Arthrobacter sp. Hiyo1 | reverse complement strand
CGTCGGTGTGCCGAAGTCCGAACTCTGAACGCAGTACCGTGCCTAAGCCCCGGCCGTTTCCGCTCCTGTGGAAACCGCCGGGGTTTCGGCGTTGTGGGCCAATCCGCCGACCCTGGCAGTCCGGTTGCAAAGGGCGATTTCAGCGGGCGAGGCGTGATCAGGGTTAAGCTAGGGGACTGACACGGGGTGCCGCGCACCGAGCCGGCTGAGACCAGACCCGTTGAACCTGTCCGGTTAGCACCGGCGAAGGGATGTCTCGCATGACTGTTTCGGCGCAATCATCTGTCTACCCGCTCAAGGCCATCCAGCGCCCCATCCCCAGGTCCTCAGCATCGCCGGCTCGGACCCCTCAGGTGGTGCCGGGATCCAGGCAGACCTGAAGAGCATTGCGGCCAACGGCGGCTACGGCATGGCCGTCATCACGGCGCTCACTGTACAAAACACACAGGGCGTCACTGGCGTCCATGTGCCTCCCGTGGAGTTCCTGCGCCAGCAATTGGACGCCATTAGCGACGACATCACGGTTGATGCCGTCAAGATCGGCATGCTCGGGGACGCGGCGGTCATCCACGAAGTCCGCCGCTGGCTCGGCAAGGCGCGCCCCGCCGTCGTCGTCCTGGATCCGGTGATGATCGCGACCAGTGGCGACAGGCTCCTCGCGGAGTCCGCTGAAACCGCACTGCGGGAACTGCTGCCCCTCGCAGACTTGGTGACCCCCAACCTTCCGGAATTGGCCATGCTGCTTGGCGAGCCTGTTGCCACTGATTGGGCATCGGCGTTGGAGCAAGGCAAGCGCCTGGCCGCTAGCTGCGGAAACACCGTCCTGGTGAAGGGGGGCCATCTGCAGGGAGCCGGCTGCCCCGATGCCCTGGTCAATACCGGGGGAGTCCTGAGCCAGGACGTGGTGGAATTCGCCGGCCAACGGGTGGAGACCCGCAATAGCCATGGGACGGGATGTTCCCTGTCGTCGGCGATGGCGACGGCCAAGGCGCGGCTCGGCGATTGGGAGTCTGCTTTGCGTGTCGTCAAGCCCTGGCTCCAGGAGGCGCTGACCCGGTCCGAGGTGCTGGAAGTAGGGAAGGGCAACGGGCCGATCCATCATTTCCACGCGCTCCAGCAGGCCCTTCAACCGGGGGACTTCGCCGTCCGGATGTGGGACGCCGCCCAAACGGAACTGGCAGCCATTTATGGCTTGGACTTCATCCAGCACTTGCAATCCGGTGGTCTCAGCGAAGCGCAGTTCAGCTACTACCTGTCCCAGGATGCCATCTATCTCAACGGCTATTCCAGGGTCCTGGCACGGGCAAGCGCCCTCGCTCCGAGTGAAACCGAACAGCTGTTCTGGGCCCGCGGCTCGCAGATGTGCCTTGAAGTCGAATCCGAGCTGCACCGGAATTGGCTCAGTGGACGCCAGGTGAGCGGAGAGCTGGGCCCGGTCACCAAGGCCTACGTGGACCACTTGCTGGCGGCATCGGCGTCGGGAAGCTATGCGGTGCTGGTTGCTGCCGTGTTGCCTTGCTACTGGTTGTACGCCGAGGTGGGACAGCGGCTCCACCATGGGTTTGTCGAGGCTGGAGCATCGGACAAGCACCCCTATGCGGATTGGCTGCGCACCTACGCGGACGAGGCGTTCGCGGAGGCCACCCGCAAGGCGATCGACATCACGGATGCCGCCGCGCAGGTTGCGTCGCCCGCGGAGCGCACAGCGATGATGGAGCGTTTGCCCAATCCTGCCGCTATGAAACGGCGTTCTTCGATGCTCCAAGGTTGCACGGCTGAGCCGGTCTTCCGGGGAGGAGGCACCGGAACGGGGCCTGTCCCCGCAGGCGTTGCAGCGTGTCGGCGTGAGGATCCGAGCTTTTCACGGCCGGCAGGGTAAGGTGGACGGGCACGGTACCGGATGGCGGCATAGCCAGTCTGTGGCAGCCATCACGTGGCAGCCTCCGGACCTGGCCTCATTTGCAGCCGAAGGCGAAACTAGCGTAATCTAGATCTTCGGTGCTTACGCCAACACTTGGGTTATGCCCCTAGAAACCGTTCATTTGGAACTGACCTTTCATTTAGAACTATTCGAGGGATGACTCATGGATTCCGTACCGGAGTCCACGGCGTTGAGGCACAGCGTGAACCAGGCCCGTTTTTGGATCGGGGTTCCGCACGCAAATTTAGTAATAAACGTCGAGAGAAGTGAGTGCCCAAGTGGTGTACGCGATTGTCCGCGCAGGCGGCCGCCAAGAAAAGGTTTCCGTTGGAGACTACGTAACCCTGAACCGCGTCCCCGGTGGAGCCGGCAGCACCCTTGAGCTGCCCGCACTGCTCCTGGTGGACGGTGACAAGGTCACCTCCGCAGCTGCGGATCTGGCCAAGGTCAAGGTTACGGCTGAGATCCTCGAAGACCTCCGTGGTCCGAAGATCGTCATCCAGAAGTTCAAGAACAAGACCGGCTACAAGAAGCGCCAGGGTCACCGTCAAGAACTGACCAAGATCAAGATCACCGGTATCAAGTAACCACTGGTTGCTGTTCAGGTTTTCAACAGATTCCCCAGAATTTAAAGGCAGGCATTTCAAATGGCACATAAAAAAGGCGCGAGCTCCACTCGCAACGGTCGTGACTCCAACGCCCAGTACCTCGGCGTGAAGCGCTTCGGTGGCCAGGTCGTTTCCGCAGGCGAGATCATCGTCCGCCAGCGCGGCACCCACTTCCACCCGGGCGCCGGTGTCGGCCGCGGTGGCGACGACACCCTGTTCGCCCTGCAGGCAGGCGCGGTTGAGTTCGGTACTCGCCGTGGCCGTCGCGTAGTGAACATCGTTGCTGCTGCAGCTGCAGAGTAATAACACGTTCTGAACGGGTGGAGCGGGCCGTATGGCCCGCTCCATCTGTCTTTTTAACCGCACTAGAATTTACTAGGGCGGGCGGCCGCGCGACAGCGGCGCAACACGCACTTCAAGCAGTAATTTCCACATAGAGGAGAAACACGTGGCGACCTTCGTAGACCGGGTAGTACTTCACGTATCCGGCGGAACAGGCGGCCACGGCTGTGTTTCTGTTAAGCGCGAGAAGTTCAAGCCCCTCGGTGGACCCGACGGCGGCAACGGCGGCAATGGCGGCGACGTCATCCTGCGCGTCGATGCCCAAACCACCACCCTGCTTGATTACCACCACGCACCGCACCGCCACGCAACCAACGGCGGCCCGGGCATGGGCGACTGGCGGGGCGGCAAGAACGGTGAAACCCTCGTCCTTCCCGTCCCGGACGGCACGGTGGTCAAGACCAAGGACGCGTCGTCCTTGCTGACCTCGTCGGCGAAGGCACCGAGTTCGTCGCCGCCGCAGGCGGCATGGGCGGCCTTGGTAACTCTTCGTTGTCTTCGCAGAAGCGCAGGGCGCCCGGTTTCGCCCTCCTCGGTATTGAAGGCGAGTCCAGCGACATCGTCCTGGAACTGAAGTCCATCGCAGACATCGCGCTGGTTGGCTTCCCCTCCGCGGGCAAGTCGAGCCTTGTCGCGGCGATGTCCGCGGCGCGGCCCAAGATCGCCGACTACCCGTTTACCACCTGATCCCCAACCTTGGCGTGGTCCAGGCCGGTGACGTCCGGTTCACCATCGCCGACGTTCCCGGGCTGATCGAGGGCGCCAGCGAGGGCAAGGGCCTCGGCCACAACTTCCTGCGCCACGTAGAGCGTTGCGCCGCGCTGGTGCACGTGCTGGACTGCGGAACCTTGGAAGCGGACAGGGACCCGCTCACCGATCTTGCGATCATCGAGCAAGAGCTGGACAAGTACGCGGTGGACATGAGCTACGCCGGCGTTGACGGCGAAGTGGTCCCCTTGAACGAGCGCCCCAAGCTTGTGGTCCTGAACAAGGTGGACTTGCCTGACGGTCGGGATATGGCCGAGTTCGTCCGCCCAGAACTGGAACAGCGCGGCTACCGCGTCTTCGAAGTCTCTGCCACGAGCCATGAAGGCCTGCGCCAATTGAGCTTCGCCATGGGCGAGATCGTCATGGCCGCCCGCAAGGCCGTTGCGATTGCGCCTCCCAAGGTCGCAGCGCCTGTCCTGCGCCCCCGGGCCGTCAACGAGTCCGGCTTCAAGATCCGCCGCGAGGAGAAGAACCTCGAACCGCTCTTCCGCGTGCTCGGGGAAAAGCCGGTCCGCTGGGTCAAGCAGACCGATTTCACCAACGAAGAAGCCATTGGCTACCTCGCCGATCGACTGGCCAAGCTCGGCATCGAAAACGAGTTGTTCAAGATGGGTGCCGTTCCGGGCGACACCGTGGTGATCGGCGAGGAAGACGGCGTGGTGTTCGACTGGGAGCCCACCATGATGGCGGGCGCCGAACTCCTGGCGACGCCTCGAGGAACCGACATTCGCGTTGCCGACATCGGCGACCGTCCCACCCGTTCGCAGAAGCGCGACGAGCAGCTCGAGCGCCGCGAGGCCAAGGCTGCAGCACGTGCCGAGCTCGAAGCCGAGCGGAAGGCGGGCATCTGGACCGAGTCCGTCAGCGGCCGCCGTCTGCCCAAGCCCCTGAAGGAAAGCGGCCTGGAAGCCGGAAATGACGACTAGCACGGCCCGCATCGCTGAAGTCACCGAAGGCGACGACGCCGCGGAACGCCAGGCGTTGGCCGGCGCCAAGCGGATTGTGGTCAAAGTAGGTTCGTCCTCGTTGACCAGCATCAAAGGCGGCATCTCGGAGAAAGCGCTGACGGCCCTGGTCCACGCCCTGGCCGAGAAGCGCAATTCCGGGACGGAGATCATCCTGGTCTCCTCCGGTGCCATCGCGGCGGGTCTCGCACCGCTCGGGCTCGCCAAGCGTCCCAAGGACCTCGCCACGCAGCAGGCTGCGGCCAGTGTGGGCCAAGGGCTTTTGATGGCGCGCTATTCGCAGGCTTTTGCTGCGCACGGAGTCACGGTCAGCCAAGTCCTGTTGACTGCCGATGACCTGATGCGGCGCACCCAGCACAGCAACG
>NZ_DF952473.1:396155-398535 GCF_001263615.2 Arthrobacter sp. Hiyo1 | reverse complement strand
CTGCGCGCTATCGGCGCGGCCTCCGGGAACAGCAGGATTCAATCCTCGCCGCCAACGCGAAGGATGTTGAGTCCGGCCGCAACAACGGAACCTCCGTTGCCATGCTGGACCGCCTGACCTTGACTCCTGCCCGCATCGACGGCCTTGTGGCCGCCCTTGAAAACCTGGCGGGTCTGCCGGATCCCGTGGGCAACGTCGTCCGTGGCCAGACCCTCCCCAACGGCCTGCGCTTGCGCCAGGTCAACGTGCCCATGGGAGTAGTCGCTGCGATCTACGAGGCCCGCCCCAACGTCACGGTCGATATCGCCGGACTTGCCTTGAAGAGCGGCAATGTCGTGATCCTGCGCGGCGGATCGGCTGCCGCCCACACCAACGCAGCCCTTGTGACCATCCTCCGCGATGCGCTGGAATCCGTAGGGCTGCCGGCCGACGCCGTCCAGAGCGTGGACGAGTTCGGCCGCGAGGGCGCGAATGTCCTGATGCGTGCCCGTGGCCGCGTGGACGTGCTGATTCCCCGCGGTGGACGGGACCTGATTCAGACTGTGGTGAACAACTCGTCTGTGCCCGTCATTGAGACCGGCGAAGGCAACGTGCACATCTTCATCGATGAGTCCGCCAGCGAAGAGATGGCTGTCGACATCCTGCTCAACGCCAAGACCCAGCGCCCCAGTGTGTGCAACACCGTGGAAACCCTCCTGGTCCACTCGAAATCCACCGTGCTGCCCGCGGTCGCCGCCGCACTTCGTTCCGCCGGGGTCACCCTGCATGTCGACTCCCGGATTGAAGCGGCGCTGTCCGGCTCCGTGGACACGGTCCCCGCCGACGACGTCGATTGGGCTACGGAATACATGGACCTTGACCTCGCTGTTGCGATGGTGGACAACCTTGACGAGGCCGTCTCGCATATCCGCAAATGGTCGACCGGCCACACGGAGGCCATCCTGACGAACAATCTGGCGAACGCTGAGAAGTTCATTGCGGACATCGACTCGGCGGCGGTCATCGTGAACGCTTCCACGCGCTTCACCGATGGCGGCGAACTCGGGCTGGGCGCCGAGGTGGGAATCTCCACCCAGAAGCTGCACGCACGCGGTCCCATGGGCCTGACCGAGCTGACCACCACGAAGTGGATCGTCCAGGGTGAAGGCCAGGTCCGCGCCTAGCAACGCTGTAACATAGAACAGAAGTCCTGAACGGCGGGAGGATCCGCCGTCGAAATCCTTTGAACCGCTAGGGGAGAAAATGCAGTTTCAGCAGATCGCCATTTCAATTCTCACGCAAGGGGGCGAGAGCGGAGCCGAAGCGCCGGCACCGTTGTGGGCTGAACCTTGGGTTTTCGGTGTCTCCATGTTCTGCATCCTGCTGGTCCTGATGTTTGTGGCAGTCTCCTACACGAACCTTGGCAACCGTCACGACGCGGTCGAAGAACACTCGGATCCGCACCGCCAGCACCCGGCCAAGCACCCAGGGCTGGGTCACTAACATTTCCGCCGCGAAACCCTTCGAGAAAACGGGGCGCCGACTTCGCTTGGGCGTGATGGGTGGGACGTTCGATCCCATTCACCACGGCCACTTGGTTGCTGCCAGTGAGGTTGCTGCCAAGTTCCGCTTGGACGAGGTGGTCTTCGTGCCCACCGGACAGCCCTGGCAGAAATCGCACAAGCAAGTCAGCGAAGCCGAGCACCGGTACTTGATGACGGTCATTGCCACGGCTTCCAACCCCAATTTCACGGTGAGCCGTGTGGACGTGGACCGCCCCGGTCCCACCTTCACGATCGATACCCTGCGGGATCTGCGGACGCAGCGGCCGGATGCGGACTTGTTCTTCATCACGGGCGCGGACGCCCTGGCACAGATCCTGTCCTGGAAAGATGTCGACGAGCTTTGGTCCTTGGCGCATTTTGTCGGTGTCACCAGGCCCGGTCATGTTCTTGACGGCATGGGCAGGGAAGACGTCAGTCTGTTGGAAGTGCCCGCCATGGCGATTTCGTCGACGGATTGCCGCGCCCGCGTGGGTGCAGGCAATCCGGTCTGGTACCTCGTACCTGACGGAGTAGTGCAGTACATCGCCAAATACAAGCTGTACTCGGGCAAACCCGGCATGGGGGAGCCCCTGCATGCTATGACCGGAACAGAACACCAAGCCCGTACCGAGTGAGTTTTGAATGAGCCAGGAACAGCCCCCCATCCCTAGCCGGCGCGAGCTTCGACGAGCCCGGGACGCACGCCTGGAAGAAACAGGCGCACGTCCCGCGGTAGCCGAGGCCGTTACCTCCGACGACGCCAACCACGCGTCCGGCGGCGCCTCGGCCAATCGGGTGCGCCGGGTGGCAGATGCTCCCTTGGACGCCAAACCCGCCTCGGAACGTTCCTCCCAGGC
>NZ_DF952473.1:391215-394330 GCF_001263615.2 Arthrobacter sp. Hiyo1 | reverse complement strand
CCGATGGCGAAGCGCTGGCCGAGGCGGCAGAACATCCGCCTATTTCGGCAAGTTCGGCCTACGGACTTGAACCGCTCGACGCCGCGACGGCGGGACTTGGGCGCGCCCAGCGTACCCGGCTCCTGGTCCTGGGACTGGGTGGCATCGGAGCCATCGCCCTGATTGCGGGCATCATCATGATCACCAGCGGACTTTCCCGCTGACCATAACGGCTTTTGCCACCAAACAGGCTTCGTCTATTCTCGAAGCCGCATACAAGGAGTCCCGTGACTGCACATGAACAATCCGTCCTCTTGGCCCGCCACGCCGCCCGCGCGGCAGCGGACAAGCTGGCCGAGGACATCATCGCCCTCGACGTCAGCGAACGTCTGGCCCTGACTGACGTCTTCCTGATCGCCTCGGCTCCGACCGAGCGCCAGGTCAACGCCATCGTCGACGGTATCGAGGAAGAGCTGCTCAAGCAGGATCTCCGCCCGGTCCGCCGCGAAGGACGTTCCGAGGGCCGCTGGGTCCTCTTGGACTACGCAGACATCGTGGTGCACGTCCAGCACTCCGAGGACAGGGTCTTCTACGCCCTGGAACGCCTCTGGAAAGACTGCCCCGTAGTGGACCTGGAACTCGGTGACGACGCCTCCGCGAAGGCTCCCGCCGTCGAGGAATCCTAGGCTTTAAGGCACCGACCAACTGAATATGCCCGATTTGGAATTTTCGGAAATGCTGTTCTAAGATATTTGAGTTGCTTCGGAGGAATCCGAAAACTGGACGGGGTTTTCCGGCCAGTTCACGGTTCGTGAAGCAGCGAAAATATGGGGCTGTGGCGCAGCTGGTAGCGCACCTGCATGGCATGCAGGGGGTCAGGGGTTCGAGTCCCCTCAGCTCCACCATGGAGGCCTTGCTTGGAACGTGGGTTTTATGTTCCGGGCAGGGCCTCAGATTTTGTGGAAATTGAAAGAGCCACCCCGCCGGGGGTGGCTCTTTCGTTTCTCCGGCATTTTCAGCGGTGTCTTGGGTTGTAGGCAAGAACGCGTAAATCCCGGCACCCTCGCTTAGCCGCCGCGTGTATGCAACAGTGGGCTCAGCATGCCTCCACCACTTTCCCAACCGATTACGGTTTACTATGAGGCATTACCGTCTGGAGGCTCGCGGTCATTCGCGGGCCCATCGCAAAGCAGCCACCGACAATACAGGGGGATAGTCCTTGGTAACTATGGCCGATGTTGCGCGGGTAGCAGGCGTTTCCAGGAGCACTGTGTCCTATGCCCTCAGTGGTGTCCGGCCGATTGCTCCCGAAACGCGGGAGCGCATCCTGAAGGCCATGTCCGATCTTGCTATACGCCGAACCTGCTCGCCCAGGGCTTGGCCGGCAAACGGACCGGCATCGTCTCCTTGATTTTTCCGGTCGGGGAGCAAGGCATGAACACCACGGAATTCGAATACGTCCAAGGTGCCGCCGAGCAGGCGCGTGCTGACGGATACCATCTCCTTCTGTGGCCAATGGACCCCGACGACCTGGGCGAGATGCAGCGGATCGTGGCCCAGGGCCTCGTAGATGGAATCCTCCTGATGGAAGTCAGGTCATTCGACGAACGGATTCCCGTCCTGCTGGAAACCGGTGTTCCCTTCGTCACGATCGGACGGCCCACGGATGCTGATGGCCTGACATTCGTGGACGCAGATTTCGAAGCAATGGGGGAGCTGGCAGTGTCGCATCTCGTCAGCCTGGGGCACACGGAGATCGGCCTTGTGACGCATTCGCGTGAGTCCCTGGACAGCGGATACGGCCCGATGGTCCGATCCTGGGATGCCGTGGCAGCTGCTGCGTCGAGGCACGGGATCAGCGCTCGGCTGTATCCGGCCACGAGCTCACTTGCCGGCGGTCGCGAGGTGTTTGGACAGATCCTGGAAGAATCTCCGGAAACAACCGGGCTCGTGATGATCAACGAAGCGGCGACTGCAGGCCTTCTGGGTGCGGCGGCGGCCCACGGTTGGCGAGTGCCCGAGTCTCTCTCCATTGTCGCGATCAACACCAGTGCCGGCTCCGCGGAGCGCTTCATGCCCGCCCTGACGACGGCGTCCGCCGAACCGAGCGTCATGGGTCGTGAAGCAGCACAATTCCTTACCCGGCGCCTCAGGAGTGACGGGCCGGATGCCGTGCAGTGGCTCGCTGAACCGGTGTTGACGTTGCGCGGAAGCACCGCCGTGGCACGCGCCGTGCAGCCGTAGAATCGCCCCGCCGTCCGGGTGCAGTCCGCCAATTCGAGGCATTCATTACGCGCTCCTATCGAACGTGATTGTGACATTTGACACACCGTCGCGCTGCCAACTACTGTCGAGCCATCGACCCGCGTCGACAAGGCGCGTCGACGAACGGCGATGAGATTCCTCCTGATACAACATGGCGGATGGTCACCGATCAGAGTTCCCGGAGACTAAGGAAGTAAGTCGTGCTTGGAATCATTCGGTACCAATCATCCGAATTGACGATGCGGTCGATGTCGCGCAAACCTGAGCGGGAATTCGCCGGCTTCCGCCGCGGATCCACGAGTAGCCGCGTCCCCTTGTTCCCGGCTCGTGAAGGCCCCGGAATAGCGCGTGGACGGAACCTGGAGACCGCTGCCTGCTTCTGAGTTCCGGGACCGGGCGCAGGAGGGGCAATGATGCCCGTCCACAGCATGTAAGCGCTTGCCCTGTGCCGGTTGTGCCCGCAGAGGCCTACCCACCCCGGCGCCGCGGTGGTCCCACCCTTAGCCAACATCTCCCCAATCATCACAACAACCTCTTGGAGGTAACCCGCATGGAAACGTCGACCAAACCGGCCCAGTCCGCGTTCGAAGGTGGCCGGAAGTGAAAGCGATTCGACGGTTCACGGTACGAACGGTTCTGCCGGAAGCAATCGCCCCGCTCGCACGATTGGCGAAGAACCTGCGCTGGTCCTGGCATTTGCCGACACGCGAACTGTTCTCCGCGCTGAACGCCGAAGCCTGGGAGCAAAGCAATCATGACCCCATGACCTTCCTCGGCCTGGTCAGCCGCGAGGAACTGCAGGAGCTCGCAGCGGATGGCGCCGTCGTCGAGCGTGTTCAGCAGGCGGCTTCGGATCTGGACCGGTACCTGG
>NZ_DF952473.1:384367-388813 GCF_001263615.2 Arthrobacter sp. Hiyo1 | reverse complement strand
TCAAGCACACCCTGGCCCACCTCGGCCCGGCCGTCTCGGCCGACCGCATGCTCCAGGACTACGTCAACACCCTTTACCGCCCGGCGCTGTCGCCGGGAGGCAGGCGGGAACGGCGTCGTTCAAGGAAGCGAAGGAACTCGCGGCCTGGACCACCAAGGTCCGCACCGCCTGGCCACAGCTGATCGTGGAACACGTCGATTCCATCGGCGTCTCCGAGGAGCCCCAGATCGGCGACACCCTCCAGGTCAACGCCTACATCGCCCTGCACGAACTCACGCCCGAGGACGTGTCGGTTGAGGTGGCGTATGGCCGGGCCCAGGACGGAGACGAACTGGAAGATGTGGCCCTGGTCGAGCTGACCGAAACGGAGGACCTTGGCAACGGGCGACACCTGTTCACCGGGTCCATCCTGATCAACCGCTCCGGGTCCTTCGGCTACACCGTCCGGGTCTTCCCGAAACACCCCTCCCTGGCCTCCAAGGCCGAACTGGGGCTGATCGCGAACGCCTAGGAATGCGCCCCCGCTGCTGTTCGAGCAGCGGGGGCGCGTTCCACCCCGAGCTTCATCGCAACGCGCGGTGAGTAGTTCCACGGCCAACATCAAACACAAGGGAGTGACGATGGCTTCGAAGAAAGTCTTGGCGATTGTGCTGGCCGGCGGTGAGGGTAAGCGACTCATGCCGCTTACCGGAGATCGCGCCAAACCAGCCGTCCCATTCGCAGGGAGTTACCGGCTGATCGACTTCGCCCTGTCCAATCTGACCAACTCGGGCTATTGGCAGATTGTGGTGCTGACCCAATACAAGTCCCACAGCCTGGACCGGCACATTTCAGAAACGTGGCGGATGTCCGCACAATTGGGCAACTATGTAGCGTCGGTTCCGGCTCAACAGCGCGTCAGTAAAAGCTGGTTCCTAGGCAGCGCAAATGCGATCTACCAGTCGCTCAACCTCATCGAAGACGCCCGTCCTGACATCGTCGTGGTCGTGGGTGCTGACCACGTCTACCGGATGGATTTCGAGCACATGGTGCGCAGCCATATCAGCTCCGGCGCAAAGGCCACTGTGGCGGGCGTGCGTCAACCTCTGGCCATGGCCGACCAGTTCGGCGTGATCGAGGTGGACCAGGCCGCTGGTTCCGATAGCGCGAGCGGCGGCACGGCCAAGAGGATCGCAGCATTTGTGGAAAAGCCGGCTTCGACGCGTGGGCTTCCTGAAGACCCTTCCCAGTTCCTGGCATCGATGGGGAACTACGTTTTCGACGCCGATGCCTTGGTGGGGGCGCTTGAGCACGACGCCACCCGGCAAGACACGAGACACGACATGGGCGGTGACATCATCCCCTATTTCGTTTCCCGTGGCGAAGCGTTCGCCTATGATTTTTCAAGCAATGATGTCCCAGGGGCCACGGATCGTGACCGCAACTACTGGCGCGACGTCGGTACTATCGACTCATACTTTGAGGCACACCTCGATTTGATTTCGCCGGATCCGGTGTTCAATCTCTACAACTCCGATTGGCCGATCTACACACGGCAAAGCGCTTCGCCTCCGGCCAAGATGGTTCGCGGGGAAGGCGGAACCGTCGGCACGGCCCAGGACTCGATTGTTTCCAACGGCGTCATCGTATCGGGCGGTCTCGTGGAAAATTCGGTGCTCTCCAACGATGCGTTCATTTCCAGTGGTGCCCGCGTTATCGACTCGGTGCTGTTGGACAACGTCACCATCGGCGAAGGGGCGGTGGTCAAGCGGGCCATCCTGGACAAGAACGTCAGGGTTCCAGCCGGCGCAACCATCGGCCTGGATCCGGACCTGGACCGACGGCGCGGCTATAACGTCACGGATTCCGGCATCACGGTCCTGAGCAAAGGTCAACACGTACCTCTCCCGAATGAACACGACCGGGAACTCGCCCGTGCGGCACTCCTGGCTACCTGAAGTCGCGGGAGTTGGACTTCACTGTCAGGACCAAGGGTTCCAGCTTGTCCGCCACGAGATTGGTGACTCCTTCCGGCGATCGTTCGAGGAAACCCCGGACGACCAGCGCGGATGATTCCCGGGCGACGCGGCGATGCCTCTTCCAGAGGCCAACGCTGCAGATGACATTGAGGATGCCGCTCTCGTCCTCCAGATTCACGAAGGTGATCCCTTGCGCGGTCTGGGGGCGTTGGCGGTGGGTCACGACGCCGGCCACTTCAACACGCGTGCCGGACTCGACCTGGGAGAGCCGGTCCACCCGCAGCACCCCCCTCGAATCCAGGGCCTCGCGGGCATGGCGCATCGGATGGTCATCGGTGCTGATTCCTGTCGCCCACATGTCGTAGGCAACATTTTCCAGGGGGGAGAGCTCGGGCAGCAGCGGTGGCTGGACGGCGACGTGGGTCCCGGGCAATTGTCCTTCCCGCTCGAGCGCGGCATCTCCGGCTTGCCACAATGCTTCGCGGCGGTTCATTCCCAGCGAATCGAGTGCTCCCGCTGAAGCGAGTGCCTCCAGCTGATCCGCGCTGAGATTCGCGCGGCGGGACAGATCCGCCATGTCCCGGTAGGCGCCATGCTCCGCACGCTCGGTGACGATCCGCTTCGCCACTTCGGCGCCGATGGACGTGACGCCGTCGAGCCCCAACCGCACGGCGCGTGAGCCATCCCGCCGGTGCAGGTGGTCCTCGCGTGGTCGATCCTGCTGGAAGAGGCCGATCTCCGGCTGGTGGAAGTCTAGGCAGGAATCCATGCCGCCCACTTGGCCTGTTTCGGCACTTGTCGCCTCGTCGAGCACTTCGAGGGTCGCCTCGGCAAGGGAATGCAGTACATCCGGGCGCAACACCTGGACCCCGTGCCTGCGGGCATCCGCCACGAGGGTTTGCGGGGAGTAGAAGCCATGGGTTGTGCCCGCAGCAGGGACGCGAGAAATGCGCCAGGGTAGTGCAGCTTCAGCCACGAGCTTGCGTAGACCAACACCGCGAAGCTCAAGGAGTGGGATTCCGCGAAACCGAAGTTCGCAAAGGCCTGGATCTTGGCGTAGATGGCGTCGGCGTCGTCCTTGCTGATCCCGTTGGCCGCCATCCCCGCATAGAGCTTGGCCTCGAGCGACTCGATCTTCTCCCGGCCCCGTTTGGAGCCCATCGCGCGGCGGAGCAGGTCCGCATCCTCGGCGGTGCAGCCGCCCACGGCAACTGCCATCTGCATCAGTTGCTCCTGGAACAAGGGCACACCCAAAGTCCGCTTAAGCACGGGCTCCAGCAATGGATGAAGATACGTGATCTTTTCCGTGCCTGCACGGCGCCGGATGTAGGGGTGCACGGCGCCACCTTGGACCGGACCTGGACGGATCAGCGCGATTTCGACCACCAGATCGTAGAATTTCCTCGGTTTCAGCCGCGGCAGCGTGCTGATCTGGGCCCGTGATTCCACTTGGAACACCCCGATCGAGTCGGCCCGGCAGAGCATGTCGTAGACGGCCGGTTCTTCCCGCGGGATGGTCTCGATGGTCCAACGCTCCCCGAAATGCTTGTCGATCAAATCAAAGGAGTACTGCAGGGCGGCGAGCATGCCCAGGCCAAGAAGGTCGAACTTGACCAGGCCCATCCACTCGCAATCGTCCTTGTCCCATTGCAGGACCGTGCGGTTTTCCATCCGGGCGCGTTCGATGGGTACCACCTCGCCGACAGGCCGTTCGGTGAGGACCATGCCGCCGGAGTGGATGCCCAGGTGCCGGGGGAAGCCCAGTATCTGGTCAGCAAGGTCCAGGACCGGGGCCGGGATGTTGTTGGTCTTGCCATCGCTGAGATCGCCCCAGTGATCGAGCCGCTTGGACCAGGCGTCCTGTTGGCCCTGGCTGTAGCCGAGTGCTTTGGCAATGTCCCTGACGGCGTTCTTCGGCCTGTAACTGATGACATTCGCTACTTGGGCCGCGTTGAACCGTCCGTACTTGCGGTAGACGTATTGGATGACTTCTTCCCGCCGGTCCGAGTCGAAATCGACGTCGATGTCCGGTTCTTCTTCGCGGAGGCTGGAGAGGAAACGCTCAAACGGAAGGTTGTAGAAGATACTGTCGACCGCGGTGATCCCCAGCGCGTAGCAAACGGCAGAGTTCGCCGCGGACCCCCGGCCTTGGCAGAGGATGCCGCGGGAACGGGCAAACTGCACGATGTCGTGCACAATCAGGAAATAGCCGGGGAAGTTTTTCGCCTCGATCACTGCGAGTTCCTGCTCGATCCGGCGATGGACCCGTTCGTCGGCGTCCGGGTACTTGTCCCTCACCCCTTCTTCAACAAGTTGCCGCAGCCACGTGATAAGGCTGTGCCCCGCAGGAACATCGAGCTTGGGAAGCTTCGGGCGGGCGGCCCGTAACTGGAATGCAAGCTCGTCTGCGATCTCGACAGTCCGTTCGACCGCGCCGGGGTAGCGGGCGAACCGCGCTACCATCTCGGAACCGCTCCGCAAATGGGCG
>NZ_DF952473.1:380369-383301 GCF_001263615.2 Arthrobacter sp. Hiyo1 | reverse complement strand
CCGGGCGGTAAGGCCCGCGTTTCCTTGACCAGGCGGGGCTGTCGCCGCCGTCCCCTTTGGACTTGCCGATCTCCGGCACGCGCCGGTCCGACAGCGTGCGTTCGAACTCCGACCACGGGATCGACGGGTTGTTCCAAGCCATCTTTGTCTTCCTGACTAAAGTTCAGTGTCTGGTGTTCAGTCGTAGCGGGCCTCTGCCCACCAGTTCTGCTCGTCCAGGAGAAGGAGCCAAGCCTCTCCGTTTCCGTCCACAAGCTGGAACCGGTCCGATTCAAGGCGATGATCGGCGTCCCACCACCTCTGCCGCAACGGCCAGGGGCCGGCCCACTGAGCTACCAGTCGCCGTCGTGCAGGGTCTCCGCCGGGACAGAACCACATGGGCGGGGCAATCAATCCGCCGCGATGGTCTGTACGGACTTTTTCCTTGTTCGCATCAAGCAGCAGGACGGGGATGAGGGAAGCGAACACCGTGGCGGGCTGCGGGTCTGGAATCCTGCCCGGCCACGGCCTGGAGGCCAGGGCGGCCGTTCCCGCGGGCAAGGCATCTCCCCAAGGAACCAGGCGGCGCCGCTCGGCCAGCAAGCGACCTCCGGAAACCGCGGGCACTACCACGGCTTCATGCCCCAGCATGCTTTGGATCCGGCTGAGTCCATGATGAATCTGTTCCTCGGCTCCGTCTCCAAAGAGCGCCCGACCATGATGGGCAATGGAATCCACACGGACGGGGACGAACTCGACCCGCGTGACCGGTGACGACAGTCCGCCGCGTGCCATGCCGCCGTCGTGCGTTCCGCTGGCTTGGGCAGTTTTATCGTTGGATACAGGGGGCTGCGACTGAAGCTGCCAACGCACCCTGTCCACGACGTCGCTGGCTGTGAAATGGCGGGGGTGGCCCCACGTCCGCTCGGAGCGGCTCCCTCCTTCGTCAGTGATCAGAACCCTCAGCTCCGTGCAGACCAGGCCTTCCGTCTGCACCCCGGCCACGAAGGCGTCTGCCGTGGCGCGGAGTTGGAAGGCGAGTTGGTCAACCCGGTCCAGGCCGGGTTCGAATTCGACACGTTGATCCAGTTTCCGCGGAGGAGTCCGGGGGAGCACCTTTCGGGGATCCTGTCCGCTTGCCAGGGCATGCGCAGTGATTCCGGCAGCCCCGAAACGGGCCCTGACATCTGCTGCGTGAAGATTCGCGAAATTCCCCAAAGTGAGGATGCCAAGGCGTTTGAGCAAGGAAGCCAGCTTCGGCTGCCCCAGTACTTCCACCGGAAATGGAGCCAGGAAATCCCGGGAAGAACCCGTCGGGAGGACCAGGACGGCAGATAGTTCGCTGGTGCTCCGGGCTGCTTGCTCGGCGGCGAACACGGAATCGGCGATCCCCACCCGGGCCTCCACGCCGAGGCGGTCGGCCGATTCAAGCACAGCACCTGCGGCCGCTTCTTCTCCGCCGTAATACCGGGCGGCACCCTTGGCCCGGATAGCGCAGAGGCCGGGTCGAAGCACTTCCACGCCAGGGGTCCGTTCCTCGAGTGACGAGACCACAGGTTCGAATTCCCTCGCATCCCGCACCGGATCAACGGCACACACCACCAGCTCAGGGCAGCGGGTCTGCGCTTCCCGCAGCCGCAAGCCCCGGACCACTCCCTCTGCCCGGGCTTCCGTGGAGCAAGCAGCAATGACCCCTTGGCCGATGACTGCCACAGGTACATCAGGCGGCAGGGCATCTGCCAGGCGGGCGGCGACGAGGGGCCAATCCGGGAACCAAGTCACCAACGCCCGTACCGGGGTTTCAAGCTGAAACAGCATCATGCTCCCATCCGATGGCGGGACAGATCCACCGTGCCGCTGTCCGCAAGATCCACGGAGGCCCTGCGGGAACTGCCCCGCAGCGCAACCTCGAGCTCGAGTTCCTGCTTGGCGAGATGTCCGTGGCCCTGTCCGAGCCCCGCCCACTCGTATCCATTCACGTGCAAGACGGCTTCACTCTGCGGCCATGGTCCCAAGACAAGGAGGACGGCACTCCGCTCGCGGAGCCTGGCTCCCAAGCGGGCAGCCTCGGCGGGTGCGACTTTTTCCGGAGCCCGCGCAAGGACCACCGAGAGCACGTCCGCCAAGGCGGCGATCACCGGCATCCAACTGGCCCCGGGGTCAGGCACCAGCACCAGCCGGTCGAGCGCAATGCCGAAACCTGCTGCCGCCTCGATCCCGAAGTCAGGCAGCCCAGCTACTCCGCACCATGAGCCATTGCGTGACGGGCCGGCCAACAAGGCCATGGCCAGCGACATGGATCCCTGTACGGAGTACGCCGCTCCCGGTCTCAGTCCGCCCGGGAGAAGCCTGCTGAGCGAGGGGAGTACGGGAAGCGAACGTTCGCTTCCGCGCTTGCCCTGCATGAGATGGATCTGTGCCTGCAAGTCATCGCGCAGCGAAGCCGGCGAAGCGGAAGACAGGCGGGATGACATGCTTCAATTTTCGAACATATATTCGAATGAGTCAATCGGGGGCCGGATCCCCCTGCGAGCGCGACCACGTGACGCTCGACAGTGAAACGGCCAGAATCGAGGCGAGGATCAATGCCGACGCCGGGGCGGCAACGGCCCACGGTGCCCGCTCCACGTAGTTGATTCCTTCGGCAAGGACGAGGCCCCACTCGGGCGACGGCTGATGGGGGCCGAGGCCCAGGAACCCCAGGGCAGCCAAGGCGAGCGCGATTCCCGGTATCCGGAGCATCGAATGCCTGAACACCGGGCCAAGGATGGTCGGGAGGATGTAGCGCCAGAGGATGCGGACCCTTCCCACGCCCAGGACCGGAAGGATCTTCACGTAGGGCTGGGCCCTGGCCTCCTGCGCCAGGGCGGCAGTGTGGGCGGCGAGGGGTGCCCAACTGACCAGGGTGACGGCTATCGCCGCACCTTCAGCCGATGGGCCGGTCATCACGGCA
>NZ_DF952473.1:376482-377585 GCF_001263615.2 Arthrobacter sp. Hiyo1 | reverse complement strand
GCTGCGGAACAAGCGGGTCGTCCGTCTGGGTGGTCACGACGACGGCGTTCCCGCCGTCGGTGCGGACGCTGAGCTGCACGCCGTCGAGGATCCGCGGCTTGGGCTTGGCATTGGCTGCTGCCGTTAACGACGCCGCCACTTGCTCCGCCGTCAGGAGCGTTCCGTCATGGAATTTCACGCCTGCACGGAGTTCGAAGCGCCAGTTCCTGCCGTCCAGTTGCGTCCAGGCTGTTGAAAGCGATGGCTGGGCATCGCCGAGGGCATCCAGGACAACCAAAGTCTCGGCGGTCTTCCAGCGTGAGAGTTTGAAGGCGTCGTCGCTCAAGGGAGTAAGTCCTGAACGCGGTGGCTGCAGCATGGCTACCTTGATCCGGGAGTCGGTGCTGCTGGCTGATGGCGCGGTGCCTTGGGCGAAGCAAGCGCTGAGGGCGGCGGCCATTGCGGAGGAGAGGAGTATCGCGGCAACTGCTTTTGGGCGTGGAATAGCCATGGATTGGTGCCTGTCTTTCGTGGGTGTGAGTGGATCAAACGGTGTGGAGTTGTTGCGGACGCGGTGCCGGGACGGATGCCGGAAGGAAGCGATGTATGAGTGCCGCGGAGCTCGCCGCGAGAATTGCCGACACCAGCCACGGAGAGACCGCGGCCAGGGATGGTGTGGTGGCCTGTTCATAGAGCGGAGCAAGGAGCAAATTGCCGAGGAGAACCATGGTTCCGCCGCAACTCGCGAGCAAGCCGTAATAGGCGCCGGTGGAGCGTCCTGCGGCAAATTCGAGGACCAGATCCATGGCAACTGGTGCCACGCACATGTGCCCGACGGCGAGCGCAGTGACCAGCAGGAACGCCGGTAGCGCAGGGAATGCGTCGGGCGGGGGGAAGGCGGCCATGGCTGCGATAGCGACGAACCCCAGGGCCTGAACGGCGAATCCCGCGGCGAGCGCGACGCCCGGTCCCTTCCGTTTCATGAGCCTGGCGATGGGCCATTGCAGGGTGATGATCAAAATGGATGCGTAGGCGAAAATCGCCGAGAGCGCACCCAAACCCGCGTCGCTCCGTTCCAGCTCGATGGGCAACCCGAAGTAGAGCTGGTTGTAGGCAAAGAGGTT
>NZ_DF952473.1:373705-376457 GCF_001263615.2 Arthrobacter sp. Hiyo1 | reverse complement strand
GGCGGCCGAGTTCCCGGCGGACGTTGCGACGGCGCTCGCCGTCGTCGCTGGTAGGAAAGTGCCGAAGACCACTGCCATCACGGCGAAGACCCCCGCCCCGACGAGCAGGGCCGCGTCGAAGCCGGTCTGAAGCAGGACGGAGCCGAGCAGGGGACCGGCCACGGCGCCGATTTCCCCGAAAATGACCAGCAGCGCGAAAAGAGTGGTTTTGTGGGGCTGAAGGGTGGCACGTCGTTCTTCGGCCCCACCCACAAGGCTTTCCAAAGCGGGTGAAAAGAGGGCGCCACCCGCCCCTGTGATGACGGCTCCCAGGAGGAAAAGGGGGAAGTCCGAAGCCCACAGCAACAAAAGGTACCCGGAGATCCGGGCGAGGCATCCGGCAATCATGACGGGCCGGGCTCCCCAACGATCCGCGGCGGCTCCGCCCACGAGGAACAATCCTTGCTGGGCGAAGGTACGTGCGCCGAGGACAATTCCCACGGCCATTGCGCCCATGCCAAAGTCCTCGCGCATCAAAACCGCCAGGAAGGGGACAACCGAGTAGAAGCCAAGGTTGAAGATGAGCTGGCTGGCCAGCAGTAGCCGGGGCGTGGGCTCCGCGCGTGAGTTCATGGCTTGTCCTGTCGTACGTCCCTGCCCAGTCCGGGGATGGAGGTGACAAGCTCCCTGGCCTCCCGGGTCTGTGGGTTCGCGTACACGGCAAAGGTGGGTCCTTGTTCCACGATGCTTCCCCCGGAGAGGACCAGGGTTTGGGAGCACAACCGGGCGATGGCGGCCAGGTCATGCGAGACAAACAGGAGCCCAAGCCCGTCCCGATGGACCAGCTGTTCCAAGAGGGCCAAGACCGAGTTCCTGAGGGGAAGGTCGAGTCCGCTCACCGGCTCGTCAGCCAGGAGGATGGTTGGCGCGGGGACCAGGGCCCGTGCAATGGCCACGCGTTGTTTTTGCCCGCCGGAGAGTTCCGAGGGCCGACGCGCAAGCAAGCCGCGATCGAGATCGACCCGTTGCAAGGCATCCAGGATCATCCTGCGGTGATCTCCATTGATGCGCAGTTGCCTCAGGGGTTCAAGGAGCAGCCGCTCCACGTTCATGCCCGGATCAAGGCTCGCCGCCGGATTCTGCGGGATGTATTGCACCGCGCGGCGGTACCACCTCAAGGACGACGCCGGGCCGGGCACAACCGGGGTGTCGTTGAACGTGACGGTTCCAGCGTCCGGCTTCTCCAAAGCAAGCAGGATCCGTAGGAGTGTCGATTTTCCGGCGCCCGAGCCACCCACCAGGCCAACGCTGTCTCCCGTGGCAATCCTGAGGGAAACGTCCTGCAATGCCGGCCGGGCCGGCCGTTGCTTCAGGAGCCTGCGGCCCGGGTAGCTGAGTCCGAGATTGCCAGCGCTCAGGACTGCCTTCATGCTGTGGCTCTCCGGCGGAGGGAATCGAATCCGAGATGGGCGGCTTCCACCAGTTGCTTCGTGTACTGGTGCCGGGGCCGCTCCACCACCGATTCCATGGATCCCTCTTCGACGATCCGGCCGGAACTCAAGACGAGGGCCTGGTGGCAAAACGCCGCAGCCACAGCAAGGTCATGCGTAATGAACAACATCGCGCCGGCGGCCGCGGAACGCGCGGATTCCGGATACACGGATTCCGAGCAAGCTGATTCCGAATACAGGGACAAGGCCTCAAGGACCTTGGCCTGGCTGACCATGTCCAATGCGGTAGTGGGTTCATCCGCTACCAGGACGGAGCTGCGGCAGGCAAGGGCGAGCGCGATGCAGACCCGCTGCAGCTGACCTCCCGACAGTTCGCCGCTGAAGCTTTCCATGGTCCGTTCGGCTTCCTCTATTCCCATCGACGCGAGCAGCTCAAGTGCCCTTTTCCGCGCCGCGGAGCCTGAAAGGCCGGCATGCCGCAGCGGGATCTCCATCTGTTTGCCCAGGCGTACCAAAGGGTTAAGTGCGGACATGGGGTCCTGATGGATTGCGGTGAGTCCCGAGCGGCGGGTTCGCCGGTCGGACAAGGTCACGTCTACTCCGTTGATCTGCAACTGCCCGGAGGCGCTCATCGAAGCCGGGAGCTGTCCCAGGAGGGCAGCCGCCGTCAGGGACTTGCCCGAACCCGAAGCTCCCAAAAGGGCCAGTCTTTGGCCCCGGTCGACAGTGAAGCTGACTCCGTCAATCAGGGCGCGTCCATGGAGGGACACCCTCAAGTCCTGAACAAGGAGGGCAGGGTGCATGGTGAACTTTCGGCTAGGGGCGATATGATTACTGATGCTATCAATAATCATTCTCATTAATCCAAATGTTTCCGGGGAGCCGCCTGATGATCGCGCCTGGAAACCATGGAGACTACCTTGGGGAACAAGCAGCCAGCGACGGCGATCTCCGGACCATGCGCGCGACCCTTCCTTTTCTGCTCCGTCACCTCGACGACGATTAAGGCCAGGTCACGTTATTGCGGCGTGGAGAACTGCGGCGTTTTCGGCTAGCCACGCTTGGCGGCGAAGAATCTTGTCCCCGATGCCCTCGTCCCACATCCGTTTCCACCCGCCGCCCTGGGCAAGCGCCCTGTGCCGCATCACATGCCAGGAGCGCTCGGCGGCGTTCCGGGTTACGCCAACAATCTTGGCCCGATCGGCCGGGCCCAAGCCGTAGGCGTCCACCAGCATGGCAGCCCGGGAGGCGGCGTCGACTCCGCGCATGACGGGATCGCGGTCGGTGACGGGCATCCACGCGCCCCACCAGAGGAGCAAGTT
>NZ_DF952473.1:368893-372493 GCF_001263615.2 Arthrobacter sp. Hiyo1 | reverse complement strand
CGCGCGTGCCCAGCCGGGTACGCCCAGCGGCTGCACTGCGTCATCGTAGGCCCGCACCAGGCGCGCGACGCTGATGGCACTCGATTCGTCGGCTACCCAGCTTGGCCAGGGACGGCCGGCGGTGTCCCCGGGAACGAAACTCAGGGTGTCCCTGCCGCTGTCGTCGATGCCCAGGAATCGGGGCGCGCCCTGGAAGCCGGCCGATTGGAGGAAATCCAGGAGGCGGCGGACCCGCGGAGAAGCGTCGCTCACAGGGCGCCGCACTGTATCGCCCACCCGGACGAGCCCCTCCGTCACGTCCCCGCCGAGAAGTGGAACGGCAGATTCCGACTGCCCGGGCTCGACGTACGGACGGCTATCGCTAGTCATCGTCCGATGCTGCCATGGCGGGGTCGACTGCGCCAGCCGGTGTGGTCCGGGTAAGGGCACCGGCCCGACGCGGTAGTGTCATCAGCGATGGAAGATCTGGGCGGCACCGTACTGACAGCGGCTGGAGCCTTCGCGGCGACAAATCTTGATGACCTTCTGGTCTTGTCCGTTCTCTTCCTGTCAGCCAGGACGCGCCCGGTGCCCAGACTCTGGAAAATTTGGATAGCCAGTACATCGGCATTGGAATACTGACCGGTGTGGCGGCCGCGGCCGCGTTGGCGCTCACTCCCGTCCCGGTTGAGTGGGTTGGTTTCCTGGGTCTGGTGCCGCTTGTCTTGGGCTGCTACGCCTTGATTAAGGTTTCCCGCCCGTCCGGAGATCCACCGAAGCCCCGTTCGCTGACCGTGCCCGTGGTTGTCGCGGTGACAGTTGCCAACGGTGGAGACAACATCTCGGTATACATTCCACTGTTCCATTCGCTGGGACCGACTGCTTCGGTCGTGACGGGGCTGACTTTCGCGGTGCTGGTGGCGGTGTGGTGTGCCGCCGGTTACTGGCTGACAGCCCACCCGAAGGTGGGCGCGTTCTGCCGGCGGGCCGGAAACTGGGCTATTCCCGTGGTGTATGTGGCGCTTGGGCTCACCATCATTGTCCGCTCCGGAATCATTGCGCTGCTGTTCCAGCGCTGATCTTCGTAGCATGCAGGGTTCTCCCATCCGGAACTGATATGACTGCGGGTGGGTTTCATCCGGAAGCGCGCAGGAGGATTGGCAGGATATGTTCCGAGGTTCGTTTGTTGTAGGCGCTCTGGTTCTGCTTTTCGGGGCAGCGGCCGTGTTGGGGTTCGGAGCCATCTTCCGGGCCAAGAGTGTCGCGGCCCGGATTGACGCCGCAGCCGCCGGGATATTGGCCGCCGCAATGGCGGCGGTAGGGCTCGGGTGGGCTCCGCTCGGTGTGGTCCCGCTGGGAGCGGCGACTGGCGTTGTCTTCCTCTTGTCCGTCGTGAGGATCGTGTACCAAGGGCCACGGGCAGCGGGAGCCGCCGGAGCCGGGCGGTGGTCGGCGATCTATGGCGCAGCGGTGGCAGCCCTCTCGGGCTGGGTGCTGCTCTCCGCGTCGAGTGGAGCCGGATCGGTGTCGGATCATCCAGGACACCAACTGGGCATCATTCTCGCCGACATCATGGGCGCGATCCTCATGCTTTTCGCCGCCACGGGTTGGCTGTTGGGCACGTTCGCGATGCCGGCCGAGAGTAAATCGCACGCCGTACCCCGATTGAAGGGTGTCCGCGAGGCGTTGGTGGCAGCTGGACTTGCCGTAGCGTTGTACGCGATCTCCTAAGCCCGGTGCCGCCCGGAACCACCTGGCGGCGGATTTAGAATGGAGCCATGATCGATATTTCGGTCGAGAAGGTAGCCCTTCTCCTGATCATTGCCGTTTTGGTCCTTGGACCCACCAAGCTTCCGGAGTATGCGAGGAAGCTGGGGCGGCTTATCCGCGAACTGCGGCGCATGGCTTCCGGAGCGCAGGAAAAGCTTCGCCAGGAGCTCGGTCCGGAATTCGAGGACATCGATTGGCGGAAAATGGATCCGCGCCAATACGATCCTCGCCGTATCATCCGTGAAGCCCTCCTCGAGGACGAGCCGCTTCCTGAGCCTGCCATCCCAACCCAGCCACAGACCCCTGGACAGCCTCCTGCCCGCCCGGTTGTGCGGTTGGCGGCCGGCAGAAGGCCCCTTTCGACGACGAGTCCACCTGATCCGTTAGTCGAGGCGCGGTGTGCGCGGGGGAGCGGTGCGGCGCTCGCCTGTTCCTTCGAAGGCCGCGGCCAGTGACAGCAGTGCGGTGTCGTCGTACGCGCGGCCGGCGAACGTGAGCCCCACGGGCATGCCGATATCGCTCATAGTTCCCATCGGTACGGTGACTGTCGGGATCCCCAGGTGCCGGGGGACGAGGTTGCCGTTGGCCACCCAGACGCCGTTGCGCCAGCCGAGATCGGCTGAGGGTTCGTTGACGTCCATGTCGGCCGGGCCGACATCGGCTGCCGCGGGGAAGATGACCGCATCCAGGCCCAGACCGTCCATCCACTCCTCAAGGTCCACCCGCCGGGTCTCTTCGAGTCCGCGCAGGCCTTCTTCGAGGGACGGGATGTCGGTGACGGAGGAAGCCCCGTGCAAGCGGATGTGCGCCGGGTAGTCGGCGATATCGTCGTCGAACCCGTCATAACGGTCCGGGAGCGCGCCTTCCGGATGCGGGAAGATCGCAGCGCCGTCGACGTCGGCCAGGCTGTTGAGCGACGGATCCCCGTTGGCGGAGAGGAAGTCGTCCCAGGCCCAGGCCGAGAGATCGACGATTTCGCGCTTGAGGAAGTCCGGGCTCACCAGTCCGCGGGTGGCGATGGTGGGCGCCCCCGGGCGGTCGCCTTCGTAGTTGGAAACCACGGGGAAGTCCACCAGCACCACGTCGGCGCCGGCGGCTTCGAGGTCGCGCCGGGCTGCCTCCCACAGTGCCATGACGGAATCGCGCGTCTGGATTCGTTGACCGGTGGGTCCGCCGATGCCGGGAGTTTCGCTGGTGCCGGCGTCGGGGTCCGCGTTGATGTACATGCGCGGCACCCCGAAGCGCTTGCCCCTCAACGCTGAGCGGGCGCCGTCTACGTTGGATGGTGCCAGCGCCGGGTAGGAGGCCGGACGGACCTGGGACGCGGCCGGGATCTGGACCCAGGGCTGCACGCGCCAGAAGTCGCCGCGGGTTTCGGCGTCGTCGGCCACAATGACATCGAGCAGTTCCAAAGATCCGCCATGGACCGGGTGTGCGGCACCACGACGTCCATGGTGGGGACCAGCGGCCAGTTCCCGCGCACCGAAATGACCCCACGAGACGGTGTGTACGCGCACAAGGCATTGTTCGACGCGGGCGCGCGGCCGCTGGACCAGGTCTCCTCGCCCAGGCCGAAGGCTCCGAAGCTCGCGGCGGTAGCGGTTCCGGAGCCGTTCGAGGATCCGGAGCCGAAAGCGGCGGTGAGGAAATCGCCGTTGTAGGGGCTTTCGGCGCGTCCATAGACGCCGCGCTGCATGCCGCCGTTGGCCATGGGCGGCATGTTGGTCAGGCCGATGAGCACGGCCCCTGCCGCGCGGAGGCGTTCGATGGTGAAGGCATCGCGTTGCGCGATGAGGTTTTTGAACGCGGGGGAGCCAGCGGCGGCCGTGAGCCCTTTGGCCAGAAAGCTGT
>NZ_DF952473.1:366309-368175 GCF_001263615.2 Arthrobacter sp. Hiyo1 | reverse complement strand
CGGCGGCCGTGAGCCCTTTGGCCAGAAAGCTGTCCTTGGCGGTGTAGGGAATGCCGTCGAGGGGCCCGAGGGCGGTGCCGCTTGCCCGGCGCACGTCGGAGGCCCGGGCATCGGCGAGTGCGTCGGGGTTCATCACCACCAGTGCGTTCAGCGTGATGCCGTTGCGGTCGTAGGCGTCAATGCGGTCAAGGTACGCCTGGGTGAGTTCCCGGCTGGTCACCGTGCCGGCTTCCAGGGCGGTGCGCAGCTGCGCGATGGAGGCCTCGACGACGTCGAAGCGGCTCATCGTGCCACCGGCCCGTTGAGTGTGGGCTGCTGCTGCGTGATGCAGTGGATTCCCCCGCCCCGGGCGAGGATTGGCCGGCGTCCACGGTCACGACCCGGCGGCCCGGGTAGGCCTCTGCCAGGATTTCCGCGGCCAGGGCGTCAGCGCGCTCTTCGCCATAGCCGCATGCGATCACGCCGCCGTTGACTACGAGGTGGTTGACATAGCTCCAATCGACGAAGCCTTCGTCGTCGCGGAGGGTCTCAGGCGCGGGAAGCAGCGTGATCTCGAACGGCTTGCCAGCCGCGTCTTGCTGGGTTTCGAAGAACCGCTGCAGGGTGCGGCTGACCTCGAAGTCGGGGTGGCCCGGGTTGGTCTGCGAGTGCAGCAGGACCCGGCCGGGAGAGGGAAGGGTGGCCACCATGTCGATGTGGCCGCGTGTGCCGAGGTCCTCGTAGTCACGGGTGAGACCGCGTGGTACCCACACGGTCTGGGTGGTGCCCAGGGTGCGCGACAGTTCCGCTTCGACCCGTGCCTTGTCCGCGAAAGGGTTTCGGTGTGGATCGAGCTGAACGGTTTCGGTAACGAGGACGGTGCCTTCGCCATCGACGTGGATGGCCCCGCCTTCGTTGACCAGCAAGGAAGTGACCAGTTCAGCGCCGGATTCTTCGGCGACAAAACGGGCCATGCCAGCGCTCTTCTGCCATTCGGACCAGGCCGGGGCGCCCCAGCCGTTGAAGATCCAGTCAACTGCGCCGAGCACTCCGGGCCGTTCGTCGTCGACGACGAAGGTGGGTCCGACGTCGCGCATCCAGAATTCGTCGAGGGGAGCCTCAAGCTGTTCGATTCCGGCGCCGAGCATCCGGCTGGCCCTGTCCCGTTCGCTGGGGTCGACCACCATGGTGACGGGTTCGAACTTGGACACCGCATGCGCGACGGCGGTCCAGGCCGCGTACGCTTCTTCCGCCGAAGCGGCGTCGTCGCCCAAGGTCAGGCCAGTGCGGGGGAACGCCATCCAGGTGCGCTCATGGGGTGCGGTTTCGGCTGGCATTCTCCAGGCCATGGAAGTCTCCTCCGTGTTGTGAGGTGAAATGTGGTGTGAGGTGTCATTTCTTATTGATCGCATGATCAACAACAGGAAAACTACTTTAGACTGTTGTGTGATGTCAAGCACCATACAGAAACGCGCTGCGCGGAAGACGCCGGCCGAACGCGCGGCCGAAATAGCCGAGGCCGCCAAGGAAATAGCGCTTGAGCAGGGGCTTTCCGCCATTACGCTGCGGAACGTTGCAGCGCGGGTAGGGGTGGCCTCGGGCCTCGTCGCGCATTATCAGCAACGCGGAGGCCTTGGTGGCGGGGATCTTCTCGACCATCGTGGCGGCGGAGACCGAGGAGGTTGCCGGCCTTCTGGAGGCGCAGCCGACTCCCTTGGAACAGCTCGGCATGCTCCTTGAAACGCTCATGGACAGCAGCCGCCTGGACGTCACAGCCATCTGGGTGGAGGCGTGGACCCTGGGGCGCCGGAACGAGGCGCTCGCAGCCTGCGTCCGTGAGCAGATGGATGCATGGCAGGCCGTGGTGCAGCGCGTGGTCGAGGCGGG
>NZ_DF952473.1:356229-364871 GCF_001263615.2 Arthrobacter sp. Hiyo1 | reverse complement strand
CGTCGAGCTCGAGGGCACCCACGGCGATTGCGGCCGCCAGCGGATCGTGGAGGGCGGCGCAGTGTTCACCGAAAATCGTGTTGTAGAAGGCGAAGTACTGGACGAGCATGCCCGACAGTGCGCTGGCCACCGGATGTCCGGCAGTTCCGAGCGCCGCACGATGGGCCTCATCGAAGCGGTGGTTCATGGTGACATCCAGGGGCACCAACGTGACCGGCCAGTCGGCTTCCATCACTGCGGCCGCGGCCTCGGCGTCGTTGAAGATGTTGGCCTCGGCGACGGGGCTGATGTTGCCCGGCACAAACGCGGCTCCGCCCATGATCGTGACATCGCGGACGAGTGCCGGGAGGTTCGGGTCCAGCTGCAGCGCGAGGGCCAGATTGGTGAGCGGGCCTACGGCGATGACGCGCAATTCACCCGGATACTCGTTGGCGAGCCGCACCAGCATCTCCGCGGCAGTCTCTGATTCCACCGTCAGTCCGGCGTCTTCCAAGGTGATCCCGCCGATGCCGTTCTCGCCGTGAACGTGCGGCGCCCCGCCGTCGAACGTCCCCATGAGGGGATCGTGGGCACCCACGGCAACCGGGATCCCGGCCCGGCCCGCAGCATGGAGCAGATTCAAGGTGTTGACGGCCCCGGTCGCGGCGCTGACGTTGCCGCTGACGGTTCCGATCCCGGCCAGCTCCACCTCTGGGCTCGCCAGGAGATAGGCGATGGCCAGGGAATCGTCGATGCCGGTATCGCAATCGAGGTAGAACGGCTGCGGTGTGGTGGTGGTCATGGTGCTCCTTCGGGGTTTTGGTGACGTGGGTTCGGGCTTAAGCATGGGCGGCGACGGCGGCAGGTGCCGCTGCGCGCTCGCAGCGACAGGGCGGAGGATCAGGGAAGCAGCAAAAGCCGCCAGGGCGAAGCCTGCCGAGATCCACAGGGCAGTTTGGTAACCGGCGATGGTTCCAGCGGCGACGGCGGGTGCGACGACGGCGATTCCCACACTGGCTCCGATTCCAAAGCATGCTCCATTCAGGCCGGGCACGGAACCGGGCGCCGATTTGGGTGAATTCAGCACAGCGATCCCGCTGACGGTGCTCTGGAACTGGCCGAGATAAAGGACTCCCATGATGATCAGCAAGGCGAAGACCATCCAGCGGTCCGCGGCAAAGATTGCCACCGCGACTGCCGCGACGACGATCAGCGCTGCTGATCCGCAGGGCCTTGAACCAGCCGATGCGCTGCGCGAACCAGCCGGAGAACACCGCAGCGAGCACACCCACGAACGCTGTAGGCGTCAGGTACAGGAGGGCTGACATCGAGGCGGACAGTCCGTATCCCGCGTGTGCGTCCTGGCTGAGGAGGATCACGGTGAAGTTCAACGCCGAGAAGATACCGCCAAGGGTCAGCACTGTGCTCGCCAAAACCGGCCATACCTGGCGGGATCGCAACTGTTCGATGGCGATCAGGGGACGCGCAACCCTCTTTTCCACGGCCACGAACGCCAGCCCGGCAATCACGGCGCCGGCGAGATATCCAAGGGTCCAGATATCGCCCCATCCGGACGTGGAAGCCTGTCCGATCAGGTTGCTCAAGAGAACCAGGAACGTGCCCAGGGTGCCCGCGCCCCACCAGTCCATGCGTCCTTCCCGTGTCCGGGCGGCCCTTTTCGGGACGACGACGGCGACCAACACGATCGCCAGCACGCCCACACCGAGGACAAGGACAAAGAGGAACTGCCATCCGATCGTGTCGGTGATGAAACCGCCCAGGAAGCCGTCGAGTCCGCCGATGCCGCCGTTGACCGCCGAAATGACGCCGACGGAAATGCCGAAGAGGCGTTTGCTGAAGCGCTCGGACAGAAGCAGGAAGGAAATGGTGAACGTGGCGCTCGTGGCACTTTGCAGGACACGGCCCACGAGAAGAATGGTCAGGTTCGGCGCCCACAGGCATAGGACCGTGCCGCACAACATCATCGAGAGGACGATCAGCAAGGTGCGGCGGCGTCCCAGGAAGTCGCTCCATCGCGAAAACGCCATGCCCAGGACGGCGCCGGTCAGGAAGAACAGCGACTGGACTTTGGCCACGTTTTCGGTGGATTCCTGGAAATGGGCGGCCATGGCCGGGAGGGCCGCCGAGAACAGGCTGGCGTTGAGCTGGTAACTGAGGATCGAAAGGATGAGCGTGGCGATGAGGACGGGCACTCGCGCTGCTTTTCGCCGAAGGGGGAGCCCTGCGGTGCTGGTGGCTTGGGTGGTCATGGACAAACTTCCTTGTTTGAAACAAAACGGCTTCTGGGGGCGGCTCGATGCAGGTGTGGCGCAGAGCACAGGATGGCTTATATGTGCATCATACACGCTTGTTATACAAGCTCGGAATACCCATCGCGTAAACTCTGAACATCGACGAAGGGAGCCATCTTGGACCGCAGTGCTGAAGCCGTTCTTTCGGAGCCGTTGGATGCTACGGCCAACATCCCGCTCCGTGTTGCCGTGTACTCGCGCATCATGAACGCCATCAGGGCGGGGCATTTCCCTGTTTCCTCGCTATTGCCTTCGGAAACGGACCTGGGTTCGGCAATGAAGGTCAGCCGGACAGTAGTCCGTGAGGCGCTCATGCTCCTCGAGGAAGACGGCTATGTGCGGTCCCGCCGGGGCATTGGACGGTTTGTGGCCACGCGCCTGCCGCGGGTCGGCCTGGAGCGGATCAGGCCCATGGAGGAGACTCTCGCTGAGGCCGGATCCGCTATCCAGGTCAGCCGGACGCAGCACGTACTGCACCCGTCGTCGTCGGTGTTTACCGCAGAGCCCCTCGGAATCCGCGAAGAGGAGCCCTCCTGGTTCTTCGAGAGCGTCCTCAGACGGGACGGCTCTCCTATCGCCTTGGTCCAAGAGCACGTCGCAAGCGAGGGGGGTCTCATCGATCGTGACCCTGAAGCGGCACGCGCCATTGTGGACGACGTCGGGCGCGAGGCCACGCTGCTGGCTAACTTGATCTCGGCTATTGGCCCGGCCTTTGGTCCCGGCGAGACCGACATCGCAGCAGGCACCCCGGGCGTCGCGCGCGGCGAGCTGCTTGAGCTGGATGCCCAGGACCCGGTGCTGATCCTGACCCAGACCGTGGAGCACTCCGGCCAGGTCGTCTACCTGGCCAAGACACTGGTCAACACCGGAGTGGTCCAGATCGGAATCATCCAGGGAACCTAACGGGCGGGCACCCAACTGACTCGCAGTAGATGTCGTTTTGAGGGCCTATAACGACACCTGCTGCTAGTCAGTTGGGGACTTGCGGGGCGAGGGTGGCCGTGGGGACTAGTTGGCTGGGCGGACGGCTCGTCCCGCGGCTGCGATTACCAGCTTCTCCGGGAGCAGCTTGACGGCCACCCGGGCAACAAAGGAGTTGAGCCGGCCATCCACGACGCTCGGCTTGTTCCCGCGGATCGCGGACATGGCGGTGTCCACCACCTGCTCCGGGGTCCGCAAGGATCCGGCGGCTGCTGCCTCGCCGGCGATGTCAAAGAAGGGTGTGTCCGTAGCCCCCGGGCAAACGGCAAGGACCTTCACGCCCGTTCCTTGAGTCTCCGCCCACAGCGCTTGGGTGAAGGAGAGCACAAACGCCTTCGTCGCGCCGTAGATGGCCATGTGGGGTATCGGCTGGAATGCGGCCGTACTCGCGATGTTGATGATGGCCCCCGAGCCGCGCTCAGCCATACCAGGCAAGTAGCGTGTGCTGGTACCGACCAAGGTGGAGCAGTTCAACTGGATCTGTTCGGCGTAGCGGTCGGCGTCCGCTTGGACGACTTGTCCGTGTGTTCCGAATCCCGCGTTGTTGACCAGGATGTCCACTGTGAGTCCCAGCGAATCGGTGGCGAGCTGGAGTTCCTTTGCGGAGTCCGGAAGGCTCAAGTCCATGGCAAGGACGGTCACTTCAGTGCCGTGCCGGCGGAGTTCAGCCGCAAGCGCGTCAAGTTTGTCCTGGCTGCGCGCAACCAGGATCAAGCGTGCGCCCTCAGCGGCAAGTCTGCGGGCGAAGACCGAACCAATGCCCGTAGAGGCTCCAGTGATGAGGGCTGTTTTGGCTGAAATGTTCATTTTCTTCTCCTACGTTCCGACTGTTAATAAACTGACTGTGCGGTTTGTTTTTTGCCCACGAGTCGAAGTCTCAGGCTCGTGGCCTGCTGCATTACTGGCTGGAAATGAACTGCTGCTCGAGGAATTGCAACAGCAGGTTCGCGCGTCTCTCGAAGGCATCGAGATCTTTGGGGTCAAGGGCATCGGTGACCGACTTCAACCCGTCGAATGCGGCCACGATAACCGTTGCCGCGTCGCCGGGATCGCCTGAAAACGCCAGGACGCCGCTTGCGCGGCCCCTTTGAAGGATGCCGGCCACGAGATCCACCCATGCGGCCAGGGGAGAGGCGCCACCGGGGTGCTCCTTCGTGGATGCCAGTTGATTCGCCAAATGCACCACGCCCCACGCGGAAGAGTCGCTCAGGACTGTTCTGACCATGAACTCCCCGAGGCTGCGCAACTCCTCCAGCGGGTTGTTCTTGCTCAGAATTTCTTCTTGCACGCGACGCAGCCAACGTGACTTTTGCTCGTCGACGACGGCCTGGGCCAACATTGCTTTCGAAGAGAAGTGGAAGTAGATGGCTCCCTTCGTGAGCCCGACTTCGCGGATGATGTCGTCCATCCGGGTCTGCTCGAACCCCTTGCGCGCAAAAACGTCCGCGGCAACTCGAAGGATCTCATTCCGTGTGGCCGCGCCCTTGGGCGTACTGCCTGTGTCGCCGAACTCCATATTGCCACGTTACAAACCGACCAGTAGGTATGTCAATCTGGGTAGTTCGCCGGCTTCGATCATCCGATGGGCACAGCGTGCCGATAGGATTTGGTCGTTTAATAAGGGGCGCAACAGTAGCGATCGCTGCTCTGGCAGATTTTGGGAGGAGTGGGGGGACCCAATGCGCGATGAAGCGCTCTTCGAGGCTTCCGTCAAGCGGGAGCTCGTTCATAAGCGCTCCGTTTCGGAAGTCTTCTTGACTGACTTTGTCCAAACAAGTTCAAGGCGGTTCATTGCGGGAGCGCAGTGGCCGCGATGGCACGTTTTTTATGGGTCGCCGGACGGTTCGCCTGATTCGGCGCTCATGGCTGAGACATTGAGGCAGGCGGTAATCTTCATGTCCCATTTGTGCGGAGTGCCCTTGACCCACAAGTTCCTCATGCCGTACATGAGCATCTCGGTAGAAGCCGCGCTCCTGGATCCCTTGGTACCTGCGCAAGTTGCGGTCGAACTTGACGTGAAGGATATGAAGCTCAGTGGAGGGCAGTTGTCCGCCCTGACTGTCACTGCTCGGTTCGTTGTTGACGGCACTCCCATCGGGGAAGGGGCCGCGGCGGCCCGCATTGTGAATCCTGCGACGTACCAGCGATTGCGCGGGGCGGTCCCCACTGTATTGCCGGCCGCTGGAGAAGACTTGCTGGCGTGTGCCGACGTCGGGCATGCCACCCAGCGGAACGTGATGCTCGGGCCAAGCTCGCGCCCCTTCGTCTGGCCGCTGCGGGTTGACCCAACCCACCCCATCTTCTTTGACCATCCGCTGGACCACGTCCCGGGAATGCTCTTGGTGGAGGCCGCAAGGCAGGCTGCGCGCGCAGCGTGTTCCCGGCCGGATGTCGATTTTGCCCTGTTTGAGGCGGAATTCATGAAGTTGGTTGAGTTCAGCTATCCCGTGGATGTTGTTGTGACTCGACTCGAATCACATGCCGCCCATGGTGTGATGAGAGTCCGGTTGTTGCACGAAGAAGAGACTCTGATGTCCTTGTTGGCTCAGGTCAAAACGCCGCATTGACTCAGGGCGTCCCTGGGCCTTGCGGGTGGCTGGGCATTAATGCCGGCATCATGAAACCCCACATGTCGTCAATCCTTTTGAGAACGTCGCGCCGTTCTGTCAGCACGTTGGAAACCATCTGGACGCCCGTGAAAGACGCAACCAAATACCGTGCGAAGTCTGCGGCCTCGACCTCGGGCCGCACGTCACCGTCCAATTGGGCTTGGCGCGTCAGCATCTCCATGGTGGTTACCCAGTCCTGGTAGGGACCTTTGACGTCTCCATTGAACGCCGAAGCTTCGAAGGTCAGCCGGATTCCGGCCCGGACGATTGGCTCATCGAGTAGCTGTTGGCCGAATGTCCGGCACATGGCGATCATGGTCTCGAGCGCTGGCAGTCCCGCGGCGGCGATCTTCTCCCCGGCGACACGCACGATGTTGTGCTGTTCGGCGATGACAGCAAGCGCCAGGTCTTCCTTCGATTTGAAATGGAAATAGAGCGCGCCTTTAGTGACCGAGGCGCGCTCAGTGACGTCGCTCAGGCTTGCATTCCCGTAACCGACCTCTTCAAAGATCGACGCTGCACCCTCGATGACTGCCGTTCGGGTGGCTTTGGCACGTTGTTGCATGATCCGCGTGGAGACCTCTCCGGTTTCTGCGTCCGGGATACTTGAGTACATGAAACTGACGGACCCGAAGATCGGTGGGGACATGTCAACATGTGTTGACCATGTGCCCCGGGTGCTGGTCCTCGGTTCGTCCGGTTTCATTGGAAGCCGGGTTGTAGCCTCACTCGCCGGATCCGGAGGGGCGCACGTTGTTGCACTCTCACGAAAACCGGTTGCAAGACTACGAAACAACAACGCTACCATTGCGACCGCTGACATTTCCGTCCCGGGGAGCCTGATTCCCTTCTTGGCCGGTACGGATGTGGTCATCCACGCAGCATCCTATGTGGGCGACGAGCCTCGCCTTGCCCATGCGATCAACGAGGCCGGCACCGGTCACGTCGTTGAGCAGTGCCGGGAAGCCGGGGTAGCCCGGCTGATCTATGTCAGTACGTGCAGTGTTTACGGGAGCGGTCCCCACCGCGGCATTCTTGAATCCGAGGTGGGATATCACCCGGCCTCGGTTGCCAGCGCCACCCGTGCCGTTGCCGAACAGCTGGTTCTCGGCTACGGCGGCGAAGTTGTTCGCCCCAACCTCGTGTTCGGTGCGGGAGACCGCTGGTTTGTTCCGGGCCTGCTCAGGCTGATGAAGGTTGCCGGCGGGTGGCCGGGCGATGGTTCGGCGCTGCTTTCGATCATCGGCGTCGAGGCCCTTGGCAGGCTGCTTTCCGCGCTTGCGTTAGCACCCCGGCAACCCGAGCGCGCTTTCCATGCCGCATATTCGGAACCTGTTCCGGTGTCATCCCTCGTGGAGAGCGTTGCCCGGGTATTCGGTGTGGAGTGCCCCAAGTTCCTGGGAGATGACGAACAGGCAGGCCCGGCCTTGCGCGCGGCAGGATTCAGTAGCCATCAGGTTGACTTGGTGACGAAGGATCACTGGTATTCCTCCGGAGGCCTTTGGCGGATCTCCGGGCTCGAACCGGAAACGTTCAGCAGTGCCCTTGGTGAATTTTCTTCCGCCTACCACGTTTCCCGGGAGCCCAACCGGTCATAAACCGGTTGAACGGTTTGTTTAATGGGCGGCCAGTCTCTAGACTTCAGTCCAGCGGCTCGTTGTGTTTGCGGCAACTAGTTGAAGGGCAGTAATGGGGGGAGGTGCGGCCGAGCAATCGACCGCACCTCATCTGTCCTACCGCACATCCTCGGTCCGGGTGCCGACGGCGTTCGATTTCCTATCTCACATCCTTGTGGTTTAGTATTGACGAGTTGCTCCGGCGGGGATGGAAGTCCCGGTGAGCAAAGTTCGGGGCTGTGGCGCAGCTGGTAGCGCACCTGCATGGCATGCAGGGGGTCAGGGGTTCGAGTCCCCTCAGCTCCACCACAAGAAATGGGAACCACCCGAGCGGGTGGTTCCCTTTTTCGTCTCTCCGTGGAAAGCCGTGGATGCCCCCGTGCTACTCGCGCTTGACTCCATATTCTGCCGCGCTGACAAACTCGATCGCCGAGTAGGTCTCGTCGCCTACCACCCAGGCGTTGTGTCCGGGCGGAATGGTGTACGAATCTCCTTTGGAGATGCTGATCTTCTTGCCGTCGCTGGTCTCGACTTCCAGTGCGCCGGCAATACAGTAACCCACGTGGTTGAGCTGGCAGGAATCCGTTTGGACCACCGGTTTGATGCAGTCCGCCCAGCTCCAGCCCGGTTCGAAGCTGAGGCGGCCGATCGTGTAGTCACCAACAGTGACGTTTTCCACCACGGTTTTCTCCGGGCGGCGAACTTCATCGGGGGAATTGTGCGACTTTACTTCAAGCTGAGTGACGAGGTTGACAGTCATGGTCTGCTCACAAGGGGAGTGGGAGCCTGGTCTTCCAGGTCCGCAACGTGGCTCGCCCTTCGCAGCGGACCCTGATGTCCGGGCTGCTTGCGGCGCGTGCCGTGCCTTCAGCAGCGGTCAGACGGTCGATTACTTGCAATCTCTACCATCCTCCGCCACCCCCGTGTTGTCGAGGGTTCCTGAGGGGGATAGATTGGTGCACCGTGACCTTGACCGAGCTGGATGCACACCTTGAGACGCTCTTCGGCACCCTGCGCCGCTTTCCCGACGTCGAGGCGGAGAACCTGCGGGCGCATGACGCCACCGACCGGCTCCTCCTTGAGACCGCGGCGGGCTACCTCAGTAATCCGGAATCCCGCGTTGCGGTGATCGGCGACCGCTACGG
>NZ_DF952473.1:347985-354476 GCF_001263615.2 Arthrobacter sp. Hiyo1 | reverse complement strand
CTGCGGATAGCGGCCGGAATCGTCGAGCCGCTCCATGACCACGCCGGACCTCGCTGCCAAAGGCACCCCCCGGACGGGATTGACGGGCGCGCCCGGTGCGGCCGGAACGTGGATGGCGACGAGGAACGCGGCAAGGTCCTCGGCTGCCGCGTTCCGTAACTCCTGGGGCGCCCGCGCCGCGGAGAGTCCCTCCAACCAAGGAGTCACGCTCCACGGCCATGGATAATCCGCGGATGGCCGCCCCGAATGGATGGGGCTGGGGAGGGGCACTGGCGAACGCTTGGCATACCCGGGGAGATAGTGCTGCTCATGCAGTATCAGCTGCGCTGCCGCCTCCCGGCGGGGCAAGCGGACGGCCCACTCCTTGCCGAGCCGGTACATGACGTTGTCCCAGCCGTTGGCCACCAACTCCAAGGGAAGGTCGGCGAGCCCTGGCAGTTGATCTTCGAGCAAACTCCTCACCAACCCTGCGGTGATGTCCAGCTCGGCCTGCGGCATGAGTGCCATATTCCGGGGCCTCCGATCAGCAATATCCGGGTCCATTACGCCTGGGCAGCGTGTGGGCATACCGGGACAAGCACAGGTGCCGTACGATGCAAATGCAACAGCATTATTCGAATGATTTTAGGGGAATCCGTGACTGAGATCCGCCAGCCGACTCCGAGGCGCGGAACCAATCTGCCCCGCATGGGGGACTTCAACCTGACCGTCATTCTCGACGCAATCAGGCGTTCGTCCGGCGGACTGAGCCGGGTGGAACTCGCCCAGATTGTCGGCCTTTCACCGCAGACCATTTCGAACATCTCCCGCCGCCTCCTGGATCAACATCTCATTGTCGAAGCGGGCAAGGAAGGCAGCGGCCCGGGCAAGCCCCGCACCATCCTGCGCCTGAACCCTTCCGGAATGTACGCGCTTGGCGTCCATCTCGATCCTGCGGTCATCACCACCGTGGTCCTGGACCTGGTCGGAGACGTTGTGAAGCACTCCAGGATTCCCACGCCGGCCGGAAGCAATCCGCAGCGCGTCATCGCCGCCATAGCGGAGGAAATCAAGGCGCTGATCGAAGATTCAGGTGTTGATACGGGAAAGATCGCGGGACTTGGCGTCGCGGCGCCGGGCCCCATAGACCTTGACGAGGGTACGGTCGTGGATCCGCCCCTCATGACGGGTTGGGACCGGGTGCACTTGAGGGACGCCCTTGCCGAAGCCACCGGGCTCGAGACCCTTGTGGACAAGGACGTTACCAGCGCGGCCGTCGCCGAAACCTGGGCGGGCGGGGCCAGCGGCACCGGAAGTTTCATCTTCATGTATATGGGTACCGGTATTGGTTGCGGCATCGTCTTGAATGACGAAGTTGTCCGTGGAACGTCCGGCAACGCCGGTGAGATCGGACACATCATTGTCGATCCGGACGGGCCAGCATGCGATTGCGGCCTGCGCGGTTGCGTCAAGTCCTCCTGCATCCCGCAGGTGCTCGTGGCCGAAGCCGAAGAGCAAGGTGTCCTGAACGGTGGCCGCAAAGGCACCGAAGGCCCGGAGGTCCAGGAAGCTTTGCCCGGCTTTGCGATGCCGCGGATGCAGGTGACGAACGGGCCATCGCGATCATAGACAAGTCGGCGGTGCTGGTTGCCCGGGCGGTCGCGGTGGTGACCAACACCCTTGACGTCGAACGCGTCGTGTTTGGCGGCCCGTTCTGGGGCCGGATGTCTGAACGTTACCTGGATCGCATTCCGCCCTTGCTCGCGGCCAACAGCGCCGCCAACAGCATCCACGGCATCGAGGTTGTCGGGACCGGAGTGGGCGAAGATGTCGGCGCCATCGGCGCGGCCTGCCTGGTGCTGGAACATACGCTTGCGCCGCGCGCCCAGCGGCTCCTTTTGGAAGGCTGAGGCCTTCACCACGTCCTGCGTCGCAGGGTCGCATTTATCAATATCGGTAACAGGCTGGGCCAGCTGAAGTGTGGGGGCTGCAGCCGCTTGAAGATCGGAGCGTCATGCGTCGCCCAGTCCGGATCGGAGCAGCACTGCTCGGCGTCGTAGGCCTTTTGGCCTCGGCCGCCTGCTCTGCCCAACCGCAAGCTGTTAACAAACAAACCATCAAGATCGTCTATCAAAAGACGGACTCCTTCACCGCCCTGGACAAAGTCTTCCAGGACGCCAAACAGGAATTCGAGGCGGCAAACGCCGGCGTCACCGTGGACTTGGAGCCCATCCAAGCCAACGACGACGATTACGGCACCAAGCTCGCGCTGGCCCAGCGTTCCCCGGACACGGCTCCGGACGTCTTCTACGAGGACACCTTCAAGGTCCGCTCGGACGTCGACGCCGGATACTTGCTGAAACTCGACTCGCAGCTGGCCGCGTGGGACGAGTGGTCCAAGTTCAACGAGGGTGCCAAGGCCGCGGGACGCGGTGACGACGGCAGCATCTACGCCGTCCCGCTCGGCACTGACACGAGGGCCATCTGGTATAACAAGACAGTCCTCCAGAAGGCCGGCATCTCGGTGCCCTGGCAGCCGAAGACCTGGGAAGACATCCTGGTTGCGGCCCGCACGATGAAGGCCGCGGATCCGGGCGTGATTCCCTTCAGCATGTACGCCGGAAAAGGCACCGGTGAGGGAACCGTCATGCAGAGCTTCTACGAATTGCTCTATGGAACGGGAAGCTCCCTGTATTCGGAAAGTGACAAAAAGTGGGTTGTGGGTTCCAAGGGGTTCACCGACTCGCTCCAGTTCCTGAAGACCCTCTACGACGAGAAGCTTTCCGTGACCCCTGCGGATGCCCTCGATTCGAACGTCTGGAAGAAAGTCTTTGGACAGTGGCTGCCGCAAGGCAAAATGGGTGCCACCGTGGAAGGCTCCTACGCGCCGTCTTTCTGGCAGAAGGGCGGCTCCTACGAATGGGCCGGCTATGCGCAGGACATGGGAGTGGCCATGTTCCCGACACAGCGTGGACAGGATCCCGGTGGCGTGAGCATGTCCGGTGGATGGACGCTCGCCGTCGGCGCGAAGACCAAGACCCCGGACCTGGCCTTCAAGTTCCTGACGACTGCCGTGAACAAGAAGAATGCCTTGGCGTTTGACGTGAACAACTCGCAGATCGCCGTCCGCACCGATGTCGCTTCCGATCCCGGATACCAAGCGGCCAACCCGTTCGTGAAGGATGTTTCCGATTTGGTGGGCGTCACCCACTATCGCCCGGCAACCGCCGACTATCCGAAGATCTCCCTCGCGGTCCAACAAGCCACCGAGGCTGTCATCACCGGCAAACAAAACCCCGCGGAAGCCGCAGCCGAATACGACGCTTCGGTCAAGAAACTCGTCGGCGAAGCCAAGGTCATGCAGAAATGACGCATGGCAGTCCCTGATTCCCTCAACCGCGGTTCCCTGCGACGCAGATCGCCCGTCCGAAAGGCTCTGCGTCGCAGGCTTCGCTTGTTGCCGGTTTTGCCGTCAATCCTGCTGTTGGCCCTCTTCATGGTGGCACCTGTGGCGTGGTCCTTCTACGCCTCCTTCACCAACGCCGCATTGTCCGGCAAGGCGGCCTTGAACCCCCAATGGGTCGGCCTGGACAACTACGCGCGGATGCTGACGGATTCGGTCTTTCCGCTCTCGGCATGGCTGACGGTAATTTTCGTGGCCGTTTCCGCGATCCTCGGACAGAACGCCCTGGGCCTGGTCATCGCCCTGTTGATGACGAGATCCGGGGGAGCGACGGCGTCGCTGGTGGGCACGGTGGTGGTCGCGGCGTGGATCCTGCCGGAGATCGTGGCGGCCTTCGCGGCCTACGCGTACTTCAGCCAAGACGGCACACTCAACCAGCTCTTGGCAATGTTCGGTGTCCAAGGCACCAACTGGCTCTACGCTTTTCCGATGGCCGCCATCATCCTGGCCAATGTGTGGCGCGGCACCGCGTTCTCGATGCTGGTCTACAGGGCCGCGCTTTCCCAGGTCCCGCGCGATATTTCCGAAGCCGCCCTCATGGACGGCGCCAGGGGTTGGCAACGCCTGGCTTTCATCACCCTGCCGATCATCCGGGGAAGCATCGCCACGAACCTCATGCTGATCACCCTCCAGACTCTCGCGGTATTCACCCTCATCTGGGTGATGACGGCCGGTGGTCCCTCCAACGCGAGCACCACCTTGCCCGTGCTGGCGTACCAGGAAGCCTTCAAGCTCGGAGACATCGGCTACGGCACCGCGATCGCTTCGGTATTGATCCTGATCGGCATGGTCTTCGGGGCTGTGTACGTCAGGCTGATCCGCGGGGCGAAGCCGTGACCTCCCTGCGGCGTGCGCCCGTGCTCGCCGGGAAGCGCCCGACGGCGGTACCAGGCGGCGGCTCCGCGTGCGCTTCGCTGCCAATGCGGCTTTGGCCGTGATTGGGCTGTGCTTTGTGCTGCCCCTTGCGTGGTTGCTTCTCGCCTCCGTTGATCCGAACGCCGGATACGAGACGCGGTGGCCGCAATCGGCGTCGCCCGCCAATTTTGCCGCCGTGATGACGCCCGGGCTGCTCTTCCACCCGCTCGTGAACAGCTTCCTGCTCTCTGCCGGAACCGCCGTCGTGAACCTGGCAGTTGCCGTGCTCGCGGCCTATCCGCTGTCCCGCTACCAATCGCGCTTCAACAAGCCGTTCCTCTACGCGATCCTGTTTGGCACTTCGCTCCCGGTCACGGCGATCATGGTGCCGGTCTACGGCCTGTTCGTACAGTTGCAATTGCTGGACTCGATGCCGGCAACCATTTTCTTCATGGCAACCACCACCTTGCCGATGGCCATTTGGATGACCAAGAACTTCATGGACTCCGTGCCGTTGGAGCTGGAGGAAGCCGCCTGGATGGACGGCGCCTCGGGACTGGCCACGCTGCGGAGAATCGTGGTGCCCCTGATGAGGCAGGGGCTGGGAGTGGTGTTCATCTTCGTCTTCATCCAGGCCTGGGGGAACTTCTTCGTCCCGTTCATCCTGTTGTTGTCTACCTCAAAGCAGCCGGCCGCGGTGTCTGTCTTCAGCTTCTTTGGCCAGCACGGAGCCATTGCCTACGGGGAACTTGCCGCGTTCTCCATCTTGTATTCGGTCCCGGTGCTTATCCTCTACACGGTGGTCGCCAAGGGTTCGGGAAGCGCGTTTGCGCTGTCCGGCGCGATGAAGGGCTGAGCGGCCGACAGCCAGGACTCAGTCGATGTCCTCCACGATGGTGCCGTAGGGGATGGAATCATCCAGGTGTGCTTGGTGGCCGGTGAGGCCGCGGTTGTAAAGCACCCGCACCCCGTGAAGCTTGTCCGCGGCCGATTGCATCAAGATGGGGCGGACGGTTTGGATGAACCGCTCGTCCTTGCCGTCGAGGTATTCCTGATAACTGGCTGGAAGCTGGATCATGGCAAAAGAATAGTCCTGCAGGACCGTCATGGGGAGGGCTCGCAACGGGCTTCTCTGTGGCGTACTGTTTTCGGCTTTAAACCCTGCCAGTAGCCAAAGCGAACAATCTTCAGAAATCAGGCGAAACCTAGCGTAAAAATGCGTCTTAATTCGGCGGGGGATTTGTGGCGCCCGGAACCCCGATCTAGAGTCGTATTCAAGTTACCGCGGTAACGTGTCAGCGATCCTCCGCCGGATCTGCCTCTTGAAGGCAGGCAGGAGGGTGTGGGTGCCCCCATGTGGGCCTGACATTTGCACACGGACAACTTCATTCCAGGCGTAACAGTCGCGGCTGCGCCCTGCTGGAGTTCGTTGCGTGTATCCCCAAACTCAATTCACCGATTCTGCAGTCCATGGACCTGGCTTTCAAGTCCGTGAACGCAGGCCCGCTGACACACAGCCAAGGACGCAAATGTCACCACCAAGCCTCATCGACACCCATCCAAACTTGACCGGCACGGCTCCCGTTGCCCTGTCCTACGAACTTTTCCCTCCCCGCTCTCCCGCCGCCGCGGAGTCCCTCTGGACGACCATCGGGGAGCTCGAGGCCACTGACCCCGATTTTGTCTCGGTCACCTACGGCGCCAGCGGCTCCAACCGGGACACCGCCGTCGAACTCATCAACCGGCTGCTGCTCGAAACGACCCTGCGGCCATTGGCCCACCTGACCTGCGTTGGAAACACCCCGGAGGAATTGGCCGAGATCATCGGCGAGCTCCTGGACAACGGCGTGCGCGGCATCCTTGCGCTGCGCGGCGACCTCCCCAAGGACAGCGGACAGCCGGTCAACGGTTCGCTGCGCTACGCCCAGGACCTGATCGAACTGATCCGGCGCGTGGAACAGCGACGTTCGGCCCTGCTGTGCGCGGGCAAGATCGCCGTTGGCGTGGCCGCCTATCCCACCCGCCACCCTGAGTCGCCGAGTGTGGAGCACGACGTCGAGGTGCTGCTTGCGAAGCAGCGTTCGGGCGCAGACTTCGCCATCACGCAGGTCTTCTTCCACACCGAACAATATGCGGACCTGATCTCCCGGGCCCGGCGTGCGGGCGTCACGATCCCGATCATCCCGGGCGTCAT
>NZ_DF952473.1:345874-346976 GCF_001263615.2 Arthrobacter sp. Hiyo1 | reverse complement strand
GCCCTCCAGGCCGGTGCTCCGGGGCATCCACCTGTACACCTTCAACGAGCACGCCTGCGCCCTGGACGTGCTGGACAAGCTTGCCTTGCCCCGGCCGGCCAGGCCCGCCAGCAGGCTCAGTGCCATCGCCCGCCGCCAAGAACTCGTCAGCTGATCAGCCAACGCTGCTCCGCACACCCCTAGACACATCGATTTGCACCTACTGCCCCAAGGAAATCCCATGACTGAACAGAACATCACCCAGTTCCCCGCCGCATCCCTCCTCGGCTACCCGCGCATCGGCCGCCGTCGTGAACTCAAGAAGGCTGTTGAAGCCTACTGGGCCGGCAAGATCGACGCCGCTGCCCTTGACGCCGCTGCCAAGGACATCCAGCTGACCACAGCGAAGCGACTCCAGGAACTGGGCCTCAACGAAGCCGCCGCCGTTCCGGGCACCTTCTCCTTCTACGACCAGGTGCTCGACGCGACGGCTCACTTGGGCGCCGTCCCGGCCCGTTTCGGCCAGTTGCTCAACGCCGAAGGCCAGCTCGACATCGATGGCTACTTCACCTTGGCCCGCGGCAACAAGGAACAGCAGCCGCTGGAAATGACCAAGTGGTTCGACACCAACTACCACTACCTCGTGCCGGAAATCGGCCCGGAGACCGACTTCAAGCTCGCCTCCAACCGCATCGTGGAGGAATTCGAGTTCGCCCTGGCCAACGGCATCGAGACCCGCCCGTACATCGTGGGCCCGGTGACCTACCTGCTGCTTTCCAAGGCTTCGGACGACGCTCCTGCGGCTTCGCCCCGCTGTCCCGACTCGAGGACATCCTCCCGGTCTACGTTGAGCTGCTCGGCAAGCTTGCCGCCGCCGGCGCCAGCTGGATCCAGTTGGACGAGCCCGCCCTCGTCGTCGACCAGGACACCCCGGCCGAAGAAATCCAGGCTGCCGTTGCCCGTGCCTACGAAGTTCTCTCCGGTGCCGCAGAGCGCCCCCAGCTCTTCGTGTCCACCCCGTACGGCTCCCTCGACGGCCAGCTCGGTACCCTTGCCGCCACCAACATCGACGCCCTGCACATCGACGTCTTCAAGGGCGCGGTACCGTCCGCGGCAGCCCTGG
>NZ_DF952473.1:343226-345185 GCF_001263615.2 Arthrobacter sp. Hiyo1 | reverse complement strand
CCAGCGCGCCGACGTCCGTGCCCGCACCGCTGCCCTCACCGAGGCCGACTTCAACCGCTCCGAGTACTCGGTCCGCGAAGCCGCACAGGAAGCAGCGCTTCACCTGCCGCCGCTGCCCACCACCACCATCGGTTCCTTCCCCCAGACCTCGGAAATCCGCTCCGCCCGTGCCCGCAACAACAAGGGCGACCTCACCAACGAGCAGTACGAACAGCTCATGAAGGATGAGATCAAGCGCGTTGTCGAGCTGCAGGAAGAGCTCGGCTACGACGTCCTGGTGCACGGCGAGCCCGAGCGCAACGACATGGTCCAGTACTTCGCCGAGAACCTCGAAGGCTTCGACGTCACGGTCCACGGCTGGGTCCAGTCCTACGGCTCGCGTTGCACCCGTCCGTCCATCCTTTGGGGCGATGTCACCCGTTCGGCTCCCATCACGGTTGCTTGGGCCGAATACGCGCAGTCCCTCACCAACAAGCCGATGAAGGGCATGCTCACCGGTCCGGTCACCATCCTGGCCTGGTCCTTCGTCCGCGACGACCAGCCGCTGGGCGAGACCGCCAACCAGGTGGGCCTGGCGCTGCGCGACGAAATCGCCGATCTCGAAGCTGCCGGCATCAAGGTCATCCAGGTGGACGAGCCCGCCCTGCGCGAACTCCTGCCGCTGCGCAAGGCCGACCACGCAGCCTACCTGAAGTGGTCGGTTGACTCCTTCCGCCTGGCCACCGCCGGTGCCGCCGACGCCACCCAGATCCACACCCACCTCTGCTACTCGGAGTTCGGCGTGATCATTGACGCGATCGACGGCCTCGACGCCGACGTCACGTCCATCGAAGCAGCACGTTCACGCATGGAGGTTGTCCACGACCTCGAGGCGCATCACTTCGGCCGCGGCGTTGGTCCGGGCGTCTACGACATCCACTCGCCGCGTGTTCCGGGCGAGGCCGAAGTCACCGAGCTGCTGTCCACCGCCGTCAAGCACGTTCCGTCCCGCCAGCTCTGGGTCAACCCGGACTGCGGCCTGAAGACCCGTGGCTACGCCGAGACCGAAGAGTCCCTGCGCAACCTGGTCAAGGCCACCAAGACGGTCCGCGCCAGCCTGCTCGAAGCAGCCAAGTAGACATCACGTAGTACGAACGGCGGCGGCCGGTCACCTCGAAAGGTGACCGGCCGCCGTCGTTAACTCTGCCTCAGGACCTTGGTCCTGCGTCACGACTCCCAGAGGATCTCGTCGTCCACCACGCCGTCCTCGTCCGCCGCGACTACCAGGAGTTCGTCGGTGAAGTGCGAGCCCAAGGTGAAGTCGAGGACGAAATAGCGCTCCGGCTGGCCGGGGTAGATCGCTACATGGCCTAGTTTGAGGGCCTTGAGGAAGACGTCCTTGGTGAGCTGCGTCTTGTCGCGGACGCCGAACACTGCCTCCAGTTGCTCGTCCTTGAGCTGGTTGGAGTGGAAGTGGAGGAATTGCTGGGAGTTGGTGCCGTCCTGGTCCAGCTCCTCGGCGATCATGTCCCGGACCTGGTCCACCAGCTCGGGGAGGTAGCCCAGGCGGTAGTCCACCTTATGGAGTGCCTTCTCGTCGAAGTGGTCGTGCGCCGCGACGTTCAGGTCCAGTTCCAGGGGATTTCCGGCGAGCTCGTGCGAAGCCACGTAACAGTGCTCCCGCCCGTGGTTGAGCTCGATCTCCCCAAAATGTTTGCTCGCTACCTTGCTCATGTCTTCAAGATAGTCCCAAACAAGCGGCGTGTTCCAGCATCCTGGAAGATTTCAGGTGCGTGGTTTGGGCGTTGACTTTTGAGTCGTTTTGGGCATCGTAGCGGCACTGCCGGCGCGGACGGTTGCGGTGCTCCCGCGAAGGGTATCGGCCAGCAATTCCGTGAAGAGTTGCACTTGCGCTGTCCGCTTCTCGTTGATGAGCAGGGCGAACACGTTGCGGGCTAGCCGGATGTCCGGAACGTCGAG
>NZ_DF952473.1:340333-342870 GCF_001263615.2 Arthrobacter sp. Hiyo1 | reverse complement strand
CGAGCCCCGCTGCCGCCATCTCGAGGCTGGCGTGGAGACGTCGCTATAGGCCGCGACGCGTGGGTGCAGATTGCAACTGGCGAACAAGCGTTCAATCACCACCGCGTCGCTGGTGCCCGGGTGGTGCATGATCCAGGGCATGTCCGAGAGTTGCGAGGCCTGCATTTCGGCGTCCTCCCGGATGCCCCAGGACGCGGGGAGCACCACCCGGAAGTCGTCGTCGCCGATCCATTGCCGGTCCAGGGTGTGGGGCCACGCGAGTCCGGACTGGCCCACTTGGTACACCAGCGCCAGGTCCAGTTCGCCGCCAGTGCGCAGCCCTTGGATGGTTTGGGAAGGTTCGGCCACCCATACACGGAGTTCTATGCCAAGCTTTTTCCAGCGCGGGTTCCGGAGAATGTCCGGCAGGACGTAGGTTGCCAGGCTGGGGAAGATGCCGAGCCGCAGTTCCTGGACGGGGGAGTCCGCACTCCTCGATGCGGCGGCCAGCAGGGTCTCGACGTCGGTGAGCACTTTGGAGGCATGCCGCACCATGGTCAGGGCGGCTTCGGTGGGAACCACGCTCCGTGGGGAACGGTGGAAGAGCTCGACGCCGGTGTCCCGTTCCAGGGATGCCATCTGTTGGGATACGGCTGAGGCTGTGTAGCCGAGCCGTGCGGCGGCTGCCGCGAAGGAACCGAGCCGCGTGACTTCAAGCAGTGTCCGCAGGTGGAGAAGGTTGACCATCAGTGATCCTTAGGCTCGATGCCGGCCGAAATCCGTGCCCAGCCAGCATAGCGGTGTGAATTCGGTCTCCGCTGCTGCCCGGGGGAGCCACGAAACCGTGTTTGCAGGATGCCGCGACACGCCGGGATCCAAGCGACACGCTGAGGATTAAATGTGGCTAAGTAGTCCACAGGGTGTGGATTACGTCTCCGGATTTGGCGGATTCCCGGACATTTTTACCTCCCTTGCCTGTGGACTACCGGTGCGTAAAATGACATACTTGTAATACATCATCTTGGGGTTCCGCTGAGGCGCTTGCACTACATGTAGTATCGATTTACGGATTGAGCGGGAAACCAGCACAAGACATGCAAGACATGAATGCAAGACGTGAATAGAAGAGTTCGGCCGCCTAGGCGGTCGGCGGGCCGGCATCGGAGTCGGAATCAGTTCCGGTCGGGGCCTGCCAAGCGAAGAGCAAAGACTTCAACAAAGGGGACAGGGACCATGACTGTTACGGTTTACACGAAGCCGGCCTGTGTTCAGTGCAACGCAACCTACCGTGCACTCGACAAAAAGGGCATCGCCTACCAGAGCGTTGACATCTCACAGGATGCCGAGGCCCTTGAGCGCCTGAAGGCCCTTGGATACATGCAGGCCCCCGTCGTGGTGACCGAGCAAGACCACTGGTCAGGATTCCGTCCGGACAAGATCGAAGAGCTGGCGCTGGCTGCCGCTTCGGTAGCGTAGTTTTTCAGGACTCCGCCACAACAAAGTATTCCAATGTAGTCGAGGTGACTCCCATGGCAGCGCTGGCAACAGCAACTGCTCAACTGAACGCTGAAGCCGTCAGCACGCGGAGTCACCTCATCTACTTTTCCTCCACATCTGAGAACACCAAGCGCTTCGTCCAGAAGCTCGGCGTCGACGCGGAACGCATCCCGCTCCATGCCAAGGACGCACCGCTGCTCGCACTGGAACCTTTCGTCCTGGTGCTGCCCACGTATGGCGGCACGAATGGCGAAGGATCGGTGCCCAAGCAAGTCATCAGGTTTCTGAACAACCCGCAGAACAGGGAACTGATCCGCGGCGTCATCGGAGCAGGAAACACCAACTTCGCGGAAAACTACTGCATGGCGGGAGACATCATCGCCACCAAATGCCGGGTTCCGCTTCTTTATCGATTCGAACTCATGGGGACTCCGGAAGATGTTGACCGGGTCAATCAAGGATTGGAAAAGTTTTGGACACGACTGTCGCAGATACAGAAGTAACCAAGGGCGCTATGGACACCGCCAAGGTCAAGAAGCCATTGCCGGAGGCCTACAAGGGCCTTGGCTACCATGAGCTCAATGCCATGTTGAACCTCTATGGTCCGAACGGGGAGATCCAGTTCGAAGCCGACCGCGAGGCCGCGCACCAGTACTTCCTGCAGCACGTGAACAACAACACCGTTTTCTTCCACGACCTGGAAGAGAAGCTGGACTACCTGGTCAAGAACCAGTACTACGAGCGCGAGACCCTCGATCAGTACACGATGAACTTCATCCGTGACCTGTTCAACCGCGCCTACAAGAAGAAGTTCCGCTTCGAGACCTTCCTCGGCGCCTTCAAGTTCTACACCTCCTACACGCTCAAGACCTTCGACGGCAAGCGTTTCCTGGAGCGCTACGAAGACCGTGTCTGCATGGTTGCCCTGCACCTTGCCCGCGGCAACGAGGAGCTGGCCAGCCGCCTCGTCGACGAAATCATCGACGGCCGCTTCCAACCCGCCACGCCCACGTTCCTCAACGCCGGCAAGGCCCAGCGCGGCGAGCTGGTCTCCTGCTTCC
>NZ_DF952473.1:336115-340281 GCF_001263615.2 Arthrobacter sp. Hiyo1 | reverse complement strand
CAACCCGCCACGCCCACGTTCCTCAACGCCGGCAAGGCCCAGCGCGGCGAGCTGGTCTCCTGCTTCCTGTTGCGCATCGAAGACAACATGGAGTCGATCGCCCGCGGCATCAACTCGGCGCTGCAGTTGTCCAAGCGCGGCGGTGGCGTGGCCCTCTCGCTGACCAACATCCGCGAGCACGGCGCCCCCATCAAGCAGATCGAAAACCAGTCCTCCGGCGTCATCCCGGTCATGAAGCTCCTCGAAGACAGCTTCTCCTACGCCAACCAGCTCGGTGCCCGCCAGGGTGCGGGTGCCGTGTACCTGCACGCCCACCACCCGGACATCTACCGATTCCTGGACACCAAGCGTGAAAACGCCGACGAGAAGATCCGCATCAAGACGCTGTCCCTCGGCGTCGTCGTCCCGGACATCACGTTCGAGCTGGCCAAGAAGAACGAGGACATGTACCTCTTCTCCCCGTACGACGTCGAACGCGTCTACGGCGTCCCGTTCTCCGACATCTCGGTCACCGAGAAGTACTACGAGATGGTGGACGACTCCCGGATCAAGAAGACCAAGATCAGCGCCCGCGAGTTCTTCCAGACCCTCGCGGAGATCCAGTTCGAGTCCGGCTACCCGTACATCATGTTCGAGGACACCGTGAACCGGGCCAACCCGATCGCGGGCAAGATCACCATGAGCAACCTGTGCTCGGAGATCCTGCAGGTGTCCACGCCGTCCATCTACGCCGAGGACCTCAGCTACGAGACGGTCGGCAAGGACATCTCCTGCAACCTTGGTTCGATGAACATCGCCAAGACCATGGATTCCCCGGACTTCGGCCTTTCGATCGAGACGTCCATCCGGGCCCTCAGTGCGGTGTCGGACATGTCCTACATCAACTCGGTGCCGTCCATCGCGCAGGGCAACGCCCAGAGCCACGCCATCGGCCTCGGCCAGATGAACCTGCACGGCTACCTTGCCCGTGAGCACGTCCACTACGGTTCCGAAGAGGGCCTGGACTTCACCAACATCTATTTCTACACGGTGCTGTTCCACGCTCTCCGTGCCTCGAACAAGCTGGCCATCGAGACCGGCCAGCCCTTCGGCGGCTTCGAGAACTCGACGTACGCCAGTGGCACGTTCTTCGACAAGTACACCGAGCAGGAATGGGCCCCGGAGACCGGGCGCGTCCGCGAGCTTTTCGCCGGCATCCACATTCCCACGCAGGACGACTGGCGCGAGCTGAAGGCTTCCGTCATGGAGCACGGCATCTACAACCAGAACCTGCAGGCCGTCCCGCCCACAGGCTCCATCAGCTACATCAACAACTCGACGTCCTCGATCCACCCCGTCGCGTCGAAGATCGAGATCCGCAAGGAAGGCAAGATCGGCCGCGTCTACTACCCGGCCCCCTACCTGACGAACGACAACCTGGAGTACTACCAGGACGCGTACGAGATCGGTTACGAGAAGATCATCGACACCTACGCCGCGGCGACGCAGCACGTGGACCAGGGCCTGTCCCTGACGCTGTTCTTCAAGGACACCGCCACCACGCGTGACATCAACAAGGCGCAGATCTACGCATGGCGCAAGGGCATCAAGACGCTCTACTACATCCGCCTCCGCCAGCTCGCGCTCGAAGGGACCGAAGTTGAGGGCTGCGTTTCCTGCATGCTGTAACCGATAACGGTTGTTTATTTGCGGCAGCCGCCGCGCCTCAAAACTGAAGAGCACGACGCCGGGTGAGCGCCCGGCGTCGTACGCTTACCTTAAAGAACACATACGTTAAGGGGACGAAATGACCGAGAAGGTCAAGCTGCTTAGCCACGTCGAAGCGATCAACTGGAACCGCATCCAGGATGACAAGGACGTGGAGGTCTGGAACCGCCTGGTCAACAACTTCTGGCTGCCGGAGAAGGTGCCGCTGTCCAACGACGTCCAGTCCTGGCACACCCTGACGCCGGACGAGCAGCAGCTCACCATGCGCGTCTTCACGGGCCTGACCCTGCTGGACACCATCCAGGGCACGGTTGGCGCGGTTTCCTTGATCCCGGACGCGATCACCCCGCACGAAGAGGCCGTGTACACCAACATTGCCTTCATGGAGTCGGTGCACGCGAAGTCGTATTCCTCGATCTTCTCGACCCTATGCTCCACCAAGGAGATCGACGACGCCTTCCGCTGGTCCCTCGAGAACGAGAACCTGCAGAAGAAGGCGCAGATCGTCATGGACTACTACCAGGGCGACGATCCCCTGAAGCGCAAGGTCGCTTCGACGCTGCTGGAATCGTTCCTGTTCTACTCCGGGTTCTACCTTCCGATGTACTGGTCTTCCCGGGCCAAGCTGACGAACACGGCAGACCTCATCCGCTTGATCATCCGCGACGAAGCCGTGCACGGCTACTACATCGGCTACAAGTTCCAGAAGGGCCTCGAAAAGGTCTCCGAGGAGAAGCGCCAGGAAATCAAGGACTACACCTTCGAACTGCTCTTCGAGCTGTACGAAAACGAAGTCCAGTACACGCACGACCTGTACGACGGCGTCGGCCTGGCTGAGGACGTCAAGAAGTTCCTGCACTACAACGCCAACAAGGCCCTCATGAACCTCGGCTACGAGGCGATGTTCCCGGCGTCCGTCACCGACGTAAACCCGGCCATCCTGTCGGCCCTGTCACCTAACGCTGACGAGAACCACGACTTCTTCTCGGGGTCCGGGTCGTCTTACGTCATTGGTAAGGCTGTTAACACTGAGGATGAGGACTGGGAGTTCTAGTTCCTTTTCCTCGGCGTCGGTCGTCTTAGCCGTCAACGAAGCTGCCCCCGCACGGAAATCCGTGCGGGGGCAGCTTCGTTATTTCCTTCCCCAATACCTACTTATCTAGTCGGCGCACCATTTCAGTGATCCAGATGGGCGCGAACGGAGAGGTGCAGTTCGGGGGAGTCGGGTAATCCTTGAGCACCTCCAGGCGCTCACCGATGTCGATGGCGCGGGCGCGGTAATCGGCGTGTTCGATTCCGATCTGGGCCAGGCAGTGGTTCATGGCCCATTGCAGGCGGTCCGGGGCGTCTTTCATTTCGGCCTCGATGACGTCGAGCAGTCCTGCGAGGTCCAGGCCCTCGGGATTCTTTGAAACGCGTTCAGTGGTCAGAGCCCAGCCGGCACTCGCGACCACTGGATCGGGATCGGTGAACCAGGCAAGGCGGAGCTCTTCGCAGTGCGGATTCTTCTTCACCACGTAGTTGACGAGCCAGTCGTGCACTTTGGGTACACGTGCAGCACGCAACATGACGTCCAGCTCATCGCGCTCGAACGCCTTCGGACGGCAGATAAGGATCGCGAGCAGTCTGGCTGCCGTGTCTTCGGTCGCCCAGAGCTGGTGCGCGAGTTCCTGCTGCGTCTTCAACCGCTTCGCGAGCGCGCGCAGTTTGCCGAGGTTCACACCGTGATCGTCACCGTGTTTCTCGTTCACCGCGCGTGCTTTCGGGTCCTCGAGCGCGGCCAGCTCGGCAACTATCTCGTGCACGGACGTCTCTGCCACCTCAGCCTCCTGTTCATCATTTGTGGCTTGAGCTTACTAGGACGCGCAGCCTCGCCGCGCCGTCACGAGGGCGTGCAGAGGCTGCCGGCCGGTGTCCCCTCTCCGGACTTCCACGTGGTCAGGCGCTTTGGTGCGCGGCGGATTCCGGGAAGGGGTCGTCGAGGGGCACAGGCCAGTCCGGGTCGTAGAGATCGTCGGCTTCCGAGTCCGCGTCGGGCCATGGGTGCGCGGCCGTGAAGGAGTTCCAGTCCGGGAACGGATCCGCGGGCAGTTCCGGTTCCTGAAATGCGGGCGGGTCCAGGTCAGGGAGGGTGTCCGGTTCCTGGCCGGTCGGGAGGTGGTGTGGCCAGTGGGGTGGTTCCCAGTCCTGGTGTTCGCTGGGGTAGTGCCGGTGTGAGGGTGAGGTCCACCCGGGGGGATTGTCTTTGCTGGCCGGGGTGGGGGTCCATGCGGTGGTGTGTTTGAGGCGGTGGTGTTTGGGGCAGGGCTGGCCGAGGTTGGAGATGCCGGTGGTGCCTCCCTGGGCCCAGGCCAGGAGGTGGTCTGCTTCGTTGTCCAGGGAGTGGTTGTTGCAGCCTGGGAAGGGGCACTTGCCGTCGCGGAGCCGGAGCCATTGGCGCTGGGCTGTGGTGAGGCGGT
>NZ_DF952473.1:329290-334610 GCF_001263615.2 Arthrobacter sp. Hiyo1 | reverse complement strand
CGTCGCGGGTGAAGGAGGCAAACGCGGCGACGGACGCGGCGATGGCCTGCACGACCGCGCCGTTGTCCGCACTCCAGGCTGTCCTTCGATCCATGCCCACAGCATCTCAGGAGGCACCGACAATTTAATCTTGGCGCCGTTGGACCGGTGCGCGAGGCAGAATCGGTTAGCTCGGTTCCTGCGCTCGGGAAGGAACCACTCGCCTGAATCTCCGGAAAAGGAACGTGAGTGCCTCCCGTGGATCACGGGACCCTGCTTTTGCGAAGCGAGGTAGAGCGAGGGGACAATGAACAAATTGAGCAGGGTGGACGTGACGAGTCCGCCCAGAATGACCACGGCCATGGGGTGTTCGATTTCGTGGCCCGGGATATTTCCCATAACCACCAAGGGCACCAGGGCAAGTCCGGTAGCCAAGGTGGTCATGAGGATCGGGGAAAGCCGTTCCGCCGCTCCGCGCAACACGAGGGCGCGGCCGAAGGCTTCGTCCTCGTTCCTTTCCAGATGCTGGCAGTGGCTGATGAGCAGGATCCCGTTGCGGGCTGCGATGCCCATCACCGTGAGGAAACCGACGAGTGAGCCGAGCGAGAGGACCCCGCCGGTCACGTAGGCAGCGAAAACCCCGCCGACCAGGGCGATGGGGAGCGTCAGCAGCGCGAGCAGGGCCAGCCGCCAGCTCCGGAACGACGCTTGCAGGAACAGGAAGATCAGGGCCAGGGACGCCACGGCGAAGATCGTCAGGCGTTCGGTGGCCGCCTGGCGTTCCGTGTACTCACCGAGGAGTTGGACGCTGTAACCCGGCGGCAGCTTCATGTCTTCGAGGCGTTCCTGGAGCGTGCGGACAACGGTCCCGAGGTCTGCCCCCTGATCGATAAAGGAACCGACCTCAACCCGGCGGGATCCGTTGGTGCGGTCAATGAGGTTGGGTGTCGATTGCACGCTGACGGCGGCGACGTCGGCCAGCCGGACGCGCTGTCCCCCGGGGGTGTCGATCGGCAGGTCCTCGATACTGGTGACGCTGGCGCGGGTCTCCGGGGTGCTCCAGACTTGGACGTCGTAGGCGCGTCCGTCCCGGAAGACGTCGCCTACTTCTTCCCCGGCCACGAGTGTCGCGGCCGCCCGCCTCACGTCGCCGGGTTTCAGCCCGTACTTTTGCGCTGCGGCAAGGTCCACCTTGACCGTGATCTGCGGTACCTCGACTTCCAGGGAAACGTGGGGTTCATTGGTGCCCTGGATATGGTCAAGGATGGACTTGATCTTCTGGGCCTGGTCCCGCAGCACGTTCAGGTCGTCCCCGTAGACCCGGACCAGGATTGGTTCGCTGGAGCCGGTCAGGACCTCTTCGATCCTCTCTTTCAGGTAAGTCTGGACGTCGCGGTGCAGGCCCGGATAGCCGTCGACAACCTCCTGGACAGCTGCCACCGTTTTTTCGTAGTCGGCGTGGCGGTCGATGCTGATCCAGTTTTCCCCGGCGTTGACGCCGACGATTTCGTCTGCGGTGAACGCCTGGCCGATGTGGGTACCGCAGTTCAGGACCCCGGGCACCTTGAGGAGCTCCTCACAGCCCCTTTGTGAGATGCGGTATTCCTCCGCTGCCGAAGTGCCGGGCTCTGCGACCCAGTGCATCAGGAAGTCCCGTTCCTTGAAGGTGGGGAACAAGGACTGGCCCAGCAACGGAGCGATCACCAGCCCCGCGAGAGCGACGGCGCCGAAACCGGCGTAGCCGTAGCGGGGCCGGTTCATGGTCCGGGACAAAATGGCGTGATATCCGCGCTTGAGCACCCGGACCAGTGGAGGATCGCGCTGCTCCAGTTTCGCGTTGCCGAGCAGGATCAGGGCCAGGGCCGGTGTCACCGTCAGCGCGACCAGCATCGAGGCGAGGACGGCCAAGGTATAGGAGACAGCCAGCGGCCGGAAAAAGACACCGGTCAGTCCGTCGAGGAAGAAAATGGGAACGGCCGCGAGGACGATGATCAGGGTCGCGTAGACAATGGGACTTCGCATTTCCAGGGAGGCCCTGAGCACCACCGAGGCCGTTGGTTCGCCGCTGCCCAGGGCCCTATGTTGTCTGAGCCGGCGCATGATGTTCTCGACGTCGATGATCGCGTCGTCGACGACCACACCCACGGCGATGACAAGCCCCGCCAAGACCATGGTGTTGATGGAGCTCGCCGTGAAGTACAGCACGAGCGCCGCCGTCAGGAGGGAGAGCGGAATGGCCACAAGGCTGATCAGGGCGGTGCGCCACTGGAAGAGGAAGGCGCCGAGGATCATCACAACCAGGAGGCAGCCCAGGAGCAGCGCGAGGCTGAGGTTGGAAATCGCCTCCTCGATGAAGCTCGCCGGACGGAAGATGGTGGTGTCAAAGGTGATTCCACTCAACCCTGGCTGGAGCTGGCGGAGGGCGTCCTCAACTCCCTTGGTCACATCGAGGGTGTTGCCCCAGGGGAGCTTTTCGACGATGAGCATGAGCCCGTGCCCGTTGTTGATGACAGCGTCGCCGATGAGCGGCTGATGGTCTTCAACGACCTTGGCCACGTCGCCCAGGTGCAGCGCGACGCCGTCCTTTTCCCTGATGGTGACCTGTGCCAGGTCCGCTGGGCTCGAAACGGCCTGGACATGCTGGACGCCCATTCTTTGATTCGGACTGTCGATGAAGCCTCCCGTGCCGATGAACCGGCCGGGCGAGTACTTCAGGAGGCCGGCGTCCACGGCTCCGGCGGTGACTTCCATGACCTCGTTGAGCGAAACATTTTCAGCCTTGAGCCGGTCCGGCTGCACCTGGACCTGCAGCATCTGGAGCCTTTCACCCCAGATGGCGACGTTGGCCACTCCGGTACCCGGAGCAACCGGGCGCGGATCGTCCAGTAGGAGAGCATGGACATCTCGATCAGGGACCGGCTGGAGGAGGTCATGCCAATCTTCATCACGCGGCTCGTCGACGACAGCGGCTGAAGCATGACCGGCGGAGCCGCCCACGTCGGCAGAGCGGATGTCACTGCCGCCATCCGTTCCGAGACCACCTGGCGGGCGTTCAGCAAATCGGTACCCTGCTTGAAGATGAGCACGATCGAGGACAGCTGCGGGACGGACTTGGAGCGCAGCTCATCAAGGCCGGGCATGCCGCTCAGGGAAGCCTCGATCGGTACGCTGACCAGTTCTTCCACTTCCTGCGCGGTCAGGCCGAGGCAGGCCGTCTGGATTTCCACGCGCGGGGGCGCGAATTCCGGAAAGACATCGATGGACGCCGAGCTCAATTGCACTGAGCCCAACAGCATCACCGCGCAGGCCAGTGCAACAACCACTGTCCTGAATTTGAGGCTGATGCCTATGATCCAACGCATCTCAGTGGGCCGTATCGAATTCCTCGCCGAACAATTCCTCGGCCCCTAACGTGACCACCACCGTGCCGATCGGCGGACCCTCCTTCAGCAATGCGGCTTCGCCGGCGATTCGCTCGATACTTACCGACTGGCGGACATACACGCGGAGCTCCGGATTCGTGTAGACCAGGTCCTGCCCTGGCTGTCGTACAGGATCGCCCCGTAGGGGACGGTCAGCTTCCCCTGCGGACCCGACGACGCTGTCCCGGTCTTTAGCCCCAGACGTTCGACGGCGCGTTCCGTCAGGGTGACGCGGTGCAGGTCCGTCCCCGGGACTTCCTCCACGGTGGCCGGGGCGTCAGCGGCAGGCACGGCTTCGGCTTGCGGCTGGGAACAGGCCGGCAGTGAAAGCGTCAGCAAAGCGGCGACCACCAGGGCGATCAGGACTTTCGTGCTGCGGCCCTGCCGCGAAGCTAACTTCTTCATGGTGCGTCCTCGCTCTGTGCCCGGAGCAGCGGATCGTTCCGGGGTGCGGTCCTGGACGCCGGTTCCGGTCCGAATCCAAGCAACAGCGCGGGCAAGACAAATAGCAGGAAAAGGGTCGTGGTCAGCAGCCCGCCCCAAATGATGATGACGAGCGGTTGGATGATTTCCGTTCCGACCACGCCACCCATGAGCACGAGCGGCAGCAGGCCAAGAGCCGTCATCAGGCCGACATCAGCACGGGCATCAACCGGTCCCGCGCGCTTCGGATCACGAGCGCGGGGCCAAAGGCAGGACTGTCCTCGGACCCCAAGCTTCGGGCGTGCCGAATGAACAGGATGGATCCACGTGCGGCAATGCCCAGGAGGGCCGAGAATGCAGGAAGCGAGACCAAGGAGTTGATTCCGCCCGTCATCTGCGCAGCGAGCACTCCGCCCGAGAGCGCGGCAATCAAGCCCAGGAAGACCGTCGCACCCAGCCGCCAGCTTCCCAGCGCCGTCTGGAGAAGCACCAGGATTCCGGCCGCGGCGACCGCCGCCAGCAGCCACAGCCACCGGGCGCTGTTCTGTTGTTCTGCGTACTTGGTGAGGATTTCCGCATGGTACGAGAGCGGGAACTGCAGTTGCTGGAGGCCCTTCTCGATATCCTGCTGAACGTCGTTGAGGGCGCGCCCTTGAATATCAGCCTTCACATCGATCCGGCGCGAAGTGTCATCGTGCAGAATCACAGCCTCGTTCCCGACCATGTTGACGTGTGCAACGTCGCCGAGGCGTACGTGACCTCCGCCGGGGGTATCGATCAGCAGCTCGCGGACGCTGGTAAGGCTGTTCCTGGTGGACGGAGTTCCTTTGACGATCACCGAGAAGACTTTTTGTTGCTGGTATATGTTGCCGACTTCGATTCCCTGCAGCAGCGCTGCGGCGGCGCGCCTGACATCGCCGGGTATGACGCCCGCTTTCTGGGCCGCGGTCAGGTCAACCTGGACCTCGACGATCGGTTGTTGGGTGGGCGCGTCGACATGGGGATTGACGACGCCGTCGGTCCGGGCCAGGATTTGCCGCACCTCCTCTGCCTTCTGACGGAGGGTGGCCATATCCAGGCCGTAAACCCGGACGGTAAACCCGGGGTCGGCGGCCTGTTGGATCTGCTCGATCCTCTGTTGCGGGTACGTGGATACTTTGCTGGTCAGCCCCGGGTACCCGTTCACCACGTGCTGGACGGCCGCCGCCGTGTCGCGGTAGGAGGCCTCCGCGGAAACTGTCTCCCAAAGCTCCCCGGCGCTGATGTCGCCCACCTGGTCCGAGGTGATGGCGCGCCCGATGTGTCCCCCCACATTGACCACGCCCGGGAGTGTCCGGAGCTCCTGGGCGGCCGCATCAGTGATCCGCGTCATTTCCTGGTCTGAGGTGCCAGCGATCGCACTCCACTGCACCACGAGGGTCTTGTCCGGCAGGACAGGCACTGTCGGACGGCCGCTGGCTAACTGGGGGGCGAGGGCAAGTCCGGCGAGGGCGAAG
>NZ_DF952473.1:322412-325612 GCF_001263615.2 Arthrobacter sp. Hiyo1 | reverse complement strand
GGGCTCCAGGGGCACTCCCGCCGTCGGCCCCGTCCAACGCCGGTCCCGGAGGGCCGGCTGGTCTGTTTCAAGCCGCGGATGTATTCCTGTATTAATTCAACATCTTTCCCGGCCCGGAGGCACGAGTGCCGCCTACTCGTTTTCCAGGCACGGGCTGCGGAACACGCGGAGAATCCTACGTAAGCACCCCGTGATCAAATGCCCGATGAAGGGACCGCACGGGGAACCCAGCGATTGAGGGCTTCTTCCAGGCCGGCCAGATCGACTGGTTTGCTGAGGTAATCATCCATGCCGGCTGCGAGGCAGCGCTCGCGGTCTTCGTCCTGGGCTCCTGCGGTCATGGCGATGATGGGCAGGCGGACAGAGCCGTTCTCCTGCACCCGGATGCTCCTGGTGGCCTCGAAGCCGTCCATGACGGGCATGTGGCAATCCATGAGCACAGCCGCATAGGAGCGGGCGGCGATGGCGGAGACAGCCTCGGCGCCATCGGCAGCGACCTCGGCTTCGTAGCCCAGCTTGGCAACCATTTCACAGGCGACGAGCTGGTTCACCGCGTTGTCCTCCACCACAAGGATCCTACCTTTGGAGGGCCTGTCCGGCCTCGGTGGCCGTGCAAGTGCGGACGCCGGTCCGGTCGCCGCATTGCCCGCTGCCAGCCGCACCAGGCGGTCGTAGAGTTCCGAACCGCGTACGGGTTTCGTGAGCCATTCGCTGATTCCCGCGCCGGCCATATCGGGCTTGGATACCTGGGACGCGGAGGTCAGCATCATAAGGCGGATGCCCCGCAAGCCTGGGTCCTTCGAGAGCTCGTGGGCAAGCTCGAGGCCGTCCATGTCCGGCATGCACATGTCGAGCACGGCAATGTCGAAGGGTTTCCCTGCGGCGGCTGCCTTCCGTGACCGGTCGAGCGCCGTACGCGCGTCGGCAACCGGGTCCGGTCGCAGCCCCCATGTGTTCAATTGCGATTCCAACACCAACCTGTTGGTGGCATTATCGTCGACCACCAAAACGCGCAGACCCGCCAGTGGGCCAGGGACAGTGCGGGCGGGAACCCGCCCGGGTTCCTTGGCGAGCGGCAATCGGAGGGAGAACCAGAACGTGCTTCCCTCACCAGGGGTACTGGTCAAGCCGATGTCCCCGCCCATCACTTCCGTCAGGCGCCGGCAGATGGCCAACCCCAGCCCGGTTCCACCGTACCGACGCGTGGTGGATGCATCTGCTTGGGAGAACGAATCGAACAAGCGCAAGTGATCCGCGGCGTCGATACCAATGCCGGTATCGCTGACTTCGAATCGAACAAGCGCTGTTCTTGCGTCTTTGTCTGCGATGGTTACCCGGATGGCAACTTCACCGGACGCGGTGAATTTTACGGCGTTCGAAGCCAGGTTCAATAGGATCTGCCGGATCCGGCCGGCATCACCGGCCAATTGCGCGGGAACATCGGGGTGGCAGTACGCGATGAGTTCCAAGCCTTTGCCCTGGGCTGCTTCGGCCAGTAGCGACGCCACTTCCTCCATCACGTCCTGCGGATCGAAGGGCGTGATGTCCAGGTCGATCTTCCCCGCTTCCAACTTCGAGAAGTCCAGGATGTCGTTAATCAGGGTCAATAGAGCTCCGGCAGCGGTCTGGACACCTTCGGCGTACTTGCGTTGCGTTTCATCCAGCGGCGTGTCCAACAACAGCGTTGTCAAGCCGATGACCCCGTTCATGGGGGTGCGGATCTCATGGCTCATCGTCGCGAGGAATTCGGACTTCAACCTGCTCGATTCCAGGGCGGCCTCCCTGGCTGCCAACAGGTCCGCTTCGGCGGCACGCCGGGCGGTAATGTCCTGCCCGATGCTCGCAATTCCGGTGACTCCGTGGTCGCCGCGGATCGGGGAGACCGTGAGGGACACAGGCACGATGGACCCGTCCTTGCGCATCCGGTCCGTCTCGAAGCTACGGGCCTGGCCACCATTCTGGACGGCGGTGAACACCTCGTCCTCGGCTTGGAGGTAGTCCGGAATGAGGAGCTGTACGTTCTGCCCGGTCGCTTCAGCGGCAGTGTATCCGTACAGTTTCTCCGCCCCAGGGTTCCAGCTGGTGATGACGCCCGCGGGGGTCATGCCGATGATCGCGTCGGCCGAAGACTCAACAATTGCGGCCAGGCCCTCCACTTGGGCGAGTGCCTCCCGCGCCTGGTCCTGTGCGCGCTGACGGGAAGTGACGTCGCGGAAACTCCAGACCCGTCCCACGATCTCATCCCCGACCTGTTGGGGCCGGGAATACCGTTCAAACGTCCGCCCGTCACGGAATTCCAACATGTCCAGGCTCTCCGCCCCCGGATCGGCGTACAGTTCCTGGACCTTGCCTATGAACCCGTCGGGATCCGTGAGCTGGTCGAGGACGAAAGCCAACAGCCGGCCGTCGTCGTGCGACTCCAGGAGATCCGCGGGGATGCCCCACAACTCGGCAAAGCGCTCGTTCGCCCCCGCGATAGTCCCGTCCGCCGCGACAACCAGGATGCCATCGGCCGTGGACTCAAGGGTAGCGCTGAGAAGGGAGAGGGCATCGCGGAGTTCGGCATCAACGCGGACGCGGTCACTTACTTCGCGGATAGAGGCAACGAGCTGCATGGCCGGTCCGACGCCGAGGGGAGCAAAGCTGACCTCAATGGGAAACTCGCCGCCGTCGCGGTGGCGGCCGAACAGTTTCAGGTCAGTCCCGGCCCGGCGTATTCCCGGATCACGGGCAAAGAGGTCCCGGATGGCGCCGCCTTGGCCCTCGAACCGCGCCGGAAGCAGCACCTCATAATGCTTGCCCAGCAGTTCGCTACGCGAATAACCGAAGAGCTGCTCTGAATAGCATTGCCGAACGTGACCTGACCGTCTGCGTCGATCACCAGCAAGGCGTCCGGTACGGCGTCGACCAGGCCGCCAAAAAAGCCGAACTGATCCAGCGGCCGTATTTCGTTTGTCATTTCGGCCCCCAGAACTGAATGGATGACAAGCCTACAACCACCGCTGCCGTTTCGGGAAGGGAACCCGGTCCAGGTCGTTCGCGGCCATGACGGAGGCCCCGCCGGACCGCGCCCGGGCTTGCTCCGCGAGCAGTCCGACGTCGGGATAGCGCGACGAGAAATGGGTCAGGATGAGCATGCCCGCTTCGGCGGTGGCAGCCAATGCCCCCGCCTGCCCGGCGGTGAGGTGGCGGTACTGCGC
>NZ_DF952473.1:319647-322387 GCF_001263615.2 Arthrobacter sp. Hiyo1 | reverse complement strand
GTTCGGACTGCGCCATAGAGGTCCTCGGCGACGTCTCCGACGATGACGGCCAAGGCCAGGACCATGCCGGCGAGGACCATGGTGTTCATCCCGGTGCCTCGTAGGTACAGCACCAAGGCCGCCGCCGTCAGGGAGACCGGAATCGTGATCAGGCTGATGACGGCGGTGCGCCAGGAGCGGAAGAACGCGCCAAACATGGTGGCTGTCAACACGAGCGAGACAAGCAGTGCGACACCAAGCGTGCCTACCTCTTCTTCGATGAACGCTGCCTGCCGGTAGACGGTGGTGTCGATAGTGACACCGGACAAGCCTGGCTGGAGAGCGTGGAGCGCATCATCGATGCCCCGGGTCACATCCCTTGTGTTCGTCTCCGGGAACTTTTCGATGACCAGGAGCAGTTCGGCATCCTTGCCGGAGAGTGCATCCCCGATCAGCGGCTGGTGATCGGTCACGACGTGTGCAACATCGCCCAACACCAGCTTTCCGGCCGGCCCTTCCAGACTGACTTGGCCCAGATCCTCGGGCGTGGTGATTGGCAGGACGTGCTGCACTCCAAGCCGCTGGTGGCCCGTCTCCAGGAAGCCGCCGGTACCGGGTGTGGACGCCTCAAGGTAGCTCAAAGGCGACACCCAGACGGCATTGCCGGTGGTGGTAATGACTTCGTCCAGCGTCACGCCCTTGGCCTCAAGTTCCCCAGGATCGACCAGGACCTGCAGCTGCTGGTCGCGGAGGCCCCAGATAGCCACGTTCGCGACGCCGGGCACCGCCAGGAGTCCGGGCTTCAAGGTCCAGCGGGCCAGAACAGACATGTCTATGGCCGACATCTCTTTGGAGGTCAGCCGGATCATCATGACCCGGCTCGTCGATGAGAGGGGCTGCATCAGGACGGGTGCGGCAGACACGTTCGGCAAGGCGCGTGCTTGGGTCAAACGCTCAGACACAAGCTGGCGGGCCCGGAAAAGGTCGGTCCCCGGCTTGAACACCATCTGGATTGATGACAGGCCGGGGACGGATTTGGAATGAATGGCTTCCACCCACGCCACACCGTTCAACAGGTCTGCCTCCATGGGGGAGGTGATCAGTTGTTCAACCTCCGCGGCGGAGAGCCCCAGGGCCTCAGTCTGGATTTCGACCTGTGGAGGGGCGAACTCCGGGAAGGCATCCACTGCCATGCCCGGCAGGCTCGTGAAGCCGAAACCCAGGATCCCCACCGCCACGGCCAGGACCAGAAACCGGAACTGGAGTACCCACCGGAGGACCGTGCCCATCATGGCCGGTCACCCGGCTCCTTGGGTGTGAAGGTGGAGAAGCCGTAGCGGGGAGGAGACACCCCAGAATCGATGTCCGGTGAGTGCCCGCTGAAAATGTTAGATCCCCGGTACCTGTCCACCACGCCGCTCCTTGGAACAGTGCCAAAGCGCCCCCAGACGTGTACGTCAATCATGAGCCCCGGCCGAACCTTGGGTCAACGCTCAATGCAAGGATTCTCAGGATAATGACAGGGAATTTTTCGTCCATTCACAAGTGATAGTGGTATACGCAAGAACTAGCCGCTGGAGCCCGGTGTCGCAACCTCGGCGCGGGGGGTCGTTCCGTAAACACTCGCACTGACCTGGTAGGCGTGCCCGTCCAATTCCAACGCCTGCCGATTGATCTCAGTCAGGGCGGAGTCCGCGAGCGCCTCCGCTTTGATGAGGTCCAACGACTCCTGGTCCGCGCCGCCAATCGCTGTCACTTTCACCAACCCCGTGCCCGCTGAATAGAGTTTTTGCTGGTGGCCAACGGACGGTTCCAGCGGATTGTACTCATCAACGGTCAACACATCGTCGTAGCACGCGGCCGGTACGCATACCCGCTCATGCTGCTTGAAGACAGTTCCACAATCCAGGAAGCCCACATCGGGTGCGTGGGCTTGGACGTACCCCGGGGTACCGGTCACCGGCTGATCCTGCATGGCGATCCCTGCCTGGGCCTTGGAAATGCCGTGAATGAAAGTGCGGGGCGCGCCGGTGAAAGTGCCGTTCTCGTACTCTTCCGGATACTCCCCGAAGAGCCAGACAGCTCCCTTTTCCGTCTGGGCAAAGAAGGCCAGCTCGGATTCCACGAGCTGCCCGTCGTAGTAGTCACGGTCCCACATCACGAGGGTCTTCACGCCGTCAATCACTTTTGTCAGTCCGGTCACCGAGTGGACCACCGTGCGCTCGGTGGTGCCGTCGGCACTCTTCACCATGCCCTTGGTCGTGTACTGCATGCCGGGCTTCAGTGGAAACCACTTGTTGTCAATCCTTGGCGCCGGCTGGAAGGCCGAGCGGTCGTAGTGGATGGCGGACCCGGCCCCGCAGAACTCTGCGGCGTCCGTGGTCGCCGTCGGGGTAGCAGTCGGCGGGGCAGATCCCGACGTCGGCCCTGTCAGGGGCCCGTTCGACGTGGCCGGGGAAGGCGTACCGCTTGGCCCGGAACACGACGCCACCGCGGACATTGCCAGAAACAGCACGAGTGCAGAACCCAACGCTGTGAGTCGTTTGCTTGGCTGGAACATCTCGGTGTCCTTTCACAACAGGCTGATGAAAGGAGGGCCGGGACAGCGGGAGAGGTTTTCATGCCGCACCGCCCACGGTCCAACATTTCTCAATTGTGCTCCGGCCGGCACGGAAAAAGAACAGACGGCGCACAAACCCGATGTGGCGAAGGGCGTTCCCTTGGGCACCCGGGGGGCCGGCGGCGTCTGGGGTAGAGCGCC
>NZ_DF952473.1:313874-314947 GCF_001263615.2 Arthrobacter sp. Hiyo1 | reverse complement strand
ATCCAGGACGTGGCCCGCCGTTTCGCCAAGGCCGGGTACGTTGCTTTGGCGCCGGATCTCCTGAGCCGGGAGGGAGGCACACCCGGCATGGATCCCGACGCCGTGCCCGGGGCGCTGACACGGGCGGGAGCTGAGCGCCATGTTTCCGACTTTTCCGCGGCCTTCGATTACCTTCGATCACTGGAATTCGTGGACGGCGAGCGGATCGCCATGAACGGCTATTGTTTTGGCGGCGGCATCACCTGGCAATCCGCCACCGAGATACCCAGGTTGAAAGCCACAGCGGCCTTCTACGGACCGGCGCCCGACCTGGATAAAGTCCCATCCATCAAACCTGCCGTCTTGGGCGTCTATGCCGAACTCGACCAGCGCATCACCGGCGCAATGCCGGCACTTCGGGATGCGCTCGCAGCCACCGACGTCCGCCACCAGCTCACTGTCTATCCCGGCGTCGACCATGCCTTCCACAACGACACCAGCGAGCGGTACAACGAAACGCAGGCGACAGCCGCCTGGCAGGACATGTTGGCCTGGTTCGGCGAGTACGTCTGAACGGACAGTATTGCGAAAGAATGTTCGCATGAGTGACGCCGGCGAGTTCATCGATGAGGCCTTGCGCCGTGAAGGCTCGTGGATCCGTGCAGAGCAGGCCCAGGCACGGCTGGGAAACGGGCTCCAGCATTACGGGTCCTCGATCGGTGCTATCCGTGGGACAGTCCGCGATGCCCTCCGCCGCCACCCGGGACTCGAGCATGACGAGGTCACTGCCTTGAGTTCGGAATTGTGGGAGGTTCCCGTTTTCGAACGCCGGCTCGCGGCAATCGTCCTTCTGCAGTCCAAGGTCCATCTGCTGACGAATACCGATCTGACGCGCCTTGAGGGTTTTGTCCGCGAGGGAAGGCTGCGTGAACTCGTAGATCCGCTCGCGGTGGACGTGATCGGACCTTTGATCGCCGGGCTGGAAGGGCAAGCCAAGGCGCGGGCTGGAAGCGTGATGGATCGATGGGTGCGGGAGCATGACGAGTGGCTATGCCGCGCTGCCCTGATGTCGCCCTGCGGGCGCTCCGTGGCGG
>NZ_DF952473.1:310702-311718 GCF_001263615.2 Arthrobacter sp. Hiyo1 | reverse complement strand
CGCCGTTGGCGAGTTCCCCAGCGCCGTCACACGGCGCCGTGTCCATCACGAAGGCGAAGCTCTGCGCGGGCTCGGCACGCTCACGTCTTCCAGGCGCACACCGCCCAGGCTCCCGTCCCGCTGCAGGAGGCTGATATCGGATCCGGTAATCCCGGCCGCCGCAAGCCGCTCCGGCAGGAGGCTGCGGCCGTCGGGCTCCACAACCCTATAGCCGTAGGTCTCGATCCGATGGAGCAGCGGGCGCACCTCCACCCCTTCGGCGATGGGACCGGGACCACCGTGCGGATGAAGCCGAAGGTCGACGCCGGGCGACGCGACAGCGACGAGGGCGCGGATCATGTCCTCGCCGGACGCAGGATAGTGCAGGTGGATCGGATGCTCCACCCGGTCCAGGGCCATGCGCGAAAGCACGCCCGGCAGCCCGAAGCAATGGTCGCCGTGGACATGGGTAACACAGATCCGCGTGATCTGGCTGGCCGAGACGCCGGCTTGGATCATCTGCCGCTGGGTACCTTCGCCAGGATCGAAGAGCAGGCCCTCGCCATCCCAAAGGAGCACGTATCCGTTGTGGTTGCGGGTCCTGGTCGGGACCTGGGAGGCGGTGCCGAGAACCACGAATTCACGCATGGAACCGAGTGTCTCATTACTTGGCGGCTACGCCCATCATCCAGGGCGCCCTTGCCCGGTAACGGTCTTGGGAGGAGGATATGCGGCAGACTCAGGAGGCCTTCCATGATCCAGCTCGGGAAATTTGAAAAGTACCTGGTCGAGGAATTCTTCGACGACTACCGCTCGGGAGACATGTCGCAGCGAGCCTTCATTCGCCGGCTCGCATTTATCACCGGGAGCATGGCTGCCGCCTCCTCGACGATGCTGCAGCTCGGATGCACTCCGGATGAGGTTCCGCTAAGCACCGATCCCATGCCAAGCCCCGAGGCCTCGGCCGCCCGGCCCGCAACGACGGCGGCTTCCGGGCCAGTACCGGGGGCGAAGAGCCCGCTTTCCGTACCTGAGGG
>NZ_DF952473.1:306930-310347 GCF_001263615.2 Arthrobacter sp. Hiyo1 | reverse complement strand
CGTTTGTGAGCCACGCACCGTGGCGCTGGACGCCGCTCGGGAAATGGGCGCCGAAGCGGAGGTGGTCAGGGAAGCGGTCTCCACCGTTCTCAACGACGTTGCCAAGCGACGGCCTGAGCTGCAGTTCCCCTCGCCAGTCCCTTGAGCCGCCAGTCCCTTGAACCGCCAGTAGCTTGAGCCGCCAGTCGCGGAAGCTTGTTACCCCAGCGCCGGGGCCACTGTTCACGGATTGGGTTGAGCCTCCACGGCAGGCGCGCGTCCCTTGGACGCGACGTTCGCCCGTTCATCGGCCAGTTCGGCTCGAGGAGTTCGATGCTTGGAAGGCTCGAGGCGAGTTCCTCCGGCAGCGATTCGATGATTTTGCTCTGCCATTCCGAGACACCGATGGGCAGGTTGATTCCCCGCAGGGCGTACTCGGCCACCACGTTGTTCTTCTCCTTGCAGAGCAGGAGGCCGATGGTTGGCTTGTCATCGGGATGCGCCAGGAGATCGTCCACGGCCGACATGTACATGCCTAGCTGGCCGACAAACCCGGGCTCGAACTTCACCGCCTTAAGCTCGATCACTACGTAGCAGCGGAGCTTCAAGTGATAGAAGAGGAGATCGGCGAAGAACTCGTCGCCGTTGATTTCCAGCCGGACCTGCTCGCCGACAAAGGCGAAGCCTTGGCCCAGTTCCAGGAGGAACTTCTCCACATGTTGGACGAGTTGAAGCTCCAGTTCCCGCTCGTTGCGGCGGTCTGTCATGGCGACGAAGTCGAACACATACGGGTCCCTGGTGGCTTGTTGGGCAAGGTCCGAGTCCGCCGGCATCATGGTGGTGCTGAAGTTGGTTATTGCTTGCCCGGAGCGCTCATGGAGGCGCGTTTCGATCTGATGGGCAAGGACGTTGCGCGACCATCCGTGTTCGACGGCGGCAGCCGCGTACCAGAGGCGGGTCGCGGCGTCGTCGAGCTTCTCAAGCAGCGCGATCTGGTGGTACCAGGGCAATGTTGCAAGCGGCACTTGCAACATTGGGAACTCCGGCCAAGCCTGGGCGAAAGTCTTCATGTAGCGGAGGTTCCTTGGCGAGAATCCCTTGGATCCAGGAAACCGGGTTTGTATGTCTGCCGACAGGCGGGTGACGACTTTCGAGCCCCAGCCTTGCTCCGATTCCCGCTGCGCCAATTGCCTGCCGATGGACCAATAGGAAGCAAGCAGCGCCTTGTTCGCCGCGGAAATGGCCCGTGAACGTCCCGTGCCGACTTCCTTGGAGACACTGGCAAGCAGCTCGGGGTACCAGTCCGGCATGGAGGTGCGCGCCGGGGGAGCAGCGAACGACGCCGCGGCTTCCGCCGCCGTCGTGGTCTGTTCCGGTTTCAGTTCTTGGCTTCGCACTGGCTGTCCTCTTCTTAGGCGGTTGGGCTTCTTAGGCGGTTGGGCGACTTGGGCGCATGGCGACCGGTTCGGCGACCATTTCGTCGAACGTACGGGAGAGGGCTGACAATCTAGGAGCTGGGACGTGCCACCGCTCAGCCAGCTGGGTGGACCGCCGGCACCCTGTTCCCACGACGGCCCAACACTCGTAATCTGAATGCTGGGAGGTGGTTCCTGTGGAAGCAGCCCAGGGAGATCGGATCATCATTCATGGCAGGACGGTCGGGGCGTCCGACCGGCACGGCGAGATCATCGAAGTCCGCGGCGCAAATGGTGCGCCGCCGTATTTCGTCCGTTTTGACGATGGCCACGAGACCATCCTGTATCCGGGTGGTGATTTCACGATCGATCGCACAGGCGGGAGCTCGTAGCCGCCCGGCCGGCCGTGTTTCCTCGTGAGCTAAGGTAAGACTTAGCTGTGAAGGAGACCGGGGAGGGCGCGCGTGGACCAGATCCTCGACCTGCCCTTTGAAGTGGCGCTTGCGGCGCTCTTCGCCGTCGTGATGGTCCGGGTCAACGCGACATACTGGATCGGCCGCGGCGCAGCGGCCGGAATGGAACGCACGCGGTTCGCACGCGCCTTGCATCGCCCCAAAGCAAGCAAAGCGCAGGCCCTGATTCAGCGCTTTGGTCCCTACGCGGTCGTGCTGACCTTCCTGACTATCGGACTCCAAACCGCCGTGAACCTGGCCGCGGGGGCTGCGAGAATGCCACTCAGCCGGTATCTCCCTGCGGCAATTGTAGGCTCCGGTATCTGGGCCCTCGTCTACGCGACCATCGGCCTCGCGGCGATGGATGCCTGGCTCGCCGTCATGGCGGCCTCCCCTTTTGCCGCCGCGCTCCTGTTCCTCATCCTTGCCGGATTGGCGGTCTGCCTGGTCATGCGACGTCGGCGTCGGACGGCTGTGGCGCCAGAAGATACAGTGGTCTGAGTTCCATTACCGGACCGGCGAAAGGGCAGGCGTTGAGTATTGAGCTTCCGGACCTTGCGGAAGGCGACTTCTACTACGAATCGCTCGGGAATGGGCGCTTCCGCTCAACCATCCACGCCCAGGGGGCGTGGAATCCGCACGAGCAGCACATGGCGCCTGCATCGGGCATCCTGGCTGATGCCCTGCTCCGCCACGAGCCGCGCGACGACGTCCGGATGGCCCGCCTCAGCTACGAAATCCTCGGATTGATCCCCGGCGGCGAATTCGACATCACCACGGCCACGGTCCGCCCCGGCAGGACGATTGAATTGATCCAGGCGGAACTCTCGGCGGCAGGACGCGTGGCTATCCGTGCCACCGCCTGGCGCATGGCGACCAGCGACACGAGTGCCGTCGCCGCCATAGAAGACGTTGAAATGCCGGCCCCGGACGAATGCAAGCCGTGGGACGGCGCGAGCGTATGGCCGGGTGGCTACATCCGGTCCCTCGAAATGCGGATAGCGGAAGGACACCGGGCAGGCTCCGGCAAAGTCTGGATCCGCACGGAGCATCCGCTCACCGATGCTGCGGACAGCCGCGATCTCGCGCGGCTGGTCGGACTCGTGGACACAGCCAACGGTATTGCCGCGCGCGTTTCACCCGGAAAGAACAGCTACATCTTCCCCAACCTTGACCTGCAGATCCACATGTACCGCGAACCTGCGGGCGAATGGCTGGGCCTGGACAATATGGTCTCCTTCGGAAACGACGGCATCGGCCTCACATCCACCGTGCTTCACGACATCAGTGGCCCTTTCGGCCGCGCGGAGCAGATCCTCACGCTGAGGAAGAGCTGATGGTTGAGGACCTCGCCCGGACACAGCGCACGCTGACGGTAGTGCGCCAGGAAGAATCCCTCGGAGTCGCCGATGACCTGGACTTCGGGATCGAACTCCTCAACCGTGCCCGCAGAGGGCTGCTCGGCCCGACGCTCCGAATGTACAGGCCCCGGCCTACGGTGGCGTTCGGGCAACGCGATGCCAAGCTGCCGGGATTCCAGGCCGCGTCCGAGGCCTGCCGGAACCTGGGTT
>NZ_DF952473.1:301555-306905 GCF_001263615.2 Arthrobacter sp. Hiyo1 | reverse complement strand
CCCTGGTGATCGATCATGTGGAGCCTCACGCCGACGCGATTGCCGGGGCGAAGGCCCGATTCTCCTTCTTTGGCGAGCTGCTCGCTGGTGCGCTCCGCCGCGTCGGGGTGCAGGCCGCCGTCGGGGAGATCCCCGGGGAGTACTGCCCGGGCGAGTTCAGCGTCCACGGCCTGGACCCCGATTTTCCAACGCACCAGATCAAGCTGGTCGGGACCGCCCAGAGGGTTGTCTCCGGGGGGTGGCTGTTCAGTTCGGTGATCGTCGTCGAGAACTCGGCGCCCATCCGCGAAGTCCTCACTGCCAGCTATGGCGCCCTCGGACTCGAGTGGGACCCAGCCACTGCCGGGGCGGCCAACGACCTCTTGCCGCAGCTGGACGTACCCACGGTGGAGGGAGCCGTCGTCGCGGCTTACGCGGAATATGCCGAACTCGTCGACGGCGATTTCCAGAGCCTGCTCCCCGTGACGAGCACCAGCACGGCGTTGTAGACGAATACTGCCAGGACTACGCTTGAGGCCACAAGCAAGTGGACCGAGGTAGAACAATGGACAAGAAGCCATCGGTTGTTCACGATTCCGATGCGGACCTCACCGTTGGACCGCCGAAGCGATCGGCCGCGGGTTTGCCCAGCCTGGTGGACTCCTTGCCGCGTGCGGTGAGCCAGATGGGGCCGTCCCGCACTTGGAAGTCCTTGCTGGCCATGAACCAGAAGGACGGCTTCGACTGCATGAGTTGCGCCTGGCCGGATCCTCCCGAGCGGAAGCTGGCCGAGTTCTGTGAGAACGGTGCGAAGGCCGTCGGGTGGGAGGCTGATCCGCTCAAGGTTCCGTCCGGTTTCTGGGACGAGAACGACGTCGAATCCCTCGCCCAGCGCTCGGAATACTGGCTGGGACAGCAGGGCAGGCTCGTTGAACCCGTCTACAAACCCGCGGGTTCCAGCCACTACCGTTCCATCAGTTGGGACAATGCGTTCCGGATTGTGGCCCGTGAGCTGAACGCCCTGGAATCGCCTGACGAAGCGACCTTTTACACGAGCGGGCGGACGAGCAACGAAGCCGCGTTTGTCTACCAGCTCTTCGTCCGGGCGTTCGGAACCAACAACCTGCCCGATTGCTCGAACATGTGCCACGAGTCCACGGGGCTTGCCCTCGGTGAGACGCTCGGCGTCGGAAAGTCCGCCGTCAGCTACACGGACTTCGCCAAGGCGGATTTGATCATCATCATGGGCCAAAACCCGGGGACCTGCCACCCCCGGATGCTCACCGCGTTGGAGGAGGCAAAACTCGCTGGTGCCAGCATTGTGGCGGTGAACCCGCTCCCCGAAGCCGGACTCATCAACTTCAAGAACCCGCAACGTCCCCGTGGGCTGGTGGGCAAAGGAACGGACTTGGCGGACCAGTTCCTGCAGATCCGCCTCGCAGGAGACATGGCGTTGCTTCAGGCAGTCTCCAAGCGGGTTCTGGACGCGGAGAAGGCAGCGCCGGGGGCGGTACTCGATCATGCGTTCATCGAGGAGCACTGCCAAGGACTCGAAGAGTTCCAAGCCCACATCGACGAGCTGGACGAGAAGGACGTCCTTGCCGCGACGGGCCTAAGGACCGAGGAAATCGACGAGCTCGCATCCCGCTACCTGCGTGCGGAGAAAGTCATCATCACCTGGGCGATGGGCCTGACCCAGCACAAGAAGGCCGTGTCCACCATCAAGGAGATCGTCAACCTGCTGTTGCTCCGTGGAAACATCGGCAAACCCGGCGCCGGACCGTCGCCGATCCGTGGGCACAGCAACGTCCAGGGCGACCGCACCATGGGCATTTGGGAGAAGATGCCCGAACCATTCCTCAACGCCCTGCAGCAGGAATTCGGCTTCGACCCGCCGCGGCACCCCGGCGTCGATTCCGTGGACAGCATCCGCGGCATGCGGGACGGCAGGATCAAGGTGCTCGTAGCGCTCGGTGGAAACCTCGTGCACGCAATGTCTGACACCACTGCTGCCGAGGCGGCCGTCCGCAAGACCCGATTGTCAGTCCAGATCTCCACGAAGCTCAACCGTTCCCACGCCGTGGTGGGGGAGCAAGCGATGATCCTGCCGACCATCGGCCGTACGGAAATAGACCGCCAGGCCGGCGGAGAGCAGTTCGTCACCGTCGAGGACACCGTCTGCGCGGTTCACCGCTCGGCGGGAAGGCTGGAGCCGATTTCGGACAAAGTCTTGTCCGAAGTGGCGATCGTATGCCGCATGGCCGCCACGGTACTCGGCGACAAAGTCCCTGTGGACTGGCGAAGTTTCGAAGCGAACTACGACTCAGTGCGCGAACACATCTCCCACGTGGTGCCTGGCTTCGAGGACTTCAATAAGAAAGCCCGGAGCCGTGACGGTTTCGTCCTGCCCCACGGCCCCCGGGACGAGCGGAAGTTTCCCACCGCCACCGGGAAAGCGATGTTCACTGTCAACGACCTTGAGACCATCCATGTCCCGGAGGGGCGCCTGCTGCTCCAGACGGTGCGCTCCCACGATCAGTTCAACACGACCACCTACAGCATGAACGACCGCTACCGCGGCGTGAAGAAGGGCCGCATGGTGCTCTTTGCGCACAGCGACGACCTGGCTGACCTGGGCCTTGCCGACGGCGGCTATGTGGACGTCCACAGCGAAGCCGACGACGGCGTGGACAGGGTCCTGCGCCAGCTGCGGTTGATCGCGTACCCCACGGCCCGCGGTTGCGTGACTGCCTATTACCCGGAGGCAAACGTCCTTGTACCGCTGGATTCGACCGCCGAGGGCAGCAACACTCCTGCGTCCAAGTCCGTGGTGGTGCGCCTGGAACCAGCCGCACCACCGGGATAACTCAGCCGGATAACCCAGCTCTGGAGGTTCAGGCGGCGAGGCGCGCTTCGACCTCGGCTGCGGACGGGTTGGTGGCCGCGGTTCCGTCCGGGAAGAGGACCGTGGGGACGGTCTGGTTCCCGCCGTTCAGCTTCTCCACGAGTTCGGCAGTGCCCTCGACCTCTTCGATGTTGATCTCGTTGTAGCCGATGCCCTTGGCGTCCAGCTGCTTCTTCAGGCGGTTGCAATAACCGCACCAAGTGGTCGAGAACATAGTGATGGTGCCGGATTCGGGGGTGAAGTCCACGGATTCTCCTGCCGTCGTTGTTTTGAACTACTCGCATCAACGGTAACCCGGCAGGCACTATTCCTTCGCGCGCATGTGTCACATGACACGCAAGGGCGAATCGGTCATGGATTTGGGCGCGCGGTCCTAGAGCGACTCTTCGACGGTGACGCCGGACTGGAACTCACGGCCGTCGGCTTCACTGAAGGCCGTCATCACATGTCCCTTGCCAAGGCCGTTGATCGCCGAGAGGGGGAAATGGCCGGTAATAGTGTTCCCCGAGTGCTCAACACCCTTCAGGTCGTAGTTCTCTTCGGCGCTTTGGTCGTGGTTAAAGGAGAAGAAGGCGATCGCCTCCCCGTTCATGAACTCGATACCCAGTCTTCGCTGAGAGGAATAGTCCGGAGTCGCCGCGACCAGGCCTACGACATAGGCGCCGGAACCAGGGATGTTGCCCTCGATCTCGAACTTCGCCACGAGCGTGGCTTCCGTGGCGGTTACGCTGGCCTGCTTCAGAAGTGCCTCATGGATGCTCATGGCTCAATCCTGCTCTGTGCGACCTCCGCCGTCCACCCCTGATTCGGGTTTTGTCAGAGCCCCGCCGCCGGCCGGATCCTCTCGGGCCCGCGGCCAAAATCCGTCTTGACCAGCCGGAAGACCTGCCGATACAGGTACCGGCAGGGCCTCCCTCACGGCCGGGAAGGCTTCTAGGGTTGAGGGCGTGGATAACCCGAATGGAAGCATGAAGCGATTGCTCGTCCCGTCTGCGGCGCTGTTGTGGGGGTTCCAGTTCGCGTTTCTCAACCCCGCGCTGGCACTCCTGCTGGTGGCGCTCTTCAACGCCACCCCGGCCGAGGTGGGGTGGGTCCTCGCGGTCTACAATGCCAGCGGCTTCGTCGCTTCCCTTCTTGTGCCGGCGTATGCCGACCGTGCAAACGACTACTTGCGCCCCATGCTGGCCTGTGGCGTCCTGACCCTGGCGCTGTCCACCCTCCTGGCCATGAGCACTTCGCTGCCGCTCGCCGTCGTGGGCTTGATAGTCCTTGGCGGCCCGGCAGGGGTCGGAAGCTCGCTCTTGTTCGCCCACCTCAGGCACTCAGGCGCCGGAATGAGCGACGTGATGAACACCCGCGCGATTGTCTCTTTCGCCTGGGTCGCGGGACCGCCCCTCGCGACATTCATCATGGGCGCGCTGGGCAATCGGGCCATCCTGCTCGCGCTTGGTGTGGTGGCCGTCCTCAACGTCACCACGACTGCTGCCATGATTTCCCGACGGCGCGCTGCCTCCGACGAGAATCGTCCCAAGGCCCATGCCGAAGAGGATGGGCACCCGTTCTCGAAATTCGGGGTCGCTGCCGTCGTCTTCGCCTTTGTCGCCTTGCAGGCCACCAACAGCGCCGCTGTGTCCATCATGAGCCTGTTCGTGACCCAAGGGCTCGGTGTGGATGTCATCTGGGCGGGCATCGCGCTTGGCGTGTCGGCCGCGCTTGAGATACCTGCGCTCTTCCTGATCGGGCGGCTGGCGCGCCGCTACTCCAGCCGGGCGCTCATCGCCTCCGGATGCGTGGCCGGGATCGCCTACTACGCGGGCATGGCCTTTGTCTCCAACCCCGCCACCCTGATTGCGCTCCAGGTCCTGAATGCCTGGTTCTTCGGGATTGTGGCGGGCGTGGGGTTGACGTTGTTCCAGCGGCTGATTCCCCGTCCCGGCCTGGCTTCGGGGCTCTACACCAACACGCGCCGCGTCGGCGCTATCGTCTCGGGCCCCATCATCGCCTTGGGATCGACGACGGCGCTCGGCTACCAGGGCATCTTCGCGGCTTGCGCCGCACTCACGGTCTTGGCCCTGCTTGTCATTGTCCTGGCCGGGCGGACGTCGCGGCGAACGCTGCCGAAGGAACTTCCTGCTGGCCCTGCGCCAACCCATGACGCTATCGCTTGAGCCTCGCGACGCGCAGGAGGATGCCTGCCGCGAACATGAGGACGCCCACGGCCGCCGATAGCGGCGGGAGCGTGCTCACGAGGACCACACAGGCCAGGGCTCCGAACACCTGGAGCGCTTTGGGGTATCGGCGGTCTTCGGCCGGTTGGGTATACGCCGCAATATTGGCGACCAGGTAGTAGATGAGGACGCCGAACGAGGAGAAACCGATCGCGCCGCGCAAGTCGGCGAACGCGACGATCACGCAGATCACGACGGCGAGAGTGACCTCGGCCCGGTGCGGGACACGGTACCGGGG
>NZ_DF952473.1:297121-300338 GCF_001263615.2 Arthrobacter sp. Hiyo1 | reverse complement strand
GGCCGTAAATGTAGCTTCCGCCCGACGTCGGGTACGCGGCGGCGAGCTGGGCGGAGGACGTCGCGTTGCAGAATGCCACAGTCGACGCGATGACGAGCCCGATCAGCAACCCTGATCCTGCGGCGGAAGCGGCAGGAGTGAAGGCGGCGAACACGCCGGCGCCGATCATCGAGCCCAATCCGATCACGACCGCGTCGAAGGTACCCAGCCGACGGGCCAGGCCCTGGGGGTTGCTCATGGGCCTAGGACTTCCCCGTGACTGTCAGGACGATGAGGACGCAATTGAGTCCCACGATCAGTGCAGCGCTGGTCCACCCGGCAATCCTCAATGGCGTGGAATCCGTGTGGATGCCCATGACTTCGCGCTTGCCGGTGAGCCGGATCAGCGGAATCAAGGCGAAAGGAATGCCGAAGCTCAGCAGGACTTGGCTGAGCACGAGTGCCAGCGTGGGTTCGATGCCCGCGCCGAGAATGACCAGCGCCGGGACCAGCGTAACCACCCGGCGGAGCAGTAGGGGTATTCGGATCTTAAGGAGCCCGCCCATGACCGTTGCTCCGGCGTAGCATCCGACGGACGTTGAAGCGAGGCCTGAGGCAAGCAAACCGATACCGAAAGCCACGCCGATGATCGGACCAAGGGCAGATGTCACAGCTGCATGGGCACCGGCGATCGTGTCGGTTCCTTCGACTCCCCGCAGGCTGGACGCGGCCAAAAGGAGCATGGCGATGTTCACGACCCCGGCAAGCACCAAAGCCCCCACGACGTCCACGCGTGTGATCTTGATGAGCCTCGTCCGTTCAGCGGGGTCCTCCGAGAAACCATGCCGGTCGCGGGCCAGGGCTGAATGCAGGTAGATCGCATGCGGCATGACCGTGGCGCCGAGCATGCTCGCGGCAAGAAGGACAGTGTCCGTGCCCTCGAATCGCGGCACCAGACCCGCCAATACGCCACCGGTCTCCGGGGGATTGACGAAGAGACCCGACACGAAACCAACGGCGATGACGGCCAAGAGCATCATGATGGCGTATTCAAAGGACTTCTGGCCCCGTGACGACTGGAGCGCCAGGAGCAACATGGAAGCCACTCCGATGATGATGCCGCCCATGAGAAGTGGCAGTCCGAAGAGGAGGTTGAGGGCCACGGCTCCGCCGATGACTTCGGCCATGTCGGTAGCCCCGGCCACCACCTCTGCCTGGACCCAGAACAGTCTGCGGCGGTGGGTTCCCAAGCGTTTGCCCAGGAGCTCCGGAAGGCTGTGCCCGGTGGCCAAACCAAGTTTCGCCGATTGGTACTGCACCAGGACCGCCATGATGTTCGCCGCTACCAGGACCCACACGAGGAGGTAGCCGTAATTCGCTCCCGCGGTGAGGTTTGCCGCGACGTTGCCCGGATCGACATAGGCGATCGCAGCCACGAAAGCCGGCCCCAACAGGAGCAGCCGGGACTTCCACCGGGGTTTGCTCGCCGGTCGCTCAACAATCGTGGCAGCCATGGTTTCCTCAACAGCGGGGATACGGACATGATGAGGATACCGTTAAGTTAGGCATACCGAAAAGTAGTTTTTAGGTGCAGCTTGATAAGGCACGCGCTTTGCCCAACTGACTGGCAGTAAGTGTCGCTTTGAGCCCTCAAAACGACATCAACTGCGAGTTAGTTGGGTGCGGCTCAGGCGTGGGTGGGTTCTTCCACCAATGCCGTGGCGATGCTGTCCGCGTCATCGAGTGCGGCGAGGTACCGTTCGGCATCCAGGGCCGCGGCGCAACCCGTGCCGGCGGCCGTAATGGCCTGGCGGTAGCGGTGGTCCACGGCGTCGCCGCAAGCGAAAACTCCGGAGAGGTTGGTAACAGTGGTGGGGGAATCCACCTTGATGTAGCCCTCGGCGTCGAGTTCCACCTGTCCTGCGACAAGGTCCGTCCGCGGGACATGTCCAATGGCCACGAATATGCCGTAGCCGCATGTTCACGCGATTCACCGGATCGTGTGTCGGCCAGGGTAACCCCGGTAACCTTGGCGTCGCCGTGGATCGCCGTGATCGCCGAGTTCCACGCGAAGCGGATTTTCGGATTGTCCTTGGCCCGTTGGGCCATGATCCGGGACGCCCTTAGCTCTTCCCTACGGACGACGACGGTCACGGTCTTCGCGAACCGGGTCAGGAACATCGCCTCTTCCATGGCGGAGTCGCCGCCCCCCACCACGATGATTTCCTGTTCGCGGAAGAAGAAGCCATCGCATGTGGCGCACCATGAAACGCCGTGTCCGCTCAGCCTCTTCTCTTCGGGCAAGCCGAGTTCTTTGTAGGCGGAACCGGTCGCAAGGATTACGGCCGGTGCCTCGTGGGTGTCGCCGGAGCCGGTGACCACGCGCTTGAGGTGCCCGGCCAGCTGGACTTGAGTGACGTCGTCGAACACTATCTTCGCGCCGAAGCGCCCGGCTTGTTCCTGCAGGCCATCCATGAGCTCGGGTCCTGGATTCCGGCGGGGAATCCGGGGAAGTTTTCCACCTCCGTGGTGTTCATCAGCGCGCCGCCGGCGGTGACTGATCCGGCAAGGACGAGGGGGCTCAGGCCCGCCCGGGCGGCATAGATTGCCGCGGTGTAACCGGCGGGGCCGGATCCAATGATGATCAGTTGTTCTTTGCTCATGGGACAAGTGCAACAAGGTCGGGGGATTCAATCAAGGGCTCGTCAATCCATGTGCATAATGGGTGAATGTTCAGCGAAGCCGGAGCCGTCCTGATCCGGCCCATGAATCCCGGGGATTGGCCCGCGGTCCGTGCGATTTTCACGGAGGGTATCGAGACCGGGCAGGCAACCTTTGAAGCGGCAGCCCCGGACTGGGAGCAGTTCAACGCGGGCCGCCTTCCTGATCACCGATTCGTCGCTGTTGCATCCGGCCTCGTGGTGGGGTGGACTGCTGTTTCCGCTGTGTCTGCGCGCCCGGCATATGCCGGTGTCGTCGAACATTCCGTCTATGTCGCCGGTTCTGCGCGCGGACGGGGAGTTGGAGGCCTGCTGTTGAAAACGCTGGCTGCGTCGACCGAAGAGCACGGCATCTGGACCATCCAGTCGAGCATTTTCCCCGAGAACCAGGCCAGCATCCGCCTTCACGAGGCCAACGGATTCACCATTGTTGGCCGTCGCGAACGCATCGCACGCATGAGCACAGGGCCCCTTGCCGGCCAATGGCGCGACACGCTCCTGCTTGAACGGCGCTCACG
>NZ_DF952473.1:294078-297096 GCF_001263615.2 Arthrobacter sp. Hiyo1 | reverse complement strand
CGCGACACGCTCCTGCTTGAACGGCGCTCACGCCGGGTCTGAGCAGCGCGGTCTGAGGGGGGCCGAGGGTGGCTTATGGCACTTGGCAGAGGTGGTTGAGGGCCGCCCACTGAAGGAGCATGATCGACTTTCCGTCCACGATGCGGCCGTCGTCGATCATGGCGAGTGCATCGGAGAAGGCAATCTCGATGGTTTCGATGTCCTCGCCCTCCGCGGCTACTCCGCCGCCGGGGCCTGTCTGGTCCGCCGGGGTGTAGGGCGCGACGTAGAAGTGCAGCCGTTCGGTGACAGATCCGGGGCTCATGTATGCGTCGAAGACGTGCCGCAGCGTTCCGACGTCGACGCCGAGTTCCTCGCTTGCCTCGCGCCGGATGGCCGTTTCGGGATCGTCGTCGTCCAGCAATCCGGCAGCAGCCTCGATCAGCATGCCGTCCGGATGATCGTTGACATAGGCCGGAAAGCGGAACTGCCGCGTGAGCAGAACCGTGCCCCGGCCGGCGTCGTACAACAGAATCGTTGCTCCGTTCCCTCTGTCGTAACTTTCGCGTTGCTCGGTGACCCATCGGCCGTCCCTGCGGCGGTAGTCGAAGGTGGTGCGACGCAGCACGTGCCAACCGTCGGAAGTCACTTCGACGTCGCGCACCACCACGGCGGGATTGCGGTCGAGGCCCCGGCCTGCCTGGTCGAGGCCGGTGCGGCCGCGGTGGTCGGGGACATCAATTCCAGGACGCAACGTCGTGGGAGGGGCATCGATTCTCGGAGTCATCCCGCTAGAATAGTGCATGATCGTGCAACATCAGGAAGGAACGCGCATGCTTGCTGCCGAACGGCACCAATTTCTCCTCTCGCGGCTTGCGGCCGATGGCAAGGTGATCGCCAAAGACATCGCCCGTGAACTCGGCCTGTCCGAAGACAGCGTGCGCCGCGATCTGCGCGAGCTTGCCGCGGCCGGGCTCTGCCAGCGTGTATACGGCGGTGCGCTGCCGGCTTCTCCTGCGATCGCCGACTATGCCACCCGCGCTACGGTCGAGCCGGAGAGCAAGGGGCGCATTGCTGCCTGCGCCGCTTCGATGATCCAGCCGGGTTCCGCCGTGATCCTCGACGGCGGCACCAGCACCCTCGCGGTGGTCCACGCGCTGCCGGCGGAGCTCGACTGCACTGTGATTACCCACAGTCCGACCATCGCCTCGGCGCTTGTCGAGCATCCCCTCATCGAGGTGTTCCTCCTCGGGGGCCGCTTGTTCAAACACTCTGCCGTGACCTGCGGGGCTGCGGCGGTCGAGGCCACCCAGGCCGTTTCCGCCGAGTTGTTCTTCCTCGGTGTCACCGGAATCCACCCCGTCCACGGACTCACCACCGCCGACGCCGACGAAGCCGCCATGAAGCGTGCTCTCGCCGCCCGTGCGGCAGATACGTACGTCCTCGCGAGCGCCGAGAAGATCGGGGCCGTTTCGCGCTACTCGGTGTTGCCTTTCGCCAGCGTCGCCGGCCTTATTACCGATGCGCCAGCGAACGATCCCACCATGGGGGAGCTCTCGCGCCTTGGCATCGCCCTTGTGGGCGCTGGATAACCGGGCTTGCCCCTACCCGGACCGATCCTCGTGTGCACGGGTGACGAAGTGTTCAACGCGCCGGTCCGGAACCAGCCAGATCATGGCCACGACGGTGTACGCGGCGACGGCGAGCAAAGGATGGAGGAAGCAGAGGCCAAGGCCGGCCACATAGATGAGCGGCGACGTCTTCCCCTTCCAGTCCCGGCCGATCGCCTGGGCCAGCGCACCCTGCCGGCCCTGGCGCCGGATCAACGACTGCTGCAGGACGTAGTAGGCAACGGCGGCGCACAGCAGGTTGAAGCCGTAAGCCAGCACCGGGACCTCGGCGAAGCCCGACTCATCCATCCAACGTGTGCTGAACGGGAAGAGGGATATCCAGAACAGCAAGTGCAGGCTCGCCCAGAGAATTCGGCCGTTGACCCGATCCGCCAGATGGATCATGTGGTGGTGGTTGTTCCAGTAGATCCCCACGTAGACGAAGCTGAGCAAATAGCTGAGGAACGTGGGAAAGACGCTCAGCAAGGCATGCCAGTTAGGCTCCGCGGGCACCCGCAGCTCAAGCACCATGATGGTGATGACGATCGCGAGGACGCCGTCGCTGAATGCCTCAAGCCGGTTCTTGTTCATCGCATTGCCTTCATGGGGACATCATCGTTGCTGCGGACTCCCGCGGCCAAGAGATTACGCCCGCCCTTCCCGCCTAGCCCAGCGTGGAGGCATCAATGACGAAGCGGTACCGCACATCGGAGGCGAGGACCCGCTCGTAAGCGTCGTTGATCTTCTCGGCCGGGATGACTTCGATCTCGGCCCCCAGCCCGTGTTCGGCGCAGAACTCGAGCATTTCCTGGGTCTCCCGGATGCCCCCGATCGCCGATCCGGCGAACGAACGCCGGCCCCCGATGAGTGCGAAGGCGTTGACCGGCAGCGGTTCCGCCGGTGCGCCCACGTTCACCAGCGCGCCGTCGAGCGCCAGCAACTGAAGGTAGGAGCTGATATCGATCGGGGCGCTGACGGTGTTGATGATCAGGTCGAAGGTCCGCGCGAGCTTTTCGAAGGTGGCCGGCTCGCTCGTGGCGAAGTACTGGTCCGCGCCCAAACGCAGGCCGTCTTCCATCTTCTTGAGCGACTGGGACAGCACCGTCACCTCGGCGCCCATGGCGTGCGCGAGCTTGACGGCCATGTGGCCCAGCCCGCCGAGTCCGACCACGCCGACCTTCTTGCCCGGTCCGGCACCCCAATGCCGGAGAGGCGAATAGGTGGTGATGCCTGCGCACAGCAGGGGGGCGGCGGCGTCGAGCGCTATCTTCGGGGATCCGCACCACGAAGTCCTCGGTCACGACGACGTGGGTTGAGTAGCCGCCTTGGGTGATGGTGCCGTCGCGGTCAACGGCGCCGTAGGTCCCGGTCATGCCTTTCAGGCAGTATTGCTCCTCGCCCTTGCGGCAGTTCTCGCATTCGCGGCAGG
>NZ_DF952473.1:292967-293672 GCF_001263615.2 Arthrobacter sp. Hiyo1 | reverse complement strand
TGACCATGCAGCCGACGCCGACGCGGTCGCCGACCTTGTGGCGGGTCACGTCGGAGCCGATTTCGGTGACGATTCCGGCGATTTCGTGGCCGGGGGCGAGCGGGTAGGACTGCGGTCCCCAGTCGCCGCGGACTGTGTGGATGTCTGAATGGCAGATGCCCGCGTACTTGATCTCGATGAGCACGTCGTGGGCGCCGACGTCGCGGCGCTCAATGGTGGTCGGAACGAGGGCTTCGCTTGCGGACGGGGCTGCGTAAGCATTGACGGTCAGCATTATTCTCCTGTTGGTGGACGGAGGATTGGCACTATCCATCCAACAGGAGAATTCCGACGTGAGGGAGTCCCTGCTGGTAGGGGTACTGGCAGGGACTCCCTCAACGGAATGGGATCCGTTGCGGACTAGCTGGCGCCGAGGAAGATCGGGTTCGTCAGCGCTGCCATGGGACCGAGCGGGATGACTGTTCCCATCTCCGTGCCGCTGCCGGATGTTCCGTCGATCTTCGGATGCCGGACCTCAACGCGCACGTAAGCCGCGAGTTGCGGGGTGGTGACCCAGGTGCTCGTTCCCTGGCCCGACGCGGGAAGGGTGACCTGCTGGGTCTGTCCTTCATCCGTGATGAAGCGTACGACGCCGTTCGGCACGCCGGCGATTTTCGCCGTCACCGTGACGGGGGCACCTGCCGCGACGTTGAGCCGCTCGCCCAC
>NZ_DF952473.1:286611-290615 GCF_001263615.2 Arthrobacter sp. Hiyo1 | reverse complement strand
CCCCGCGGTACCAGCCTGCGCCGCGGCCGGCAACCTGCTGCGGCGGATACTGGGGCTTGAAAGGGGCGACGTCGGGTCCGTACTCAAGCGTGACGTTCACCGTGTAGTCAAGGCCCTGCTCGGCCACCTGGTACGGGCCGAGAACAACGTTCCACGTGCCCTTCCCAATCGGCCCCGGCAGGTAACCCGGCGTCGTGTCGCCGGCGCTGATGCTGAATTCGGTGCGGAAACCACCGGACCAGCCGCGGAATCCCTTCCCGGCGAGGTCGGTACCCTTCTCATCGAAGATTCCGATGTCGCAGGCGTTCGTGAGAAGTCCGGAGGCCACCTGGGGCTTGCTGTAGGTGTACGAAACGCTGATCTTGTTGACGCCGGCCGGGACCTCGATCGGCAAATAGACGAAGTCCGCTGCTCCCGGATCCAGATGGCCGGTGATCGTCTTGCTCTTGCTGGTTCCGGTAGCGGCTGCCGCGAACGAAACCGGGGCCAGGGTCAGAGCCGCGCCGGTCAGTGCGGCGGCCAGGAAGCCGCGCCGGGTAGAGGAAAAGGAGACATTGTCGCCCGAATGGGCTTTGCATGGTGAAGTCACTCACTCGATGTTGCACACCGTTACTGAACAGTAGGCAACGGAACCAAGAACGCAGCATGAAAGCGGGAGCGTCAGCAAGCGGAGTCCATTCAGTGGACCCGTCGTCAATTGGCCCTTGCCACGAGCCATGCCCGGCCTTACTGTTCTTGGCATGCACCAAGGGCTGGGGCGACGGCGCAACCATTCCCATGTACCGAACAGGACGGTGTTTTAGATGTGCGATATTCCGGGTTTGATCAGTCGCCTTGAAGCCCAAGACCTCGCTCGATTGCGCGAGGCAGGCAAAGAAAAGCCCCTGGAACCGGGGATGATCGCCGCTATTGATGCCGCGGCCGGCGGGCCGGGCGAGGGCCGCGGGTACTACGTGGTCAGCGGTTCCCTGTATCCCGTCGAAGCCAGGGACTACCACCTCAGGGAAGATGTGGCGGAGGCGCTGTTCGCGGCGGAAGGAACATCCGTAGGCGCCACGGCCTAGGCCCGGGGACGCCGTAACCCAAGCCGCAGGCACCGGCCCACACTGGAAAAAACAGGTGGGCCGGCGGTGTGGTCTGGAGGGTGCTTGCGACTACAGCGCGCCCAACAGCTCCTGCATTTCCTTGATCTCGGCCTCCTGCGCCGTCACGATGTCCTTGCCGAGTTTGAGGGCATCGGCGTTCTTACCGTCGGTGCCTTCCTTCTGCGCCATGGCCACGGCCCCTTGGTGGTGGGCGATCATGTGGGTCAGGAACAGCCTGGCTGCATCCCGGCCTTGGGCGGCCTCGAGTTTCGTCATGTCCTCGTTGTCCACCATTCCGTTCATGGTGTGGCCGCCAGACATCCCCGCGGGCTCGTTCCAGTCCTTGAGCCAGCCGGTCATCTCCTCGATCTCCGGGCCTTGGGCTGCCTTGATCCTGCCGGCGAGCGCAGTCACTTGGGCAGGGATGCCGTTCTTGGCGAGTATGACGTCGCTCATCTGGACGGCCTGGGCATGGTGGGGGATCATCATCCGGGCAAACTCGGCATCCGCCGCGTTATGGTCTCCCGCGGTCGCCGCGGCCGGGGATGCGGCCGAACCAGACGAAGAGGCGCTTCCGTGGTCCATTCCCGGCATGCTGCTGCCGCCGGTTCCGGCCGAGCAGCCGGCGAGCGCGATTGCTGTGGCCACGGTAAAGGTGGCGAGGGTCAGGTTTTTCTCATGGTTTTGGGGTCCTTCAATCAATCAGCCTGCAGAAGCGCGGCTGCGTGGGACACGCACAGCAAGCCCACTGTGTGGGGTGGCGCGTCAGGGTGGAGTCTTGTGCAGCGGGCCGGCAGCCCGGTGCGGCGGTGGATTTTACGTGCGGCTGATGCAGAGATCGCCCGGGGAAGGACTACCCGGGCGATGCGAATATCCGGAGACCAGGGTACCGGCCTCTGACGTGCCCGCATTGGCGTAGGGCGGGACACCTGGTAGGGGTGCTGTCAGGGTGTTATGGCCCGGAGCGGGGACGCAGACGGCGTGCAGGGCCGACATCGTGGTGCACGTGCCCGGGCTTGCACACGACTGCGCCGGAGATGAATCCGCGTGCTGAACTATGTGCGACGGGCCCATGACAGTGGCGGGGCCCACGACGGCGGACTGGCTCATAGCGGGGGTGGCGTGCATGCTGTGCCCACCCGCCATGACATGCATCCCGACGATTCCGCCGATGATCGCGAGCAGTCCTGCCAACAGGCCCGTGCGGAGGAGGAAGGCGGTGGCGCGGCCCCGTGAGGGGTCGGTCATGGTCTTCCTCCTTCCGTAGCTTGTTCGCCCGGTTCGCGGGCTTTACGACGGCTTCAACGAGTATAGGCGCCGTTCAGTTTCATTCTGCCGGACTCACCCTGCCATCGTCCGTCCTGTCATGGTCCTTGGTGGTTGCGCGGCTTTCGCGGCGGCGGCTTCGCGGGCCAGGAATGCTCCGAGTTCGCCGATGGTGCTCATCAAGGGAGCCGGGAAGACGACCGTGGTGTTCTTGTCCACGCCGATCTCCACCATGGACTGCAGGTTGCGCAACTGCAGGGCCAGTGGATGGGCCATCATGGTGTCAGAGGCCATGCCCAGCGCGGCAGCGGCCAGGGACTCGCCTTCGGCGGCGATGATCTTGGCGCGCTTTTCACGCTCGGCCTCGGCCTGGCGGGCCATGGCGCGCTTCATGCTGTCCGGCAGTTGGATGTCCTTGAGTTCCACGAGGGTCACTTCGACGCCCCATTCCAAGGTCAGTCCGTCCAGGATCTGGCGGATGTTGGCATTGATGACGTCCGTTTCTGCGAGCGTTTCGTCGAGGGTGTGCTGACCCACCACCTTGCGCAGCGTGGTTTGTGCGATCTGGTCGATCGCGGCGTAGACGTTTTCGATGGCCAGGACGGACTTGATGGCGTCCACCACCCGGAAATACGCGACGGCGGAAATGTCCAGGCTGACGTTGTCCCGGGTGATGATGCCCTGGGACTGGATCGGCATGGTGACGATCCGCAGGGAGACCTTCCTCAGGCGGTCGACGAACGGGATGATGATCACAAGGCCCGGGGTCCGGAGGCCCTGGATCCTCCCAAGCCTCAACAGGACACCGCGCTCATACTGCGTGACAATGTGGACGGCCATCGCAAACCAGATGACCAGCAGGACAATCAAGACAATCAGCCAGGTGATGGCGTCCGCTGTCATGGCCGCACACCGGCTTCGTCGCTAAGTGCTAATGCGTTCATGGCGGAGATCCTTCGGTGGCAGTGGAGGGAAAAGGGAGCCCACTTTCCGCAGCGAGGCAGGCGAACCCGCTTACGTTGTATCTCCAGTAAATACCTTGGAATCGCCGAGTTGTAGGGCCACAAATGAAAGGAACGCCCTCTGGGACGTTCCTCTCAATTTCGTGGCTTAGACCCTTTCGCGGGTCCGGTCGATAACCGGCTCCGGATCGTTCCTGAACTCACGGTAGCGGCGTGGGAAGGCCCAGAACATGAAGTCCTTCGCGTCGACCTTGGGCTCAGGGCGTTCCTCGGGTTCCTGTGAGGCATCTTTCCTGGTGTCCCGCCGGAAATCCTTGTTGTAGCCGTAGCACATCACAGACCTCCTTCTAGCAACTGCCCTTTAATCGTCCTCCCGATTCGGCAAGCAGTCCACCTTTCAACGGCTGATCCGCTTATAGGCACAATGGAGGAGTGAAATCCCCACCCGTTCCCCGGAATGCCGCGCTCGCATACCGCCCTTTCGACCTGGACACCATCGGCGAGGGACTCGTCTTCGGAGAATCGCTGGGGGAACTCGCCAAAGCCCTCGATACAAGGGGAACGGCAGGAACCGCCGTCGTGCAAGCGCCCCCGGGGACCGGCAAGACGACGCTCGTGCCGCCCTTGCTTGCCAACATCCTGCTCGCCGACGGCGCGGCCGGCGCGGTGACCGGAAGGCAGCGCCCCCGGG
>NZ_DF952473.1:280489-283683 GCF_001263615.2 Arthrobacter sp. Hiyo1 | reverse complement strand
GACTATCCGGACGTTGCCGACGACGACGGCCGGCCGGTGGTGGCGGTCAAGTTGCAGGAGTGCTTCGGCTGGGCTGCGACGCCGCGCTTGGTAGGCGGACGGGTGCCGGTGCTGTTCCACCTTCTTTCTCCGGCCAGGCGACCGCTGGCCGTGACAGATGACCTGGCCTCTTTTTGGTCCGGCCCGTACGCCCAGGTCCGTGCGGAGATGCGCGGGCGCTATCCGAAGCATCCCTGGCCCGAGGACCCGTGGACAGCGCCAGCAACGGCCAAGACCAAGCGGAAGATGTGACCCCGGCTTGCCGGTGGTTCCAGCTGGCTGGGAGGCGTTCACAGGCTTTTTCTTTAGGATGCCACGGTGATGAACATGGAATTGCGTCCCGCTGACCTTGTCAACGACTGGTGGCAGGCCGTGCTGCGGGGATTCACCACACAAGAGGTCCCGAACCTTGCGACCCCTGTTGTGCTGGGCATCCTGGCTGCTGCCGTCGTACTGAGCATCCCGCACGCCACCTGGCGCTGGTTTGGTCTTTATGTGACCTTCGTGCATGAACTGGGCCACGCGTTCGCTGCCCTCATGACGGGGCGGGTCGTCCACGGGCTCCGGATCGGGCTGGACCACTCCGGACAGCTCCTGAGCAGCGGGCGCGGCAAATTCGGCGCAGCCTGGTCCGGGTTCTGGGGATATCCGAGTCCCGCCGTGGTAGGCGTGGCGCTCATCTGGTCCGTGTCGGCAGGGCGGTCCGGGGCAGCCATGTCCATCGGCGCGCTGGTGTTGCTGCTCGCACTGATCTTTCTGCGGAACTTCACGGGAATCTTCGTGGCGCTCCTCAGTGCCGCGATTGCCCAGTTGCTTGTCATGTTCGCCACTCCCTCGACGGTAAGCCATGTGGTACTCGGACTTGGCATAGCCCTCGAGGTGGGCGCCGTGCGGGATTGGTTCAAGGTGGCTTCGGTCCACACCCGTCGGCGCGACCGGCTCGCGTCGTCGGATGCCTACATCCTGGCCCGGTCCACGGGGGTGCCGTCCTTGCTGTGGCTCGTGGCTTTCGCCGTTGTCATCGCAGCAAGCGCGGTGTTTTCCCTTCGCACGGTGTGGGGCATGCTCTCCTAAGGCTGCGGTTTCGGCACGGACTGTCGATTGCTCTTGCCGTGCGCCAGTCCAGGGTGTGGAATCGGTTAGCAAAGGACGCGGGGGATTCGGCTTCTACTCCAGGAGGTGCTCATGTCGGTGAAAGGCCCAGGCAGTGCGACGAAGGGGTCGAACCGGACCAACCCCGATCTTCGACGGGCGGACCCGTCCTCGGCGCCAGCCGATCGGCCCGAAAACATCCGCAACGTCGTCCTGATTGGCCGCTCGGGCGCGGGAAAGACGATGCTGCTCGAATCACTCCTTTACGCTGCCGGGGTGGTGAACCGCATGGGTTCGATCGTGGATGGCACCACCGTGAGCGACTCGGAGGCGACGGCCATCCACCAGCAGCGATCCATCGGGCTGTCCGCGGCGCCCTTGTCTTCGACGACATCAAAGTGAACCTTCTCGACACCCCGGGCTACGCCGATTTCATGGGAGAGCTGCGCGCGGGGCTGCGTGCCGCGGATGCGGCTCTGTTCGTAGTGTCGGCCGTTGACGGCGTCGACGCCGGAACCACCGCCCTGTGGGGTGAATGCGAGCGCGTTGGCATGCCCAGGGCCGTGGTCATCAGCCGGCTTGACCATCCCCGGGCGAACTACGATGCCGTCCTGGCCGAATGCCGGTCCGCCTTCGGCGATTCTGTCCTTCCCCTTCATTTGCCGGTCCGCACCGCGGACGCTGTTTCCGGAGTGCTCGGGCTGCTTTCGGGCTCGGTGTCGGAGTACACCCCCGGGGAACCACGGCCCGCGGTCCGGGCGGCGACAGCGGCGGAACTGGCCGGCGCGGAAGGTGTCCGGGGGGAACTCATCGAGGGCATCATTTCCGAGAGCGAGGACGAGACCTTGATGGACCGGTACCTCGGCGGCGAGGACGTCCCCATCGATACCCTCGTGGAAGATCTGGAGACCGCGATCGTCCGGGGGACGTTCTTTCCGGTCCTGGCCAGCTCTTCCGTGACCGGAGTCGGCACGGCCGAACTCTTGGAAGTGCTGACCCGCGCCTTTCCGCCTCCGACTGAGCGAAGCCTCCCGACGGTGACTGACCTGGGCGGGACACCCTTGGAACCCCTGGCATGCGATCCGGACGGTCCGCTCCTTGGCGAAGTGGTGCGGACTACTGTTGACCCGTTCCTGGGACGGGTGTGCCTTGTCCGGGTCTTCTCAGGGACGCTGCGAGAGGACTCTGCCGTGCATGTGGGTGGACACGGCCTGGCTGAGCGCGGGCACCCCGACCACGACAGCGACGAGCGGATCACCCACCTGTACTCCCCGTTGCTCAAGCCTGCGGCCGGTGCAGTTCGCCGTGGCCGGAGACATTTGCGCGCTGGCGAAGGTGGCGAGCGCCGAAACGGGAGACACGGTTTCCGCGCGCGAGGCTCCACTGCTCGTGGAAACCTGGGACATGCCCGAGCCGCTGATGCCTGTGGCGATCGAAGCAGCCTCGCACGGCGATGAAGACGCGCTGTCCAAGAGCCTGGCCAAGGTCGCGGCGGGAGATCCGACCCTGAGGGTGGAGCGCAACTCCGAGACGCACCAGCTGGTCCTGTGGTGCATGGGCGAGGCCCACTCGGAGGCAGTCCTGGACCGTTTGCGCGAGCAGGGGGTGAAGCTGCAGACCGTGGATGTCATTACCCCGCTCCGGGAGACCTTTGCCGCCCAGTCCGCGGGCCACGGACGCTATGTCAAACAATCCGGCGGCCACGGACAGTACGCGATCTGCGATATCGAAGTGGAACCTTGAACGCGGGGGAGGCTTCGAATTCGTGGACAGGATTGTTGGCGGGGTCATCCCCGGCACGTATGTTGTGTCGGTCGAGAAAGGCGTCCGGGCCCAGATGAGCAAGGGGGTGCGGGCAGGTTTCCCGGTGGTCGACATCAGGGTGATCCTGGTGGGCGGCAAGACCCACAGCGTCGATTCATCGGACGCGGCTTTCCAGGCCGCTGGCGCTTTGGCCCTGCGGGAAGCCGCCGCGGCGGGCAGCATTCAACTGCTCGAACCGATTTCGGCCGTGACGGTCCTTGTGGCCGACGAGCACGGTGGGCGGGGTCATGAGCGATCTG
>NZ_DF952473.1:276678-280464 GCF_001263615.2 Arthrobacter sp. Hiyo1 | reverse complement strand
CGACATCCGTGGGCGGAGAGCGCACGGAGATCAGCGCCGAAGTGCCGGAGCAGGAACTGCTGCGGTACGCGATCGTGCTGCGGGGACTGACGGCGGCAGCGGTCAATTCCGCCGGGAGTACTTGCGGCACGAGCCGTTGCCGCCCGGCATAGCCGTCGCCTCGGCGAAAGCCTGAGGCTCAGAGTCTCCTTCCAGGTCAGCGGTTCTTGCGAAGGAACGCTGAAACGGGAGGTGCCAATGAGGCCCCCACCTCCGCAGCGCTCTTCTTGACTCCCGCGCGGCCAAAGGAATGGTCGCCGCCCTCCCACCACTCGATGGTGGCGGCGGGGCCGATCCGGGCCACCACGTTTTCGAGCAGCTCGGGCGTCGCGAAAGTGTCCCGCGTGCCCTGCAGGAAGAGCATCGGCAGCGTGAGCCCGTAAAGGTGCTCGTCACGGAGCTTCTCGGGTTTTCCGGGCGGGTGCAGCGGGTAGCCGAGATAGATGAGTCCCTCGGCGGGCATGCCTTCGGCCACTGCCATCGACGCCATGCGTCCACCGAAGGACTTGCCGGCCGCCCACAGCGGTTCTCCCTCCGAACGGGACGCGGCTTCCGCCATGACGGCCCGCCAGGCCGCGATAGCCGCGGGAGGTCGGTCGGGGAACTTCTTGCCGGCTTCCCGGTAGGGGAAGTTGAAGCGCAAGGTCGCGACGCCGTCGTCGTTCAAAGCGTGCGCGAGGCCGCCCAGGAACGGATGCTCCATGCCCGCCCCGGCTCCGTGGGCGAGAACGAGGGTCGCGACCGGGTTGTCCGGTCGGCCGTAGATACCGGAGACCGGTGTGCCGTCGACGTCGATCGTGACACTGGATTCGGCGGTACGCATGCTCACTCGAATCGGGAGGGATCGCCGGTGCCGCGCCTGACCACTTCCGCGGTGCCGCTCGAGAAGTCCACCACCGTGGTGGGCTCTGCGCCGGTGTCGCCGGAGTCGATCACGGCTTCCACCAGATTGTCCAGGCGTTCCTTGATCTCCCAGCCTTGGGTCAACGGCTCCTCCTCGTCGGGGAGCAGCAAGGTGCTGGAAAGTAGCGGTTCGCCCAGTTCGGCCAGGAGGGCCTGGACAAAATTATGGTCCGGAATCCGCACGCCTACCGTTTTCTTTTTGGGGTGCAGGAGGCGGCGGGGGACTTCCTTGGTGGCAGGCAAGATGAACGTGTAGCTACCCGGTGTGACGGCCTTGATGCTTCGGAACACATCGTTGTCGATCATGACGAACTGACCGAGCTGCGCGAAGTCCTTGCAGACCAAGGTGAAATGGTGCTTGCTGTCCAGCTGCCGGATCGAGCGGATCCGGTCGAGGGCTTCCCTGTTGCCGATTTGTGCGCCGAGCGCGTAGCAGGAATCGGTGGGATAGGCGATGAGCCCGCCGGACTGGAGGATATTCACCACCTGGGCAATTGCGCGTGGTTGGGGGTCCTGCGGGTGGACATCGAAGAATCTTGCCATGCCACGAGCTTACGGGCAGGCCGTACTTCAGGACAGGACATCCTTGCTGGTGAACTTGCCATAAGCCAACGCGCCGGCCGCCACGACGTAGGCCGCCTGCAGCAGGGCATTGTCGCCGAAGCTCGTCCACGAGATGGGTTGGCGCAAGAGGTCGGCGAAACCCAACCAGTAGTGGCTGAACAGCCACGGGTGCAGCCACTCCAATTGCGGCAGGTTGTCGGCCACTTGTGACACCACGGACAGGACGATCGTTGCGGCCATGGCCCCGACCGGCACGTCCGTGAAGGTGGATATTGCCAGCCCGATGGCGGAGAGCCCCAACAGTGACACAGCAATGTACGCGGCTATCAGCAGGGAACGCACCACTGATTCGCCGACGCCGATCGTGTCGCCGGAGAGCAGGGTAACGGGACCTACCGGGAAGAGCGCGACGCCGGCCAGGGCACCGGCGGCGGCCACCGTAAGGGTCGCTGCCAGGCAGAAAGCCGCGGCGGACGCGTACTTGATCAACAAGAGGCGGACGCGTCCCGCCGGGGCGACGAGCAAGTACCTGAGCGTGCCAAGGTTCGCTTCTCCGGCAATCGTGTCGCCTGCCACCACTCCGATCGTGAGGGGAAGGAACAAGGGCACGGAGACGATCATTGCCGTGACGCCGACGAAAAGCCCGTTCTGGGTGATGCGATCAAGGAAGGGCGGACCGCGCCTGGCGCCACGGGATGCGAGCTCAGCTTGACCGCCGCGGCGATGAGGATGGGGATCGCCGCGAGCGCGAGGAGCATGGCCCATGTCCGCAGCCGCCTGAACAGCACCGAGAGCTCGGAGGCCATGAGTGACAACGAGCTTGATAGCCGGGTGTTTGTTACCAGGGCGCCCTGCGCGGCAGCCGTGACGTCGGTTCCGCGTTCAGCCGGCAATGTCGAAACCCTCTCCGGTCAGGGAGACGAAGCGCTCCTCCAGGCTGGCGTCCTCCACGCCGAAGCCCCGCACCCGGACGCCGTCGGACACGAGGGCAGCCACGATCGCCTCGGGAGCCACCCCGTACCCCGGCGGCCCGGTGCTGACGAGGCTCTGGCCATCGGCACCGTGCGATCCGGGCAGCGGCACTGACAGTTCCGATTGCAGGCCCAGCCTGGAGAGGACACGGACAGCGGCCTCAATATCGGGCGTGTGGAGCCGGATCGTGGCCGTTCCCGCGGCGCGCAGTTCGTGCAGGGTTCCTTGCGCCACGAGTTTGCCTACGCTCATGACACCCACATGGGTGCACATCTGTTCCACTTCCGCGAGGAGGTGGCTGGAGACGAACACGGTGGTGCCCCCGGCGGCGAGGGAGCGGACCAGGCCGCGCACCTCCCGGGTCCCTTGCGGATCCAGGCCGTTGGTGGGTTCATCGAGGACAAGCAGTTCCCTCGGCCGCAGCAGGGCATGTGCAATTCCCAGCCGCTGCTTCATCCCGAGCGAATAGGCGCGCACCTTTTTGCCCGCGGCATGGGACAACCCCACCCTCTCGAGCGCTTCATCCACCCGTGCGGCCCTGGTCCGCGGGGATGCGTGAAGATCGGCGCTGTCCAATCGCCGAAGGTTCGCCGCCCCGGACAGGAAAGGGTAGAAGGCCGGGCCTTCCACGAGCGAGCCCACGTTGGGCAGGACCGTTGCCAGTTGGCGCGGCATATCGCCACCCAGAACCCGGATGCGGCCGTTCGTGGCGGCCGCCAATCCAAGCAGCAACCGGATGGTGGTGGTCTTGCCCGAGCCATTTGGACCGAGGAAGCCAAAGACTGAACCGCGCGGAACCGCCAAGTCGACGCCCTCGACGGCGGCCCGGTGACCAAAGCGCTTGCTGAGGCCTTGCGTCTCTATCGCCAGTTCAGCCGGCGGGGGTGCCTCCGTCATTTCGTGGCGGCTGCGGCCTGCAACCGCTCAAGTGGCACCATTCCCGCGAAGACGCGGCCGTCGTCGAGCATCAAGACAGTTACCAGGCTGGTGGTCACTGCACGGCCGCCCGCTACCGGCTGGGTGAGCTGGGCCACCATCGGAGCCGAGCGGACATCGGCGGGCACGGTCCCCGAGGGCATGGCGATCACTGCGTCCCAGCCGGTTCCCGTGACTGTTGGCCGGCCCCCGGTTGCCTTTACCTGCGGTGCTTGCCCGGTCTTACCGGGGAGGGTACGCGGTTGCGGGGTTGCCTTCTCTTCCACGGCGGCACCGCGGGGCGGAGTGAAACTGAACAGGGCGGCGTCGGGCGCCGACAAGCTCACGTCAGTGAACGCGAGCGAAAAGGCCGCCGCGGCCTGGCCCCGTGCC
>NZ_DF952473.1:266863-276389 GCF_001263615.2 Arthrobacter sp. Hiyo1 | reverse complement strand
TGTCGGCCGAGTTGTAGAGCCAGAGATCGTTGCCGTTGCGGACGAGGTCGCGCTCGGCGAGCATGTCCATCACCTGGAACCTGGCCTTGGCGGGGCCGTCCAGGTAGACCCGGACCGTGTGGGATCCGCTCAACAGTTCCATGACCGAAGCGGGGCCTTGGGTTGCCGTTGGCCCGACGGAGGGGAGCTGGGGGAGTCCCAGATCGGAACTCTGTTGAAGGGTTCCGGACAAAGCATGGACGTCGGCCCGGCCGATCATCGCGATGACTTCCTCTGCCGTTTTAGGAGGCAGGCTCGTCGCAGCTCCCGCCTGGTAGGAACCAGCGAGGGCCGCCGCAGCAAGGGCTACCGGAACCAGCGCGGCCGGCAACCAACGCAACCAAGGACGGGTCATGACAACCCCGCGAACCATCCACCATCGGCGAAGTTCATGCTTCCAGCGTACGCCTGCTGCCCGGAGTGATCACCCGTTCTTGGCCCCTAAGCTTCCAGCGTCCTCCGCACGAAGTCCGCGCTGGGCCGTGAATAGGCGGCCCCCAAGCGCTCGAACAAGGCGATTCCCGCCATGCCCGGCCAATCCTCGGGAAGGAATTCCGCCGGCAGCCCCGGATCAAGGTACGGAATGATCCGCCAGCGGTCGATGCAACGGACGTAACGGGCGAAGGTTTCGGCCGAGGCCGGGCCGCCGTCGGAACCGCTGTCTTGGCCGCCGTCGTCCGCCGCGGAACCATGATGCCGGATGAAGTCGCGATGCAGTTCTGCCACGGTGTCCAGGTCCCACCATGCGGATGCGGCCTCGCGGAGGCTGCCGCCCACCAAGGGGGTGTCCGTCACGAACACCGTGGCCATTCCGCGCAACCCCAGGTCCTCGAGGATCTCCTCCACTTCCACCCTGAGCGAATCCGGCAGATCCACAGCCCTGCTGCCACCGTGCCGCAGCCGATCCAGTGCAATCTCCGCCGCAATTGGTGCCGCTTTTCCCGCTCCGTTTCCGGAATGGAAAAGGACACGAGGCACCAGCGGTCCGCGGGGGACATCAGGCGGGGGTTGAAGATCCGGCGGTCTCCGCGGGCAAGCATCGTGGCGGCGCCCTCGGTGACGGCGAAGCCGGGAACACCTTCACGGAGCTGAGGAAGGACGATTTCCTTCTTTTTCAACCGTGACAAGGCCGTTCGGGACACGGCAGCGGTCACGCCAAGGGCCTCCATGAGGACGATGATGTGCCTTGAGGACATCCATCCGCCGGCATCGCGCAGGTATAAGCCGATGACGGTCCGCAGCAACGACGTGGTACTCCCGGGCCGGGAGTCCATGTCGTCGAGGACGGCACTCACAGGAGTTCGGTCAGGGCGTCCCGGATGGCGGTCACTCCCAGCTCAACCTCCGCGTAGCTGGTGCTGAGCGGCGAGAGCCCGATCCGCAATCCGTGCGGCGGACGGAAATCCGGAATGACACCCCGCTCCCAAAGCGTCCGGGTCACCTCGCCGAACAAGGGATGGTCCACCGTGATGTGCGAGCCACGCTCTGCGGTGTTGCGCGGGCTGACAATCTCGACGCCGAGGGGAACCAATATGTCCTCAGCCAAGGCGACTGCGTACTCCGTCAGCTTGATGGACTTCTCCCGCACAGCCTCCATGCCTACTGATGCGATCAGCTCAACCATGTCCTTGAGCGGCTGCATGGCCAGCACCGGGGGAGTTCCGGTGATGAAGCTGCGGATCCCACGGGCCGGGGTGTAGCTTTCGGTCATGCCGAAGGGGTTGTCGGCGCCCATCCAGCCCCAGATCGGCTGTTGCAGTCGGTCCTGCTGCGACGCGTTGACGTACGCGAACGCGGGGGAGCCCGGGCCGCCATTGAGGTATTTGTAGGTGCAACCAACAGCAAGGTCCACACCCCAGGCGTCCAGTTCGAGGGGCACCGAGCCTACCGAGTGGCACAAGTCCCAGAGCATGAGCGCTCCGGCTTCCTTGACCATCGCGGTGATCGCCGCGGCATCCGCCAGGAAACCCGAACGGTATGCCACGTGGCTGAGTACGACGACGGCGGTCCGCTCGCTGAGCAGTCCCTCGAGGTCCGTGGTCCGGACGCCGCTGGCCGGGTTGGAAGCGACCCACTTGATGGTGGCGCCCTTCTCCGCGGCGATGCCCTCGATGATGAAACGGTCCGTGGGGAAGTTGTCCCGGTCCACCACAATCTCATCGCGGCCCGCTTGGGCGTCGACCGCTGCCCGGATGAGCTTGTAGAGCATCACGGACGTGGAATCCCCCACGGTCACTTGGCCGGCGGCCGCGCCCAGGGTCACGACGCCGATGCGGTCGCCCACTGCGGTGGGCTCATCCATCCACTGTTCGTCCCAGCCGCGGATAAGGCGGCTGCCCCAGGCGTCCTCGACGAAGGACGCGAGCTTCGCCGACGTCGCCTTGAGCGGCCTGCCGAGCGAGTTCCCGTCAAGGTAGGCCGTGAGCTGGCCGTCCGACGGGGCGTAAAAGGCCTCACGCTGCCCGGCGAGGGGATCCGCGGCGTCGAGCTCTGCCGACGTCGGCCGTTGCATTTGCTGCACGCTGTTCATGTCTCTCCTGAAGAAAGCGATGGGGTTGCTTGGGATTTGCTGTTCAGTTGCCGATTTCGGTACGGACGGCGTAGAGCTCCGGGAAGAAAGTCAGGTCAAGGGCCCGCTTGAGGAAGTCGACGCCGGAGGAGCCTCCCGTGCCCACCTTGAATCCGATGGTCCGCTGCACGGTACGCAGGTGGCGGAAGCGCCACGCGTGGAAGTTGTCCTCGATGTCCACAAGGTCTTCGCACGCTTCGTAGAATCCCCAGGGTGTGGCTTCCGATTCGTAGATCTCCTGGAAGACCGGTACCAGATCCTTCTGGAACGTCCAGGGTTCGCTCGTGTCGCGTTCCAGGATGTCGGCCGGAACGGCATAACCGGCCCGCGCCAGCACTGCGAGGAAGGCGTCGTAAAGGGTCGGCTCCTCCAAGAGGGTACTGAGCTGGCTGTGCGCTGCCGGATCGCTCTCGAAGACCCGGAGCATGCCGCGGTTCTTGTTGCCCAGGAGGAACTCGACGCCGCGGTACTGGTGGGACTGGAAGCCTGACGAACTGCCCAGGAAGCGCCGGAATTCGGAATACTCGCGGGGAGTGAGCGTGCCCAGGACAGACCACTGCTCGGTCATGGTCCGCTGGATCGCCTTGACGCGTGCGATGCATTTGAGGGCTTTGGCAAGGTTGTCCATATCAAGGAGCCGGCGGGCTTCAAGAAGCTCATGCAGGATCAGCTTGAGCCACAGTTCGCTGGTCTGGTGCTGGATGATGAACAGCATTTCGTCATGGTGTTCCGGGGTGCTCAACGGGTGCTGGGCCGTGAGGAGGCGGTCAAGGTCCAGATACCCGCCATAGGACATGGCCCGGCTGAAGTCGGTGCGGACCGAATCCTCGATGGGCCTGATCCCTCGGGCCCTGATGGTCTCTTCGGAGTGGCCGGTGCGGTTTTCCATGCATTGAGATTATCACTTATGTGACGAACGTCAAGATAGTGAATTTCCGGACAGTCCCGGTGGCGTTCCAAAGCGCTTGCCTTACGCTGGCTTTGTTGGCACGTCCGGGAGGGGGCTGCATGACCACCGTGTCGCTGTATCTGGATGTCGACGGCGTGGTGAACCCCTTCGGTCCCCTGGGCTTCACCGATTGGGGTACGGAATGGAAAATCGCCGACGCCGGAATCCTGGACGTCGTCTACGCCTCCGAACTGGTTGACGAACTCAATGACCTGGCCGCCCACCCCGCGGCGAGGTTTGTATGGTTGACCACGTGGCAGCGGCTCGCGCCCGAGTTCCTATGCCCCGCCATCGGTCTCCACGGCGAGCATTGGCCCGTCTTGACCAGCGATGGTTGGGACCAGACTGCCGATTGGTGGAAGCTGGACGTCTTGCAGAAGGACGTCCAGGAGTCCGGAGCCGAACGGATCGTGTGGATGGACGATCAGCTGAACCATGAAGCCGCTGCCCGGTCCTGGGCCGAGTTCCTCGGCAACCGTGTGCTGTGGATCTCACCGGATCCGCGGCGGGGCCTGTCACGCAGCGATATCGCGGCTGTTCGGCAATTCCTTGGATGATTCGATGTTTGGCCATGCCGGCAATGGCACGTAAGATTCTTAAGGTTTCACGCCCGCCATAGTTAATTCCGCCAGTACAGTCAGATGAACGCGTGCTGAACTGTTTTTTGTTGGGCAGGCCCCGGGGAAGTGGAACTGCGCATCATCGACTCTGCAGATTGGGCACCAGGTGGGAATCACCTTCATGGTCGCGCTTGTCATAGCGCTGGCCTTATTTTTTGACTTCACCAACGGCTTCCACGACACTGCGAACGCCATGGCGACTCCGATCGCCACGGGTGCCATCAAACCCAAGACGGCTGTTGCCTTGGCCGCGGTGCTCAACCTCGTGGGCGCGTTCCTCTCGACCGAAGTGGCAAAGACCATTTCGGGCGGCCTGATCCGCGAGGGCACGGACGGTATCCACATCACGCCGGAGATCATCTTCGCCGGGCTGATGGGGGCCGTCCTGTGGAACATGTTCACGTGGCTCAAGGGGCTGCCGTCCAGTTCTTCGCACGCGCTTTTTGGCGGCCTCATCGGCGCTGCGATCGTCGGCATCGGATTCCACGCCGTCAACTTCGACACCGTGCTCCAGAAGGTGATCCTTCCGGCCGTCTTCTCGCCACTGCTCGCCGGTGCCGTGGCCTATCTGTGCACCAAGCTGGCCTACCTCCTGACGTCCCGGCATGACCCCGAAACCGGCGACAAGCTGACCCAGAAGCGCGGCGGATTCCGTACCGGCCAGATCTTCACTTCGAGCCTCGTCGCCTTGGCCCACGGTACCAACGACGCGCAAAAGACCATGGGCATCATCACCCTCGTCCTGATCGCCGCCGGAACCCAGCCGGCCGGCAGCGGCCCGCAGCTCTGGGTCATCGGGGCCTGCGCACTCGCCATCGCCATCGGAACCTATGCGGGTGGCTGGCGCATCATCCGGACCATGGGCTCGGGGCTGACCGACGTCAAGCCAGCCCAGGGCTTCTCCGCGGAAGCCAGCACGGCATCAGCCATCCTCGCTTCCTCCCACCTCGGCTTCGCGCTCTCCACCACGCAGGTGGCCTCCGGTTCGGTCATCGGCTCGGGACTCGGACGCAAAGGCACCACGGTGCGCTGGGGAACGGTGGGGCGCATCGCCACCGGCTGGCTCTTCACCCTCCCTGCGGCCGCAATCGTGGGCGCTTTGACGGCGTTCCTCATCGGCACCGGTACCGTCGGCGTGGTCATCGCCGCAGTCGTGGGCACCGCCGTCGTCGTCTACATGTTCATTTACTCGAGGAAATCGCACGTGGGCCACCACAACGCCGTGGAAGTCGAGGAAGCCGGCACCGCAGTCCGCTTCCGCAAGAAGAAGGCTAGAAAACAGAACCTGAGCAAAAGCGCGAGTAAGGACATCCAGGCATGAAGTGGTTTGATCTGGTGGAGGTAGCCGGCGCGACCCTTGTGGCGGCCGTTCTCCTCGTCGTGCTGTATTCGCTCGGTGTCCGCCTCACCGCCATCGCGGGCGACGCCCGGCAGAAATCGCCGGGCATGGTCCGGTCGCTCGCCTACGCTTGTTTTGCGGCCTGCGGCATCGCCGTGCTTTTCGGGATCTACCTGATCGTTCCGTACTTCTCGAAGTAGCTGTGAACGCTGCTGCCTGATGGGTAGGGTGGGGCCATGGCGGATTTCCAGTACTACGTGGCATCCTCGCTTGACGGTTCATCGCCACGAAAGAAGACGATCTTGGCTGGCTGCTCCAGTTCGAAGAGGCCGAGGGCGTCACCGAAAGCTATGAAGACTTCATGGCGGGCATCGGCTGCATTGTCATGGGCGGCCAAACGTACCGCTGGCTCATGGAACACGAACCGGGCAAGTGGCCCTACCAAGGTGTTCCATGCTGGATCTTCACCCACCGCGAATACGCCGCGCCGCCCGGCGCGGACGTCACATTCGTCCGTGGCGAGGTTGAGGAATTCGCGCCGGACCTGACTGCCGACGCCGGCGACAAGAACGTGTGGCTGGTTGGCGGCGGAAACCTCGTGGCCCAGTTCGCCAAGGCCGGCCTGCTGGACGAGATGATTGTCACCCTGATCCCGGTCGCTTTGGGTTCCGGCAAGCGCTTGTTGCCTGTTGAAAGCCCGACGGCGCCGCTCGAGTTGGTCTCCTCCCGCACCCTGGGTAGCGCGGCAGTAGAGGTGCGCTACAGGTTCCCCGCGCGTGCCGGTTCAGCGGGCCCTGTTCTCCCGGATCATGTTGGTGATCCGGGCAGTTGAGAGTCGCCGGCCGTGATCGTCGGTCATGACAATTTCATGGGTGGCGAGCGTGCCGCCCAAGTGGATGGCCGTGCAAGTGCCGGTGACCAGGCCGCTCGCAATGGAGCGATGGTGGGTTGCGCCCACCTCGATTCCCACCACGTGGCGCCCGGCTCCGGCATGCAGGGCTGCCGCGAAGGAGCCCAGGGTTTCGGCGAGGACCACGTGGGCTCCGCCGTGGAGGATGCCGGCAACCTGGGTATTGCCTTCGACCGGCATGGTGGCAACGGTCCGTTCAGGGCTCAGTTCCAGGAACTTGATGCCCATCTTCGTTACGAGGGAACCCACGCCATAGCGGGAAAGCCAACCATGCAACTCTTGCGGAACGCCGGCCGCATTGAGTTCGTCGGTGAACGGGCCCGGCGTGAAATTGTCCATCATGGCAACTAGGCTGGCACCTGTGAGCGAAACAACCAAACCGGACTCAGTTCCAACGGCAACGTCAACGGCAACCGCAAGCGCAGTGTCAACTGCCACCGCAACGGCACCAGACCCTTCAACAACCACTGCGGGCACGGCGGCCGGTGGCCGGCCGAGGCTCCTGGTCCTCGACGGTCACTCGATGGCGTTCCGGGCGTTCTATGCCCTGCCGGCGGAGAACTTCGCCACATCCTCGGGCCAGCACACCAACGCCGTGCATGGCTTCACCTCGATGTTGATCAACCTCATCAAGGACCAGAAGCCCACCCACGTTGCGGTGGCCTTCGACGTCTCGGACGACACGACGTTCCGCAAGGCGGAGTACAGCGAATACAAAGGTGGCCGCAACGAGACGCCGCAGGAATTCCGCGGGCAGATCGATCTCATCGACCAAGTCATGGAAGCGTGGGGCATCAAGACCATCAAGATGCCCGGGTACGAGGCAGACGACATTCTTGCCACACTCGCGGCCCGGGGAGAGGCCGCAGGTTACGAAGTCCTCCTGGTTTCAGGGGACCGTGACGCTTTCCAGCTCATCACGGACAACGTGTTCGTCCTGTACCCGAAACAGGGTGTTTCCAATATTCCCCGCATGGACGCGGCAGCGATCGAAGAAAAGTACTTCGTTCCCCCGTCCCGCTACTCCGATCTCGCCGCGCTGGTAGGGGAGTCCGCCGACAACCTCGCCGGCGTTCCCGGCGTCGGCCCCAAGACCGCGGCCAAGTGGATCAACCTGTACGGCGGCCTCGAAGGGATCCTGGAGAACCTGGATTCGATCGGCGGCAAAGTCGGTGGAGCCTCAGGGAAAACATCGACGCCGTCAAGCGGAACCGCCGCCTCAACCAGCTGCTCAAAGACCTTGAGCTCCCCGTGACGCTCGCGGAACTCGAGGAGCCGCGCCCGAACCGCCAGGAGGTCGAGACACTCTTCGACACCCTTGAATTCAAGACCCTCCGCGCCCGGCTGTTCGCACTCTATGGCGACGACACCGCTGGCGCGCCCCCCGAAACCATCGACGCGCCCGACTACAAGATCCTGGACGACGCCGCCGCCCTGGAGGAGTTCTTCTCCGCCGGTACGGGGAGCCGTGCCGCCGTCGCCGTGCAGTTGGTTCCCGGGCGGATCGGTGACGACGCCTCTGCCCTCGCCATCGTGCGTGCCAACGGGGCGGCCTACATCGAGTTGTCATCCTTGGACGCGGCGGCCGATGCCGTCCTTGCCAAGTGGCTTCAAGACCCCGAAGAAGCCAAGGTCATGCACGAGTTCAAGGACGCGTTGAAGGCCCTGAACCACCGTGGACTCGGCCTGGAAGGCGTGGTGGACGACACTGCCATTTCGGGCTACCTGATCCAGCCGGACCGCCGCAGCTACGAACTCGCCGAGCTCGCCCAGCACCACCTGAGGATCACCGTCGCGGCTGCGGCTGTACAAGCCGGCCAGCTGGAACTCGATCTTGGTGATGGGCCGGACGGGGCCGCCGCCAGCGCGCTCGTCCAGCAGGCCGCCGTCGTGCACACACTGAGCAAGCACTTCGAAAGCGAGCTCGCCGAACGCAAGGCCGAGGCGCTCCTGACCACCTTGGAGCTGCCGGTCGCACGGGTCCTGGCCCAGATGGAACTGTCGGGCATTGCCATCTCCACGGAACGCCTGAACGAACAGCTCGCGGACCTGGCGAAGGTGATCGACAACGCCCAGGAGCAAGCATTTGCCGCGATCGGCCACGAGGTCAATCTTGGCTCGCCCAAGCAGCTCCAGACCGTCCTCTTCGAAGAGCTCGGCCTGCCCAAGACCAAGAAGATCAAGTCCGGCTACACGACGGACGCTGCCTCGCTGAAGGCCCTCCTGGAGAAGACCGGCCACGAGTTCCTGGTGCAGCTCATGGCCCACCGGGAATCCTCCAAGCTGGCCCAAATGCTGGAGACCCTCAAGAAATCGGTGGCTGAGGACGGCCGCATCCACACCACGTACGCGCAGAACGTCGCGGCCACGGGGCGTATTTCCTCGAACAACCCCAATCTGCAGAACATACCGGTGCGCAGCGAGGAAGGCCGGCGGGTCCGCGGAATCTTCGTTGTCAGTGAGGGCTACGAATGTTTGCTGTCTGCCGACTACTCGCAGATTGAAATGCGCATCATGGCCCACCTGTCCGGCGATGAAGGCCTCATCCAGGCGTACAAGGACGGCGAGGACCTGCACCGCTATGTGGGCTCGCACATTTTCAACGTGGCACCGGAAGACGTCACTAGTGCCATGCGCTCCAAGGTCAAGGCCATGTCCTATGGGTTGGCCTATGGACTGACCTCGTTCGGCCTGTCCAAGCAACTGGAAATCTCGGTCGACGAAGCCAGGACCCTCATGAAGGACTACTTCGACCGCTTCGGCGCCGTGCGCGACTATCTGCGCGGCGTGGTGGAGCAGGCCCGGATCGACGGCTACACGGCCACGATCGAAGGCCGCCGTCGCTATCTTCCGGACCTGACCAGCACGGACCGCCAGCACCGCGAGATCGCCGAGCGCATTGCACTGAACTCGCCGATCCAGGGTTCGGCGGCGGACCTCATGAAGCGGGCCATGCTCGGCGTTTCGGCCGAGTTGACCAGCCAGGGGCTGAAGTCCAGGATGCTGCTGCAGGTCCACGACGAACTCGTCCTCGAGGTCGCCCACGGCGAACGCGAAGCCGTCGAAAAGCTCGTCACCGAACAAATGGGGACGGCGGCCG
>NZ_DF952473.1:265207-266775 GCF_001263615.2 Arthrobacter sp. Hiyo1 | reverse complement strand
CGACGTGCAGGTAGGCGTCGGCTCCAGCTGGTACGACGCCGGGCACTAGCGGGCCCGCCGGCCTCCATAGCCGTTCTGCATGGGGGCACGCCGCCGATATGGTGGCGTGCCCCCATGCTGTCTGGCTAGGCTCGGGAGGTGGCTGATCCCAAGGAAACAAACGAAAAGTACAACGTCAAGCGCTTTCGTTCCGTCGGCAAGGAGAACCCGGACTACGGACAAGCCCGTGATTGGCTCCGCGCCGTCGGCTTCGGATTCCATGACGAGCAGCGAAGCGATGAGCTCATCGACAAGATTCTCGCGATGTACCAAGCGGACAACCGTGAGTTGACCGGTGTTTACGTCAACGAAGAACCTCCGTTGCATGCGCTCAACCCGGGATTTCCGGTGGCGACATTTGGAACGCTGGAAAACAAGCTGAATGTTGGCTTCGGCGAAGAGCTGCGGACGCGCCAGATCACCGCGGTGACCGTGCGCGGAACGCACCGGCGGCATGGGATCCTGCGCGGGATGATGACCGCCGACCTCGCCGATGCCAAGGACGGCGGCTTCGCCATGGCCGCACTGACCGCATCCGAAGCGTCCATTTACGGCCGCTTCGGTTTCGGCGTCGCGACCTTCGAGCGAAGCATCAAGGTGGACACCGGTCCGAAGTTCCGCATCCGTCATGAGCCCGTTGGCCGGGTGGAGATCGCCGATCCACGCGTCCTCCTGGACCTAGCGCCCGAGGTATTCGAACAGGTCCACCACCGTACGCCGGGGTCCATCGTCAGGCAGGACTCCTACCGCCATCACGTGTCCGGGGCGATGACGCGCGACGGCAGCGAAGACAAGGCCATCAAATGTGCGCTCCACTATGCACCGGACGGCATCATCGACGGCTACGTGTCATACAAGTTCGCCGGCTGGGACACCAAGCCGTACACGGTGGAAATCGTGGACCTTGTCGCCGCGACGGACTCCGCGTACCTGGAATTGTGGCAATTCCTGGGCAGCATCGATCTCGTCGAACAGGTTTCCTGGCCCGACGCTCCCGTTGAAGACCCCCTCGTATGGCGCTCGAGGACGGACGCTGCATTGCGTCTTCCGACTACCGCGACATGTTGTGGTTGCGCGTCCTGGACGTCCCTGCAGCCTTGTCAGCCCGCCGCTACAGCGCCGATGGACGGTTGGTCCTGCAGATCCGGGATGCGCTCGGTTTTGCCGACGGTACCTGGGAATTGACGTCCGACGGCGGCGTTGTCACCGTCAATGCGGCGGATGGCGGGAGCCCTGACCTGAGCATGGACGTCACCGATTTAGGGTCTGTCTATTTGGGTGCCGTCAATCCTGTAACCTTGGCTTCGGCTGGCCGGATCCGCGAGCACACGCCAGGAGCAGCATTGGCTGCCCGGCACATGTTCGCCGTCGAACGTCCAGCCCATTGCCTGACGCACTTCTAGGCGCATCTCCACCCACACACTCGATCTACAACGGAAGAGGATTCCATGGGGGAATTCCAGCCGGGGGGCCACTCCTCCGGCCCATCAGGGCTGCCGGGCCGGCGGTCCTTGCTGGCGGCTGCCGCC
>NZ_DF952473.1:260287-263738 GCF_001263615.2 Arthrobacter sp. Hiyo1 | reverse complement strand
CGCCGGTCGTGGACGAGGCCGGCCAGAATCCGGTGGTGCCCGAAACGCGGCCGGTGCCGCCGTCGAGGTCCCAGGTTGTAGCTGAATTTTCCGCGCGCAAGCCCGTCGAATGGGGTCTTGCGGTCCCCGGCGTGGTCTCGAAAACGGCGTCGACGCATGCGGTCCTCACGTTCGATGCTTGCGGTGGCCCCCAAGGCTCGGACTGCGATCAACGATTGCTCAAGACCCTCCGCAAGCTCAGCGTTCCCGCCACCTTGTTCGTCAATGGCCGGTGGATCAAGGCCAATCCCGGGCTGGCGGCCGAGCTCGCGGCCGATCCTTTGTTCGAGCTCGGCAACCACGGCTTCCGGCACCAGCCCCTATCGGTCAACGGACGCTCGGCGTACGGAATCCCGGGCACCGCCAATGCGGGTGAAGTGTATGACGAAATCATGGGCAACCAAGAGGTCATGGAGCGGCTTTCCGGCAAAGCCCCACGCTTCTTCCGGGCCGGAACCGCCTACTACGACGACGTCGCGGCGGCGATCACCAATGCCCTCGGACTGGTACCCGTGAGCTTCACGGTGAACGGCGACGGCGGCGCGACCTTCCCGGCACCGACGGTCGCGGGCGAAGTGGGGAAAATTGCCGCAGGTCACGGCGCCGGCCAGATTGTGATCTCGCATTTCAACCAGCCCGCCGGCGGTACCGCGGAGGGCTATGCCCGCGCCCTTCCGGGCCTGCTGGACCGTGGCGTGACGTTCGCGCGGCTTGGTGACACGCTGCCGCTTTGACCCTCCTTGAGGCAAACGACTAGAATGAACGGGCGCATACTACGTGCGCGCAAATTTACAATCCACAATTCAGGATGACCCGGCGTTTTGCCGTGTCCTGCGGACCGGCAACGGGAAGCGGGCGGTTTGCCTGACCGATACTCTATCCACAACGGAGCCCCTACTACATGACCATCACCTCCACCGAGAAGCCCGGTACCCCCGTAGTCGCGATCAACGACATCGGTACCGCTGAGGACTTCCTCGCAGCTGTCGACGCCACCATCAAGTACTTCAACGACGGAGACCTCGTCGAAGGTATCGTCGTCAAGGTTGACCGCGACGAAGTTCTGCTCGACATCGGTTACAAGACCGAAGGTGTCATCCCTTCCCGCGAGCTTTCCATCAAGCACGACGTTGACCCCGGGGACGTCGTCTCCGTTGGCGATCAGGTCGAAGCCTGGTGCTCACCAAGGAAGACAAAGAAGGCCGACTGATCCTCTCCAAGAAGCGTGCTCAGTACGAGCGTGCCTGGGGCGACATCGAGAAGGTCAAGGAAGAAGACGGTGTTGTCACCGGTACCGTCATCGAGGTTGTCAAGGGTGGTCTTATCCTCGACATCGGCCTGCGCGGCTTCCTGCCCGCATCCCTCGTCGAGATGCGCCGCGTCCGCGACCTTGCTCCGTACATCGGTCAGCAGATCGAAGCCAAGATCATCGAGCTGGACAAGAACCGCAACAACGTTGTTCTTTCCCGCCGTGCATGGCTCGAGCAGACCCAGTCCGAGGTTCGCTCCACGTTCCTCAACAAGCTGGAAAAGGGCCAGGTTCGTCCCGGCGTCGTTTCCTCCATCGTCAACTTCGGTGCATTCGTGGACCTTGGCGGCGTAGACGGCCTCGTTCACGTTTCCGAGCTGTCCTGGAAGCACATCGACCACCCGTCCGAGGTTGTCGAGGTTGGCCAGGAAGTCACCGTCGAGGTTCTCGAAGTGGATCTGGACCGCGAGCGCGTGTCCCTGTCTCTCAAGGCCACGCAGGAAGACCCGTGGCAGACCTTCGCCCGCACCCACGCCCTCGGCCAGGTTGTTCCGGGTAAGGTCACCAAGCTGGTTCCGTTCGGTGCGTTCGTCCGCGTCGAAGACGGCATCGAAGGCCTCGTTCACATCTCCGAACTGGCTGTCCGCCACGTTGAGCTTGCTGAGCAGGTCGTCTCCGTTGGCGACGAGCTCTTCGTCAAGGTCATCGACATCGACCTCGAGCGCCGCCGCATCTCGCTCTCCCTCAAGCAGGCTAACGAGGGCGTTGACGCTGAGAGCACCGAGTTCGACCCGGCTCTGTACGGCATGGCCGCTGAGTACGACGAAGAGGGCAACTACAAGTACCCCGAGGGCTTCGACCCCGAGTCGAACGAATGGCTCGAGGGCTACGAGACGCAGCGCGCCGCTTGGGAGCAGCAGTACGCTGACGCCCAGGCACGTTGGGAGGCTCACAAGAAGCAGGTTTCCCAGCACGCTGCTGACGACGCCGCTGCTGCCGCTTCCGGCGAGAGCGACTCCGGCACCACCAGCTACTCCTCCGAGCCGGCTGCCACCGAGTCCAACGCGGGCACCCTGGCATCCGACGAGGCACTCGCCGCCCTGCGCGAGAAGCTGACCGGCAACTAATTGCCACTGGCCCGGGTTTCCGGGCCGGATCAAAACGGCTCCTGCGATTCATTCACGAATCGCAGGAGCCGTTTTGTTTAACCCCCTTGCACTGGTTGCCTGCTTGCCTGTGCCTCTCACCCGCGTCCCTCTTGCCCGGCTCCCCACGTGACAGGGGAGGGCATGTCCCGTGGGTGCTCAGGCCTGGACGTCGACCCATTCCGTTCCCCGCAAGTGGAGGCCCGAGGCGCCGCCGGTCAGATGCCAGCCGCTCACGGGCGTCCGCGATTGCGCCTGGATCATCGGGTAGCGCCACGCGCAGGATTGTCTCCGAGGGCTCGTAGCTAGTTTCGGCCATGACGTAGCCCGCGGAGCGCAGATCGTTTTCCAGCCTCCCGGCCGCTTGGTGGGGCACGGGGATGTCGCACATCCGCAGGCGGCGGCGCTGGACCAGGGGAGCGGAGTCCAGCGCGGCGAGATCGATTCGGAGTACGCACGGACCAGTCCGCCCGCGCCCAGGAGGATCCCACCGAAATAGCGCACGACGACGGCGCTCACGTCGCTGAGGTCAGCCACCCCAGGCAAGGTCTCGCGTTTGATGAGCGCCTCAAGCATGGGGATGCCAGCTGTTCCGGAGGGTTCGCCGTCGTCGTTGGACCGCTGGATGACGCGGTCCGGACCGAGGACGAATGCCGAGCAGTGGTGCCGGGCGTCATGGAATTCCTTGCGCAATTCCGCCACCAGGGCGCGGGCGGCGTCCTCGTCGGAAGCGCGGCGCAGCACCGTGATGAAGCGCGAACGTTTGATCTCGAGTTCGTGGCGGAAATCGTCTCCTGGCGCCAATGTTGTGTACGCGGTCGCCCGGCTTTCTTCCTGTTCTGCCACCGACCCAGTCTAGTGTGGAGGGGTGCTGAAGATTGGACTTACCGGCGGGATCGCCTCCGGCAAATCGCTCGTGTCCGCCCGGCTGAGGGAGTTGGGCGCTGTCTTGATCGACGCCGACGCGCTGGCCCGCGAGGTCGTGGAGCCGGGCACTCCGGGCTTGGCGGACGTCGTG
>NZ_DF952473.1:255438-259530 GCF_001263615.2 Arthrobacter sp. Hiyo1 | reverse complement strand
GGCCGGGGCCGCGCTGCTGTGGTTCCTTGCCGGCGGCCGCGAGGAGTTCGTCGCTGGAACGCAGCCGGCGACGTGGCGCGTCCTCGTGCCGGGCACAGCTTTCTGGTTGGCATGGACCGCCTGGCTTGGGGCAGGAGTGTGGTTCGCCGTCAAGATGTTCCGTTCCATCATGGGGCGGCTCGACGACGGTTGGACCAGGCCAGGCGGAGGTGACGGTTCCACCGGATAACGCGGACAGTAACTGTCCGCGGGCGGGGGTACATTGGATTCATGAGTCTTGCCCAGGAGATCAACCGTGTGGTCGCGCCTTTTGAGGTCATCAGCGAATTCAAGCCGGCAGGTGACCAGCCGGCCGCAATCGCCGAGCTGACCGAAAGGATCAACAACGGCGAGAAAGACGTCGTCCTGCTCGGCGCCACCGGTACGGGCAAGAGTGCCACCACCGCCTGGTTGATCGAACAAGTGCAGCGGCCCACCTTGGTGATGGTCCAAAACAAGACCTTGGCCGCGCAGCTCGCCAACGAGTTCCGGGAGCTGCTGCCCAACAACGCGGTGGAGTACTTCGTTTCCTATTACGACTACTACCAGCCTGAAGCCTACGTCCCCCAGACGGATACCTTCATCGAGAAGGACTCCTCCGTGAATGAGGAGGTGGAGCGGCTGCGGCACTCGGCCACCAATGCGCTGTTGACCCGCAGGGATGTCATCGTTGTGGCTACCGTGTCGTGCATCTACGGCCTGGGCACCCCGGAAGAATACATCGCCGGGATGGTCACGCTCACCAAGGGCGCCGAAATGAACCGGGACGATCTCCTGCGGAAGTTTGTCGGCATGCAGTACACCCGCAACGACATGGACTTCCACCGCGGCACGTTCCGGGTCCGCGGAGATACCGTGGAGATCATCCCTATGTACGAAGAGCTGGCCCTGCGCATCGAGTTCTTCGGCGACGAGATCGAGAACATCTATACTCTGCATCCGGTAACGGGCGACGTCATCCGCGAGGAAACCGAGATGTACATCTTCCCGGCCTCGCACTATGTCGCCGGTCCGGAACGCATGTCCCGCGCCATTACCGCCATCGAGAACGAGCTCGGGGAGCGGCTCAAGGTCCTCGAAGGCCAGAACAAGCTGGTGGAGGCCCAGAGGCTGCGCATGCGCACCACCTACGATCTCGAGATGATGCAACAAATGGGTTTCTGCAACGGCATCGAGAATTACTCACGCCACATCGATGGCCGCGGCTCCGGCACGGCCCCGCACTGCCTCATCGACTACTTCCCGGACGACTTCCTGCTGGTCATTGACGAATCCCATGTCACGGTTCCACAGATCGGCGCCATGTACGAGGGCGACATGTCGCGCAAGCGCACACTCGTGGACCACGGTTTCCGGCTTCCTTCGGCCATGGACAACAGGCCGCTCAAATGGGATGAATTCCTGGAACGGGTGGGCCAGACCGTCTATCTTTCCGCGACCCCCGGCAAGTACGAGCTGGGCAAGGCCGACGGGTTCGTCCAACAGATTATCCGCCCTACCGGACTGATCGATCCCGAAGTCATCGTGAAGCCGACCAAAGGCCAGATCGACGACCTCCTTGGCGAAATCAGGACGCGCGTGGAGCGCGACGAACGCGTCCTGGTCACCACCTTGACCAAGCGCATGGCCGAGGACCTGACCGACTACCTGCTGGGCCATGGGGTCAAGGTCCAATACCTGCACTCCGACGTCGACACCCTCCGTCGCGTGGAACTGCTCCGGGAGCTCCGCATGGGCAGCTTCGACGTCCTGGTGGGCATCAACCTGCTCCGAGAGGGCCTCGACCTGCCCGAAGTGTCACTTGTCAGCATCCTCGACGCCGACAAGGAAGGATTCCTCCGCTCGGCCACCTCCCTTATCCAGACCATCGGGCGCGCCGCCCGAAACGTCTCGGGCCAGGTCCACATGTACGCCGATCGGATCACGGACTCGATGGCGAAGGCCATTGAGGAAACCAACCGCCGCCGGGAAATCCAGGTCAAGTACAACACGGACAACGGGGTCGATCCACAGCCGTTGCGCAAGAAGATCGCAGATATCACCGATCAGCTTGCCCGCGAAGACGCCGACACCCGCGAGTTGTTGGCCGCAGCCGGAAAGGGCGGCCGGACCGGTAAGGGCAAGGGCGCTTCGAAGGTCCGGCAAGATGGCCTGGCCGCGGCGCCGGCCGAAGACCTCGTGGGCCTGATCGAACAGCTGACCGAGCAGATGCACGCGGCTGCCGCTGAGCTCCAATTCGAGATCGCTGCGAGGATCCGTGACGAGGTGGGCGACCTCAAGCGCGAACTCCGCCAAATGCAGTCCGCCGGGCACGCTTAGGGTAAAGTTGGGGCTACGTAGGGGAGTATCCCAAGCGCTACGTCCGTCAACACGCAAGGCACAGACGCCTCGCCGGGCCTAGCGGATCGCCGTTTGAGCGTTGTTGCCTTCGGGCATGGAGACGCAGGCAGGTCGGAGAGACTTACGCCGTTTTGGCGTACCTGCGAAAGGCATTTTAGATGCAACTCCCCGCCTGGTTTGAGATCGGCTCCTTCGTCGTTCTCGGAATCATCCTCCTTGTCGACCTTCTCCTGGTGGTCAAGCGTCCGCACGAACCCTCCATGAAGGAAGCAGGCCTCTGGGTCGCTTTCTACGTCACCCTCGCCTTGGTGTTCGCCGGAGCGATGTTCGCCTTTGCCGGCCCGGAGCATGGCAGCCAGTTCATCGCCGGTTGGGTGACCGAATACAGCCTGAGTATCGACAACCTCTTTGTCTTCATCATCATCATGGCGCGGTTCTCGGTGCCCCGTAAGTACCAGCAGGAAGTGCTCATGGTGGGCATCATCATCGCCCTCGTCCTGCGCGGTATCTTCATTGCCCTGGGTGCCGTGGTGATTGAGCAGTTCAGTTGGGTCTTCTACATCTTCGGCGCGTTCCTGCTCTGGACCGCGTGGAAGCAAGCCACGGACAACGGCGAAGACGAGGAAGACGGTGCCGAAAACCCGCTGATCGCCCGTATCCGCAAAGTTGTCCCGATGTCGGAGAAGTTCGACGGCGGCAAGCTTCGGACAACGGTCAACGGCAAGAAACTGTTCACTCCCATGCTGATCGTCTTCGTGACCATCGGCATGACGGACCTCCTGTTCGCCGTGGACTCCATTCCGGCCATCTTCGGACTGACGCAGAGCGCCTTCATCGTCTTCACCGCCAACATCTTCGCCCTCATGGGCCTGCGCCAGCTGTACTTCCTGCTTGGCGGACTCATGAGCCGGCTGATCTACCTCAAGCACGCATTGTCGATCATCCTCGCCTTCATCGGCGTCAAGCTGGTCCTGCACGCCATGCACGTCAACGAACTGCCCTTCATCAACGGCGGCCACCACATCGAATGGGCTCCGGAGATCCCGACCTATGTGTCCCTCGCGGTCATCCTCGGCACCATCGTCGTGGCGGTTGTCGCGAGCCTCCTGACCCCGGCGGGCAGCAAGTCCAAGCTGGATGCCCGGCTCGAAGAAGATTCCCGCAAGAGCATGAACAAAGTCAGCGGCAACTAACACGGGTCAACTGCGGAACGTTTCGGAGCCCCGGCCCTTACTGTGGCCGGGGCTCAGCGTTTGGCGGAGATATGCTCTTGGCATGGCGTTGACCTCTCCGATGACCCTCGATCCGGCAGCAGTACAGCGACGCACAGTCCGATTGCTGAGCACCGCACAACTGCTGAGCGGTGTGGGCAACGGCGCCACCCTGTCCATCGGATCGTTGCTTGCCGTCCAGCTCAGTGGATCGAGCGCCTGGGCGGGATCGGTCACCACTATCCTCACGCTCGCCGGTGCCGTCACTGCTTTGCCCCTGGCCGGTCTTGCCGAGCGCAGGGGGCGCCGTTCCGGACTCGTCACCGGTCTCCTGGCCGCGATGCTTGGGGCAATCTTCATGATCGTCGCGGCGGCTACGGGGGCTTTCGCGGTGCTCCTCCTTGGTGCAGCCCTGCTGGGTCTCGGCACGGCATCGAACCTCCAGGCGCGATTCGCCGCCGTCGATCTCGCCGCACCGGAGCACCGCGGACGATCGCTTGCA
>NZ_DF952473.1:236097-255237 GCF_001263615.2 Arthrobacter sp. Hiyo1 | reverse complement strand
CAACCGTCGTCTGGGCAATCACCATCGGCGCCGTGGCCGGTCCGAACCTCATCCAACCTGGCGCTGCGGTGGGCGAAGCTCTGGGCCTGCCCGCAATCTCCGGGCCATTCGTCTTCTCCGTTGCCGGCCTCCTTCTGGCCGCGGTGTTACTGATGGCCGCACTGCGCCCCGACCGCTGTTGCTGGCAAGGCGCCTGGCCGAGGGGACGCACGACGACGGCGGAAGCGCTGGCGCCCGTGCCGAAGCAGGAGGACCCCGACGTCGTTCATTGACTGCCGGATTCCAGGCCGTGCGGGCGTCTCCGCGCGCAAGCTGGCCCTGACTGCGGTGGTTGCGGCGCATGGAATCATGGTGGCGGTCATGTCGATGACGCCGTTGCACCTGCAGGAGCTCGTCTCCACCGGGCCGGTTGGGGGCCATGTGGGTCACGAGGGCGGCCACGCCATGGGTACCGACGCCCTGGTGATCATTGGATTTACGATTTCCCTCCACATCGCCGGCATGTTCGCTTTGTCGCCGCTGATGGGGTGGCTGACGGACAGGGCGGGCCGGATCCAGACGATCGTGCTGGGCTTCGTGCTGCTGGCGGTGGCTGTCGCCGTGGCCGGCTTCGGGCAGCAGGACCCGGCCCTGGTCACGGTGGGGCTCGTGGTGCTCGGCCTAGGGTGGTCGGCCGCGACGATTTCAGGATCCACCCTGTTGGCCGAGAGCGTCGAGCGGCAGCAACGCGTCATCGTCCAGGGAGTCTCAGACACACTCATGGGGGCTGCCGGTGCCTTGGGCGGAGGCTTCTCCGGGCTCGTGCTGGGCTGGGTGGGCTACGAGGGTCTGAACATGGCTTCCGGTGCCGTGGCCGTCGTCGTGCTGGCCGTCGTCGCGGCTTCGGTGAAGCGTCCGGCAGTACGGCCGGCGGGCTGAGCTGAACAGCAGAACCTCAGTTCTTGCCGCGCACCATCCCCAGGAGCCGGTTGAAGATTCCTTCCCCGTCTTCGCCGATGCCATCGTGATGGAAATCCCCTGTGGTCCAGGCCTGCAGTCCGCGGACGGCGGCCGCGGTTTCCATGGATAGCTGGAAGTCCACATAGATGTCGTCGCGGTAGACAGCTGCCGCGACCGGCACAGTATTCGCCTTCAGCCGGGACACATCGTAGAGCGGTTTCCAGTCTTGTTTGCCGGCCAACAGCGCAGCCACTTCCTGCAGGGGCACGAGCGCTGGATCCTGTTCGAAGTACCAGGGGTAGACCATTTCGCCCGTAAGGAGCGGCTCCGCGGCGTCGGGATGGAACTCGGGGAACTCCCCGCTCACCCGCCACGCCGCCCAGCCGGTCGCCTGCCCCTGTCCGTAGATGGACTCGTGCAAGACCGCGTACAGGGGATTCGATGCCCGGGAAACGAGGCCGTAGACCTGTTCCAGAAAGGCGTCGGAGAGGCGTTCGCCCGCCGGAGACGGCACGAAGGCGTCCTCCAGGAGGGTGTGCAGGGCATCCACGCGGGCGTTCCCGCCCAGGAACGATCCCACCATTTGGAAGCGTTCCGTGGTGAGGCGTTCTCCGCTGGGCAGCCGCTCGTCCGTCGATTCCAGATGCCGCGCGATCCGGGTGACCCGCTTGCGGTCCTCCGGGTACCACCCGAAGTATTCCGCGTTGCGTTCCGCGACCCGTTGGAAAGTCGCCTTGTAGACGCGTTCGGCCGGACCTTCCAGCGGCGCCAGACCTCCCGTGATGAGCACTTCGCTCAAACCTTCCGGCGCGAAGGACAAGTAGGTCAGCGCGCAGAAACCGCCGAAGCTCTGGCCCAGGACGGTCCAGGGTTCCGAACCGAGGGTCTTGCGGATGAGTTCGGCGTCGGCCACGATCGAATCCGCCCGGAAATGCGTGAGGTAGTCTGCCTGTGCGGCGGCATCGCCCCGGAGCGGCAAGGTATTTCGGTCCGCCGGCGTGGACAGGCCCGTGCCGCGTTGATCCAGCATCAGGATGCGGAAACTCCTCGCGGCAGCCTTCATCCAGCCGGACAGGGAGGTGGTCCGGGTTCCGCGTCCGCCGGGCCCGCCCTGGAGGTAGAGCAACCACGGTAGCCGGGCTGTGTCCTCCTCCGAGTGCTCGGCGGAGACGAACTCCCGCGCGAAGACTGTGATCGTTTCCGCGGTGCTGTCGGCTTCCACACCTGCGGACGCCCAATGGTCGAGGGGGACCGCGAAGAAGTGTTCGGTGGTGCGGACGCCCCGGAATTCGTGACGTGCCCGGATGGTGTGCGCCACGCCCTCAACCACGCGCTCAGCCACGAGCCATGACCTTGTCGCTGCCGAAGGCACCCAGCGCTTCGCCGGTCAGCCGGAAGGTCGACCAGCCGTCCATGGGCACCGCTCCGAGGCCGCGGTAGAAGTTGATGGACGGTTCGTTCCAGTCCAGGACACTCCATTCCACCCGTGCATAACCGCGTTCGACGGCGGTGGCGGCCAGGTGCTGCAGGAGCGCCTTCCCGTGGCCTTCGCCCCGGGCATCGGGCGTGACGTAGAGGTCCTCGAGATAGATGCCGTGGACGCCTTCCCACGTGGAGTAGTTCAGGAACCACAAAGCGAATCCCTGGACGTCTCCTGCCGCGTTTTCCGCCATGTGCGCGTACACCCGTGGATTCTCGCCGAACAAGGCCTCGGTGAGCATTTCCGGCGTGTTCTTCATGCGTCGGGCTCTTTTTCATAGACGGCAAGCTCATGGATCATCTGCAGGATCGCGGGGACGTCGGACACTGTGGCTGGGCGGACAACACTCATGATTCGAGCTTACTAGGCGCCTACAGGCGGTTGACCGAGGTCACCCTGACCACGGCGGTGCCGCTCTCGTCCGAGGCTGCCAGGTCCACTTCGGCGGAAACGCCCCAGTCATGGTTGCGGGCCGGGTCATCGAAAATCTGCCGCACCCGCCAGATGCCTGGTTCCTCCGTGATCATGAGGAGTCCCGGGCCGCGGGCATCGGGGCCGGTTCCGATGTCGTCGTGCTCGTCGAAGTAGTCGTCCAAAGCGTCTTCCCAGCGCTCCGCATCCCAGCCGCTGCCGACGTCGAGCTCGCCCAAGGCAGCCGCATCCTCGTCCGCGAACAACTCAACGCGCCGGAACATTTCGTTGCGGACCATGACCCGGAAGGCGCGGATGTTGGACGTGAGCGACGGCGGCGGGGGAGGTGGAGCGTCGTGCGGCGTCGGAGCCACCCCGGAGGTGAGCTCTTCCCACTCGTCGAGCAGGCTGGAGTCGACTTGGCGGACCAGTTCACCCAGCCAGGCGATGAGGTCCTCGAGGTCTTCGCGGAGCACGTCCTGCGGGACCGTCTGGCGCAGGGCCTTGAAGCCGTCGGCCAAATACCGCAGCACGATTCCCTCGGAGCGGGCCAGCCCATAGAACTGCACGAACTCACCGAAATTCATGGCGCGCTCATACATGTCGCGGACCACCGACTTCGGAGCCAGCTCAAAGTCGCCCACCCAGGGTGCGGCCTTGCGGTACACCTCGAACGCTTCGCCCAGGATCTCCGCGAGGGGCTGCGGGTAGCTGACCTCTTCAAGCATCGCCATGCGCTGGTCGTAATCGATGCCGTCGGCCTTCATCGCGGCGACGGCCTCGCCGCGTGCCTTCTTCTGCTGCGCAGAGAGGATCTGCCGGGGCTTCTCGAGGGTCGCTTCGATCACGGACACGACGTCCAAGGCGTACGACGGCGACTCCGGATCGAGGAGCTCGAGCGCGGCAAGCGCAAACGGTGAAAGCGGCTGGTTCAGGGCAAAGTTGGCTTGCAGGTGAACGGTCAGCCGGACGGATCGTCCTTCTTTCTCCTGCTCGGCCGCGGGAATGCGTTCAACCACTCCGGCTGCCAACAGCTCGCGGTAGATGCTCAGGGCCTTCTTCATGAGCTGCAGTTGGGCGGGCCGTGCCTCGTGGTTCTCAGTGAGGAGACGGCGGGCAGCGGCGAACGGGTCGCCGGGGCGCTCCATCAGGTTGAGCAGCATCGCATGCGTCACAGTGAAACTCGAGGTCAACGGGTCCGGCACGGACTCCACCAAACGGGTGAAGGTGGGCTGGCCCCAGGAGACGAAGCCTTCCGGTGGCTTCTTCCGAACCACTTGCCGCAGTTTCTTCTGGTCGTCGCCGAACTTCGCGGTGGCTTTCGCCATCGCCTTCGCGTTCTCCACGACGTGTTCGGGAGCCTGCACGACCACCGTACCGGCCGTGTCGTAGCCCGCCCGGCCGGCGCGGCCCGCGATCTGGTGGAACTCCCGGGAGTTCAGCAGGCGGGTGCGGACGCCGTCGTATTTGCTGAGCGCCGTCAGGAGGACTGTGCGGATGGGAACGTTGATCCCGACGCCGAGGGTGTCGGTGCCGCAGATGACCTTCAGGAGTCCTGCTTGTGCCAGCTGCTCAACGAGGCGGCGGTACTTGGGCAGCATGCCGGCGTGATGGACGCCGATCCCATGGCGGACCAGCCGGTTCAGGGTCTTGCCGAAGCCGGCGGCGAACCGGAATCCCGCGATCAGCTCGGCAATCTTGTCCTTCTCCTCGCGGGAGCACATGTTGACGCTCATGAGGTTCTGGGCCCGCTCGATGGCCTCCACCTGGCTGAAATGCACCACGTAAACGGGAACCTGCTTGGTGCTGAGCAGTTCTTCGAGGGTTTCGTGGACCGGTGTTTCCTGGAAGTAATAGTGCAGCGGGATGGGCCGTTCGGCCGAACTCACGGTGGTAGTGGACCGCCCGGTGAGTTCGCTCAGGCCGGCTTCGAAGCGGCTGACGTCTCCCAGGGTGGCCGACATCAGCAGGAACTGGGCCTGGGGGAGCTCCAGGAGCGGCACCTGCCAAGCCCAACCGCGCTGGGGATCGGAGTAGAAGTGGAATTCGTCCATGATGACTGTGCCGAGCTCGGCTTCCTTGCCTTCGCGCAAAGCGATGTTGGCGAGGATTTCGGCGGTGCAGCAGATGATCGGCGCATCCTGGTTGACTCCCGAATCTCCGGTGATCATGCCGACGTTCTCTGCTCCGAAAATGTCGCAAAGCGCGAAGAACTTTTCCGAGACCAAGGCCTTGATGGGGGCGGTGTAGTAGCTGCGCAAGCCGCGGGACATCGCCTCGAAGTGCCCGGCGATCGCCACGAGGGATTTTCCGGAACCGGTGGGGGTTGCCAGGATGACATTGGCGCCCGACGCGAGTTCCATGATGGCCTCGTCCTGGGCGGGGTAGAGCTGAAGTCCGCGGCTCTCCGTCCAGGCGACGAAGCGTGTGTAGATTTCGTCCGGGTCAACGCGTCCGCCGTCGGGGAGCTGCTCAAGAAGTTTCATTGCCTTCCAGCTTAGTGTGGGTGGAGCAGACCACGGGGACCGACCATGGAGGATGCAGTGAAGTGGGATCCAGCCAAGTACATCGAGTTCGGCAATCACCGCGACCGGCCGTTTTTTGACCTGACGTCGAGGATTCTGGCGGAGGACCCCCGGCACGTCGTGGATCTGGGCTGCGGTCCGGGGAACTTGACGGCGACCCTCGCGACGCGATGGCAGGGCGCCGCCGTCGTCGGGCTGGACTCCTCAGCCGAAATGCTGGCAAAAGCCCAAGTCCTCGCTGCCGCGCAACTGGGCCTTTCGTTCGTGCAGGCAGACATTGCCGGATGGGCACCGGAAGCGGACACCGACGTCGTGGTCAGCAACGCGGCGCTGCAATGGGTGCCGGGCCACTTGACGATGCTCTCCGCGTGGTTGGAAGCGCTGAGACCTGGTGCGTGGTTTGCGCTCCAGGTCCCCGGAAACTTCAGTGCGCCGTCCCACGTGCTCATGCGCGAACTGGCCGCTTCGCCGGAATGGTCCGGAAGGCTGTCCGGCGTGCTCCGCCATGACGACGCCGTGGGCGAACCGGCCGACTACCTGCGGATCATGCTCGACGCCGGATGCGACGCCGACGCCTGGGAAACCACCTACCAGCAACTCCTGCCGGGAGCCGATCCGGTACTGGAGTGGGTGCGCGGGACCGGCCTGCGTCCAGTGCTCGCAGGGCTTCCCGAAGACGAAGCACGCGAGTTCGAAAACCATTACGCAGCCGCGCTCCGCGAGGCCTATCCGCGGGGCCGGCACGGAACAGTGTTTGCCTTCCGCAGGGTTTTTGCGGTGGCACAAAAACGAGGCTGAGCGGGCCCGCGTCCAAAGGACGCCGGAAGTGCCGCGTTTACAAGGTTTCGCACTGTGTTCTGAACTACAATGGCAACGCGATCTCGGGGTGGCATCGTGTGGAATCCGCTGCTCCGGAGGCCAACGATTGGAGGCAGTGTGCTGGCATCCTTGCTGTTGCAGCGCCTCGCCCCCTACAAGCCCCACGTGCTGGCCATCGTTCTCCTGCAGCTCGTCCAGACCGGCGCCACACTCCTCCTGCCCACCTTCAACGCGAAGATCGTCGACGACGGCCTGGTCGCCGGGAACAGCGAGGTCATCCTGCGCCTGGGTACCTGGATGCTGGTCCTCACGGTGATCCAGGTGCTCGCCGCGGTGCTCGCCGGCTACCTCGGAGCGATTGTCGCCATGAAGGTCGGCCGCGGGCTGCGGCAGGAACTCTTCGACAAGATTCATTCCCTGCCCGACCAGGACGTCGCAGCCTTCGGACCGGCCAGCCTCGTGGTCAGGACGACGAATGATGTCCTGCAGCTGCAGAACATCACGGTCCTGGTTTTCAGCATGCTGGTGGCGGCGCCCGTCATGGGCATCGGAGGCGTGATCCTGGCGGTCGAACAGGACGTTGCCCTGTCTTGGATCGTTTTCGCCATCGTTCCCGTGTTGCTCGCCATCATGCTGTTGATTGTCCGCAAGCTCGTCCCGCTGTACCGCGAGGGCCAAGGCTTGGTGGACCGGATCAATAGCGTCCTCCGGGAACAGATCCTGGGGACCGCGGTCATTCGTGCGTTCGTCCGCCAGCCGTTCGAGATGAAACGGTTCGAGGCCGCCAACGACGCACTGACAAGGAACAATCTCCGTTCGGCCAGGATTGTCGCGGCCATGCTTCCCCTCGTCATGACCGTGGTCAATCTTTCATCCGCGGGCGTGGTCTGGCTAGGCGGGCACCGCATCATCGCGGGAGACATGGAGCTGGGTGCGCTCACGGCGTTCATCGCCTACATCATGCAGATCCTCCTCGCGATCATGATGGCAATGTACGTGTTGAGCACGGCCCCCCGGGCGGCTGTCAGCGCTGAACGCGTCACCGAAGTGCTCAACACGGAATCAGAAATCACGCAGCCGGGAAACACTGCCGGCGGGATGGTGGCACGCCCCTCGCGGGCTGAAGGCCTGCGCTTCGACAATGTCGTTTTCGCCTACCCGGGAGCCGAAACACCAGTAGTGGAAAGCATCACATTCCACGCGGCCCCGGGAAGCACGACGGCGGTCATCGGCTCCACGGGAAGCGGCAAGTCGACCATCGTCAGCCTTGTGCCGAGGCTGCTTGAGGTGAGCAGTGGAAGTATCTCGCTCGACGGCCGGGACATCGCGGCCGTTCCGCTCAATGCCTTGCGCAACCAGCTCGGCGTCGTGCCCCAGGAGAGTTGGCTGTTCCGCGGAACCATCGCCGAGAACCTGCGGATTTCCTTGCCTTCCGCGACAGATTCGCAATTGTGGCATGCCCTCGAGACGGCCCAGGCCGCGGATTTCGTGAACGAGTTGCCGCAAGGACTGGAGACCATGTTGTCCCAGGGCGGCGCCGGTCTGTCCGGCGGCCAGCGGCAGCGCTTATGCATAGCCCGCGCCATTCTGCGCCCTGCATCCGTCTATTTGTTTGACGACAGCTTCTCTGCGTTGGACACGGTGACGGAAGCAAAGCTCCGGGCCGCGCTTGAACCGGAACTCCGGGGGGCGACCGTCATCATTGTCGCCCAGCGCATCAACACCGTGGTGTCGGCGGACCAGATACTGCTCATCGACGAGGGCCGCCTGGTGGCACAAGGAACCCATGCCGAACTTCTCGAGTCCTCGGAAACTTACCGGGAAATCGTAGCGTCCCAGCTGGAAACGGACGACGCCGCGTGAGCAGCGAAGGCGAACACCTCGCCATTCCAGCGAAACCGTCGCGGTCGCTCCTCCGCCTGGTGGGCTTGATGAAGCCTCCCGGGGAATCATGACCGCCGCGATCCTGTGCATCTGCGGCTTTGTCACGCTCAATGTCGCCGCACCCAAAATACTCGGTGACGCTACCGACGTCATCGCCGCCGCCGTGTTCGGCGCGCAGTTCGACGCCGGGCGCTTCGTCTTCCTCTTGCTCCTGGCCGCAGGCATGTATTGCGTCACGTCGCTGCTTAGCTGGGCGCAGGGCCGCCTCAACGCCCTCGCCGTCCAGCGCCTCGCACACGACCTCCGCGAAGCCGTGGAAGGGAAACTGCATCGCCTTCCCGTGGCCTACTACGACGGCCGCTCCCGGGGCGACGTGCTGAGCCGCGCGACGAACGACCTCGACAACGTGTCGCAGACGCTCAACCAGCTCCTCTCCCAGCTCCTGACCTCAACACTGATGGTCATCGGCTCGCTCGTGATGATGCTGCTGCTTTCGCCGCTCCTCGCCGTCGTGTCCCTGCTGGCCGTTCCGGTTTCGGCGCTGGCGTCGATTATCGTGACCCGACGCTCGCAGAAATACTTCGTCCGGCAGTGGGAAGCCACGAGCGACGTGAACTCGCTTGTGGAGGAGACAGCCACGGGTCACGAGACCATCAAGCTTTTCAACGCCCAGTCATCGATGGCGGTCCGCTTCGCTGATCACAACGACGGGCTTTACGCGGCCAGTTCCAAGGCACAGTTCGCTTCAGGGTTGCTGGTGCCCCTCATGGCTTTCGTGTCCAACGCCAGCTACGTGGGGGTTGCCATTGTCGGTGCCCTGCAGTTCCTCGCCGGGGCGATGAGTATCGGGGGCATTCAAGCGTTCATCCAATTCAACCGCCTCTTCAGCCAGCCGCTGGGCCAGATCGGCGGATTGGCCCAGGTCCTGCAATCATGCGCGGTTTCCGCCAGCAGGGTCTTCGAGCTGCTGGACGCCGCCGAACTGACAGGGGAACGTGCGGAACAGGGCGCAGATGCGCGCGCCGACTCCGGTCCGGGCCTTGAGTCGCGGTTTGACGCGCAGTTTGATGCCCCTTCGGGACGCGTTGCCTTCGAACACATCTCCTTCAGCTACCGGCCGGATGCGCCCCTCATCGAGGACCTGTCCTTCCAGGTGGAACCGGGACAGACAGTTGCGATTGTCGGGCACACCGGAGCCGGGAAGACCACACTGGTCAGCCTCCTCATGCGTTTCCACGAACTCGGCTCCGGACGGATCACCATCGACGGCGTTGACATCGCGGGCATGGGACGCGACGCACTCCGCCGGAATTTCGGCGTCGTTCTCCAGGATCCGTGGATTTTCACCGGCACCATCCGGGAGAACATCGAGTATGGCTTTCCGGGCGCCAGCGAGGCCGAGATCGTGGCCGCAGCCGAGGCGAGCCACGTCGACCACTTTGTCCGCTCGCTGCCCAACGGGTACTCAACCATGCTCAGCAACGGAGGCGAACCCCTCAGCCAGGGCCAGAGGCAATTGCTGAGCATCGCGCGCGCACGGCTCTCGGGCCGCCCCATCCTGATCCTGGACGAGGCGACAAGTTCGGTGGATACCCGCACCGAAGTCCTTATCCGCCAAGCGATGCACCGGCTCCGGAGCAACAAGACGTCATTCGTCATTGCGCACCGCTTGTCCACTATCCGCGACGCTGATCTAATTCTCGTCATGGACCACGGACGGATCGTTGAACACGGCACGCATCATTCGCTGTTGGCGCTTGGCGGGCACTACGCCCACTTGCATGAAGCGCAGTTTGCCGCCGGAGGCGGCGAACTCGCCGCGATGCCGGTGAGGTCCGCGAAGCACCGCGCCGGGCAAGGAGAGAGGGAAGCATCATGAGCCCGCTTGAGTTTCCCGGTTCGTGGCGTCCCAATCAGTCCAGTACCGTCGCGCTGTACGAACAGCTTCGGCTCCGCGTCATCGAGTTGGCCGACGGCGGCATCCTGGCTGTCGGTACCAAGCTCCCCGCGGTGCGCAGCTTGGCCGAACAATTGGATGTCGCCCCCCACACGGTGCCCGGGCCTATAAAGAACTTGAAGCTGCTGGAGTAGTGGCCACCCGTGGCCGCAACGGAACAGTTGTGTGCGCCCGGGATGACCGCTGGAGCGCGTTGGCAGCCGTGGCTGCGAGCTACTCGGCTGCGGCCAAAGCGCAGGGCGCCAGTTTCGCGGAGGCGGTGCAGCTTCTGGCGGCTGCCTACGACGCCGATTGATACCCGTCGGTAGGCTGTGGGAAGCCACATGGAAATTCGAAGAAGTTTTCGATTAGCATTAGTGGGTGCCTAAAGCCGTAGCTGAAGTCCCCGCCGTCGAATCCTTCGCAAGTGTTTCCGAGCAGCAAGCTGCCACGCCCGTAAGACATGACCTGTCCCGGCTCGTGGTCAAGGGAGCGCGTGAACACAACCTCCGCAACGTCGATCTCGATCTTCCCCGTGACGCAATGATCGTTTTCACGGGCTTGTCAGGTTCAGGCAAGTCGTCCTTGGCTTTCGACACTATCTTCGCGGAGGGCCAGCGCCGGTACGTGGAGTCATTGTCGGCATATGCCCGCCAGTTCCTGGGCCAAGTGGACAAGCCGGACGTGGATTTCATCGAGGGCCTTTCGCCGGCAGTGTCCATCGACCAGAAGTCGACGAGCAAGAACCCGCGCTCCACAGTGGGCACCATCACCGAGATCTACGACTACATGCGCCTTCTCTGGGCACGTGTCGGCCGGCCGCATTGCCCCGTGTGCCACGAGCCGATCACGCGCCAGACGCCGCAGCAGATCGTCGACCAGTTGCTGGAACTCGAATCCGGCACCCGATTCCAGATTCTTGCCCCTGTGGTCCGCGGACGCAAGGGCGAATTCGTCGAGCTCTTCAAAGAGCTCACGGCCAAGGGATACTCACGCGCCCGGGTGGACGGAGATCTCGTCCAGCTGAGCGATCCGCCCAAGCTCGGCAAGCAATTCAAGCACTCCATTGAAGTGGTCGTGGACCGGCTCGTTGTCAAGGAAGGGATCAGCCAGCGGCTGACCGACTCGATCGAAACCGCGCTCCGGCTTGCGGAAGGCCGGGTACTGGTCGAGTTCGTGGATCTCGACGCCGAAGACCCAGCCCGGATCCGGGCCTTCTCCGAAAACCTTGCCTGCCCCAATGAGCACCCGCTGGCCATCGACGAGATCGAGCCACGCTCCTTCTCGTTCAACAACCCCTTCGGCGCATGTTCGGCCTGCAGCGGTATCGGCACCAAGCTCGAGGTCGACGAAGAGTTGGTTGTCCCCAATCCGGAACTTTCCTTGAACCAGGGTGCCATCGCACCTTGGTCGCTGGGTACTGCCACCACGGAGTACTGGAACCGGCTCCTCGAAGGCCTGGCCCTGGAGCTCGAGTTCTCCATGGACACCCCGTGGGAGAAGCTGCCGCAGGAAGTCCGGCAGACGGTGCTACACGGCAAGGACCACAAAGTAGTCGTCCAGTACCGCAACAGGTTCGGCCGGGAGCGCAAGTACAGCACCGGCTTCGAAGGCGCCATCCAGTACGTTCACCGCAAGCACGGCGAAACGGATTCCGACTGGGCCCGCGACCGCTACGAAGAGTACATGCGGCAGGTTCCTTGCCCCGCATGCAACGGTGCGCGGCTCAATCCGGCGTCGCTGTCCGTGCTGATCAACGGCAAGTCCATCGCCGAAGTTGCGGCCCTTCCGATGCGTGATTGCGCGGATTTCCTCGGTAGCCTCACGCTCACCGACCGCGAGGCCCAGATCGCCCACCAGGTTCTCAAGGAGATCCAGGCGCGCCTGACATTCCTCTTGGACGTCGGGCTCGAATACCTGAATCTCGAACGGCCGTCCGGGACCTTGTCCGGTGGCGAAGCCCAGCGTATCCGGCTCGCCACGCAGATCGGCTCCGGCCTGGTGGGCGTCCTGTATGTCCTGGACGAGCCGTCCATCGGGCTGCACCAGAAGGACAACCGCCGCCTGATCGAGACGCTCACCCGATTGCGCGATCTCGGCAACACACTGATTGTGGTCGAGCACGACGAGGACACGATTCACGAGGCCGACTGGGTTGTGGATATTGGACCCGGCGCCGGTGAGCACGGTGGCCAGGTGGTGCACTCCGGTTCCTACAAGGAGCTCCTGGAAAACACGGACTCGCTGACCGGCGACTACTTGTCCGGCCGGCGCAAGATCGACATCCCGGCCAAGCGGCGCAAGTATGACAAGAAGCGCGAGCTCAAGGTCATCGGCGCACGCGAAAACAACCTGAACAACGTTGACGCAACGTTCCCGCTGGGCCTCTTCACGGCAGTCACTGGCGTCAGTGGCTCGGGGAAGTCCACCCTGGTGAACGAGATCCTTTACAAGGTCCTTGCCAACAAGCTCAACGGTGCCAAGCAGGTCGCCGGCCGGCATCGCTCCGTGGCGGGCCTTGAGCACCTCGACAAAGTGGTGCACGTGGACCAGAGCCCCATCGGGCGGACCCCGCGCTCCAACCCTGCCACGTACACGGGCGTCTTCGACAACATCCGGAAGCTTTTCGCGGAAACCACCGAAGCCAAGGTCCGTGGATACCAGCCTGGACGGTTCTCCTTCAACGTCAAGGGCGGCCGCTGCGAGGCGTGCTCCGGTGACGGCACCCTGAAGATCGAGATGAACTTCCTGCCGGACGTCTATGTTCCCTGCGAGGTGTGCCACGGTGCCCGGTACAACCGCGAGACCCTGGAGGTCCATTACAAGGGCAAGACCATCGCGGACGTCCTCAACATGCCCATCGAGGAGGGTGCCGAGTTCTTTGCCGCTTTCACCCCCATTGCCCGGCATTTGAACACCCTCGTCGACGTCGGCCTAGGTTATGTCCGGCTCGGGCAGCCGGCCACCACGCTTTCCGGCGGCGAGGCGCAGCGCGTGAAGCTGGCCTCGGAACTGCAGAAGCGTTCGAATGGACGGAGCGTCTACGTCTTGGACGAGCCCACAACGGGCCTCCACTTCGAGGACATCCGGAAGTTGCTCATGGTGCTGCAGGGTTTGGTGGACAAGGGCAATACGGTCATCACCATTGAGCACAACCTCGACGTCATCAAGTCCGCTGACTGGATTGTGGACCTTGGCCCCAATGGCGGTTCAGGCGGCGGGCGGATCGTGGCAACGGGCACGCCCGAACAGGTTGCCAAGTCCACGGAAAGCCATACCGCAACCTTCCTGGCGGAGATTCTCGGTTAGCCCTGCGTGAACGGCCGGGGAATTTTTCGGCAGTGGTCGAAGTATTCCCTGGCCGGCATGTGAGTTTCAGGCATGCCTCAACTCGTGAGAAACTAACCCGGTGACTCAAACAATGGTGCCCGTAATCTTTGATCTGGACGGCACCCTTGTCGATCCTGCAGGCGGCATAACCGGCGGTATCGCCGCGGCCCTGGGCGAAATGGGGCTCCGTGTCCCGGAACAGGCCGTGCTGGACTCCATGGTCGGGCCCAAGCTCAGCGATTCCCTGGAACACATTGCCGGGGTTCCCACAGGAAAAGTCGACGAAGTCATTGGGCTGTACCGCAGCTATTATCGTTCCGTCGGAATCGCTCAAAGCCGGCTCTACCCCGGAATCCGTGAGCTCCTGCAGTTCTTCGCGGAGTCGCGGCGGCCGGTTGCCGTCGCCACCCAGAAACCCCAGGGCTTGGCCCACATCGTGTTGGAGCACCATGGCATTGCCGGTTTCTTTGCCTCCATCTGCGGTGCGCCGGACGACGAGTCAATAGCCGCCAATACAACTCCGGGTAAGGTGGCAATCGTTGGTGCCGCTCTGGCCACGTTGCGTTCCCAGCCTGCGGTGATGGTCGGAGACCGCCACCAGGATGTTGCCGGGGCCATGGCCAACGGCCTCGACTGCATCGGGGTCAGTTGGGGATTTGCGCCCGACGGCGAACTTCAGGAGGCAGGCGCCGTCGCCGTCGTGGACACCGCGGCGCAGCTGCTGAAGAAGATCGAAGAACTTGACGCTGTCCGCGCGGCGGCCCTGAGCGAGGTGCAGAACGATGGAAGCCTTTGATGTCATCCGCTGGACCACGCGCGGACTGATTTCCAGCACCTGCCGGCCCACGGTCATCGGGCTGGAGAACGTGCCCAAGGAAGGGCCCTTCATCGTGGCCCCGAACCATTTGTCTTTTCTGGACAGCGTTATTGTCCAAGCCTTGATGCCGCGCCCGGTGGGCTTCTTTGCCAAGGCCGAGTATTTCACCACCAAAGGCTTCAAAGGCCGCGCGATGAAGGCGTTCTTCCAGGCCGTTGGATCCATTCCGGTGGAACGCGGAGAGCAGGCAGCCAGCGTGCAGGCCCTCAAGACCCTCCTGGACATCCTGGAGAACGGCAGGGGCATCGGCATCTATCCGGAGGGGACCCGCTCGCGCGACGGCTTGCTCTACCGCGGGCGGACCGGTGTCGGCTGGCTTGCCCTGACAACTGGGGCGCCGGTGGTGCCGGTTGGCCTCATCGGCACGGACAAGCTGCAGCCCGTGGACCGGAACACCGTTCGTCCACAGCATTTCACCATGAAGGTCGGCGAGCCGCTGTACTTCGAGAAGACCGGGCCGGACCATTCCCTGCCGGCCAGGCGCGAAGTCACGGACAAGATCATGGATGCCATTGCGGTATTGAGCGGCCAGGAACGTTCCACGAGCTACAACCAGAGCAAGTCCGCGGAGTAGCCCTCCGCGAAGCGGGCCCGTACGGGGGAGCGCGATTCCCTTACTAGACTGGATCTGTGGCAGATCCAGCGAGTTATCGACCCCAGACGGGAGAAATCCCCACCACCCCCGGCGTCTATCGGTTCCGGGATCCGCACGGCCGTGTCATCTACGTGGGCAAGGCGAAGAACCTCCGATCCCGGCTGAACTCGTACTTTGCCAACCCGGCGGGTTTGCTGCCGAAGACGCACGCGATGGTGCACGCGGCCAGCAGCGTTGAATGGACCATGGTGGGCAGCGAGCTTGAGTCGCTCCAGCTCGAATACACCTGGATCAAGGAATTCAAGCCCCGCTTCAATGTGGTCTTCCGCGATGATAAGACGTATCCGTACCTTGCCGTGAGCATGGCGGAGAAGCTCCCGCGGGTACAGGTCATGCGCGGGGAGCGCCGCAAGGGCACCCGCTACTTCGGGCCATACACGGCCGGGGCCATCCGCGAAACAATGGACACCTTGCTCCGCGTCTTCCCGGTCCGCAGCTGCAGTCCCGGCGTGCTGAAGCGTGCCCAGCCAGCGGCCGGCCATGCTTGCTCGGCTACATCGACAAATGCTCGGCCCCGTGCGTCGGCCGCGTCACCGCCGAAGAGCACCGGGCCATCGCCGAAGACTTCTGCTCGTTCATGGGTGGCGAAGCCAAACGCTTCGTCACCCGCCTCGAAAAGGACATGGGCGCCGCCGTCGCCGAGCTGGACTACGAGCGGGCGGCCCGGCTCCGGGACGACATCATCGCGCTCCGCAAAGTGTTCGAGCGCAACGCCGTCGTGCTTTCCGAAGACACCGACGCGGATGTCTTCGCCCTGCACGACGACGACCTTGAGGCTTCCGTGCAGGTATTCCACGTCAGGGGTGGCCGGGTGCGCGGCCAGCGGGGCTGGGTCGTGGAAAAAGTCGAAGACGCCACCACTCCGGAACTCATCGAACACCTCTTGCAGCAGGTCTACGGAGAGGACAGCGACAACCAAGGCCGTATTCCGCGCGAAGTCCTCGTCCCTGAGATTCCGAGCAACCATCACGAACTGCTCGAATGGCTCGGCGGCCTCAGGGGCGCCAAGGTGGACATCCGGGTGCCGCAGCGTGGCGACAAGGCCGCCCTCATGTCCACCGTCCGCGAAAACGCCGAGCAGGCGCTGAAGCTCCACAAAGTCCGGCGCGCCGGCGATATCACGGTCCGTTCCCAGGCGCTCCAGGAACTGCAGGAAGCGCTCGAGCTTCCCGTGCCGTTGCTCCGGATCGAGTGCTACGACATTTCCCATGTGCAAGGCACCAACGTGGTTGCGTCCATGGTGGTGGTGGAGGACGGCCTCCCGAAGAAGGCCGACTACAGGAAGTTCTCCATCACCGGTGCGGCGGCAAGCGACGACACCGCTGCGATGCACGACGTCCTCACCAGGCGCTTCAGGCACTACTTGCAGGATAAATCCGCCCAGCTTCCCAAGAGCGGAGAAGTTCCGAATCCCGGAACAGGGGAATCGCCGTCGTCGGAGGATGCTGCCCTCACGGGTGCCAAGGCGAGATTCGCCTATCCGCCCAACCTCGTCGTCGTCGACGGCGGGCAACCCCAAGTGAATGCGGCCGCCCGGGCCCTCGCGGAACTGGGCATCGACGACGTCTACGTCGTGGGCCTCGCCAAGCGCCTCGAAGAGGTCTGGTTGCCGGACAGTGACTTCCCGGTGATCCTGCCCCGCACCTCCCAGGGGCTCTATCTGCTCCAGCGCATCCGCGACGAAGCCCACCGTTTCGCCATCACCTTCCACCGGCAGAAACGTGGAAAGGCCATGACGGTGTCGGCGCTTGACGGCGTTCCGGGTCTCGGCGAAGCCAAACGGAAGGCGCTCGTGGCGCATTTCGGTTCGCTCAAGAAGATCAAGGCGGCAACGGCCCTCGAGCTCACGGCCGCGAAGGGGATCGGCCCGGCATTGGCGGAAGCGGTCGTCAGCCATCTCGCGGCGGCCGGTGCCTCCGGAGAGGCCGCTCCTGCCGTGAACATGACCACCGGCGAAATCCTTGAAATTTAGCTAGGGTAATAAGCGGACCCCTCCTGAAGGGGTCCGCTTGTGGACCATCCCAAAAACTTTGGACCATCTCAGAAACGGGGAAACTTGATGTCAGAGCCAACAGCAGGATCCGGCGCGGAGCAGGACGGTCTGGTACCCGTCAAGCCTGTCGAAGCGGAACTGCTGGTGGTGACCGGCATGTCCGGAGCAGGCCGGAGCACCGCCTCCGACGCCCTGGAGGACCATGCTGGTACGTCGTCGAAAACCTTCCCCCGCAGATGCTGGGGACGCTGGCGGAAATCGTCTCGCACGCGCCACAGTCCATCCCCAAGCTTGCCGTCGTCGTGGACGTGCGCAGCAAGGGCCTCTTCACCGATATCAGGACGGCGCTCGGCGCGCTCAGCGCCACCGGAATCACCTTCCGCGTCCTCTTCCTCGATGCCAGCGACAACGTCCTGGTGCGGCGGTTTGAGCAGGGCCGCCGCCCGCATCCGCTCCAGGGCGGTGGCCGGATCCTGGACGGCATCGCGGCGGAGCGGGACGTCCTGAAAGAGCTAAAAGAATCCGCGGACGTCGTCTTGGACACGAGCACGTACAACGTCCACGGCCTGGCGACCGCCATCACCGAACTCTTCACCGACACGGGCCCTGTGGCGCTGCGCTTGAACGTCATGAGCTTCGGCTTCAAATACGGCCTGCCCGTGGACGCCAACTTCGTGGCGGATGCTCGCTTCATCCCCAACCCGCACTGGGTTCCGAAATTGCGTCCGCACACAGGGCTCGACGCCGACGTCAGCGACTATGTCCTGGGGGCCGCTGGCGTGAAGGACTTCGTCGACCGTTACGTCCTCGCCTTGGAGCCCGTCCTCGACGGCTATCGGACGGAAAACAAGCACTACGCCACCATTGCCGTCGGTTGCACCGGCGGCAAGCACCGTTCGGTCGCGGTCGCCGTCGAACTCTCCAAACGGCTCGCGCAATACCCGCGGGTCACCGTCACCACAAGCCACCGCGATCTGGGTCGCGAATAATGGGGGTCCTGACCGGACCCCTGCCGCTGGTTCCACCGAAAGGCACGCCGGGCAGCCAGCCCGCCAAAGGCCCCTCGGTTGTGGCGCTCGGCGGCGGACACGGGCTTTCCGCATCGTTGTCGGCACTGCGGCTCCTGACCTCCGAGCTCACCGCGATTGTCACCGTTGCCGACGACGGCGGATCCTCCGGGCGGCTCCGCGAAGAGTACGGCGTCCTTCCGCCGGGCGACCTTCGAATGGCGCTGAGCGCACTGTGTGACGACACCGATTGGGGCCGCACCTGGCGGGACGTCATGCAGCATCGCTTCAAGACTCCAAGCGGACGCCAAGGTTCCCTGGACGACCACGCCATGGGGAACCTGCTCATTGTCACCCTCTGGGAGCTTCTGGGCGACGCAGTGGCTGGATTGAAATGGGCAGGCGCCCTTCTGGGTGCCCGCGGCCAGGTCCTCCCGATGTCCACCCAGCCGCTGAACATCGAGGGCGACGTCCGGGTGCCACTGCCCGGGGGCGGGTACGAGTTCCAGATCGTCAAAGGCCAGGCCAAGTGCGCCGTTGCCGGATCGCTCGAAAACGTCAGGCTCCTTCCGGAAGACGCACGCGCCTGCATCGAAGCGTTGACCGCAATCGAGCTTGCGGACTGGATCATCCTGGGTCCCGGCTCCTGGTACACGTCAGTGTTGCCGCATTTGCTGCTGCCGGAAATGCGCCAGGCCTTGTGCGACACCCCCGCCAAACGCTGCCTCACCATGAACCTCGCCATGGACACCAAGGAAACCTCCGGGATGTCCGCGGCGGACCACCTGGATGCCCTGCGCCACTATGCGCCGGAGTTCAGCGTGGACGTTGTCCTGGCCGATCCCACCTCGATATCGGACCTCAAGGAATTCGAACGCGCTGCCGGGATGATCGGTGCGGAGGTGGTCTTGGGTAAAGTGGGGGCGTCGAGCCGCCGTCCAGTCCACGACCCGCTGCGTCTGGCATCGGCGTATCACGATATCTTCGGGAATAGTTAGGAACATGCGATGGCACTGACCGCATCGGTCAAGGAAGAACTTTCCCGGCTGGACATCAAGAAGTCGTCCGTCCGCAAGGCCGAAGTTTCGGCCATGCTGCGTTTTGCCGGCGGGCTGCACATCATTTCGGGCCGCATCGTGATCGAGGCGGAGGTTGACCTCGCCTCAACGGCGCGGCGGCTGCGCGCCGCGATCGCCGAAGTCTACGGGCACCAGAGCGAGATCATCGTCGTCTCCGGCGGGGGACTCCGTCGGGGTAGCCGCTACGTTGTCCGCGTAGTGCGCG
>NZ_DF952473.1:233007-235476 GCF_001263615.2 Arthrobacter sp. Hiyo1 | reverse complement strand
CCGCCGTCGCGGCTGGCGCCGCGTGGACCGGGCCCTGGAAATCCTCGGTGACGACGTTCCGGACCACCTCAAGTACGCGGGTGAACTCCGGGTCGCGCACAAGCAGGCCAGCCTCGATGAATTGGGCCGGCTTGCCGATCCGCCCATGACCAAGGACGCCATCGCGGGAAGGATCCGCCGGCTGCTGGCCATGGCGGACAAGCGGGCCGGCGACCTGGGGATCCCGGGCACCGAGGCAAATGTGACCCCCGAAATGATGGACGAATAGGGCGCCCGTCCTAGAATCGTCAGGGTGTAGATTTCCGGCCGGTTCGCCGGTCGGATGAACAAAACGAGAGTTACCAAACGGACCCCGGTCCACTACATTGGAGGATTTCGTGACAGAGTACGTACTGCCCGAGCTCGGCTACGACTACGCAGCACTTGAGCCGCACATTTCGGCGAAGATCATGGAGCTGCACCACAGCAAGCACCACGCCGCCTATGTAGCAGGCGCCAACAACGCTTTGGCCCAGTTGGCCGAGGCGCGCGACAAGGGCGACTTCGCCAACATCAACCGCCTCTCCAAGGACCTCGCGTTCCACACCGGCGGCCACATCAACCACTCCGTGTTCTGGAACAACATCTCCCCGGACGGTGGCGACAAGCCCGAGGGTGAGCTGGCTGCGGCCATCGATGACGCCTTCGGCTCCTTCGATGCTTTCCGTGCCCAGTTCTCGGCAGCCGCGCTTGGACTGCAGGGTTCCGGCTGGGGCTTCCTTGCCTACGAGCCCATCGGCGGCAACCTCCTCATCGAGCAGCTCTACGACCAGCAGGGCAATGTCGCAGTCGGCACCACGCCGCTGCTCATGCTGGACATGTGGGAGCACGCTTTCTACCTGGACTACGTCAACGTCAAGGCCGACTATGTCAAGGCCTTCTGGAACATCGTCAACTGGGCCGACGTCGCAAAGCGCTTCGAAGCGGCCCGCGCGAACGCCACCGGGCTGATCGTTCTCTAGGGACTCCGCCCAGGATCGGTGAGTGACGCGGAATACACGGGGATGTAACAAACTTCACATTCAGGTGAATTTCGCCCAAATACCGGATTGTCTGCCCCCGCAGTTGCGGGGGCAGACGTAGTTAAACGTAAGATGGGTCACGGAAGGCGGTTAGCCTTCAGCAATGTGGCTGGTCGCCCTCCGATCTGATAATCACTTCTGCCCAATGGTGTGCGGGAATTGTTAGTTGGAATCAAGATCCGACTCACTAGGTGTGCTTGCAAGAGCACCAAGGAGACTGAAATAGTGACCACCCGTATTGGTATCAACGGCTTTGGCCGCATCGGCCGCAACTACTTCCGCGCAGCACTCGCCCAGGGTGCCGACCTCGAAATTGTTGCGGTCAACGACCTCACGAGTCCCGAGGCACTTGCCCACCTTTTGAAGTACGACTCCGTCGGCGGCCGCCTGACCCAGTCCGTCGAAGTCAAAGAGGGCAACCTCATTGTCGACGGCAGCATCATCAAGGTCCTCGCAGAGCGCGACCCTGCAAACCTGCCGTGGGCCGAACTGGGCGTCGACATCGTCATCGAGTCCACCGGCTTCTTCACCAAGGCCGCCGCTGCGCAGAAGCACATCGACGCAGGTGCCAAGAAGGTCCTGATCTCCGCTCCTGCTTCGGACGAAGACATCACCATCGTCATGGGCGTCAACCACGAGCTCTACGACCCCGCAGCACACCACATCATTTCCAACGCTTCCTGCACCACCAACTGCCTCGGCCCGCTGGCCAAGGTGGTCAACGACGCCTTCGGCATCGAACGCGGCCTCATGACCACGGTGCACGCCTACACGGCGGACCAGAACCTGCAGGACGGCCCCCACAGCGATCTCCGCCGTGCCCGCGCCGCAGCGATCAACATGGTTCCCACCTCCACTGGTGCTGCCAAGGCGATCGGCCTCGTCCTTCCGGAACTCAAGGGCAAGCTCGACGGCTACGCCATCCGCGTCCCGGTCCCCACCGGTTCCGCCACGGACCTGACCGTCACGGTTTCCCGCGAAGTAACCGTTGAGGAAGTCAACGCGGCTCTCAAGGCAGCTTCGGAGACCGAGCAGTTCAAGGGCATCCTCAGCTACACGGCAGACCCGATCGTCTCTTCTGACATCGTCGGCGACCCCTCTTCTTCGATCTTCGACTCCGGCCTAACCAAGGTCATCGGCAACCAGGTCAAGGTTGTTTCCTGGTATGACAACGAATGGGGCTACTCCAACCGCCTCGTTGACCTCACGGAGCTCGTCGCATCCAAGCTGGGCTAGGGTAGACACATGACATCTCACACCCTCAACGAACTGATCGCTGAAGGTGTCCGCGGGCGGTACATTCTTGTCAGAAGTGACCTGAATGTGCCGCTCGACGGCTCTACAGTGACCGACGACGGCCGCATCAAGGCTTCCCTCCCGGTCATCGAAAAGCTCTCGGACGCCGGTG
>NZ_DF952473.1:229866-232982 GCF_001263615.2 Arthrobacter sp. Hiyo1 | reverse complement strand
CTCGTCACGGCCCACCTGGGACGCCCCAAGGGCGCTCCCGAGGCCAAGTATTCGCTCAAGCCGGCTGTGGCGCGGCTTGCGGAGCTCGCGCCATTCAAGGTCCAGCTCGCGGAAGACACCGTTGGTGAGTCCGCCAAGGAGCTGGCCGGGTCCCTGGACGATGGAGACGTCCTGGTCCTGGAGAACGTCCGTTTCGACGCCCGCGAAACCAGCAAGGACGACGCCGAGCGCGGCGCCTTCGCCGATGAACTCGTGGCGCTCACCGGCGACAACGGTGCCTTCGTGGATGACGCCTTCGGCGCTGTCCACCGCAAGCACGCCAGCGTCTACGACGTCGCCACCCGGCTTCCTTCCTACCAGGGTGACCTTGTGCACACCGAGGTGGAGGTTCTGCGCAAACTCACCACTGATACCCAGCGCCCGTACGTCGTGGTCCTCGGCGGTTCCAAGGTCTCTGACAAGCTCGCAGTGATCGACAACCTCCTCGGCAAGGCAGACACCATCCTCGTCGGTGGCGGAATGCTCTTCACCTTCCTCGCAGCGGCCGGTCACAAGGTTGCGGGCAGCCTGCTTGAAGCTGACCAGATCCCCGTGGTCCAGGACTACCTCAAGCGCGCCTCCGACGCCGGTACCGCCTTCGTCATCCCCACCGACGTCGTGGTCGCAAGCCGCTTCGCCGCCGACGCTGAACACGAAGTGGTCGCCGCTGACGCGATCGAGGACAGCTCGTTCGGCGCCTCCGGCATTGGCCTGGACATCGGACCGGTATCCGCGGAGGCTTTCGCCGAGCAGATCAAGGCCGCACAGACCGTGTTCTGGAACGGCCCCATGGGCGTCTTCGAATTCGAAGCCTTCTCCGGCGGCACCCGTGCCATCGCCCAGGCCTTGACTGAGACGCCGGCATTCACCGTGGTTGGCGGCGGCGACTCCGCCGCGGCCGTCCGGACCCTCGGCTTTGAGGACTCCCAGTTCGGACACATTTCCACGGGCGGCGGCGCCAGCCTGGAATACCTTGAAGGCAAGGATCTTCCCGGCCTGAGCGTTCTGGACCGCTAAGGCTACATGGCCGGCGGGGCGCCCTTCCTTGAAGGCAAGCGCCCCGCCGGCTTTCCCTATCTCAACGCATCTTTGGAGCACACGTGACAACTTCTGCCAACGGAAACTTCATCCGCAAGCCCTTCATTGCCGGCAACTGGAAGATGAACATGGACCACGTCCAGGGCATCACCCTGCTGCAGAAGCTGGCTTGGACCCTCTCCGACGCCAAGCACGACTACAGCCGGGTGGAGGTGTCAGTCTTCCCCCCGTTTACCGATCTGCGCGGTGTGCAGACCCTCGTCCAGGGCGACGAGTTGGACGTCGTCTATGGCGGACAGGACCTCTCGCAGTTCGACTCCGGAGCGTACACCGGCGATATCTCCGGCCAGTTCCTCAACAAGCTCGGTTGCGCCTATGTCCTGGTGGGCCACAGCGAACGCCGCACCATCCACAACGAGGACGACCAGGTCCTCAACGCGAAGGTCAAAGCAGCCTTCCGCCACGACGTTACGCCGGTCCTGTGTGTCGGCGAGGGCCTTGAGGTCCGCCAGGCCGGCACCCATGTGGAGCACACGCTGGCCCAGTTGCGCGCCGGCGTCGAAGGCCTCACCGCAGACCAGGCCGGCGAACTGGTTGTCGCGTACGAGCCTGTCTGGGCCATTGGTACTGGCGAAGTCGCGGGTCCCGAAGACGCACAGGAGATGTGCGCCGCTATCCGTTCAGAGCTCGCATCCTTGTTCGACGATGCTGTGGCCGCCAAGACCCGCCTCCTTTACGGTGGTTCGGTCAAGGCCAACAATGCGGCAGCGATCATGGCCGAAAGCGACGTCGACGGCTTGCTGGTGGGTGGCGCGAGCCTGGACCCCGCCGAGTTTGCTAACATTGTCAGGTTCGAGAGCCACCTCAGCGCGGCTTAGTCCGTTTCCGGTTCCGCTCCCGTTTTCCGTTCTTCTGAAAGGCCGTCGTGGACGTTCTTCAAGTCATTCTGCAGATTCTGCTGGGCATTACCAGCCTTCTGCTGACGCTGCTCATCCTCCTCCACAAGGGACGTGGCGGCGGGTTGTCCGATATGTTTGGCGGTGGCATGAGCTCAGGATTGAGTTCTTCAGGTGTCGCAGAGCGAAACCTCAACCGCTTCACCATCGTCTTGGGCTGCACTTGGGGTGTCGTGATCATTGGACTTGGCCTCATCATGCGCTTCACCGCGGGCGGAGACTCCTAGCACTGCCGTCACCGGGATCCTCCCACTAGACTAGGCTGCATGGCCTTCAAGCCATGCAGCCGAACTCTCAAGGGGATCGACGATGGTTCATGGTACTTCTGGATTCCGGGGCACACGGGCCGGCGTAACAGCTGGATCGGCCCCAAGAAACCAACCCGACTCTGTAGTCGGCGAAAGCTTGCCGCGTATTCGTGTTCCCTATTGGTGCGCCAAGGGACATGAGACGCGGCTTGTTTTCGTTAAACTCCCGGAAGATCAAATCCCGATCCGGTGGGATTGCCCGAAGTGTGGCCTGGTTGCCGTCCGCGAACAGGGCGAAGCCACCATGGAACGTGCGGACGAAGAAATCTTCAAGAGCCACCTGGACTACGTTAAAGAAAGACGCTCCAGCCAAGACGCGGAGATTGTCCTGGCCGGAGCGCTCAAGCGGCTACGCGCCGCGGGGTCCTTTCGGACGAGCTGCTGGGGGACGCGTGAGGCTGCATTCTCATCGATAAGCCACAGGGTCCTCGAGCGGCCACTGGGCCCGGAGGCGGGAACCTGCACCGGGTTGGCCCCGGCAAGTGCCAGCCCACGGCGCCGGCCTTGTCCTCGCCTGCCACGACCATCCAGATTTCCTGGGCGGAGTTGATGGCGGGCAAGGTCAGCGAAATCCTCGACGGCGGTGGCTTGGGGGAGTTCTCGACCCCCACCACCGTACGGTCCTTCACGCGGATACCTGCCTGCTCCGGGAAGAGCGAGGCAATATGCGCATCCGGACCCACCCCGAGCAGCAGGATGTCGAAGCGGGGCAACTCGCCTGCCTCCTCGGGACGGTTGTCCGAGGTGTCCGCGGAGTGCTCGGCCTCGGCAGCGG
>NZ_DF952473.1:225925-228126 GCF_001263615.2 Arthrobacter sp. Hiyo1 | reverse complement strand
CTTTCCTTGGCGAGCTCGCCGTAACCGCGCAGCACGATGACTTCTGATGCTCCGGCGTCGCCACCCACGCGGATCTGGGCGTCGAGGCGGTTCGGCGCTTCGCTGCCTGCGTCCGCGAGCACGATGATGCGGCACGGATGTTCGCGGCTGGCCTCGTTGGCTGCTCGATGGCTTCTTCCTCAAGCCCGGACTTGGTCACCACCACGAGGGTCAGGACTCGTCCAAGGGCGATCACACCTCCCTGCTCGCGCAGGGAGGTGATCTTCTTGGAGATCTTGGAGGTGGTGGTGTCGGGAAGATCTACGATCATGGCCTTCTCCAGGTTCGTCCGTCGCGGGCAAGCAGCTCATCGGCCGAGGCCGGGCCCCAGCTGCCGGGAGCGTAGGGTTCGGGCTGTTCGTCGAGTCCGGCCCAGTATTCCTCGAAGGGGTCCAGGATCTTCCAGGACTCCTCGACTTCCTGGTGCCGGGGGAAGAGCGGGGGCTCGCCGAGCAGCACGTCCAGGATCAGGCGTTCGTACGCCTCGGGGCTGGACTCCGTGAACGAGTGGCCGTAGCCGAAGTCCATGGTCACGTCGCGGACTTCCATCTGCGTGCCGGGAACCTTGGACCCGAAGCGGATGGTAGCGCCCTCGTCGGGCTGGACCCGGATGACCACGGCGTTCTGGCCGAAGTCGTCCTCGCCGTGGCCGCGGAACAGCAGGTTGGGTGCGCGCTTGAACACCACGGCGATTTCCGTGACGCGGCGGCCAAGACGCTTGCCGGCCCGCAGGTAGAACGGAGCCCCGGCCCAGCGCCGGGTGTTGATGTCCAGGCGGATGGCCGCGTAGGTTTCCGTCTTGGAATCGGCCGGAATGCCGTCTTCCTCCAGGTAGCCCTGCACCAATTCCCCGCCCTGCCAGCCCCCGGTGAACTGGCCGCGGGCCGAATGGGTGGAGAGGTCCTCGGGAAGCCTGACAGCAGCGAGGACCTTTTCCTTCTCGGCACGCAGGTCGTCGGCATTGAAGGAAATGGGCTCCTCCATGGCCGTCAGGGCCAGCAACTGCAGCAGGTGGTTCTGGATGACGTCGCGGGCCGCGCCGACGCCGTCGTAATACCCCGCCCGGCCCCCGGTGCCGATGTCCTCGGCCATGGTGATCTGGACGTGGTCAACATAGTTGGCGTTCCACAAAGGCTCGAACAACTGGTTGGCGAAGCGCAGGGCCAGGATGTTCTGGACCGTCTCCTTGCCAAGGTAGTGGTCGATGCGGAAGACCGCGTCCGGCGGGAAGACGGACTCCACGATGTCGTTGAGCTTGCGCGCGGACTCCAGGTCGTGGCCGAAGGGCTTCTCGATGACCACGCGGCGCCACTGCCCGTCGCCGGCCTGCGCCAGCCCGTGCTTGGAGAGCTGCTGGCAGACCTGCTCGAAGGCCTTGGGCGGGATGGACAGGTAGAAACCGTGATTGCCGCGGGTGCCGCGGGTTTCGTCCAGTTCGTCCAGCGTGGCGCTGAGGCGCTTGAACGCCTGGTCGTCGTCGAATTCTCCCTGGACGAAGCGGATGCCCTCGGAGAGCTGGTTCCAGACGGCGTCGTCGAACGGGGTGCGGGAGTGCGCCTTGACGTTCTCCTTGACCTCGTTCGCGAAGTCCTCGTTGCTCCAGTCCCGCCGGCCGAAGCCGACGAGCGCGAAGCTCGGCGGCAGCAGCCCGCGGTTGGCGAGGTCGTAGACCGCCGGCATGAGTTTCTTCCGGGCAAGGTCACCGGTGACTCCGAAGAACACCAGCGACGATGGCCCTGCGATGCGGTTCAGGCGCCGATCCCGAGGATCCCGAAGGGGATTGCGGTGGCTTGCCTTTCCGGTGGACCGGTAACCGATTTCAGTTTCTGGCATGTTTGGGTTTGTGCCTTAGCTTTCGAGCGCGCTGGCCTGGCCGGCCAATGCGGCGACGATTTCCTGGAGCTGGGCAACGCCGGCTCCGCGGTCCGTGAGGTGCAGACGTAGTACCGGGCGGCCGTGGTTCTCGAGAACCTGGGCATCGCCGGCCGCCTGGGCTGCAATCAGCTGGCCGAAGGTGAACGGCCGTTCCGGAATGGCGATGTCGCCGGTCGCGGAAGCGGTCACTTGCAGGAACGAACCGATGGCCGGTCCGCCCTTGTGGAATTGCCCGGTGGAGTGCAGGAAGCGCGGACCCCAGCCAAAAGTGACCGGGCGGCCGCTGA
>NZ_DF952473.1:222223-225320 GCF_001263615.2 Arthrobacter sp. Hiyo1 | reverse complement strand
CGACGTCGGGCTGGTCAAAGGGGTTGATGCCCAGCAGGCGGCCGGCGACCGAGGTGGCGAATTCCCAGACGAACATCTGGGTGGCGAGGCCACCGGCGATGGCGGCTTCGTTTTCGCCGAGTTGGACGTCGGATTCCGCACCGACGAGGCGGATCACCAGGACGTCTTCCGCACCGCTGCTGACCTCGGGTGCGGAAGGACCTGCAACAACCGGCAGGACCCCCGTGCCGAGCTTGCCGGTGGACTCGGCGATGAGCTGTTCGGCCCAGTCCGCGAAGCCGACGATTCCGGAACCGTCTTCGACGATGACGATCTTGTTGCGCAGCGGGGTGGTTCCGCCCAGGGCGGCGCCGAGCCGGAGCCCGATGTTTTCGGGTGAGTCTTCGTTGAGGATTTCCGCAGCTTCCTCCGCCTCGTCCAGGAATGCCTGGATGTCGACTCCCGCGAGGCCGCTGGGGACCAGGCCGAAAGCAGTCAGCGCCGAAAAGCGGCCGCCGACGTTCGGGTCGGCGTTGAAGACGGCACGGTAGCCGGCTTCACGGGAGGCCTTGTCCAGCGGGGAACCCGGATCGGTCACGATGACGATGCGGCTCTTGGCATCGATGCCGGCCTCGGTGAAGGCCTGCTCGAATACCCGTCGCTGCGAGTCGGTTTCGACAGTGGAGCCTGACTTGGACGAGACCACGATGGCGGTCTCGGCCAGGCGGTCCGCGAGGGCAGCACCGACTTGTTCGGGGTCTGTGCTGTCCAGCACGGTCAGCTCGACGCCAGTAGTGCCGGCAATGACCTCGGGGGCAAGCGAAGAGCCGCCCATGCCACACAGGACAATGCGGGAGACGCCTTCGGCCCGGAGGGCATCCCGGAGTTCCAGGATCCCTTCGACCAAGGGCTGGGAAACGGTTGCCGCTTCCACCCATCCGAGACGGATGGCGGATTCGGATTCGGCATCCGGACCCCACAGAGTGTGGTCCTTGGCGAAAATCCTGGTGGCAATCCGGTCTTCGACAAGTGCCGGGATGTGTTGCTCGATGGCCTGCTGCGCAGCACCGCTGGCGTCGTAGCTGAGAGTGCTCATGTGGGTTAGGAAGCCTTCCGTGCAGAGGCGAGGGCACCTTCGACGTCGGCCAGAAGTTCCTTCCAGCTGGCGACGAACTTGTCCAGGCCCTCGGATTCGAGGATTGCGACGACGTCGTTGTAGGAGATGCCCAGGCCCTCGAGTGCGTTGAGGACGTTGTTTGCTTCTTCGTAGGTGCCGGAGATGGTGTCACCCGTGACGACGCCGTGGTCGAACGTGGCGTCGAGGGTCTTTTCCGGCATGGTGTTGACGACGCCGGCCGCGACCAGTTCGGTCACGTACAGGGTGTCCGGGTACGCCGGGTCCTTGACGCCGGTGGAGGCCCACAGCGGGCGCTGGGGGAGCGCGCCTGCTTCGGCCAGGACTGCCCAACGCTCGGTGGAGAACAGCTCTTCGTAGACCTGGTAGCGAGGCGGGCGTTGGCGACGCCTGCCTTGCCCTTGAGGGCCTTGGCCTCATCGGTGCCGATGGCGTTGAGGCGCTTGTCGATCTCGGTGTCCACGCGGGAGACGAAGAAGGACGCCACGGAGTGGATCTTGGAGAGGTCGTGGCCGTTTTCCTTGGCCAGCTCCAGGCCGGACTGGAATGCGTTGATGACGGCGCGGTAGCGCTCCAGGGAGAAGATCAGGGTCACGTTGACGCTGATGCCCTCGGCCAGGGTTGCCGTGATGGCGGCGAGGCTTCGAGGGTTGCCGGGATCTTGATGTGGACGTTGTCCTTGTTGACCTTCTTGTACAGGTGCTTGGCCTCGGCGATGGTGCCTTCGGTGTCCCACGCCAGGCGGGGGTCCACCTCGATGGAGACGCGGCCGTCCACGCCGTTGCTCGCTGCCGCGACCGGGGCGAAGAGGTCGCAGGCATCGGCGACGTCGGTGGTGGTGATCTCGAAGACAGTCTCTTCGACGGTTGCGCCCTTGGCGGCCTCTTCGGCAATCACGGCGTCGTAGTCGCTGCCGGCGGTGATGGCGGCGTGGAAGATGGACGGGTTGGTGGTGACACCAACGACGTTCTTCTCTTCGATGAGCTTCTGCAGGCTGCCGCTGGAAAGGCGTTCGCGGGAGAGGTCGTCAAGCCAGATGGACACGCCGGCGTCGGAAAGCTGCTGGGTGGGAGTCGTAGTCATTTCTTTAATCTCCTTGGAAATCTGTTCGTTGCTGTCGGATTCGTCTCAAACGCTTTTTCAGCTATTGAGACCCGCGAGGGAGTCCTTTGCGGCGGCGGCGACTGCTTCTGCCGTGATGCCGAACTCCTTGAAGAGGCGCTTGTAGTCTGCCGAGGCGCCGAAGTGCTCGAGGCTGATGGAGCGTCCGGCGTCGCCGACGAATTCCTTCCAGCCCAGTGCCAGGCCGGCTTCGACCGAGACGCGGGCCTTGACGGCGGCGGGGAGCACGGACTCGCGGTACGCGGAGTCCTGCTTGTTGAACCACTCGACGCACGGCATGGAGACGACGCGGGTGGCGATGCCTTCGGCCTGGAGCGCTTCGCGGGCGTTCACCGCGAGCTGGACCTCGGAACCGGTGCCGATCAGGATGACCTCGGCCGGGACCGTAGCGCCGTCCTTTGAAGCCTCTGCCAGGACGTAGCCGCCCTTGGCGACCCCGGCGGTGGAGCCGAAGGTGTCACCCTCGGCAAGGCCTTCGCCGCGTGCGTAGGTCGGGATGTTCTGGCGGGTCAGCACGATGCCTGCCGGGTTCTCGTGGTTCTCAAGCATGGTCTTCCATGCCGCGGCAACCTCGTTGGCGTCGCCGGGACGGACAACGTCCAGGCCCGGAATGGCGCGGAGGGTGGACAGCTGCTCCACCGGCTGGTGGGTTGGGCCGTCTTCGCCCAGGCCGATCGAGTCGTGGGTCCAGACGTACAGCGAAGGGACGCCCATGAGCGCGCCAAGGCGGATCGCGGGACGCTGGTAGTCACTGAAGATCAGGAACGTGCCGGAGAACGCCCGGGTCCGGCCGTGCAGCGAAATGCCGTTCACGATCGACGCGGCAGCGTGCTCGCGGATACCGAAGTGCAACACCCGGCC
>NZ_DF952473.1:215748-220731 GCF_001263615.2 Arthrobacter sp. Hiyo1 | reverse complement strand
CCGCGCTCGACGACTGCACGGGCGTGCGCCAGGACGTCCTCGTCAACCTGGAAGGAACGCTCGGGATCGAAGCCCAGGACTTCCTTCAATGCTGCGACTTCTTCGGCACCGAGGGCGGAACCGTGGATCTTGCCGGTGTTCTGCTTCTTGGGAGCCGGGTAGCCGATGATAGTGCGCAGCGAGATGATGGACGGTTTGCCGGTCTCGGCCTTGGCGGCGAGCAGGGCACCGTAGAGCTCCTGGACGTCTTCGACGTATTCGCCGGTCTTGGTCCAGTCCACGCGCTGGGTGTGCCAGCCGTAGGCCTCGTAGCGCTTGAGGACGTCTTCGGTGAAGGCCACGTCGGTGTCGTCTTCGATGGAGATGTGGTTCTCGTCGTAGATCACCACGAGGTTGCCCAGTTCCTGGTGGCCGGCCAGCGAAGAAGCTTCCGAGGTGACGCCTTCCTGGAGATCGCCGTCGGAGGCAATGACCCAGATGGTGTGGTCGAACGGGCTCTCGCCGGCGGGAGCATCGGCGTCGAACAGGCCGCGTTGGCGGCGCTGCGAGTAGGCGAAGCCACCGAGGAGGCCAGGCCCTGGCCCAGCGGGCCGGTGGTGATCTCGACGCCGGCGGTGTGCTTGTATTCCGGGTGGCCGGGGGTCAGCGAGCCCCAGGTGCGCAGGGCCTCGAGGTCCTTCAGCTCCAGGCCGTAGCCGGAAAGGAACAGCTGGATGTACAGGGTCAGCGACGTGTGTCCGGGGGACAGGATGAACCGGTCGCGGCCGATCCAGTCCGGGTGCTTCGGGTCGTGGCGCATCAGCTTCTGGAACAGCAGGTAGGCGGCCGGCGCAAGGCTCATGGCCGTACCGGGGTGACCGTTGCCGACCTTCTCGACGGCGTCAGCGGCCAAAACGCGGACGGTGTCCACGGCGCGCTGGTCCAGGCTTGTCCAAGTCAGTTCTTGCTCTTCCAAATGTGGCACGTAAACCGAGCCCCTCTCTGTGCTGACGGCTGGTGACGGCACATGGCAAGCCTCGGGCACAGGATGGCGCCCGCTGCGAAGTTCCTACCAGCCGTTCACCATTGAAACGTTGATCTATCATCCAGACATGCAAATCTGAGAATACGCTTTCTCGGAAACCTGCGTGAGCTGATCTGCAGACAGCTTAGCCCGGTTCGCCACCCCGAATGGTGGGAATCTCAAAAAATGGACGCATATTCCGTTTTATGAATCACGGCAGCGGCAAAGCGCCGGTGAACTTTCGGAAACAAAGGAAAGTTCCGGGTGCCATGGCGTCGGACAGGCCACGGTATGATAACTGGAGGCCGAACCGGGGTGCCGCCACCGCGGGAAACCCGCCTTGACAACACCAGCAAAGAACAGAGTGACTGCCAACGTGAGCACAACAGATACGCCCCTCAATGCTTCCCCGGCTGTGGGGAAGCGCGGAATGTCCCGTAAGTTCAAGGCGTATCTGGCACTGACCAAACCCCGCGTGATCGAATTGTTGCTGGTCAGCACCCTGCCCACCATGATCTTCGCGCAACGGGGCTTTCCTTCGATCGGCTTGATCCTCGCCACGTTGGTGGGCGGCGCCTTCGCAGCCGGCAGCGCAGGGGTCTTCAACTGCTACATCGACCGCGACATCGACAAGTTGATGCACCGCACCGAAAAGCGGCCCCTCGTGACGGGCGAAGTCACCCCTCGCGAAGCACTCGTCTTCGCATGGATCCTTGGAGCTGCCTCCATCGCCATCCTGTGGTTCGGGGCCAATCCGCTGTCGGCGTGGCTCGGCCTTGGTGCGATTGTTTTCTACGTTGTCATCTACACGATGATCCTCAAGCGCCGCACTGCACAGAACATCGTGTGGGGCGGCGCGGCCGGCTGCTTCCCGGTGCTGATCGCCTGGGCCGCCGTGACCAACACTGTGGAGTGGCCCGCCGTCGTGCTCTTCATGGTGATCTTCCTGTGGACTCCTCCGCACTACTGGCCGCTGTCCATGCGGTACGGCGAGGACTACCGCAACGCCAACGTCCCCATGCTGGGTGCCATCGCAGGTGCCAAGGTGGTTTCCGTGCAGGTGGTTCTCTACGCCTGGGCCATGGTTGCGTGTTCGCTGCTTTTGGTGCCCGTGGGCCGCGCCGGCTGGGTGTACACCATCGCCGCCGTCCTCGCGGGCGCCTGGTTCCTGTATGAATCACACGCCCTCTACAACCGGGCACAGGGCGGGGACGTCTCGAACAAGGGAGCCATGAAGGTCTTCCACGGCTCCATCAGCTACCTGACGCTCCTCTTCATTGCCCTCGCGGTGGACCCGTTCATCGGTTCCCCGATCATCGGGGGCTGACGGCCAGTCACACTCGCCTTCTACATCCCCGTCACCCCCGAACGCCCGCTCACCTATGGGGCCGTTTTCCCGAACGCCCGCTCACTGATAGCGCTAAAACGAAAGACCCTCATTCACGTCGCATGACGTGAAAGAGGGTCTTTCGTTTGGCTTTCGCAGGGGCCATCAGCCGCCAGGTGCTAGAGCTTCGGGCTGAACCGGGCCACATCCGCCGCGTTCGTGGCGGCACTCATGAGCAGGGCGGCGCCCAACATGTGCGCGCCTACCAGGAGGGCAGGAATGCCGTTGTAGTACTGGGCAAAGCCAATGACCGCCTGCAGGACCGTCACCGCGAGCAGCAGCAGGGCAGCTGTGCGGAACAAGCCGGTGATGCCCTTGCGCAGGACGAAGTAGACGGCGAAGACGGCTCCCGCCGTGATGAGGTACGCGGGCACTGCGTGGATATGCGAGAAGAGGTCCCAATCGAGATCGTTGCGCGGCGCGTTCGCGTCGCCTGCGTGGGGTCCGGCACCGGTCACCACCACGCCGAGGCACACAGCGACTGCCGAGAAGAACGCGACGGCGGTCATGACGGGGCTCATGGCGCCCGGAATCGGCGCCAACGTCAGCTTCATGAAGCGGCCGGTCCGTCCGTAGGCGCGGTTGACCAGGAGCGTGGAGAAGACAACCAGGGCCATCGAAACCAGGAAGTGCAGGCCGACAACCCAGGGGTTCAGATTCGACAGCACGGTGATGCCGCCGATGATGGCCTGGGCCGGAATGCTCGCGAGCAGGCCCACGGCGAGGAGGAAAAGGTCGCGGCGTTCCTTACGGAGGTTCCACAAGTACACCAGCATCAGGACGGCGACGGCGGCCAGGGCGAACGTCAACATGCGGTTGCCGAATTCGATGAAGCCGTGGATGCCCATCTCCGGCGTGTTCACCAGGGAACCGCTGGTGCAGCGCGGCCACGTGGGGCAGCCGAGCCCGGAGGATGTCAGCCGGACCGCGCCGCCGGTGACCACCAGGACCACCTGGCCGATCAGCGACAACATCGCCAGCCTGCGGACGGTGCTGTTGACCTCCGTGGGGAGCTTGGCGGTCAACTGCTGGATGGACTTCGGGAGGCGGGAAGCCGTGCTCACAGTTTTCTCAATTCTCGGTACTCAATTCACGCTGACGTTTTGGTTCCACAACGGGACGCTCAGTTCCATTTGAACCAGCGGACGGCGGCCGCGCCAGGAACGATGGTCCACAGCAACAGCACAAGAACGTAGGGCAGGGAGACGCTGCCATGGAGGAAAGCGTCCCTGAGCGACTGCCCCAGGGCTCCCGAGGGCAGGAAATGCACAATGTTCTGTGCCAGTTCCGGCAAACGCTCGGCAGGAACCACGATTCCGCCGAGGGCGCCCAGCAGAATCCAGAGCAGGTTCGTGATGGCGAGGGTTGCCTCCGGCCGCACTGTACCGGCAACCAGAAGCCCGAGCGCGGTGAAGGCGGCAGCGCCGAGAACCAAAAGCACCAGGCCCGGAAGCCAGCCTTCGGGACGCGGATGCCAGCCCAGCAACCCGGCCACGGCGCCGATCACCAGGACCTGGAGGACCAGGACGGCCAAGACGGCGATGATCTTTCCGGCGATGAGGCCGGTCCGGCCCAAGGGAGTGGTCGAGAGGAAGCGGAGCACGCCGTAGCGCCGGTCGAAGCCCGTGGCGATGCCTTGGCCCGTGAATGCCGTGGACATGGCGCACAATGCGAGGACGCCCGGCGTCGCGATGTCCACACGGCTGGCGCCCAAGCCATCGAGCAGCGGTGTGACGGCGAGTCCCACCAAGGCCAGCAAGGGCATGATCACAGCCAGGATCAGCTGCTCGCCGTTCCGGATCATGGTCAAGGTTTCGTAGCGCCCCTGCAGCAGGATCCTGCGCATCAAAGGTGCGGGTCCGGCGTGGGGTGTGCTGCGCGCGGGGATCGCAGTGGTCATCGGATGTCCCTTCCGGAAATGTCCAGGAATACGTCTTCCAAGCTGCGCGCCTCCAAGCGGAGGGACGCCGGCATAATGCCCTTTTCGGCCCACCAGGCCGTGAGTTTGGCCAGATGTTGCGGAGTCAGCGTGCCTGCGATCGCGTAGCTGCCTGCCCGGCTTTCCGTGATCGTGAGTTCGTCGCCGATGGCCGCGGCTATGTCGAGTCCGGCCGGGGCATCGAAGAACAGGGTGCGTTCGGTCACGCCGTCCATGGCCTCGTGGCCGTGGCTCAACAAGTCGGCGACGGTGCCCTCTGCGACGTTGTGACCGGCGTCGATGATGTAGACGTAGTCCGCAAGCCTCTGGGCGTCATCCATGAGGTGTGTGGTGAGGATGATGCCCATGCCGGCATCCCGCAGTTCGGCGATGAGCTCGAAGACGATTTGGCGGGACTGGGGATCGAGGCCCGCGCTGGGCTCGTCCAGGAACAGGACTTCGGGGTTGCCGATCAAGGCGGCCGCAAGCGAGAGCCGTTGCTTCTGGCCGCCCGACAGGCGGCGGACTCCGGTGCGGCTGAAAGTGTCGATGCCCAAGCGCTCCACGAGTCCATCCAGGGGCAGCGGGTTTTGGTACATGCCCGCAATGTGCCGAAGCAAGGGGATGGGCCGGGCCGACGGCGGGAGGCCGCCGTCCTGCAGCATCACGCCGACG
>NZ_DF952473.1:213324-215489 GCF_001263615.2 Arthrobacter sp. Hiyo1 | reverse complement strand
CTTCGCCAAGGAGCGCGATGCGGCCGCCGGTACGTTTTTGAAGGCCTTGCGCGCATTCGAGCGTTGTCGTCTTGCCCGCGCCGTTTGCACCGAGCAAGGCGGTGATCTGGCCGCGTTCTGCGAACATTGACAGGCCGCTGACTACCCGGAGCATCTTGCCGTCAAGGGAAGCCAGCGGGCCAACGTCCTTGATGAGTCCATCGATGGTGAGGACAGGGGATTCGGGGGATCGCACCAGAGTATTCTACGTGAAGTAGTAACGGTGCGGCGGGCAAGGTGCCGCAGGCCAGCCTTGCCTTACTGGATGCCCGGACTAAATTACGACATGATTGTGTTGTGTATTCCATGAGGAGTTCTGTTTCCGTGCCCGCAAGGCATAGCGCGGTCATGCCTGTGCCCGGTGGCACAGCTGCTGGCGCGGCTGACGCGGAAGACCGCACCCGCGACCGTGTACTCAACGCGGTGTTGGAGCACGGTCCCGTCAGCGCGGCTGAACTCGGCGACATGCTGGGTTTCACCCCCGCAGCCGTCCGCCGTCACCTGGATCACCTCCAGCGCGCCGGGGTCATTGAGGTAAAACGCGTCGCGAAGGCGGGTGCCGGCGCAGGCCGGCCGGCCCGTCGCTATGTCCTCAGCTCACAAGGGCAGTCGAAGCTCGGGGATGACTACCTGAACATTGCCAGTTCCGCGTTGCGGAAGCTCAGGGACCTCGCAGGCGAGGAAGCTGTCAGGGACTATGCGGTGGAGCGCTTCGCCGAAATGGAAGAGCGCTACGCACCCGAAGTGGACCTGGCGGGTTCCGACATTGCGGCCCGCGCTGTGGCACTGTCCAAGGCGCTGAGCAGGGACGGATATGTCGCGTCCGCTGCGTCTATTGAGACCAAGGCGCCGTTGCCCGCTTCCCTCTCGAGCGTCCAGCTGTGCCAAGGCCATTGCCCCATCCAGCAGCTCGCCGCGGAATTTCCCGTTTTTTGCGACACCGAGACCGAATTGTTTTCCCGTTTGGTCGGCGTCGACGTCCGCAGGCTTTCCACCCTCGCGCAGGGCGGACATGTCTGCACCACCCACATTCCAACCGGCAGGCCGGCCGCCAAGGAAGCCCTCGGGTTTCCGAAGCTGCGGGCCACGCCCCATGTCGAATCCAACAATCAGTAAGAAAGGCCGTGATGACGGGTCAATTAGCTGAAGGAACAGCAGAGAAAGCGCTAGCTGACGGTGCTGTGATCTCGGAGATTCTGGAGAAGAATCCCGAGCTGCACGGTATTGGCAACTACGAGTACGGATGGGCCGACAAGAACGACGTCGGCGCCAACGCACGCCGTGGTCTCAACGAAGAGGTAGTCCGCGACATTTCGGCCAAGAAGAACGAGCCGCAATGGATGCTGGACCTGCGCCTGAAGGGCTTGAAGTACTTCGACCGCAAGCCCATGCCCACGTGGGGTGCAGACCTCTCCGGCATCGACTTCGACAACATCAAGTACTTCGTGCGCTCCACCGAGAAGCAGGCTGCCACGTGGGAAGACCTCCCCGAGGACATCCGCAACACCTACGAGAAGCTGGGCATCCCGGAAGCCGAGCGCAGCCGCCTCGTGTCCGGCGTGGCCGCGCAGTACGAGTCCGAGGTCGTGTACCACCAGATCCGCGAGGACCTGGAAAAGCAGGGAGTCATCTTCCTGGACACCGACACCGCGCTGCGTGAGCACCCGGAGATCTTCCAGGAATACTTCGGCACCATCATTCCGGTGGGCGACAACAAGTTCGCTTCGCTGAACACGGCCGTATGGTCCGGCGGTTCCTTCGTGTACGTCCCCAAGGGCGTCCACGTGGACATCCCGCTGCAGGCCTACTTCCGCATCAACACCGAGAACATGGGCCAGTTCGAGCGCACCCTGATCATCGCGGACGAAGACTCCTACGTCCACTACATCGAAGGCTGCACCGCTCCGATCTACACTTCGGACTCGCTGCACTCGGCAGTGGTGGAAATCATCGTGAAGAAAGGCGCCCGCGTCCGTTACACGACCATCCAGAACTGGTCCACCAACGTGTACAACCTGGTCACCAAGCGCGCCATCTGCGAAGAAGGCGCCACCATGGAATGGATCGATGGCAACATCGGCTCCAAGGTGACCATGAAGTACCCGGCTGTCTACCTGGTCGGCGAG
>NZ_DF952473.1:206472-213221 GCF_001263615.2 Arthrobacter sp. Hiyo1 | reverse complement strand
CACCAGGACACCGGCTCGAAGATGGTCCACATCGCGCCGAACACCAAGAGCTCCATCATTTCCAAGTCCGTTGCCCGCGGCGGCGGCCGTGCAGCCTACCGAGGCCTGGTCCAGGTCCGCGAAGGCGCCAAGCACTCCGCCAACACGGTGCGTTGCGACGCCTTGCTGGTAGACACCATTTCCCGTTCCGACACCTATCCCTACATCGACATCCGCGAGGATGACGTGGTGATGGGTCATGAGGCCACCGTTTCCCGAGTCAGTGAGGAGCAGCTCTTCTATCTGATGTCACGCGGTATGCCCGAGGACGAGGCCATGGCCATGATCGTGCGCGGCTTCATTGAGCCGATTGCCCGTGAGTTGCCCATGGAATACGCCCTTGAACTCAACCGCCTGATTGAACTGCAGATGGAAGGATCCGTCGGTTAGCAATGACTGAAATCACTACTGAAAAGGCCCGCATCGGCGCGCCCTCGGCACAGCCATTTATTGACGGCTTCACCGAAGAAGGCGAGAACCTCTCGCCTGTCAACACCGGCACGAACACCTCTTCCACCTCGGAAAAGACCTCGGAACAGGCTCCTTCGGCCGGACCGCTTGCGGGCGCTCGGCCAAGAGCCACTCCCACGGCGGCGGCGTTGGAATTCCGGACAGTTCGCGCGCAGGTCGACTGACCTCGTACAAGCTGGCCGACTTCAAGCCCCTCACCGGACTGGAAGAAGACTGGCGCTTCACCCCGCTCAAGCGGCTTCGCGGCCTACACAACGAGGTCCTCTCCGGTTCGGCACCGTCGGTCGCCGTGACCGCCCCGGAAGGCGTCGTCGTCGAGACCGTGGGGCGGGACGACGTCCGCATCGGCTCCGCAGCCATCCCGGAGGACCGCGTGTCCGCCAACGCTTGGGAGAACTTCACCGAGGCCACCGTCATTACGGTGCCCGCGGAGCTCCAGCTCGACGGCGAAGTGTCCGTCCTGCTGACCGGCACCTCCACTGAAGCTTCCGCCCAGCACATCGTGCTCGTGGCAGGGCGCTTCTCCAAGTCCCGGATCGTCCTGGACCACCAGGGCAGCGCGATCGTTTCGGAGAACGTCGAAATCCTCGTCGAAGACGGTGCCGACCTGACGGTCATCTCGCTCCAGGAATGGAACGACGACGCTGTTCACGCCTCTTCGCAGCAGGCCAAGCTGGGCCGGGACGCCAAGTTCAAGCACATCGTGGTCAGCCTCGGCGGCGACGTCGTGCGCATGACTCCGTCCACGCGCTTCACGGCGCCGGGCGCGGAAGCCGAGATGTTCGGCCTGTACTTCGCCGACGCCGGCCAGCACCTCGAGCAGCGCTTGTTTGTTGACCACGCCGTGGCCAACTGCAAGTCCAACGTCCTCTACAAGGGCGCCCTGCAAGGCCGCAACGCGCACACGGTGTGGGTCGGCGACGTCCTGATCCGCAAGGAAGCAGAAGGCACCGATACCTACGAGGCCAACCGCAACCTGGTCCTCACTGACGGTGCACGCGCCGACTCGGTGCCGAACCTGGAAATCGAGACCGGTCTGATCGAGGGTGCCGGCCACGCCAGCGCCACCGGCCGCTTCGACGATGAGCACCTGTTCTACCTGATGGCACGCGGCATTCCGGAAGACGTCGCCCGCCGTTTGGTGGTCCGTGGCTTCCTCAACGAGATCATCCAGCAGATCAAGGTACCGGCACTCGAAGAGCGCCTCACCGAGGCTGTTGAGCGTGAACTCGCCGCGAGCGACAACTAATTCAAGCCAAGCAGGGAAAACAGACTATGAGCGATCAGCCACAAGGCGAACTGGTATGCAACGCCAACGAGATCCAGGTCAAGCAGGCGCTGCGCATCCTGATCGATGACTACCCCGTAGCCATCGTCAAGGACTCGATGGGGGAGATCCACGCCATCGGCGACACCTGCTCGCATGCCGACATTTCGCTTGCCGAGGGTGAAATCGAAGGCTGCGCGATCGAATGCTGGGGCCACGGCTCCCAGTTCGATCTTCGCACCGGACAGCCCTTGCAGCTCCCTGCCTATGACCCCGTCCCCGTCTTCGCCGTCACCCTCGACGGTGACGACGTCTACGTGGACGTGACCAACGTTGTGAACGGCGCGTCAGTACAGAACTACTGAGCGCCAAGTGCCTAAAGACTTACGAAAGAAAGAAGAGCATGTCTACTCTTGAGATCAAGGACCTGCACGTCAGCATCGAGACGGAGCAGGGTACCAAGGAGATCCTGAAGGGCGTCAGCCTGACCATCAAGACCGGCGAGACCCACGCAATCATGGGCCCCAACGGTTCGGGCAAGTCCACCCTGGCGTCTACCATTGCCGGCCACCCGCGCTACAACGTCACGAGGGGCACCATCACGCTCGACGGCGAAGACGTATTGGCCATGACCGTTGACCAGCGCGCCCGTGCAGGCGTCTTCCTGGCCATGCAGTACCCCGTAGAGGTTCCGGGCGTCACCATGACCAACTTCCTGCGCACCGCCAAGACGGCAATCGACGGCGAAGCTCCCGCTCTCCGCACCTGGACCAAGGATGTCAAGGCGGCCATGCAGCAGCTGCGCATCGACGCCGACTTCGCACAGCGCAACGTCAACGAGGGCTTCTCGGGCGGCGAGAAGAAGCGCGTGGAGATCCTCCAGCTCGAACTCTTCAAGCCGAAGTTCGCCGTGCTTGACGAGACCGACTCCGGCCTGGACGTCGACGCGCTCAAGGTCGTCTCCGAGGGCGTCAACCGCGCCCACGCCACGGGCAACATGGTACTTTGCTCATCACCCACTACACCCGCATCCTGCGCTACATCAAGCCGGACTTCGTCCACGTGTTTGTTGATGGCCAGGTTGTCGAAGAGGGCGGCCCCGAATTGGCCGACCGCCTCGAAGAAGAAGGCTACGACCGTTACGCCACGGGCGCCGGTGCAGCCACCATCGCTGCTGCCGCAGCAGCACAGGCCTAGTTAGGACTCCCGCCATGACCGAAATCAACGCGGCTCGCACCAGCCTCGAGGACGTCGAGGAGGCGCTCAAGGATGTCATTGACCCGGAACTCGGTGTCAACGTGGTGGACCTTGGGCTGCTCTACGGTCTGAAATACTCGGAGGAGGACGGCGCCCTGCTCATCGACATGACGTTGACGACGGCGGCCTGTCCGCTGACGGATGTCCTCGAGGAGCAGGTCGGCCAGTCCCTCGACGGCATCGTCGACGACTGGCGCCTCAACTGGGTATGGATGCCGCCATGGGGTCCCGAGCGGATCACTGACGACGGCAAGGACCAGATGCGGGCCCTCGGCTTCAACATCTAGGATCCCCACCGCTTGCTTAAAGTACGACGACGGCCGGCCACCTTTCGCGAAGGTGACCGGCGTCGTCGTACCCGCACGGCGTCACAGTAAGCCCCGACGCTGCCGCACAGGCTAAAATTCGATGATGCCTTTTCTGGACAAACTTCAGCGCTGGGCCGATGACCGCCCCGACGACACCGCCGTCGTCGTCGGCGGCAAACGACTCAACTGGGCTGACCTTCGGGACGCCGCAACGTTGCGCCTGGGCGAGACCGCCGCGACGACGATACTCGCCGAGCCTAATTCCCTGGACTTCGTGGTGGCGTACACGGCCGCGGTGGCCGGCGAGCGGCGCTGCGCCGTGCTCGACCCGTTGTGGCCGCACGCCATGATCGATGAGGTCACCGGGAGGATGAGGCAAACCGGGCCCGCCACCGGCCTCCACCATGGCGAAGGCGACCAGCTGACCGACGGCGATCCGGACTCCACGTTCCTGATCGGGCTGACGTCCGGAACCACGTCCGTCCCCAAGGCCTTCACCCGTTCACGGCGTTCGTGGCAGGTCTCGTTTGACGCCTCCATCGAATTCTTCGGGCTGACGCCGGAGGACAGGACGCTTGCGCCCGGGCCGCTGGCCGCGAGCTTGAACCTCTACGCCTTGTCCGAATGCCTGTATGCCGGGGCGGCCTTCCATACCCTGGAGACCTTCGACGTCGGCGATGTCCACGCGGCCATCGCTTACGACGGCGTCACCCGCCTTGTCCTCGTGCCTACGATGCTGCGCCTCTTGAGCGAGCGCGGATTGACCGGGGGCGTGGACGCATCCGGTGTTCGGAGCATTATTTGCGCAGGCTCGAAGCTGGACGCCCGTACCCTTGAGGCGGCCAGGCGGTGGGCGCCCAATGCGGCAATTTTCGAGTATTACGGTGCGTCCGAGCTCAGTTTCGTTTCCGGAACGCGCCTTGCCGCCGGGGAACCGCTCGACGCCGGCGGAACGGGAATCGGCCAACCGTTTCCCGGCGTCGAACTCAAGATCATGGACGACGACGGCGCGGAGCGGCCCGAAGGGGCAGACGGGAATATCTGTGTCCGCTCCGGCATGGTCAGCAACGGATATCTGTGGGGCGACGACGGCCAAGCGCTGCGGTGCTTTGACGGTTGGTACACGGTGGGGGACCAGGGCTATGTGGACTCCGGTGTCCTCCACATCCTCGGCCGTCGGTCCGACATGATCATCACCTCCGGGAGGAACGTCTATCCCCACGAGGTGGAACTTGCCCTGGCATCGGTCCCCGGGGTCTCGGCGGCTGTAGCGGCCGGGATGTTGGACGAAGTGCGCGGCCAGAAAGTCGTCGCCGGAATCGTACCCGCCTATGGTTCGGTGACGGCAACCCAAGTGAAGACGGGACTGGACGGTTTGCTCGCCCGGGACAAGCGACCCCTGCGGTATTTCACGCTGTCCGAATTGCCCGTGACGGACCGCGGGAAGGTCAGCCGCCAAATGTTGCTCGACTGGATTGAGAACAACGATCCGCGGGCGAAACCCCTTGCCTAGCCGTGAGCGGGGCACGGGGCTGGACCCTTCGCGCCAGCCGGTGATCATCGCCGCCTTGCGTACACCAATTTGCCGGGCCAATGGGCAACTGAAGCCGCTTCGCGCCGAGGAACTCCTCGCTCCCGTGCTGCGCTCACTCCTCAAAACCACCGGTGTTGCCGGCCCGGACGTCACCGACGTCGTCATCGGGAATGCGGTGGGCGGGGGCGGAAACCTGGCCAGGTATGCCGCATTGCTCGCGGGACTGCCGGTGGGTGTTCCAGGACTGACCGTGGACCGGCAGTGCGGTTCCGGACTCGACGCCATCGCCTTGGCCTCCCGGCTCGTGGCCGCGGGGGGTAACGGCGTCTTCCTCGCCGGGGGAGTGGAGAGCATCAGTACTGCTCCGTTGCGTGCCAGGCGAAATCCGGACCCCGACGGCGAGCCGGACTTCTACACCCGCGCCACCTTCGTGCCGCCCGGGTTCGGGGATCCGGACATGGGTGTGGCCGCTGAAAACGTAGCGCGGGAGTGTGGCGTCAGTCGCGAACAACAGGACGGGTTCGCCGTGCGGAGTCACGAGCGCGCCGTCGCTGCCCGTGCCGCCGGCGCATTCGCCTCCGAAATTGTTCCCTTGGAAGCCGGGGGCACCGTGGTGCAGGCGGATGACGGACCCCGGGCATCCCTCAAGGCCGGACTCATGGCCCGCTTTCCGTCGGCATTCGTACCGGGCGGCACTGTGACCGCCGGAAACTCGTGCTTCGACGCTGACGCGGCCTCCGCCGTCGTGATCACCTCACTCGAGCGCGCACGGCAACTTGGTGCCGCCGACGGATTGCTCGTCCTGGGCTGTGACACCGCGGGCGTGGACCCGGAATTGCTGGGGCTCGGAGCTTCGGTGGCGGCCAGACGGTTGCTGGCCGGGCTCGATCTTGAACCTGCGGAACTGGACCTCGTGGAATTCAACGAGGCATTCGCTTCGCAGACCCTCGCCTGCCTTGAGGCGCTGGGAGTGGAACCGGAACGGGCGAACCTCGACGGCGGTGCGCTGGCGTTGGGACACGCCTACGGTGCGTCGGGCGCTGTCCTGGTAACGCGGCTACTTGCCCAGGCCCGCAGGATTGCCGAAGATCAGCGGCCGGGAGAGCCTGGCACTGGCGATGATCAGCATCGCGGGTGGCATGGGCACGGCGGCAATGTTCCAGTACTCCCAGTTGCAGGGCAATTAGTCTTCCGCGTCGCCAAGACCGCGCGCGGCCAGGGCATCGCCGGTCTGGCGCGCATAGGCAACCGTGGTGATGAATACCGGCAATACCAGGGCGCGCGGATTGCGTTCGAGGCCGCGCGCACGGGCTGAGTCACGGACATCGGAGAATGCGCCGGCGATGAACGGAAGGCTGCGTAGCATAATGGCGATGGTCAGCGCGAAACGCTCGGGGTCCGCCCCGAACCGCTTGAACGGCTTGGACAGGGCAACCACCCCGTCCAGCAACGCCTGCACCGGAGTCGTGACCGTCAATACCGACGCCGCAACGACGCAGACCAGCACATTGAGCACGATCCGCGCGGCTACGGGGCCGCCCAGTTGCCACCATTGGAAGGCACCGATCACGGCGAGGATGGGCGTCACGAGCCACACGGAACGCGCGAGACGTTTGAGCCCCGCGCCGCTGAGCAGGAAGAGCACGCACATCACCCCGAGGACGGCTGCCGAGACAAGCCAGTCGACAACGAGGAACGACGCCAGGCCGCAGCCGGCAACCAGCAGGAACTTGAGCCATAGGGGAGTGCGGTGCACAATCGAGTCGCCCGGCACATAATTCGGGATCAGGACCCCGTGGCCCCTCACGTCGCCTCGACCTTGCCTTGTGCGGGCTCAGCGGCGCACAGCGCGCGGTAGTGTTCGACGGCGTCG
>NZ_DF952473.1:198646-206447 GCF_001263615.2 Arthrobacter sp. Hiyo1 | reverse complement strand
CTCCGCCGTCGAACACTATCCGTCCGCAATCCACCACCAGGGCACGATCCGCTTCGAGGGCGAGGTCGAGATCGTGGGTGGACATGATGATCTGTTGCTCCAGGCCCGCAAGCGTCCGCCTGAGCAGCTCCCGGTTGCGCAGGTCCAGCAATGTTGACGGCTCGTCGAGGACCAACACGCCGGGGTTTACCGCGAGGACTGCGGCCAGGGCGAGTAGTTGCCGTTCGCCGCCGGACAGCTCGTAAATGCTTTGGTCGGCAAGGTCGAGGAGCCCGAACCGTTCCAGGACAGCTTCCGCCCGGGCTGTGCGCTCCTTGGAGTTCTTGATGGAACGCCGCAGTGATAGTTCGACGTCTTCCCGCCCGGTCGGCATGACCAATTGCGACAGGGGGTCGGTGAAGACGAATCCCACCTGGCTGCGGACCTGGCGGACGTCCCGCAAGCTGTCGGCGCCGTTGACGCTGACGGTGCCTTCGCTGGGCGCCACCAAGCCGTTGAGCAAGCGCAGAAGGGTGGACTTTCCCGAGCCGTTGGCCCCGATGACTGCGATGCGTTGCTCCGTGAGTTCCAAGGAGACGTCCTGCAGCAAAGTCTTGGGCGCCGGGCTGCCATCGATGGCTACGCGCACCGCGACTTCGCTGAGAATGATGGTGTTCATGTACTGATTGTTCCCGCTTTACTTGACGCGGCGGACCAGGATGTCCGGGAAGGCCTTGTGGAGCGAGACGGCGATGATCGCAGCAAGGACGTTCTTGATGGTGTCGCCGGGGTAGTAGGGTAGATCGGCCAGGAATGCCTTGGCGAAGTCGAACTTGCCATTGACCATGAAGCCAAGCACTCCGAGGCCGTGGATGAGGACGATCGTGCTGATCATGGCTGCGGCAAACAGGAAAACGGCGCGGTATTTGACGGTCTTGCGGATCACGATTGCCGCCAGCCAGCCGGTGGCGGCTGCCGCCAAGGGAAAGGCGATGATGTAGCCGGCCGACGGTGTCGCCAGGATACCGAGCCCGCTGCGACCTCCGCTGAAGATCGGCAGTCCCGCGAAACCAAGCAGGGTGTAAAGACCGACGGCGGCAAAAGCCCGCCCGCCGCCGAGCACAAGGCCCGTGAGGATGACGGTGAGGGTCTGCAGGGTGATCGGCACGCCCAGGGCGCCCACCGGAATGCCTGGAATCAGTGTTGAGGCGGCCACGAGGGCTGCGAATACCGCAATGAGGCCGATGTCCGTGGACGTCCAGCGGGTTCGGGGTGAAGTTTTTCGCGTGGATGCGGTTTCGGTGCTGCTCATCGTGAGTCCTATCTGGTGCCGGGGCAGAGGGAATCCCCTGAAACCGACACTACAGAGCGGCCTGACACTGTATTTTGTAGGGTGTCCACGAGCAACGCGCCCGGGCCTTGGGGCCAAGGTACAAAGAGCGGCGCTGTTGGTTGCCGGAGCCGCCTTGGCTAAGCCTCGACGTCCTCTGCTGTTGGGGTAAAGCCCGCGCGGTCAACCCTGCGGTGGTAGTGCATTCCAGCCAGTCCGCCCAGTGCCGCGGCGATGAGGGTCACTGCTGCCACGACCAGGGCGGCGATGATGCCGATGGTGCTCAGCTGTCCCTCATTCACCGGAATCCTCGGGAAACTGTTCACGGTGGCGAGGATATTGAACCGCGGTCCGGCGAACAAGCCCAGCAACGCGACCAACACGGCGACAATAATTGCCCAAAACCAGACCATGAGCCCCTGCCTGATGCCGTTGAACCGGGCCATGCGTCCGGCAACGTAGCCGCCGCAATAATAGGAGAGGAACAGGATCACCAGAAGCGCGATGATCCCGGCAATGCCGACGGGCTGCGATGATGCCAGGTTCGCTGCGTCACTGACGTTCGCGTTGTTCGCGAGTCCAACAGCGATCCCGGCCGCCGCCACGAGGGCGACCAGGAGCACGGCCATTCCCGTGGCGGTCAGCCAACCGAAGAAGGCCGAGCCGATCTTGATTCCGCCGAACTGCTCCTTTTCGCGGGCGATGACTGTCTCCCGGGTGGCGGCGTTTGGGTCTGATGCGGCGCGAACCACGGGGTAGCTGCTCGTCTCGTCGACGTAGCTGTTGTCAGTGTAGCCAGGGCCGGTTCCAGGTACATCTCCTACCCGGTCACGGCGTGGTTCGGTGTAAGGGACTTCATCCTGGCCGCGGTCGGCCCGGACGTGTTTGCCATCGGATCCTGTTGTGCTGCTCATCGAGAGCCTCCTTCGCAATCGTCCTACCTTCACCTAACCACGCACCGAAAATAGTAGCAAGGGTGCTTACTATTTCGGGGCGTTCCGCGCCCTGCCCTGGCGCTGGCGAGTGTGGGACCCCGTGGGCGGTAGAATCGTAAAGGCCGTTTGTTCGGCCCCTCCACTTCAGCCGCGCCTTGACTTCGGGTGCTGCGGGTGTTCCCCATTGAAAGGCATCCCCCGAATTGATTACCGTCCAGGAACTCGAACTGCGCGCCGGCGCCCGCCTGCTCATGGACCAGGTGAGCTTCCGCGTGGACAAGGGGGACAAAATCGGTCTGGTGGGCCGGAACGGTGCAGGCAAGACGACCCTCACCCGCGTCCTCGCCGGTGAGGGACTCCCCGCTGCCGGCAAGGTTGCCCGCAGTGGCGAGATTGGCTACTTGCCCCAGGATCCCCGGACCCCGGACATGGAACAGCTTGCACGCGACCGCATCCTTTCCGCCCGCGGCCTCGACGTGGTGGTGGGCAAGCTGAAGCAGGCGCAAACGGACATGTCCAGCGAGGACGCCACGGTCCAGCGCAAGGCCATGAACCGCTACGACCGTTTGGAAGCCGAGTTCCTCGCGGGAGGCGGTTATGCGGCCGAGGCGGAAGCCGCAGCTATTTCCTCCAACCTGGCACTTCCCGAGCGTCTCCTGAACCAGCCGCTCAAGACACTCTCCGGCGGCCAGCGCCGCCGCGTGGAACTAGCCAGGATCCTCTACTCGGACGCCGAGACCCTCCTCCTGGACGAACCCACGAACCACCTCGATGCAGACTCCATCACGTGGCTCCGCGACTTCCTCAAGGGCCACCAGGGCGGCTGATTGTGATCAGCCACGATGTGGAGCTCCTGGAAGCCACCGTCAACAAGGTCTACCACCTGGACGCCAACCGGGCGCAGATCGACTTCTACAACATGGGTTGGAAGCGCTACCTGCAGCAGCGGGAAACCGACGAGCGCGCCCGAAAGCGCGAACGCGCCAATGCCGAGAAGAAGGCCCAGGTCCTCATGGACCAAGCCAACAAGATGCGTGCCAAGCCACCAAGGCCGTGGCCGCGCAGAACATGGCGAAGCGTGCCGAACGGCTGCTTGGCGGCCTGGAAGCAGTCCGCGAGAATGACCGCGTGGCAGCCTTGCGTTTCCCGGATCCTGCTCCGTGCGGCAAGACTCCGCTCACGGCAGAGGGTTTGAGCAAGTCGTACGGCTCACTGGAAATCTTCACCGACGTGGACCTGGCAATCGACCGTGGCTCCAAAGTGGTCATCCTGGGCCTCAACGGTGCCGGCAAGACCACCCTCCTGCGGATGCTCGCGGGGGTGGACAAGCCGGACACCGGCGATATCGTCCCGGGCCACGGGCTCAAAGTGGGCTACTACGCGCAGGAACACGAAACCCTGGACCACGACCGTACGGTCCTGGAGAACATGCGTTCATCGGCTCCGGACATGAAGGACGCAGAGGTCCGCGGGATCCTCGGGTCGTTCCTGTTCTCGGGTGACGACGTCGACAAGCCGGCAGGTGTGCTTTCCGGCGGTGAGAAGACGCGGCTGGCCCTCGCCACGATCGTGGCCTCAAGTGCCAACGTGCTGCTACTCGACGAACCCACCAACAACCTCGACCCGGCCAGCCGCGCCGAGATCCTGGGCGCACTGCGAAACTATTCCGGCGCCGTCGTGCTCGTCAGCCACGATGAGGGCGCCGTGCAGGCCCTGAACCCGGAACGTGTTGTCCTGCTTCCGGACGGGGTCGAAGACCACTGGAACGAAGACTACCTGGACCTCATCACGCTCGCTTAAGGCTGAGGGTCAGGGCATTTCCCACGGCACGGAGGCAAGCGGGCGGCCCAGTTCAATGTAGCTTTTCAGATTGGACAGGACCGCCGACCAGCCGCGGCCTGCGATCGCCAACTGTTCGTCGTCGGCGATGTTCCTGTGATGGACCGTGAGCCTTGCAATGCCGTCATGCGACTCGATGGTGAACGTGACAACGTCGGGCTTCACCACCGCTGGAACCGCGGGATCCTCCCACGTGTTCACCAGGCGCGCCGGGGGTGTTGCTTCCAGGATGGTCCCCACAACGTCGGCGGTTCCGGAGCCGTCCGTGCGCTGGTGTTCCCATCGTGAACCTGCCTTCCAATCCGAGACATTGGCATGGCCCCAGTATTCAGCGCTTTGGGCTGCGTCCGTGAGCGCCGTCCAAATCTGGTCCGCGGTTCCTTCGATGTACGTGACGTAGGTGTATTCAGCCATGCTCAACAGCCTAGCCCCAGGCCGCAGCGGAACGACGGCTCCGCCGGATCAATGACCCGACGGACCACCGGATCAGCGGACCTTGAGGGGCTGGGCGGCCGTAATCCGCTGGAGTTCGCTGTAACTGATGGAGAACATCGAGTTATGGTCACCCGCGCCCGCCCAGAGCAGTGGATGCTCCTGGAGCGAGATGTCGAGGATGGTTCGTAGGGGCCGCGGGTGTCCAAAGGGAGCCACGCCGCCTACGGCCTGGCCGGTGTGCTCCAAGACGAAGTCCGGGCTGGCCCGGCGGATCCTGGCTGTGCCCAAGGAATCCGCGACCAAGGCGGTGTCCACCTTCGCGGCCCCGCTCGCGAGAATCAACAGGGGAGTGCCGTCGAGTTCGAAGACGAGGCTGTTGGCGATGGCCGCAATGTCGCAACCCAGCAAGGATGCTGCCGCAGCGGCGGTGGGGACATCGTCGTCGAAGGTGAGCACCGTGTCCTGGGCGCCCGCCGCGGTCAGGGCGGACTTCACGTTCAGCACGGAGGCCGGGATCGTTTCAGTAGCCTTGCGCATCCAGGATGGCGTCTTCCTCTTCTTCGGCCGTTGGCCGCTTTGATTTCCGTGGCGCGGGTGCCTTCGGACGAGGCATCGCGCTGATTTCTTCTTCCTCGTCCTCGGCATCAATCCGGGCATTGCGGGCCTGTTGCCTGGCAGCGTAGCCGAAACCAACGAACATCAGCACGCCGAACGCGAACCACTGCAAGGAGTAGGAAAGGTGGGTGCCCTCGTCGGTGGCCGGCTTGGCGAACGGCGCGGGCATCACCTGGACGGCGGGCGATTCCGTGGCGAGCTGCCCGTAGGCCCCGGTCATGATGGGATAGCCAAGCTCCGTGGCATATGAAGGGAGGTCGATCGATGCCAGCTGGCCGTCCACGGCGCCGCGGCCCAGATCCGGTTCAGAGGCCTTCAAGCGGGCGACGACGGTAACCTCGCCGGCCGGCGGGGCCGGGATGCTGTCGGGGTGCCCGGGCGTCTTGTTTCCGATGGGCAACCATCCGCGGTCAATCACCACGGCGTCGCCACTCGACAATCGGAACGGGACCACTACTTCGTACCCGGGCTGGCCGTTGAGGGGACGGTTACGGACGACTCGTTGGCCCGCAACGTCATACCTTCCGTGGAGCTCAACTTGTGCCCATTCCCGTTCGGGGTCCAGGGACTGGAACTCCGCCTTGGCGGCGGAGAAGGGAAGGGGAGCGGCCGAGTAGTTGGTGACAACGCGGTTGATCTCGGCCAACGTCTCGGCCCTGCGGTCCATTTGCCAGCGACCCAGCAAGACGCAGCCGGTGGCGAAGATCACGGCCAAGACGAAGTAGCCCAGCCACTTGCTGGAAAAGAGAAAGCGGTACATTCAGCTGGCCTCGCCTGGGTCAGTGGTCATCGCGAACGGGATGGTCTCTTTCCAGAGGCCGCGGGTCTGCAAGTAGTCCTCCAACCATTCCCGGTGCTCCTCGCAGGACAGCCATACTTTGCGGCGCTCGGGAGTGTGGATGCGGGGATTGTTCCACAGGAGCTGCCACGTCGCCTCGGCGCGGCACGCCTTGCGTGAGCAGACGGCCGGATGAGTCCCGCCCCGGCCCGCGTGCTCTTCATTCTCCAGCCCAAGGCCGCCCATAGTGAAGATATTCATGAAGCCGCCTGTTCTTCCCCGCCGAGCGGATATCGCTGCTTGCTGGCACCGGTGTTGTCGGCTGCTTCCGGACCGGAAGCGTCCTGGACGGTGGCGTCGTCGCCGTCGTCGTCGATGAGTTCACCTTCCAGGACAGTGACGGGCGCCGCCGACGGCGCCCCTTCTTCAGCCGGTCCCGCTTCCAGCTCGACGGCCGGGACGTAGTCCAGCAAGGCGTCGCTGTGGACTTCGGCCTTGTCGCTGCCATTGGCGATCACTACGGCAATCCAGGGCAGGAACACGGCCCCTGCGACAGCGATGATCTTGAACCAGCCGTCGACCACGAAAATGAGGATGAGGCACACCAAGCGGATACCCATTGCCAAGGCGTACTTGATCATTCGTTCGCGCATGTCGTCCGAGTGGGCGGCGGCGGCGTCGGTAATGCTATGCACCACGGGGTCACCTGATACGGCGTCCGGGTCCCCGGGCGCCTGCAGGGGACTGCTATCTCTTGTCACGGCTGATTCATCACGCTCCAACGGCTTCCCTCAATTCTCTCACCCTTGAACGGGCCTCCCAAACCGCGCCAGGTGCAGCTACCCGCGGCCGGGGCCTCGCGGCGGCTAAGATCGATGCAGGAAATCACCCACTTTCAAGCGGCACAGTCCTGCCGCGGAACTCTGGAGAGCAGCATGTCTGAAGCAGTATCAACCGCCCGCAGCGTCCTCATTACGGGCGGAAACCGCGGCATCGGCCTGGCTATCGCAGAGGCATTCCTCGCCAACGGCGACAAGGTCGCCGTGACCTACCGCAGCGAAACCCCCCTTCCCGAGGGCATCCTTGGCGTCAAGGCCGATGTGACGGACGAGGCCTCCCTCGACGCAGCGTTCAAGGAAGTCGAGGCCGCCCATGGACCCGTGGAGGTTTTGGTAGCCAACGCCGGGATCACCAAGGACACTCTCCTTTTGCGCATGAGCGAGGACGACTTCACGTCCGTCATCGACACCAACCTCACGGGCGCCTTCCGGGTGATCAAGCGTGCCTCCAAAGGCATGATCCGCCTGCGCAAGGGCCGGGTTGTGCTGATCTCTTCCGTGTCGGGTCTCTACGGCGCACCGGGACAGATCAATTACTCGGCCTCGAAGGCGGGCATGGTGGGCATCGCCCGTTCCCTCACCCGCGAACTTGGTAGCAGGGGCATCACGGCGAACGTGGTGGCACCGGGGTTCATCAACACGGACATGACCGCCGAGCTTCCCGAAGACACCCAGAAGGCCTACTTGGCGAGTGTTCCGGCCGGCCGCTTTGCCGAAGCCTCCGAGGTGGCCAACGTGGTCCGCTGGATTGCCAGTGACGAAGCCGCATACATTTCCGGTGCCGTCATCCCCGTGGACGGCGGCCTGGGCATGGGCCACTAGATCACCAATCCCGCTGGCATGATTGACTCGGAATTAATAGAAGTTGGATGTTTTCAACAAGTTGGACGTTTTGAATAAAGGAGCACGAATGGGACTGCTGGACAACAAGACGGCAATCGTCACCGGTTCTTCGCGCGGCATCGGCGCTGAAGTAGCCAAGATCCTGGCTGGCGAGGGCGCTGCCGTCGTCGTCAACTACCGCCAGAAGGCCCCGCCGGGCCAACAAGGT
>NZ_DF952473.1:193562-197990 GCF_001263615.2 Arthrobacter sp. Hiyo1 | reverse complement strand
CCTGCGAGGACCGCCACCCGGGCGTGGAGGCTTTGCGCGAAGTCCAGTTCGCCGCGCATCGCAGCCTCGGTCACGGCCGCTACTTCCTCGCGTTTGCCGGCGTGCGCGGCAAGCAGTTCGATCACTTCCTGCTGGATCAAGGTGGAGTCCACATCCATGATCAGCAGCTTGCGCGAAGCGTCACGCAGCGCGTCGGCGACAATCGCGGTGTCCATGCCCGGTGCGGAGGCCTCGGCGACCCTGCGCCGGAGGCCTGACAAGTCGGTGTCAGTAGCCCCGTCAACGGCCAGGCCCATGGTGTAGACCCCGAAGCGCTCGTCGCCCGAACGCGACTCCGACGTGAAGGTAGCCCCCGATCCGGACAAGACCTTGCGCAGGTGTTCAAGCTCCGAAAGGGACAAATTCACGCCATAGCTGACCGCGGTCAAGTTCGAACTCATGGCTGCAATCTTAGCGAGCGGGGAACCGCCGCCCGAACTCGTGTTTCATCCACGTCGTCGCGCAAACCATGTGACCGAAGTTCCAGTTATCCATCGCCCCTATTTTTGTCCTAGTGTCTACTCCTATGAGTGATGTTCTTGAATTGGCTTCCGTCAGCGTTGTCCGAGGTACCAAGACCCTGCTGGACAAGGTTGACTGGCAGGTCAATGAAGGCGAACGCTGGGTCATCCTCGGTCCCAACGGTGCCGGAAAGACCACTCTGCTCCAGATCGCCGCAGCCCGGATGCATCCCACCAGCGGGAAGGCCGGGATCCTGGACGAGACGCTAGGCCGGGTGGACGTGTTCGAGCTCCGTCCGCGGATCGGCCTTTCCTCGGCGGCCCTGGCTACCCAGATCCCGGAACAGGAAAACGTGTTGAACGTCGTGGTCACCGCAGCCTACGGTGTGACCGGCCGCTGGCGTGAGGGATACGAGCGCGACGACGAGCGCCGGGCCTTCGGCCTTCTCAACGAATGGGGCATGGGTCCGCTGCTGAACCGCTCCTTCTCCTCGCTTTCCGAAGGCGAGCGCAAGCGCGTGCAGATCGCCCGGGCCCTCATGACCGACCCGGAGCTGCTCCTCCTCGACGAGCCGGCCGCCGGCCTGGACCTCGGCGGACGCGAAGAGCTCGTCCACAAACTCGGTGAACTCGCCCGTGACGAGGACGCCCCCGCCATGGTCCTCGTGACGCACCACCTTGAAGAAGTTCCTCCGGGATTCACCCACGCCATGCTGCTTCGCGACGGCGGGGTGGTTGCCGCAGGACCCATCGAGGAAGTCCTGACCGCGGAACACCTCAGCAACACCTTCGGCCTGCCCCTGGATGTGACCGAAAACTCCGGCCGCTACACGGCCACCGCCCGCCGCTAGGCCGGGGCAGCGAGAAGCAGTGGAGATCCTTAGCGGCATCCTGATCTTTTTCGCGGGTTTGTGGGCCGGAACCATCAACAGCGTTGTCGGCTCCGGCACCCTGGTGACGTTCCCGGTCCTCATCGCCCTGGGCTACGCGCCCGTCACGGCGACCATCAGCAACGCCATGGGGCTTGTGGCCGGCAACGTGACAGGGGCCTGGGGCTACCGACACGAACTCAGGGGCAGGGGCCGGCAACTGCTCAGGCTCTTGCCGGCGTCGCTGCTTGGCGGCATCACGGGTGCTTGGCTGCTGCTGCACCTTCCGGAAAAGGTCTTCTACTACGCCGCTCCCATCCTGATCGTGGTCGCGCTGCTCATGGTGCTCTTCCAGCCGAAACTCCAACGGTGGGTCCAGGACCGGGCCGGCAACCCGGAGCACGCCATCCACGACAAGCGGCACACCGTGATCCTGGTGGTGTTGGTGTACCTCGCGGGGGTCTACGGCGGCTACTTTGTCGCAGCCCAAGGCATCCTGCTCGTTGGCATTCTGGGTGTCTTCATGACCGGCACCATCCAGAACGCCAACGCGATGAAGAACATCCTGGTGCTGGCCGTCAACGTAGTGGCAGCCTGCTCCTACCTCTTGTTTGCCTTTGGCCGGATCGAATGGCCGGTGGTGGCAGTCATCGCGGTCAGTTCGTTGATCGGCGGTCTGGTGGGCTCCAAAGTGGGACGGCGTTTGAAGCCCCTCGCGCTGCGCATCGTGATCTTCGCGCTCGGCATCGTGGCACTCGGCTTCATGATCGCCAACCTGCTGAAATAGGAACCCCCCGTGACTTTTCACTATCTCGAAACGGCAGACGACCCGCGCGTTGCCGACTACACACAACTGACGGATGTCCACCTCCGCAAGCTCCGCGAGCCCGCGGAGGGCATGTACATCGCAGAGTCGTCACGGGTCCTGCGACGCGCCCTCGCGGCCGGGCACCAACCCCGTTCCTTCTTCCTGGCGGAGAAATGGTTGGAAGACCTCGACGACGTCTTCCAACAGTTCCCGGAGGTCCCGGTCTACATCGGCAAAGCTTCGCTGCTTGAGGAAATCACTGGATTCCACCTGCACCGCGGTGCCATGGCGGCCATGCATCGCCCCGCACCGGTGCCCCTCGAGGAACTTCTCGCCGATTGCGTTCGTGCACGAGGGCGATCAAGGATCGCAGTGCTTGAGGACCTTACCGACCATACAAATGTCGGAGCCGTGTTCAGGTCAGCCGCGGCCATTGGCGTCGACGCCGTGCTGGTGTCACCTCAGTGTGCCGATCCGTTGTACCGGCGCTCGATCAGGGTCAGCATGGGCACAGTTTTTCAGGTGCCGTGGACAAGGGTCGACCCGTGGCCAGCTAGCATCGAACAGCTGAAAGAGGCGGGCTACTTCGTGGCAGGCATGTCCCTGGGGGAGGGAGCCATCACTCTGGATGAGCTGGTGGCCCAGGATCATCAAAACCTGGTGCTGGTTTTCGGAACCGAAGGCGACGGGCTGAAGCCCGAGACAGATCAACTACTTGATGCCCGCGTGACGATTCCGATGATGAACGGCGTCGACTCGCTGAACGTTGCTGCGTCGTCGGCTGTCGCCTTCTACGCGACGAGGTAACGAATGGCAGGCAGGAAAATCTGAGTCGGGTCAGGGTGCCCAGACATGCATCTGACCGGGTCATTCGCTTGCTCGAGTCATCACCGCAGGGGATCGTCTTTGCGCCGTGCCGCCTGCTTCAGCTCGGCGATCCGCAGCCGAAGGAAAACAATGACGAGGGCCAGGGCGTACACCGCCAGTCCGGCCAGCACGAACGTGACGATCGCGTACAGAACCCCAATAACACTGAAGGCTGGACTTAAATTCACTGGTTCCCCCCAATAATCGTTAGCCCTAGGCTACGCGGGCGGGGACAGTTATCAGATCAGGTGGACGCCGCCCTCTGGCTTCACGGCGTCGCTGTCACAGATCGGGCGCGGGCGGTGTCTTCATGTCGTAGGACCCAGAACAGACCCGCAGGAGGAGTCATGACCAGCAGGATCCCGGCCGCAGAGATCACCGGTTTCTACGGCGCACTCATCAAGAAATTCAGCGCGAAGATGTTTGGCAAAGTCCCGGAATCGTTGGGCGTCATGTGGCACAACCAGCCCGTTCTCAAGGCATCCATGGGCTTCGGACAGAAGCTGCAGAAGTGGAACAGGTGTGACGAGTCGCTGAAGTCCTATGCGCACATGGCCGTGGCCTCACTCATCGGTTGTACGTGGTGCCTGGACTACAACTACTTCATGGCCCACAACCACGGCCTCGACCTGGAAAAGGCACAGCAGATCCCGCGCTGGCGTGATTCCGGGGTCTTCACGCCCCTGGAGCGGGACGTGCTGGAATATGCCGAAGCGATGAGTACGACCCCCGTAACGGTCACTGACGAGCTCGCTGCCCGGCTGCTGGAGCAGCTCGGCTCACCGGCCCTGGTTGAGCTGACCAGCGTTATCGGCTTTGCCAACCTCACCACCCGCGGCAACGTCGCCCTGGGCATTGAGTCCGAGGGTTTCGCGGATGCCTGTGGCTTGAAGCCGCTCGCGGCACGAAGCGGCGCGCGGTAGCGTGGCGGGCATGAGCAGCTCCGGCGCCGCCGACAGCTTGGACCTTTTCGTCACTCATCGCAGCCTGCTCTTCACCGTCGCCTACGAAATGCTCGGCTCCGCCGCCGATGCCGAGGACGTGGTGCAGGAGGCCTGGCTGCGGTGGTCTGACCTGGGCGCCGGAGCCCGCGTGGAGGTGCGTGACCCGCGGGCCTATTTCGTCCGTATCGTCACCCGCCAGGCGCTCAACCGCCTCCGCACGCTGTCACGACGGCGGGAGGATTACGTCGGGGAATGGCTGCCCGAGCCCCTGCTCACCGTGCCGGATGTCGCCGAGGACGTGGAACTGGCCGAAAGCGTCTCGATCGCCATGCTCACGGTTCTCGAATCCCTCACCCCTGTGGAGCGGGCGGTCTTCGTACTACGGGAGGTTTTCGACGTGCCTACGAGGAGATTGCCGAGGCCGTGGGCAAGTCAGCGGC
>NZ_DF952473.1:188751-192497 GCF_001263615.2 Arthrobacter sp. Hiyo1 | reverse complement strand
CATCGCCGACGGCGGCGGCCTCGCGCAGGCGGTTCGGGTGCCGGTGTACGGTGCGAAGAAGGTGACAAATCTGCTGCGGTCCTTCCCAGAGGCCGCGCTCAACCCGAAAATCGCTCTGCTTTGGCTCAACGGCGGCCTCGGCATCCGGATCGACGACGAAGCAGGCGGTCCGTCGCTCATCAGCCTGGTGGTGGAGGACGGCAGGATCGCGCGGATCTTCGCCATGCGTAACCCGGACAAGCTGGGCCACTTGGAGGAGGAGACCCAGTTGGTGCGCTAGCCGCTCCGACCCTCCATTGCGATCTCGGCGCAAGTCGGCGTGGCCTCGTACAGCTGAAGTGGGATCCACCGCTCCACATGCGGACTTCTGAGACAAAGTGCAGCATGATTCTTTGGCTGGGGTCTGCTGTCTCTTCGCCAACTCGAGCCCGCGATTCCGACCCGTCGAACACTAGACGGGCGAGCCAAGCAACAGCCGGCGCTCTGCCCCGGTCGGGCACGCCTGCGGCGCGAAGGGTCTGAGCGTCGTTATCCGGCTCATCCGATAGGTGGACCAGGCAAAACCGAATCGGCGCACAATCTAGTCCCCGAGGATGACGTTTCCGTCGACGCCGCAAAATAAAGTGAAAGACGGCTATCACCTTTGGCGTTGCTGATTCCAAGTCAATCAGAGGTTAGGGGACAACTTGATGAATGCACTGAAGAAGTTGCCCACGGGAACCGCGGCAGCGGCAGCTTCCGCGGACTTCTCCATGTCGATCCCGGACGGGTACGTCGCAGAACTCACCAACGACGGCGGCGTGCAGCTCCGCAACCAGTCCGCCCGCATCGTGATTCATCAGTGCCCCATGGGCACTCGACTCCAACGGCAAGAAGCTCCCGACGTCGTATACCGTCAAGGGGTCAAAAATCACCCAGCACGTCAACACCAACGGTGCTGCCTATCCAATCGTCGCGGATCCCTCGATCCAGTGGATTCCATACCCGGTCGTCGCCATGTACGGCTGGGAGGCTGACACCATCAGCAACATCGGAAACGTCTGGCAGTCCAGCTCAGGGCTTCTCCTGTGGGGTTGCTACGGATTCAGGATTTGGAATCCTGGAGCCGGGGCCATACCCATGCCAGCCCGCGACTGCGCATAACGCACGAGGAGAAACATGCTTGTCTTCCGGTACATCTATAGTGCTGTATTCGTCTTCGCAATGTTCTGGGCGATCTTTCTCGAAGACCTCCCTGTCTTCGGGCGGCTCGTCTTCCCGCTCTTTGTGCTCATTCCTCTGATACTCAACGAAATACAGATCCAGAAGACGCGGAAGCTGAAAGCAGAACTCCGCTCACGCGAGGCAGAGTCCCTGCCGAACGACGTCCACCACGACTACAGGGAAGCAAACTAGCCAGGACACTTGCAGGCACTCCTGACAGGCGCGGCCAATGAGGAGACCGCCCCCGCGGCTGACCTCGGTTCGTTTGGCCCTGCGGTTTCCGCTATGATTGGTTGTTGGCCCGACCGCTGAAATTTGCAAATGGAAGCAACGGACCACCTCCATTCATACCTGGCAACTGGCAAAATCCAGCTGCGTGAACAAAGGTCCCATTATGAAGTCTGATATCCACCCGAAGTACGAAGCTGTTGTATTCAACGACCTGGCTTCCGGCGTCAAGTTCCTGACCAAGTCCACCGTGTCTTCTTCCAAGACCATCGAGTGGGAAGACGGCAACACCTACCCGGTCATCGACGTCGAAATCTCCTCGGAGTCCCACCCGTTCTACACGGGCAAGCAGCGCATCATGGACTCTGCAGGCCGCGTCGAGCGCTTCAACGCTCGCTTCAAGGGCTTCGGCGGCAAGAAGTAATCAACTTCACCTCCAAGCTTCTGTGAAAGCCCGCACCCGCCGTATCTTCGGTGGCTGCGGGCTTTTGCGTTTTCCGGCAGGATGGAAGCCATGACTTCCAGCATGGCTTTCGAGCAACCCGATCCCCTGCTCCACGGCGAATATAAGGTCCACGGCGGAAAGCTCGTGGTGGTCGACCTCGACGTCGTGGATGGGCAGTTCGCGCACGTCTCGCTCAGCGGAGACTTCTTCCTGGAACCGGACGAGGCCCTGCAGGACATCAACCGGGCGCTCACGGGCCTTCCGGAAAGTTCGACGCCGGCAGAGATTTCCGCTGCCGTCTCCGCCGCATTGCCCGCGGACGCTGTCCTGTTCGGCTTCTCTGCCGACGCCGTCGCCGTCGCTGTCCGCAGGGCGCTGTCCAAGGCGAGCGGTGGGCGGACCACCAGTGGGAGGTCATCCCGCCGTCGGTCCTTCCCACCCACCTCAATGTAGCGCTGGACGAGGTCCTCACCGAACAGGTCGGGGCCGGGCTACGCAAGCCCACCCTGCGCTTCTGGGACTGGGAAGAGCCGTCGGTGGTAATCGGCAGCTTCCAGTCTTACCGCAACGAGGTGGATCCCGACGGCGTTGCTCGCCACGGCATCACGGTGGTCCGCCGCATCAGCGGCGGGGGAGCGATGTTCATGGAAGCGGGGAACTGCATCACCTATTCGCTCTATGTGCCACAGAGCCTCGTCGATGGCATCAGCTTCGCCGACTCCTACGCGTTCCTGGACGCGTGGGTCATGGCTGCCCTGGAAAAACTGGGCATTACCGCGTTCTACGTCCCGCTCAATGACATCGCCACCGAGCAAGGAAAGATCGGCGGTGCCGCACAAAAGCGCCTCGCCAACGGCGGCATGCTGCACCATGTCACCATGAGCTACGACATCGACGCCGACAAGATGGTGGAGGTTCTGCGCATCGGCAAGGAAAAGCTTTCCGACAAAGGCACCCGCAGCGCAAAGAAGCGCGTGGATCCACTCCGACGGCAAACCGGCCTGGCGCGGACGGACATCATCAAAGCCATGCAGGAAGTCTTCACCGAGCGCTACGGCGCCACGGAGTCCCGCATCACCGACGCTGAATTGGCGATAGCCCGGGAGCGGGTGCAGTCAAAGTTCGGTACTGAAGAATGGCTGCACCGTGTCCCTTAACTGCACCGTGTTCCTTAACTGCGGGTGTTCCCTCGTTAGCCGGCCCGGTACGCGTCCACTGCCTGTTCCAGGACCGGACCGTAGAGCGGCCATGAATCGGCGGGAGCCGCCACGATGAGGACGCTGATGCCCTTACTCCCCGCTACGAGGCAGGCCATTTCCCGGTATTGGTTGTTGCCGACGCGGGTCACGTAGCTGTCCTCGACACAGGATCCCGTACCGCCAAGGAAAGCCATTCCGGATCGCTCGGCGATTTTGGTGGGCGACGAGGAGTTCTCGTCCGCCAAGTGATCGATCCTGAAGGTGCTCCAATTGTCCAGCGACTCGCTGCCCTGCCGGGGCGTGGCGTTGAAGTAGATCCGAAGTTCACCCGTTGGGGACGAGACAGCCGCGGACACGCTGCCCGGGTCGCTTTCCGCAGGACTCGCATCGGCAGGGACCGAAAGGACCCCGGTGCCATCCGGGAGGTCCATGGTTCTCCAGCCTGCCGGGGCCGGTGCCGCCGTGAACCACCCGAACGGCGCTTCCGCAGACTGCTCGGGGCGGGAACCCGGGCTTTGACCAGCGGAACTGCAAGCTGCGACGGCGATTATCGCAGCAGCCGTGCCCAAGGAGAGCCCGGCGGACAGTGCCGGTTTATTGCGAGGCGGCGTGCTAGCGGTTTCCATCGCCGTCGTCCGGTCCGCCGTTATCGTCGCCGTCGCGGTCGCCGC
>NZ_DF952473.1:174241-187865 GCF_001263615.2 Arthrobacter sp. Hiyo1 | reverse complement strand
CGGAGCCGGTACGTAGCGCTCGACGGCGTCACCGCGTTGCCGAGAACGTTGAGGAGGACGCCGATTCCTGGCTCGGCGGGCGCGAAGCGTTCGACGGCGGCGACGTACAGTGTCGCCGGGGTCACGGCGTCGCGAGCTGAATCCCATAAGGCTGTCCAGCACAATGCCCGGGCCATCGGATCGCTGATCCGGTCCAGGGAGGAACGTACTGTTGCTTCGGACCCCGCATCCAGGCGGACCTTCGCATAGCTGAGGTCGTCGTCGTTGACGAGAAGGAGGGCCGGGCGCTGCTTGCCGGCGAGTCCGCCCACGGTAGTGTCGGCGCCGTCGAGGTCGAGCTCGATGCCCTCGGTTCGGAACAACTGTCCGCCGTCGTCAAAGTTGTAAAGACCTATCCTGAGCCTATGCGGCCGGTGCTCCTGCTTGCCGGTGATGGGGTCCACGGAGTCCTGGCGCAGGGTGACCGCCGCCATGGCATCGCCGCTCCCGGAGATCTCGGCCGCAATGGTGGAGATCCCCGAGGTCTGCAGCCACTGTCGGGCCCAGGTTCCAAGGTCCCGGCCCGATGCCGTGCCCAGGGCTTCCAGGAGGTCGGTCAGCGAGGTGTTGCCGTATTCGTGATCCCTGAAGTAGCGTCGCGAGCCGGCAATGAACGCCTCGAACCCGACGTAGGCCACCAATTGCTTGAGGACGGAAGCGCCCTTTGCGTAGGTAATGCCATCGAAGTTCTGCTTGGCGGCTTCCAGGTCGGGAATGTCCGCCACGATGGGGTGGGTCGTGGGCAGCTGGTCCTGCACATAGGCCCAGGACTTGCGCTTGTTCGCAAAATTCACCCAGGCGGTGTCCCAGTCCGTGGCCTTGTCCACGCCGAGGGTGCCCATGTAGTCGGCGAAGGATTCCTTGAGCCAGAGGTCGTCCCACCAGGTCATGGTCACGAGGTCTCCGAACCACATGTGGGCCATCTCGTGCATGAGGGTGTTGGCGCGGGCTTGGTACTGGGCATCGGTGGCCCGTGAGGTGAAGACGTACTTCTCCGTGAAGGTGACCAAGCCGGGATTTTCCATCGCACCGAGGTTGTACTCCGGCACGAACGCCTGATCGTACTTGCCCCACGGGTAGGGGTAGTCGAAGAGATCGTTGAAGAAGTCCAGGCCGTTCTTCGTCAGCCGGAAAAGCTCCGCGGCGTCGAAGGACTCCTGCATGGATGCGCGGCAATAGAGCGCCAGCGGAACCTCAAGACTGGTGCCGTCGTCGAGCGTCTTGCTCCAGCGGTCAGTAGCGCGGAAATAGGGACCGGCGAGGACGGTGGTGATATAGGTGGACATCCGCTTGGTGGTGGCGAAGTCCCAGCGGCTCGTGGCCGGGTCGCTGGTCAGTTGCGTCCGGGCAAGCTCGGCGCCGTTGGAAGCCACCTGCCAAGCGGAAGGAGCCATGACGTGGAAGGTGAATTCGGCCTTCAGGTCCGGCTGCTCGAAGTTCGCGAACACGCGGCGGGCATCCGCCGGTTCGTATTGCGTATAGAGGTAGCACTGCCCGTCGGCCGGATCGACGAAGCGGTGCATGCCCTCGCCGGATCGGCTGTAAAGGGCGGTTCCGGTGACCGTGACCTGATTTTCGGCCTGGAGATTGTTGAGGTGGATCCTGTCGCCGTCCACCACCTCGGCGACGTCGAGTCCTTTTCCATTGAGGAACACGCTGTGCACGCCGCCGTGGATGAAATCCAGGAACGTGGAGGAACCAGGCTCCGCGGAGAAGTCAATGATGCTGCGGCTGGTGTACCCCGGCACGCCGGTATCTGCGGCTTCGCGGACGTCAAGGGAGACATCGTAGCTGTGGGTGCTGATCAGGCTGAACGGGTGGCGGCTTCAGCGCGCGCCAAGTTGTGATTCGACACCCAGCTATCTAATCATGAGGAAGACTGCGCCCAGGCCCAAGATGGCGATAAGGAACCAGGAGCCAAGCGCGACTAGCGCGGCGCGGCCACCCGTGTGCAACAGCGTGCGGACGCGGACCGCCGAACCCAGCCCGAACAAGGCCGAGGCGAGCAGGATGTCCTGGAGCCCTCCTGCGGCGTCCAGCACGCCAGGACCCAGCCAGCCAACGGAACGGACGGCCACCATCGCGATGAACCCGAGCACGAAGAGAGGGACGATCGGCGGAAACTTACCGCCGTCGTCGTTCGCTTCCGTACCGTTGCGCGACTTCCGCCGCATGGACCATCGTTGCGCAAGGCCCGCCCCGGCCACGATGGGGGCCAGCAGGACCACCCTGGTCAGTTTCACGACGACGGCGAGCGCCAGCGCCACCGGACCGGCAGTCTGTGCAGTCGCGACTACCTGGCCGACGTCGTGCACGGAAGCCCCGGTCCAGGCGCCGAATTGTTCCGGGCTCAGGCCCAAGGGGTGCATGAGCAGGGGCAGGACGCCGATCGCGAGCGTGCCGCAAAGGGTCACCAGGCAACCGGCAGGACGGTGTCCTGGTGTTTGATGCGGCGTACCGCGGCCATGGCTCCGATCGCGGAGGCACCGCAGATGGAGAAGCCGGTGGCTATCAGCAGGCGCCCTCGCGGGGAAGCTTTACCAAGCGGGCCAGCCCATAGGTGCCCGCGAAACTGAGGAGCACGACTGCGGCAATCAGGACGAGAGCGAACCAGCCAAGGTCGAGGACATCGACAACGCTGACCTTTAGGCCCAACAGCACGATGCCCGCCCGCATGTGGTGCTTGCCCGCGAAGTCGAGGCCCGGGCGGGCGCGTCCGGCAGCCCATGCCGCCGTGCCCGGTATATTTGCAGCTAACAAACCCAGCGCTACAGCGGCTGTCATGGCAGGGATGGGGGGAAGCAGGGCATGGACAATGAAGGCAAGTCCAGTGGCTGCCACTGCCATGACGATCCCGGCTCCCAATCGGGAGACCGGGGCCGGGAAACGATTGGAGTGCATTCGTCAACCTTGATGCATGCAGGCGCTGAAATGCGAACCGGGTTCACGCTTGGTGTCGCAACATGCAGAACGCGAAATGCGTTCGTAATCGAAAAGGTGATTGTCTGAATCCCATGTCAGAGCTATTCCGGGATTACTCCGAGGCCGCCGCGCGTTCCGGCGCCTACGACGAAATGTTCGCCCCAGGCACCGTTGCCCGAAAGTCCTACGGCCAGGTGGACGGCGCACTTCGCGAGCTTTCGCTTGCGGATGTGAGCGCGCGTGCCGAGTCGATGGCGCGGACCTTCTTGGACCGGGGCGTGACCTTCGATTATGCGGGGGAGGAGAGACCCTTCCCGCTGGATATCGTGCCGAGGGTGATTCCGGCTGACGAGTGGGATGTCCTCGAGCGCGGGGTGGCGCAGCGGGTGCGGGCGCTGGAGGCTTTCCTGGACGATGTCTACGGGCGGATGGCGGTGGTCGCTGATGGCGTGGTGCCGCGGGCATTGGTGACCACGAGCGCGCATTTCCACCGTGCCGTGCATGGTTTCGAACCGGCCGGTGGCGTGCGGGTGCACGTGTCCGGTATCGACGTTGTCCGCGATGCGGCGGGCACCTTCCGGGTGCTGGAGGACAACGTCCGTGTGCCTTCCGGCGTGTCCTACGTGCTGGAGAACCGGCGGGCGATGGCGAAGGGTTTGCCGGAGGCGTTCGGGCAGCAGCACATCCGTCCGGTCGAGGAATACCCGCGGCGTCTGCTGTCGGCGTTGCGGAAGACGGCGCCGTCCGGGGTCGATGACCCCACGGTGGTGGTGCTTACCCCCGGTGTGTTCAACAGCGCCTACTTCGAACACACGCTACTGGCCGGGTTGATGGGCGTTGAACTGGTCGAGGGCAGGGACCTGATCTGCCGCGGTAACCGGGTCTACATGCGCACCACGGCCGGTGAACAGCGGGTGGACGTGATCTACAAGCGGATCGACGACGAATTCCTGGATCCGCTGCAGTTCCGTTCCGATTCCATGCTCGGGTGTCCGGGACTCGTGAACGCGGCCCGGGCGGGCGGTGTGACGATCGCAAACGCCGTTGGAAACGGGGTGGCCGATGACAAGCTGGTCTATTCCTACGTGCCGGACCTGATCCGGTACTACCTGCACGAAGAGCCGGTGATCGCGAACGTGGAGACTTTCCGGCTGGAGGAGAAGGAAGCCCGGGAGCAGGTCCTGGACCGGCTTGAGGAACTCGTGGTCAAGCCGGTGGACGGTTCCGGGGGCAAGGGCCTGGTGATCGGTCCGGATGCTTCACGGGACGAGCTGGACGCCTTGCGGAAGCGGGTGCTGGCGGATCCGCGAGGCTGGATCGCGCAGCCGGTGCTGCAGCTTTCCACCGTGCCCACCCTCTCGGGAGACCGCTTCGGGCCCCGCCACGTGGACTTGCGTCCGTTCGCGGTCAACGACGGCGACGACGTCTGGGTGCTGCCGGGCGGGCTGACCCGGGTGGCACTGAAGGAGGGCTCGTTGATCGTGAACTCTTCCCAAGGCGGCGGTTCCAAGGACACGTGGGTACTCTCCGACTCCCCGCAACTGCCCGCCGTCGAACTGCCCCGTTCCTCCATCACGGTGCGTGAACAGGTCTCGGTCTGGCCCGTCGAAAGCAACTGGCGGGACCGCCAATCGGACCAGCAGCAGTGATCCGTCACGCTATGGTGCCGGAGCAGGATACATTCATCGTCACAACGCAGGACCCGAAGGAGGCACAGCCCCATGCTGAGCCGTATTGCTGAATCCCTTTTCTGGATCGGCCGTTACGTGGAGCGGGCCGACGGAACGGCCAGAATCCTGGACGTCCATCTAGAACGCCTAAACCACCTTCCGCTCGAGGAGCAACGCAGTGTGGCGAGGGAACTCCTGGCTGTCATGGGAGCCCGGCCACAGAGCGAGGAATTCGGCTTGCCGGAGCTGCTGCACGCCCTCGCCTACGACAAGACGAGTGCCACCTCGATTGCCGGGTCCCTGGGGGCCGCGCGTGAAAATGCGCGGCGCGCGCGCGAGACTGTGTCCTCGTCATTGTGGGAGAGCCTCAACACCACCTATTACGGGCTGAACCAGCACCGTAAAGACGTCGTGGGTACGTACCGCTTCTGCAACTGGTCCTGGAACGCACCGCAATGGTCAGGGGCCTCGCGGACACCACGGTGAGCCACGACGAAAGCTGGCTCTTCCTGGTCCTCGGCCGCTCGCTCGAACGCGCCGACATGACCGCGCGGATGCTCTCCACCCGGGATGTGCTCTCCGCCGGAATGTCCTGGGTGAACATGTTGCGTTGCGCCGGCGCCTACGAGTCGTTCCTTCGGACCCGCCGTGCGGCGTTCGGAGACCAACACGCCGCGGAGTTCCTCCTGCTGGACCGTTTGTTTCCCCGCTCCATCGTCTTCGCCCTGCGCGACGCCGACGAATGCCTGGCCAAGCTGGATCCCTCCGCCCAGCGGGTGGGCTTCATCAACGACGCCCGTCGGATCGTCGGCCAGGCCCGTACCTTCCTTGAGTTCCATCGCACGGACGATCTCATGTCCGAGTTGCCCGAGCACATGGACCGGGTGCAGAAAGCCGTCACGCAGGCCTCCGACGCGATTTCCCGTAAGTACTTCAATCAGGCGGATGAACTGGCCTGGGTGGGAGAAGTTTCATGACCCGGCTGAGCATCGTCCACAAGACGGCCTACAAATACAACCGCCGAGTGACCCTGTCGTACAACGAGGCACGCATGACCCCGTTGACCGATCCGCAACAGGTGGTGCTTGAATCCTCGCTGAAGATCACGCCGTCGCAAGCTGCCGTGAGCACCTACCGTGACTATTGGGGCACCCGCGTCACCGCCTTCGATATGCAGATGCCGCACGAGCGCCTCGAAGTGGTGGCAACCACCACCGTTGAGGTCCACCGGGTGGAGCGGGTCGCCCTGGACGACGAGATTGTGGGCTGGGATGTGATGGCTTCCGACGAGATCCGGGACCAGTTCAGCGACTGGCTGCCCCAGTCGCAGCTCACGGGTCCGGGGGAGGAAGTCCTCGGCATCATTCCCGCCGTCGTCGCCGGCAAGAATCCGCACGAGACAGCCATGGCCATTTTCGAATGGATGCGCGGCGAAATGAGCTATGTGAAGGGCACCACGGGCGTCACCACCAACGCCGAAGAAGCCTGGAACCAGCGTCAAGGAGTCTGCCAGGACCTGGCCCATTTGGCTATCGGCTCACTCCGCAGCTGCGGCATCCCGGCCCGGTACGTGTCCGGGTACATCCATCCGCGGCCCACGGCAGAGATCGGCGAAACCGTCGCGGGTCAATCCCACGCGTGGCTGGAATGGTGGGACGGCGAATGGCGCAGCTGGGATCCCACCAACACAAGCCTGCCGGAGATCTCCACGTCACCGTGGCGCGGGGCCGGGATTACCGGGATGTTCCGCTTGAAGGGGATCTTGTCCGGGGGCGGCGGCTCAGGCCTCACCGTCACTGTCGAGATAACCCGGCTCACTTAGCAGGACCGCGGCCCTCCGCCTGGATTTACCAGGGGGAGGGCTTGTAGTCCTTCAGGAAGACGCCGTACTGGTCTTCGCCGTTTTCGCCCATGACGATGGGATCGTAGACACGCGCCGCTCCATCCACAAGGTCGAGCGGCGCGTGGAAGCCTTCCTCCATGAGCCGCACTTTGGTGTAATGCGGGCGTTCGTCCGTGATCCATCCGGTGTCGACGGCGGTCATCAGGATCCCGTCGCTGTCGAGCATCTCTTGCGCACTGGTCCGCGTCATCATGTTCAACGCGGCCTTTGCCATGTTGGTATGCGGGTGCCCGGGGCCCTTGTAGGCGCGGGAGAACTGCCCTTCCATGGCCGAGACGTTCACGATGTATTTCCTGCGTGCCGTGGAACGCTTCATGGCCCCGCGAAGCCGACTCACCAAGAGGAACGGCGCCGTGACGTTGCAGAGTTGAACCTCAAGCATCTCCAACGGGTCTACTTCGTCCACCACCTGGGTCCAGCTATTGATGGCCGCGAGGTCGGGAACCAGGCCGCCGGCGTCGATCGCGGTGCCTGTCGCTATCCGCTCCAACGACGCGGAGCCCGTGGACAGCGCGAGCGAGGTAATCGCATCTCCCGCGAGCACGGGATGTTCCGTGACGCTGTGGGTGATGGCCAACGGGTGTTTGTCGTGGGCATGCCCGAAGGTGACGAGTTCGGGGCCGCCGTTGGCTGCCTCCAAGGCCTCAGGCAGCGGCTCGTCCTCGGCATCCACCAAGGGCTTGTACGCATTCCCCGAACGCCGGACGGTCTGGGCGGCGTTGTTGATGATGATATCGAGCGGGCCGGCTTCGTTGAGGGAATCGGTGAGGGCCATGACCTGTGAGGGGTCCCGGAGGTCGATGCCCACAATCCTGAGCCGGTGCAACCAGTCAGCACTGTCTTCCATGGCGGCGAAGCGTCGTGCCGCGTCTTTGGGGAAGCGGGTGGTGATCGTCGTGTGTGCGCCGTCGCGGAGCAAGCGGAGGGCGATGTACATGCCGATCTTGGCGCGCCCGCCCGTGAGGAGGGCGCGGCGTCCGCTGAGGTCGGTGCGGGCATCGCGCTTGCTGTGGCTGAAGGCCGCACATTCCGGGCACAACTGGTGGTAGAACGCGTCTACCTGCGTGTAGTGCTGCTTGCAGATGTAGCAGGGCCTGGACCGGATGAGGTGGCCGGCGATTTCGCCCGTCGCCGAGGTTGCCAGCTTGTTGCCGCGGGTTTCGTCGTCGATCCTGTCCGGGGCCGCGGTGGCGGTCAGTGCGATGACGGCGCGGTCGGCTTCCGCGATCTCGTCCCGTTTGGTGACCCGGCGATGCCGCTTGACGGCTTTGAACATCTTTCCCGTGGCACGACGGATTGCGACGTAGTCCGGGTGCTCCTCGTCGTAGGCGTGGATGGTGTTCAAGACCTTGAGGCAGGCCTGGATCTCTTCAGGCGTCAAATCGGCGGGGCTCATTGGGTCAATTTTACAGGGTCAGGCACAGCAAAGCCTCCCGGGCAACAGAGGCTGGAGGCCTGCTGTCGGCCGGGAGGCCGGGGCTATCCTGGTTCCGGTGTTCCGGGTCAGACCTCTACCGAGTCCGCCTGGATTTTCGTGACCTGCTCCGCGGAGTCCCTGATGTCGGGGAACTTCTCCGTGGCAGCCTTGATTGCTTCCGGCACCGAGCGGCGGTACTCGGCAGCCAGGGCAAGCTCGGAACCGTCAGGCTCCGGTACTACCTGACCCTTGGCGAGTACGGTGATTCCGGATTCGGTGACCTTGAAGCCGCGCGCGCGGTCGAGGTCGGCATCCAATCCAATGGCGGCCCCGGCAGGAACCTTCACGTTCTTGTCGATGATGGCCCGCTTGATGACGGCGCCTTCACCGATGCGCACCTTGTCCATCAGCACCGAGTCCTGGATCCTGCTGGCCGGTCCAACGTAGACATCGTTGGAGAGGACGGACCCTTCCACGATTCCTCCGGAGATCACCGAGCCGCTGGCCACGATGGAGTCCAAAGCGGTGCCGACCGTGTTGTTGTCTCCCCGGACGAACTTGGCCGGCGGAGAGATGCTCTGCCGCGTGTAGATGGGCCATTCCGAGTTGTACAGGTTGAACACGGGGACCGGGGAAATCAGGTCCATGTGGGCGTCATAGAACGAATCGATGGTTCCAACGTCACGCCAGTAGGTGCGGTCGCGGTCGGTGGATCCGGGGATGTCGTTGAGCGTGAAGTCGTAGACGCCGGCCTCACCCTGGGACACGAAATAGGGGATGATGTCGCCGCCCATGTCGTGCTTGGTGTCCAAGCGCTCCGCATCGATGCGAAGTGCTTCCACCAGGGCATCGGCGTCAAAGACATAGTTGCCCATGGAAGCAAGGAACTGCGAGGGATCGGCGGCGAGGCCTTCCGTTTCAGCGGGCTTTTCCACGAACGCCGAGATCTTCTGGGGATCGTTCTTGTCGACCTCGATGACGCCGAACTGGTTGGCCATGTTCAGCGGCTGGCGGACGGCCGCAACCGTGGCCTTGGCTCCGCTCGCAACGTGCTGTTGAACCATTTGCTGGAAGTCCATGCGGTAGACGTGGTCCGCTCCGACAACCACCACAATGTCCGGGTTGGCGTCGTGAATCAGGTTCAGGGACTGGTAGATGGCATTCGCGCTGCCGAGGAACCAGCTCTTGCCCACGCGCTGCTGGGCCGGAACCGAGGCGACATATCTTCCCAGCTGGGTGGACATCCGCCAGGTCTCGGAGATGTGGCGGTCAAGACTGTGCGACTTGTACTGGGTCAACACCACGATCTGGAGGTACCCGGAATTGACCAGATTCGAGAGAGCGAAATCGATCAACCGATAGCCCCCCGCAAACGGCACCGCAGGTTTTGCCCTGTCTGCCGTCAATGGCATAAGGCGGTTTCCTTCGCCGCCTGCCAACACAATTGACAATACTTTCTTCAACGCCATGGTGTTTGCTCTCCCTGTACGTCTTTGTAGCCCCCGAAAAAAGCCCGGGTTGCCGGACCCTTTCACACTAGAACACATACTCCGGAAGGACTACGTTAGGTAGCGTGCGCGTAGACATTGTGACTAAAGAGTTTCCACCCGAAATCTATGGCGGGGCCGGTGTGCATGTTGCCGAGCTCAGCCGCGTCTTGGCGAAGCACGTGGATCTGCAGGTGCGTGCCTTTGGCGCGCCCCGTGATGCGGACTTCCACGGGGCAACGGTGACGTCGTATTCCACACCGGATGATCTGGGCGCGGCCAATGCCGCTGTCCAGACCCTTGGCGTGGATTTGCGCATCGTGCCGGACATCGCCGGAGCGGACCTGGTCCATTCCCATACCTGGTACGCCAACATGGCCGGCCACCTGGCGTCCCTGTTGCATGGGATACCCCACGTGCTCAGCGCACATAGCCTGGAGCCGTTGCGCCCATGGAAAGCGGAGCAGTTGGGTGGCGGCTACGCGTTGTCCTCATGGGTTGAAAAAACCGCCTATGAGGCTGCCGCCGCTATCATCGCCGTCTCGGAAGGCATGCGGAAGGACATCCTGCGCAGCTATCCGAACGTGGATCCCGCCAAGGTCCGCGTGGTCCACAACGGCATCGACGTCGACATGTGGCAGCCGGACGAAGGCGAAGACGCAATCCGTGCCCTCGGCATCGACCCGCCAAGCCGAGTGTGGTCTTCGTCGGGCGCAACACCCGGCAGAAGGGCGTTCCTTACCTCCTGAAGGCTGCGGCCAGCCTGCCCGACGATGTGCAGCTTGTGCTGTGCTTGGGCGCGGCGGACACTCCGGAACTCGCGGCCGAAACGGCCCGGCTCATCGAGGAATTGCAGGGCAAGCGCGAAGGTGTCCTGGTCATCGAACGCATGCTTCCGCGGCATGAGCTCATCCAGGTCCTCAGCCATGCCACGGCCTTCGCCTGCCCGTCGATCTACGAACCCCTCGGCATCGTCAACCTTGAGGCCATGGCATGTGGCGCAGCCGTGGTGGCCAGCGCTACGGGCGGCATCCCCGAAGTGGTTCAGCACGGTGAAACAGGACTGCTGGTGGAACTGGAGCAGGTCACGGACGGTACCGGCACCCCGCTGGATCCCGAAAAGTTCGTCGCAGATTTCGCCGCCGCCCTCAACGAGGTGGTGTCCGATCCTGCGCGAGCCAAGGTCATGGGCGCCGCGGGCCGCGTCCGGGCGGAGGAACACTTTTCCTGGGAATCGATCACCGAAACAACCCTTGAGGTCTATCGCTCGGTCCTCACCCAGTAGCCCACCAGCCCAACTGACTCGCAGTAAGTGTCGTTATGAGGCTCATAACGACAACAAATGCGAGTCAGTTGGGGAAGAACGACGGCGGCGCCGCACTCCCGCTGAGGGGTGCGGCGCCGCCGTCGTTAAAGGATTCGGCAGATGTTCACCGGCCGGTCACGGCAGGATGCTAGCTGGATTTTCTTCCTTCAAGGCGAGGAGGCTCTTCTCCTCGGCGGGTGCCTCGCCGCTTGCCCTCTGCGCCTGGAAGTAGCCCCGGGCTTCGTCCTGGCGTTCCTTCTCGGCCCCCGAGGCGATGGCCGCCCGCAAGTGCTCCGGACCGTAGCCGAAGGAATCGACCAGGTCCAGGGCGTGGGGACGGATCTTGACGAGCAGCCTGTTGATGTAGGCCCCCACAGTGCGTCCGCGCTGCATGGAGAGGCGGCCGTTCATGAGGTACCAGGACAAGTGCTTCTCAATGAGCGAAAGGCCGAACAGGTCGCGGAGCCAGGTCAGCACTCGCAAGGTGCCCGGATCGCCGACCTTGCCAAGGGCTTCCGTGAACGCTTCCCATTGCAGTAGCTCGGCGTGGGCCTGGGCGGCTTCAATCAGATCGTCCTGGTGCTGGTTGAACAGGGCGGCGCCTTGGTGCTGCGGAAGCTTGTTCGCACCCTTGAGCGCCGAACCGACCTCCGCCACCATGGACTGCACCCGGTCCGTCAGGAGCGTGCGTTGGCCTTCCTCGTCCCGCAGGGCCAAAGCAGCCTTCTGGACTGATCCGGTGTCCGCCACGAACTGCGCCACTTGCCGCAGGCCGGTCCGGTTGATGGCGACGTCGGCAGCCTGGGCAGCGACGAAGCGGGCCAGCACGCCAAAGTCGACATTGCGGAACTCTTTGGCATAGTCCGCCAGGAGGCGCTTGGCCACGAGCTGCAGAAGCACGGTGTTGTCACCTTCGAAAGTGGCATAGACGTCCAGGTCCGCACGCAGCGAGGCGAATCGGTTCTCGATCAGGAATCCGGCGCCGCCGCAGGCCTCGCGGCACTCTTGCAGGGTGTCGAGGGCGTGCCAGGTGCTCATGGGCTTGAGGGCGGCGGCCAGGGTCTCGAGGTCCTGGCGGTCGGCGTCGGTGTCGTGCCGGCCGGAGAAGACGTCGTCGAACTTTTCGAGCAGCTGCTCATGCGCGAAGCTCGCCGCAACGGTGGTGGCAAGGCGAGTGAACAAGCGGCGCTGGTGCCGCTGGTAGTCCAGCAGTACTTCCTCGTCCGTGGGGGATGAGGCGTTGAACTGGCGCCGTTCGGCGGCGTACCGGATGGCTGTCGTCAAGGCCACCTTGCTGGCTGCGACTGCGGCTCCGTCGAGGGAGACCCGGCCTTGCACCAAAGTACCGAGCATCGTGAAGAAGCGCCGTCCCGGGCTGGCGATCGGCGAGGTGTATTCGCCGTCGGGGGCGACGTTGCCGTAACGGTTGAGCAGGCTGGTGCGCGGGACGCGGACGTCGGTGAAGTGGAGGCGGCCGTTGTCGATCCCGTTGAGCCCGCCCTTGATGCCGTCGTCCTCGCCGCCGATTCCGGGCAGGAACTCTTTGGTGTCCGGGTCCCTCAGCTCGACATAGAACGCGTGGACGCCATGGTTCACATTGCGGGTGACCAGTTGGGCGAATACGACGGCGGCCAGGCCATCCTCGGCTGCGTTGCCGATGTAGTCCTTCCACGCGGCGCGGAACGGAGTGTTGATGACGAACTCCTGGGTGGCCTCGTCGTAGGTGGCCGTGGTGGCAATGCTCGCAACATCGGAGCCGTGCCCGGTTTCGGTCATGGCGAAGCAGCCGGGGATCTCCAGGCTCATGATCCCGGGCAGCCATTTGTCCTGGTGCTCTTTCGTGCCGAGGTGCATCACGGCTGAACCGAAGAGGCCCCACTGGACGCCGGCCTTGATCTGCAGTGATGGATCGGCAGTGACGAGCTCCTCGAAGCCGGCGATGTTGCCGCCGTGGTCATCCGAACCGCCCAGGCTGGTGGGGAAAGCCCGGTGCACGGCGTTGTTGTCCACGAGGTACTTGAGCTGCCCGAAGACGCGCTTGCGGTGCTCGGTATGCGTCAAGCCTTCGATCTTGTGCACCTCGGGGCGGCCCGCGAGGTCACGTGCCGTGTGCCGGATGTGGGCCCACTTGCCGAGCAGCAGTTCGCCAAGGGCCGCTACGTCCACCGTGGGGGCGGGCTCAACTGGCTGTGTGGTTGCAGCCGTTTCCGCGGCCACCCGGTTGCTGGAGGAGGTGCGGTCCACTACTTCAGTCATGGTCATTCCTTCTTTGGTTCCGAACAACGTGGAGTCATTGCTGATATTCAGGGGAGTTGATCTTGAGTTCCGGGGCGATTCCCACGCACAGCCAATCGGTGATCCGGGCCGCCATGGTTTCCTGGTCGGGCTTAGCGGGGGAGGCGGGACTGCCGAGCCACCTCTCGCCGGCATTGCGGACAAGCCCGATGGCGGCGGTGGGCCAGTAGTCGATCAACGCTTCCTTTTCCGCCCCCAGGTGTTCCCGCATGGGCCTGGCGATCATGGCGCTGATTGATTCGAAGAAGTGGCCAAGGGCTCCCGAAGCTGCGATGGCGTCTTGCGCCGATGGTTCCCCTTGCGAGAGCCGCGTGATGAACGCGTAGACGGCGGGGCTGGACTCCGCCATCTGCAGGTACGCGGAAACCATGGCGAACAGGCCTTCGCGGGGAGTTTGAGCGCTTTCTGCCGCTTCCTTCATTCGTCGTTGCATTTGTCCGAGGACTACTTCGCCCATGGCTTGCTGCAAGCCGGCTTTGTCCCCGAAATAGCGGTAGTACACCGACTTGGAGGTGCTGGCCGCGGTCGCGATGTCCTCCATGGAGGCGTCGCTGCCCAGTGCATGGACGGCTTTGCGGGCGGCTT
>NZ_DF952473.1:172399-174216 GCF_001263615.2 Arthrobacter sp. Hiyo1 | reverse complement strand
GGGTCACGGCGTCGCGGTCGGCGGGAAGTCCTGGGCTGGGGATGTTCACGATACTCAGCGTATCAGGTACGCTGGGTATCAGTAACCCGATGTGATCTAAGGAGCAACGCATGCCTGCAGCAGCACATTCCGCGAGCGCGCCACACGAATCCCCGGTAGCCCCGGGTACAGTCCGCAAGGCAGTGGTGGTTGGCGGGAACAGGATCCCCTTTGCCCGTACCGGGGGCGCCTACACCAAATCCTCGAACCAGGACATGCTGACGGCTGCACTGGACGGGCTGATCGCACGCTTCGGCCTTCAGGAGGAACGGATCGGTGAAGTCGCAGCCGGAGCTGTCCTGAAGCACTCCCGCGACTTCAACCTGACACGCGAAGCGGTGCTTGGCTCGGCCCTTTCGCCGGAGACACCCGCCTACGATCTCCAGCAGGCGTGCGCCACCGGCCTTGAAACCGTCCTGGGCCTCGCCAACAAGATCAAGCTTGGCCAGATCGACTCGGCCATCGCCGGCGGCGTCGACTCTGCCTCCGATGCCCCGATTGCCGTCAGCGAGGGCCTCCGCGAGGTCCTGCTCGACCTCAATCGCGCCAAGTCCCTGCCCGATCGGCTCAAGGTCCTCTCGCGGCTGCGTCCCAAGGACCTCGCCCCGGATGCTCCGAACACAGGGGAACCGCGTACCGGCCTCTCGATGGGAGAACACCAGGCGCTGACCACGGCCCAATGGAAGATCAGCCGCGAAGCCCAGGACGAGATCGCGTTCAACAGCCACCACAACCTCGCCGCGGCCTACGATCGTGGCTTCTTCGATGACCTCGTCACTCCATACCGCGGGCTGAGCCGTGATTCGAACCTCCGGCCCGATACGTCCATGGAGAAGTTGGCCACCCTCAAGCCCGTCTTCGGCAAGAGCCTTGGCGCGGAGGCCACCATGACGGCCGGCAACTCGACTCCGCTCACGGACGGCGCCTCCACGGTGCTCCTCGGCACTGAGGACTGGGCTGACGCCCGTGGCCTGCCCAAGCTGGCCGTCGTCGTTGACGGAGAGGCGGCCGCCGTCGATTTCGTCCACGGCAAGGACGGACTCCTCATGGCCCCGGCCTTTGCGGTACCGCGACTCCTCGCACGCAACGGGCTGTCCTTCGAAGACATCGACTTCTTCGAAATCCACGAAGCCTTCGCGGGCACCGTCCTGAGCACGCTCGCCGCATGGGAAGACGAGGAATTCGGCCGAACCAGGCTGGGACTGGACGGTGCGTTCGGCAAGATCGACCGCGCCAAGCTCAACGTCAATGGCTCGTCCCTCGCCGCCGGACATCCTTTTGCCGCCACTGGAGGACGCATCGTGGCTTCGCTGGCGAAGATGCTCCACGACAACGGCCCGGTTGACGGCCGCCCTGCGCGCGGACTCATTTCCATCTGCGCTGCCGGAGGGCAGGGCGTCGTCGCGATCCTCGAGGCCTACTCCGCTCCGGAAGGTCGGTAACCGGCATGACGGACAAATACACGCAGTTTGTCAGCCACGGGATCGGCAAGGACCTGGCCAAAAAGCTCGGACTGCCCCAACCTGCCGTGCTCCGGAGGTACAAAGAGGGAGAGCCGCTGGTTCCGGGTCCGGTCCTGGTACTCGGGAGCGGCAACGGCAGAACCGCCGGCTCCGACGACTTGGCTGCCGCCCTGGCGGGCTGGGGCCTCGACGTTCGGCGTTCCGCCTTGCCCAAGGAAAAGCTGGGTGCGATCGTCCTGGTGCTTGACGCCGTCGAGCATCCGGAAGAGCTTGCCGGACCAGTTCTCACTGCGGCTCCGTCGCTCCGCGATTTGG
>NZ_DF952473.1:167751-170649 GCF_001263615.2 Arthrobacter sp. Hiyo1 | reverse complement strand
CGAACCTCACCGCCTACCAGCACCTGATCGGCGAGACAGCGAGTGACGCACTGCCGGCGGGCTTCATCCATGCCCTTGCGTTCCCGGTTGCCATGAGCGTGCTTAACCGGGACGACTTCCCGCTTCCCTTGCTGGGGATGATCCATTTGAAGAACCATGTGGAGCAATTGCGGGCAGTCCAGTTCAGTGAGCCGCTCGACGTCCGGTCCTGGGCAGAGCACATGCGCGGCCACAGGGCTGGAACCCAGCTGGACGTCGTCGCCGAAGTCCGGTCAAGCAACGGCGGGGCCTTGCTCTGGCGCGGCGTCTCGACGTACCTCGCCAAGGGGGTCTTCCTTCCGGGAGTCGACAAGGCCGCCGCGGCCGCCGCTCCACCGGAGTTCAGGGCGCCCGCACCAACCGCCGTCTGGCAGCTCGGAGTGGATACCGGCCGCCTGTACGCCGCCGTATCCGGGGACTTCAATCCGATCCACTTGAGCCTGCTCTCGGCCAAGGCGTTGGGCCTGCCGCGGTCGATCGCGCACGGCATGTACCTTGCGTCCCGGGCTTGGCTGACGTGGGCTCGGTGAAGTCGGAAGCGTTCCGGTGGGACGTGAACTTCGAGCGCCGGTGTTCCTTCCGGCGCGGGTGGCCCTGGAAATCGGCACGGTCCACTCCGCGTCAGGCTCGTGGGAGCGTTCGGACTACGTGGCCTGGAACCCGCGAAGCGGCAGGAGGCACTTCAGCGGATCCGTGACGGCGCTGTAGGGCGCCGGTTTCGGGGTTCCAGGTTCAGGCGCAAGCTTCAGGGTCACGGTCCAGGTCCAACAAGAGCTACGACGACGGCGGTCACCCACGCGGGCGGCCGCCGTCGTCGCGCCTGACGGAGCCGGATTCAGAGCCGGGTCGCGGAGCCGGGTTCGACGGCGGATTCATTGCCGGTGGTGAATTCCCAGTAATGCAATTTAATAAATGTGATGAACGCCGCATTAGCGTCCGAAAAGGCAAATTCAGGTTAAACAAACAAGGCCTGGAATTCTCAGAATTCCAGGCCTTGCAATTGTGCGCGGAGGGGACTTGAACCCCCACCCCCTTTCGAGGACTAGCACCTCAAGCTAGCGCGTCTGCCATTCCGCCACCCGCGCAGGTGGTGTTCGGAGCGTTCGTTCTGCGCCTCTCGGCGCTTCTCTTTCCTCCGAAGCAGCGAGAAAAACTCTAACACGGTTTCTGGGAAATAAAAAAACCGGAGCTCGAGACGGCGCTGTCAACGGCAATTGGGCCTCGCCAATCCGCGCCAAAACGCGGGAAAGCGCGCGGCCAAACGGGCATGCGGTGGGTAGGCTGGGGGAAGCGCGCGGGGAGCGTCCGCACCATCTGCCTTCCCGCCGGAGTACGTCCATCCCAGCCAGCAAGGAGAGTTCCATGACTGATATCCGACCCGAGGACGAAGTAGTCCGGATCTGCCAGGAACTCATCCGCATAGACACCTCGAACTTCGGTGACGATTCCGGTCCTGGCGAACGCGCCGCAGCGGAATACACGGCGGCGCTTATTAATGAAGTTGGATTGGACGCGGAAATCTTCGAGTCGGCTCCGGGCCGGGCCAATGTTGTCACGCGCATGGCCGGGGAGGACCCCTCGGCCGGCGCCCTGGTGGTGCACGGCCACCTCGACGTGGTTCCGGCGCTCAAGGACCAGTGGTCCGTGGATCCCTTCAGCGGCGAACTCAAGGATGGACTCATCTGGGGACGCGGCGCCGTGGACATGAAGGACATGGACGCCATGATCCTCGCGGTCATGCGTGACTTCGCCCGGACGGGACGCAAGCCCAAGCGCGACATCATCTTTGCCTTCTTCGCCGACGAGGAAGCCGGGGGCAACCACGGCGCGCGCTACGCCGTCGAGCATCGCAGGGAACTCTTCGACGGCGCAACGGAAGCGATCTCCGAGGTAGGTGGGTTCTCGGCCACCATCGGGGGCCAGCGCACCTACCTGCTGCAGACCGCGGAGAAGGGACTTTCCTGGCTGCGCCTTGTGGCGCACGGCCGTGCCGGGCACGGCTCGCAAATCAACACCGACAACGCGATCACCCGCCTGGCCGGGGCAGTCACGAGGATCGGCGAATACCCCTGGCCGATTGAGCTGACCCCCACTACCCGTCAGTTCCTCGACGGCGTGACGGAACTGACCGGCGTCGAGTTCGATCCGGACAATCCCGAGGCCCTGCTGAAGGAACTCGGCACGGTCGCCCGCTTCGTCGGAGCCACCCTTCAAAACACCTCGAACCCCACGCTGCTGAGCTCCGGATACAAGCACAACGTCATCCCCGAATCGGCCGAAGCGCTGGTGGACTGCCGCACGCTCCCCGGCCAGCAGGAGATGGTCTTCGAAACCGTCAAGAAACTCGCCGGAGACGGCGTGGAGGTCAGCTACGTCAACAAAGACGTGTCCCTGGAAGTGCCGTTTGCCGGCAACCTGGTCGACGCCATGATCGATGCCTTGCACTCGGAAGACCCCGGCGCCAAAGTGCTGCCCTACACCTTGTCCGGCGGCACCGACAACAAGTCGCTCAGCAAGATCGGCATCACGGGCTACGGATTCGCCCCGTTGATGCTCCCGGAGGAACTCGACTTCACTGGCATGTTCCACGGGGTCGACGAACGCGTTCCTGCCGATTCGCTCAAGTTCGGGTCCAGGGTGCTCAACACCCTGCTCAGCAACTACTAGGGAGAACGCCTTGACCCCCGAAGAGATCCTGCCGGACGAGATGCTCCGTCGCATCCGGGACCGCGCAGCGGGGTACGACCAGAACAACTCGTTCTTCCACGAGGATCTTGAGGAGCTCGCCGCGGCGGGATACCTGAAGATCTTCGTCCCGGAGTCCGACGGCGGACTGGGGCTCGGGCTCGAAGCCGCGGC
>NZ_DF952473.1:162317-166153 GCF_001263615.2 Arthrobacter sp. Hiyo1 | reverse complement strand
TTCGACTTTGTGCTGAAGGAGTCCGGACACGGCGAGGTCTTTGCCTTCGGGATTTCCGAGCCGGGAAATGACTCCATGCTCTTCGACTCAGGGACCACGGCGGAACCGCAGCTGGACGGCGGGTACAGCTTCACCGGGCGGAAGATCTTCACGAGCTTGTCGCCGGCATGGACCCGCCTCGGCATCTTCGGCAAGGATGGCGGCGCACGGGAGGGGAGCGGTGAGCTGGTTTTCGGCTTCATCCAACGCGACGCGCCCGGCCACGAGACACTGAATGACTGGGACACCCTGGGCATGCGGGCAAGCCAATCGAACACCACGCTCCTCCACGGCGCCATGGTGCCGCCGGAACGGATCTTCCGGAAACTGCCCGTAGGACCCAACCAGGATCCGTTGATCTTCGCGATTTTCGCGTGCTTCGAAACGCTGCTTGCCGCGGTCTACACAGGCATCGCGGAGCGGGCATTCACGCTGGCGGTCGAGGCCGTCAAGCGCCGTACCTCGGCCAAGTACGGGGGCCGAAGCTTTTCGCAGGACCCGGACATCCGCTGGAAGATTGCCGACGCCGCCATGGCAATGGATTCCATCCAGCCGCATTTGGCGTCGGTGGCCCGTGACGTGGATGCCCTGGTCGATCACGGGTCGCAGTGGTTTCCCAAGTTCGTGGGGCTCAAAGTGCGGGCCACGGAGAACGCCCGGACCATCGTGGACGTGGCGATACGAGTTTCGGGAGGCTCCAGCTACTTCCGGGGCTCCGAACTCGAACGGCTGTACCGCGATGTGCTGGCCGGGATCTTCCATCCCTCCAATGAGGAATCCGCGCACACCACAGTTGCCAACGCGTGGCTTGGTCCGCTCGAAAGCTGAAACGCTCGAACACTGGAGCGGGGACCCTGAAATAACGGCCGTGCTGCTTACACGGTGCGCTGTACGTTGAGTACTCTGCGGCGCAGCCAGAACCGGCGACCGCCGCCGATATAGAGGATGCTCCGCTCCAGTTCCCACTTGCCGTATTCGGAGTGCTCCACGAGCCGACGCCGCGCCTCGGGCAAGGAATCGTCAGGGCTGACAGTCAGTACGAGGTACTCGTACTGCCTTGCGTAGTCCCGCTGACGCTCCACTGAACTGCTCAGAAATTGTTCTCTCATCCCTCTCCATTTTCGTCTTTTTCGGGCTAACGTGAAGTCATGAGCATCGATCCGCGTGTCGCGCTTCAGTCATTGACAGCAGCCTTGGAAGAGCACCTGATTGCCGCTTCCGCCCGCCGGGGCGAAGGAGATCCCACTGTGGAGGCAGCGTTTTTCGCCGTTGCAGATGCCTTTGAGGTATATGAGGACTCACTATACGAGGCCTACTCGGAAGTCACACCACTTCAGGTGTTCGACGACGATGAAGAAGATGACGACGAGGACAACAATGAACTCCTCGACGAAGACGAGCTGGAGATCCTCGACCAGTAAGCCCGATCAGTAATGCCCGAGTTTCAGTCGAGTCAGATCGCTGAAACGTCTTCCAGTGCCCTCGAAATTTCGGCGGGAAGAGGCGAAAGCTGCGCATCGAGCAGTTCCTTGAGCTGGACCGCATTGCGTGCGCCCACTATGGCGGTGGATACCCCAGGGCGCGAGAGCAGCCAGCTCAGGGAAACATCGACGGCGGACCGTCCCAAGCCGCGCGCAGCCATGGCTGCCGCTTCGACGATCCGTGCTCCCCGCGCATCGAGGTACTTCTCGACGTAGCCGCTGAGGCGGCCTTCAGCCGCCCGTGATTCGGACGGAATCTGTCCGCGGTATTTGCCGCTGAGCACTCCGCGGCCGAGGGGCCCCACGCCATGAGGCCGAGGCCGGCGTCCTCGATGGCAGGCACCAGTTCGTCTTCGGGCTTCCTGTGCAGGAGCGAGTATTCGGATTGGTTGGCCACCAGGGTGAATCCCGCGATCGCCGCAGCTTGGCGGTCTGCCAGCCGTTGTAGTTGGAGATGCCGACGTACCGTGCGCGGCCCGAGCGCAACGCGAGGTCCAGCGCGGAAAGGGTTTCCTCGAGCGGTACGTTTCCGTCCCAAGCGTGCGCGAACCAGATGTCCACGTAGTCGGTTCCCAAGCGGGCGAGGCTGGCGTCGAGAGCGGACAGCATGGATCCGCGGGACGCATCGACGCTGCGCCGGCCGTCCGACGTCGAGACGCCCGCTTTCGTGGAGAGGACAACCTCCGAACGCGCCACAACGTCCCCCAGCATGGAACCCAGCAGGGCTTCGGCCCGTCCACCGGCGTAGGAAGCGGCGGTATCGATCATGGTGCCGCTGGCAGCGATGAACGTATGGAGCAGTTCCCGTGCATCCTGTTCGTCCGTTTCTTCCGCCCAGGACATAGTGCCCAGGGAAAGGGTGGACACCCGAAACCCGCTGTTGCCGACGTAACGCTGCTGCATAGCTGATAGCTTACGGGGAGATCGGGTAGATCATGACGTAGGGTCTATTCACGTGAACTGGATAGAAGCAGCCTTCCTTGGCCTCGTGCAGGGCCTGACAGAATTCCTTCCGATTTCTTCAAGCGCACACCTGCGAATTGTCGGCTCGTTCCTGCCCAATGCGGCGGATCCCGGAGCTGCTTTCACGGCCATTACCCAGCTAGGCACCGAGACGGCCGTCATCGTTTTCTTTTGGCGCGACATCGTCAGGATTGTCCGCGCCTGGTTCGGATCGCTGCGGGGGAAAGTCTCCAGGGACGATCCCGACGCGCGGATGGGCTGGTTGGTCATCCTCGGCAGCGTGCCTATCATCGTGCTCGGCCTGCTCTTCCAGGACCAGATCGAATCCGTCCTGCGCAGCCTGTGGATCGTCGCCACGATGCTCATCGTCTTTGGCATGATCCTCGCGGTGGCCGACGCCGTGGGCAAGCAGGAACGCGAGCTGAGCCAATTGACCTTCAAGCACGGCATCCTTTACGGGCTGGCCCAGGCCATGGCTCTCATCCCGGGCGTCTCCCGCTCCGGCGGAACCATCACGGCCGGCCTCTTAATGGGGTACACGCGTGAAGCCGCCGCACGGTATTCGTTCTTGCTTGCCATACCCGCTGTCTTCGGCAGCGGCCTGTACCAGCTGTACAAGGTGGTCTCGAAGGAAGGAATCACCGGACCCTTCGGCCTTCCGGAAACAGCCTTGGCCACCGTCATCGCCTTCGTGGTGGGCTTCATCATCATTGGCTGGTTCCTGAAATTCATTTCCACCCACAGCTACCGTGCTTTTGTGTGGTACCGCATTCTCCTGGGACTAGCCCTCTATGTATTGCTCGGTTTCAATGTCATCAGCGCCTAGCACTATGGTTGAGGCTGTGAAATCGTGGATCTCCCGCCCTGTGCCTGAACTACCCGGCAGCATGCCCCCGTTGAGGCTGTTCGATACCGCCCTCGGGTCCCTCGTGGAGGTCGAGCCACGTGCGGAGCAATCCATGTACGTCTGCGGCATCACGCCGTACGACGCCACCCACATGGGCCACGCCGCCAGCTACGTCGCCTTCGACCTGCTCAACCGGGCATGGCGGGACAGCGGCCAGCGCGTTGCGTACGTCCAGAACGTCACCGACGTCGACGATCCGCTCCTGGAGCGGGCCACCGCCACCGGCGTTGACTGGCGGGAGTTGGCTGCGAGCCAGATTGAGCTTTTCCAGACCGACATGGACGCCCTCAATGTGCTGGCCCCGAATTACTACATCGGAGCCGTCGAAGCGATCCCGATGATCGTTCCGGCTATCGAGAAATTGATCGCGGACGAGCTCGCCTACCGCGTGCACGGCACGGGTGGCGAACCCGACGGCGACGTCTACTACGACGTCGAGGCAGCCG
>NZ_DF952473.1:159160-160880 GCF_001263615.2 Arthrobacter sp. Hiyo1 | reverse complement strand
CGCGGGGTTCACTTACGGCCCATAATGTCCCCTTGGACGGGCCGTAAGTGACCCCGCGTTGGGTTAGGGCTTGTCCTTGCCCCTGCGTTTGAGATAGCGCTCGAACTCGCGGGCGATGGATTCGCCACTGGCCTCCGGCAGGTCGGCCGTGTCCTTGGCCTCCTCGAGCTGCCGCACGTAGGCGGCGATTTCGGGGTCTTCGGTGGCCAGTTCGTCCACGCCCCGCTCCCAGGCCTCGGATTCCTCGTTGAGGGCGTGGGTGTCCAGCGGCACCTGGAGCAGGTCCTCGATCCTGTTCAAGATGGCCAGTTGCGCCTTGGGGGAGGGCGGTTGGGCGACATAGTGCGGCACGGCCGCCCACAGCGACACCGTGGGCAAGCCCGCGAGCAGCGCGAATTCCGCCAGCACGCCCACAATGCCTACCGGACCCTCGTACTGCGAAGCCTCCAGGTTCAACCGCTGCCGCAATCCGCTGTCGTCCGAGGTGGTGCTCACGGGGATTGGGCGGCTGTGCGGGACATCGGCCAGAAGGGCGCCGATCAACACCACATAGTCGACCTTGAGCGTTTCAGCGTGGACCAGAAGCTCGGCCGTGTAGGCACGCCAGCGGTAGGACGGCTCGGTGCCGAGCACGAACACCGCATCGACGTTGCTGTCCGGGACGCTGGCCTTGTACAAGCGCGTGGAAGGCCACTTCACTTTGCGCGTCCCGGCGGCCGTGCGTCGCACAGTCGGCCTGGTGAACTGGAAGTCGTAATAGTCGTCGGCATCAACGGATGCCACTTTCTTTCCTTGCCACAACTTGTTCAAGTAGTGCAGGGAATCGCTGGCCGCCTCACCGGCGTCGTTCCAACCTTCGAAAGCCGCGAGCATCACGGTGATGCGCTGACCTTCGGCTACAGGCTGGAGAAGGCGCTCAGGCTCCGGTGAAGTGGCCTGTCCGTCAGGGGCTCCGTCCAAACTGTTCATTCACTCACCCTACGTCCAACACCGCCACCGATGCATGGCGTGCGGGGACCGGCGTGGCCATACTTCGCCCCGGGCGTAGAGCGGCAATCGCCCTGCCTCCTTCCACGTAGACTTTAGGCATGCTTGCTTCAGCCACCCAGCCCTTTGTAAAAGCCGAGCTCAAAGCCGCGCTATGGGACATGGATGGCACCCTGGTGGACACCGAGCCGTATTGGATTGCCGCAGAGCGCACCCTCGTGGAGTCCTACGGAGGCGCCTGGAGCCATGAACAAGCCATGCAGCTCGTAGGGCAATCGCTCATGCACTCGGCCGGCATTCTCCAAAAGGCTGGAGTGAACCTGGAGAAGCGGGAGATCGTTGACTCCTTGAGCGCCAGGTCATCGACCGCCTCCGCGTCGAGGTGCCGTGGCGGCCCGGTGCCAAGGAGCTGCTGGACGAGCTGTATCAATCGGGCGTCCGCTGCGCCCTCGTGACGATGTCCGAAGGCCCGATGGCCCGGGAAGTCGTCGCCAACCTCCCCAAGCCCTACTTCGAGTTCCTCATCACGGGGGACACCGTCAGCCAAGGAAAACCCCACCCCGAGGCTTACCTCGCCGCCGTCGAGCGGCTCCGGGACACGGATCCTGCGCTGACCGTGGATCACTGCGTCGCCCTCGAGGATTCCGTGCCGGGCGTTGCGTCCGCGATCGCCTCCGGGGTGGTCACGGTGGGAATTCCGCACCAAATGGCTTTGCCCGAGGATGCCCGCCGG
>NZ_DF952473.1:156816-157756 GCF_001263615.2 Arthrobacter sp. Hiyo1 | reverse complement strand
CCCGAGGATGCCCGCCGGGCAACCTGGGACACCCTGCAGGGACGGAAGGTCTCCGACCTTGAGGCGCTTGTCGCCGCCCGCGCTTCCGCCACCATGCCCGCCGCGGCTTTCCTTGGACAGGCAAACTAAGTGAGCACTCCCCGGAACGGTGGCCACAGCACACGCAGCAGCAGGAAGGACGGGATTCCGCTCGGCCGCATCGCGGGAATCCCCGTGTACCTTGCGTACTCCTGGTTCATCATCGCCGCGTTCACGGTGATCGCGGTTGGCCCGGTCGTATTCGTGCAGCACCCCTCCCTGGGAAACGGAGCGTACTTCGTTGCCTTTGCCTATGCGGTGCTCCTCGCCCTTTCCGTGCTGGTCCACGAACTCGCCCATGCCTTGAGCGCCAAGCGTTCAACTGGCCCACGGAGAAGATCGTGTTGAATCTGTGGGGCGGCCACACCCAGTTCGAGAGCTTCATTTCGTCTCCTGGCCGCTCGGTGCTTGTGGCCTTGGCAGGACCCGCCGCCAACTTTGTCCTCGCTGCAGCCGCCTGGCCGCTGGTGGTGGCCCACGTCTTCGGCGGGGTGGCGGAGGAATTGGCCAACAGCTTCATGTGGGCCAATCTGTTGATCGGCATTTTCAATGTGCTCCCGGGTCTGCCCCTTGACGGAGGGCGGTTGGTGGAATCCGCGGTATGGAAAGTGACGGGAAGCCAGGAAAAGGGGACAGTGGCGGCTGGCTGGGCCGGAAGGATCGTCGTCATCGTCCTGGTTGTTGGGTTCATAGCCCCGCCGCTGCTTAGCGGGAGCCCGATTAATTTCACTTATATGCTCATCACCCTCCTTGTCTGCAGCTTCCTGTGGATGGGCGCTTCGGGCGCGATCAAGCAAGCGACGCTCCGTGGACGCCTCCCCTCGGTGAGTGCCGCCGCCTTGGCCGAACCCGCCGTCGGAAT
>NZ_DF952473.1:152433-155962 GCF_001263615.2 Arthrobacter sp. Hiyo1 | reverse complement strand
GTAGATCCGGCCGCGACTGCAGCCGTGCCGGCCTCCGAGGTATCCACGACCTTCGTGACCGCGGTTTCCACCCCGCTCGCCGACGGTGCCTACGTCCCCTGGACGTCCAGCGGCCAGGAACTGATCCAGTATTTGGCGCAGCTCAGCGGCGCCGAATACGCGGTCGTGGACGAACGCGGCACGGTCATGGGCCTGCTGCGTCAGCAGGCGGTAGTGACAGCCATTACAGGTAAAGTAGCCCGACGGAGCGGACGCCCGTAGGACCTTCCCGGTAGAGTTACCTGCCGGTCGTGAAATAACCCGGCCGGCAGTGCGCATCACTAAGCAGCAACTGCGGCAACAAATGACGGCCCAGCCGTACAGGAGCGAGGAAACACCCATGAGCAGCGAAACCGCAGCCAACTACACGGCCACCGGCGCCGCCGACACCGCCATTCAGCCGACTGGTGCGGCCCGGCGCCGAGGGCCCTTCCGTGTGGGCGAGCGGGTTCAACTCACGGACGAACGCGGCCGGATGAACACCATCACCCTGGAGGAAGGCGGCGCTTTCCATACGCACCGCGGCTTCCTGAACCACGACGAAATCATCGGCCAGGTTGACGGTTCAGTGGTGGCCAACAACATCGGCCAGCAGTACCAGACCCTCCGTCCCTTGCTCTCGGACTTCGTGTTGTCCATGCCCCGCGGTGCCGCAGTGGTGTACCCCAAGGATGCCGGCCAGATCGTCACCATGGCCGATATCTTCCCGGGGGCCCGCGTTGTGGAGGCCGGCGTTGGTTCCGGCGCCCTTTCGATCTCCCTGCTTCGAGCAGTCGGCGACAACGGGTACCTCCACTCCTTCGAGCGTCGCGAAGAATTCGCCGACATTGCCCGCGGCAACGTGGAAACCATTTTCGGCGGTCCGCACCCGGCCTGGAAGATCTCTCTTGGCGACTTCCAGGAGGAAGTCGTCCGCTCCGAAGAGCCCGGGTCCGTGGACCGCGTGGTGCTGGACATGCTCGCTCCGTGGGAATGCCTCGACGCCGTAGCCACCGTTTTGGCCCCGGGCGGCGTGTGGATCAACTACGTGGCCACCGTGACCCAGCTCTCCCGTACCGCTGAAGCGATCCGCGCCGACGGTCGTTTCACGGAACCGGACGCCTGGGAGTCCATGGTCCGCGGCTGGCACCTTGAGGGCCTCGCTGTCCGTCCCGACCACCGCATGGTGGCCCACACGGGCTTCCTTTTGGTGACGCGTCGCCTCGCCGACGGCGTGACCGGAATCTCCGTCAAACGGCGACCGTCCAAGACCGAGTTCAGCGAAGAGGACCTGAATGCCTGGACTCCGGGGGCGGTAGGAGAGCGTGCGGTTTCCGACAAGAAACTGCGCCGGGCCGCACGGGATGCGATTGCCGGCACCAACGTCAAGGACGACCCCACACCCGCCCCCTAGGGAAAGATCACAAACTGGTCCGCATTCCGGATGTCACAGGTTACCCAACGCTTTTGAGGGCTAAGGTCTATTTATAGAAAGCGGGAAGGAGCTGATGCTTCGTGGATACGTCGAACAATGACTTCGGGCGAACAACGCCGGAGGAGCCATCGAACAAGGCTGTGACTGAAGGAAAAGCGGGACACGGGGGTGGGGCAATCCAACCGGTGGACGACTCCGCGGAACTCACTGTCGCGGAACGCCAGATAAACATCCTTCGAGACAAACTGCGCCATATCGACCGTCAGCTTGCCGCCGCCACCCAGAACAACACCAAGCTCGTGACCATGCTGGAGACGGCGAAGGCCGAAATCCTGCGACTCAAAGGTGCCCTCGAGCAGGACGGTCAACCACCGTACAGCTTCGGGACCATCCTGCAGATCAATCCAAGGCGCCAGCCGACTGCAGGCAGCACCGGCCAGGCGGCCACCGAGGAATCGGTCGACATCTTCAATGCCGGCCGCAAGATGCGCGTGGGCGTCAGCCCGCTGGTGAACATCAACCAGCTGGCCGTTGGGCAGGAAGTCCTCCTCAATGAGGCCCTCCTCGTGGTGACAGGCCTGGGCTACGAACGGGCAGGCGAACTTGTCACGCTCAAGGAAATGCTGGGCACGGACCGCGCCCTCGTCGTGGGCAGGGCCGATGAAGAGCGGGTAGTCAGGCTCTCAGGCGCATTGCAGAAGGTGCACCTGCGCGTCGGCGATGCTTTGTCGCTCGATTCCCGCACGGGCTACGCACTGGAGAAGGTGCCCCGGGCAGAGGTCGAAAACCTGGTCCTCGAGGAAGTCCCGGATATTACGTACGAGGACATCGGCGGCCTGGGCCCGCAAATCGAACAGATCCGCGACGCGGTGGAACTGCCGTTCCTGCACCCGGACCTGTACCGCGAACACGGCCTCAAAGCCCCCAAAGGCATCCTGCTTTACGGCCCTCCGGGTTGCGGCAAGACGCTGATCGCGAAGGCCGTTGCCAACTCGCTCGCCGCCCGCGCCTCCGAACGGGCCGGCAACGTAGACCTGAAGAGCTATTTCCTGAACATCAAGGGGCCTGAACTCCTTGACAAATACGTCGGCGAAACAGAGCGGCACATCCGCCTGATCTTTGCGCGTGCCCGGGAGAAAGCCTCCGATGGCAGCCCCGTGGTGGTGTTCTTCGACGAAATGGACTCGCTGTTCCGCACCCGCGGCACCGGGGTGTCCTCCGACGTCGAAACAACCATCGTCCCGCAGCTCCTGAGCGAGATCGACGGCGTCGAACGCCTGGACAACGTCATCGTGATCGGTGCCTCGAACCGTGAAGACATGATCGATCCGGCTATTCTCCGTCCCGGGCGGCTTGACGTGAAGGTCAAGATCCAGCGGCCCGACGCCGAGGCGGCCGCCGACATTTTCGCCAAGTACATCACCACCGACCTTCCATTCCACGCGACGGATCTGGCAGAGCACGGCGGCGACGTCCAGGCCACGGTCGACGCCATTATCCAGCGCACCGTTGAAGCCATGTATTCGACGGAGAAGTCCAACGAGTATCTCGAAGTCACCTACGCCAACGGCGATACCGAGATGCTCTATTTCAAGGACTTCAACTCCGGCGCGGTTGTCCAGAACGTCGTGGACCGGGCCAAGAAGTACGCCATCAAGGACCTCCTGCTAACCCAGCAGAAAGGCCTGCGGATCGACCACTTCCTGCGCGCCGTCGTCGACGAATTCCGCGAACACGAGGACATGCCCAACACCACCAACCCGGACGACTGGGCACGCATCTCGGGCAAGAAGGGCGAACGCATCACCTACATCCGCACCATCGTCCAGGGCAAGGCCGGCCAGGAGCCCGGGAAGTCGATCGAAACGACTCCCAACACCGGCCAGTACCTGTGACGGCCCGGCCGGAAGGCCTGCCTTCGGACAAGCTTCCCGTGGGCGGGGCCATGCGGGTCATGGGTTCGGAAACTGAATACGGTATCCATGCGCCCTCCGCTCCGGGGGCGAACGCCACGATGATGTCCGCGCGGATCATCCAGGCCTACGCCAACCTCACGCGACAGCGGGCGGCCGGCGG
>NZ_DF952473.1:147841-150203 GCF_001263615.2 Arthrobacter sp. Hiyo1 | reverse complement strand
CGCGAGGCAGTCGCCTTGGCGTACGGGCGCCAAGAGCTCGAAGCCGACGGCGGCGACGAGTCAGGCTCGTTGCTGATGAACATGGTCCTCGGCAACGGGGCGCGCCTGTACGTGGACCATGCCCATCCGGAATATTCGAGTCCGGAGGTCACGAATCCCCGGGACATCGTCGCGTGGGACGCGGCCGGCGACCTCGTCGCCCTGGCCACGGTTCGGAAAGTCGCCGCGGATCCGGATCTGCCGGCCATCAACCTCTACAAGAACAACACCGACAACAAATCTGTGTCCTACGGTTCCCACGAAAACTACCTCATGCCACGGTCGGTACCTTTCGGGGACATCGTCCGCGGCCTGACGCCTTTCTTCGTCACGCGCCAGGTCATCTGTGGTGCCGGACGGCTCGGCAAGGGCCAGGACGGTTCAACCGCCGGATTCCAGATCAGTCAGCGTGCGGATTTCTTTGAGGCCGAGGTGGGACTGGAAACCACCATCAGGCGCCCGATCATCAATACCCGGGATGAACCGCATGCGACGGCGGACAAATACCGGCGCCTGCATGTCATCATCGGCGACGCCAACCTGAGCCAGGTGTCGAACTACTTGAAGTTCGGCACCACGGCTTTGGTCCTGAGCCTCATCGAAGCCGGCCAGGCTCCGAAGATCGAGGTGCATGAGCCGGTGGCCGGCCTCCAGGCAATCAGCCACGACACCTCCCTGACTGCCACGGTCAGGCTTCTTGACGGACGGCGCGTCACAGCGCTCGATATCCAGTGGATGTACTACGAGGCAGCGGCCAAACTTGGACAGGAAACCGGGGTTTCTGATTCCTTCAGCGGAGACGGCCACACCCGGGATGTCCTGGAACGGTGGGAGTCGACGCTGGGGCTCTTGGGGACCAACCCCGCCGGTGCCGCGTCATCGGTCGAATGGCTCGCCAAAATGTCCTTGCTGGATGGTTATCGGAACCGTGACGGCCTGGAATGGAACGATGCCCGCCTGGGCCTCGTCGATTTGCAATGGTCCGACGTGAGGCCGGAAAAGGGCCTCTATTACCGGATGCTTTCCCGCGACCGCATGCAGACAATCGTGGACGAAGCCGCCATCAGCCGCGCTGTCGTCGAACCGCCGCCGGACACGCGCGCGTTTTTCCGCGGGAAGTGTGTTTCCAGCTTCGGCAAGGACGTGGTCGGTGCCAGTTGGGATTCGGTCATCTTCGACGTTCCCGGCATTGGAAAACTGCAGCGCGTGCCTACCCGGGAACCCCTCCGCGGCACGGAAGCACTCACCGGACAACTGTTTCGGAAACACGACACGGCGGGCGCATTCCTCCGTGAATTGCTCGGCCTGGATCCGGCCCCGCCTGCCTGAACAAGCAGCCGGCTAAAGGGCGTCAAACGGGCCCTTAAAACCGCAGCGTGGCGGCCCGCCCCGTGGCAGTATGGCATTACAGGAAGTCCCCGTTGCCGGGGATGGACAGAATGGAGAAGGAAATGGCAGCTCAGGAGCAGCAGCAACCGCAGTCGCGGGACGTCGAGGTAGAGACCGACGCCCCCGAGGCGCCGCCCGCAGCGCCGGAGGCCCAGGCCTCGGTAGCGACGCAGGGCGTGGACGATCTCCTCGACGAAATCGATGGCGTGCTTGAATCGAACGCCGAAGAGTTCGTCAGGGCATTTGTGCAAAAGGGCGGCCAATAGCCAGCCGCCAGCTAAGCCAAGGGCCCGGCCGGCGCGAGGCCGCCGGGCATCGGATGTCAGAGTCGAAGGAGCGCAGCAATGCAGGATCCATCAACCGGCCACCTGGCCACCCAAGCAACGTCTTCGTTCATAGAGCATCTGCAACGCTCCAGGCCTGAACTCCTCCCCTTTAATCAAGCGCTGCCCGCGGGACAGATTCCCCCGTGCCCCATGCCACAACGATCGTCGCCCTCAGTTACCCCGGTGGCGTCCTGATGGCGGGGGACCGGCGTGCCACGATGGGCAATGTGATCGCCAGCAGGCACATCGAGAAGGTCTTCCCGGCCGACGAATACTCCGTCCTGGGAATTGCCGGGACCGCGGGGCTGGCCATCGACATCACGCGGTTGTTCCAAGTGGAACTGGAACACTACGAAAAGATCGAGGGCACTCTGCTGAGCCTGGACGGCAAAGCCAACAGGCTTGGCGCCATGATCCGGGGAAACCTGCCGATGGCCATGCAAGGCCTCGCGGTGATCCCGCTCTTCGCGGGCTTTGACCAGGCAGCCGGCGTGGGACGGCTTTTCTCCTACGATGTCACCGGGGGACGGTACGAGGAATTGGAGCACCATTCGGTCGGCTCGGGTTCGGTCTTCGCACGCGGCGCCCTGAAGAAGCTGTGGCGGCCG
>NZ_DF952473.1:142881-146512 GCF_001263615.2 Arthrobacter sp. Hiyo1 | reverse complement strand
CTGGCAGCGATCGCCGGCGCGATCGTTGAATCGCGCGCAGTTGCCGGACGGGAGGCCTGAGATGACCCAGCAGTTTTATGTTTCGCCCGAACAACTGATGAAGGACCGTGCGGACTTCGCGCGGAAGGGTATCGCCCGCGGCCGGTCCGTCGTCGTGATCAGTTGCGCTGACGGCATCGCGCTGGTGGCTGAAAACCCTTCGCCGTCGCTCCACAAGATCGGTGAGATCTACGACAAGATCGCGTTCGCAGCCGTGGGGAAGTACAACGAGTTTGAGAGTCTTCGGCAAGCCGGTGTCCGCTACGCCGACGTCCGCGGCTATTCATACGATCGCGAGGACGTCACCGCACGCGGTCTGGCCAGCGTCTACGCGCAGAGCCTTGGCGCCGTCTTCACCGCGGAACAAAAACCTTTCGAAGTCGAACTGGCGGTGGCAGAGGTCGGGCACACACAGGCCGAGGACCACCTCTATCGGCTGACTTTCGACGGCTCGATTGCCGACGAGAACGGTTTTGTGGTGATGGGCGGCTTGGCCGAGCAAGTAGCCGAGACGGTGGGCCGCGGTTGGAAGGCTGACCTCAGCGTGGCCGGGGCGCTTCGATTGGCCGTCAAGGCGCTGGCCACGGACAAGGAAGTGGACGCGCTTCCCGGGACGCAGTCGAAGCCGCGGTGTTGGATCGGAGTCCGGAAAGCGGGCGCGGATCCCGGAGGGCATTCCGGCGGCTCAGGGCTGACGAAATCACGCAACTGCTGGCAGGGGAGGCCTGAGATGGACAAGAGGATATTCGGGATCGAAACGGAGTTCGGTATTTCGTACTCGAGCCCCGACTCACGGCCGTTGGCTCCCGAGGAAGTGGCCAGGTACCTCTTTCGCAAAGTAGTGAGCTGGGGACGCTCCTCAAACGTCTTCCTCACGAATGGCTCGCGCCTGTACTTGGATGTCGGCTCGCACCCGGAGTACGCCACCGCGGAATGCGACGACCTCGCGCAGCTGATCGCCCACGACAGGGCGGGGGAGCTCATCCTCGATGACCTCGTTGATGAAGCACAGGCCCGGCTTGCGGCGGAGGGATTCAACGGAACGGTCTACCTGTTCAAGAACAACACCGATTCCGCCGGCAATTCCTACGGCAGCCACGAAAACTACCTGATTCCGCGGCGGGGCGAGTTCTCGCGGCTCGCGGAGATCCTCATTCCCTTCCTCGTCACGCGTCAGCTGATCGCAGGTGCGGGCAAGGTCCTGAAGACGCCCCACGGGGCCACGTTCGCGTTCTCCCAGCGTGCCGACCACATTTGGGAAGGCGTGTCTTCGGCGACGACGAGATCCCGCCCCATCATCAACACCCGTGACGAGCCGCACGCCGATGCCGAGTTCTTCCGCCGTCTGCACGTGATCGTCGGCGATTCCAACATGTCCGAGACCACCGCGCTCTTGAAGGTGGGAACGGTGGATCTGCTCCTGCGCATGATTGAGGCCGGAGTGATCATGCGGGACATGCGGATGGAGAACCCCATCCGCAGCATCCGGGAAATCTCCCATGATCTCAGCGGTAAGGCCTTGGTTCGCCTGGCTAACGGGAGGCAACTGACGGCCCTGGACATCCAGCGGGAGTACCTTGCAAAGGTCACCGCTTTTGTAGCATCGAATGGAGCCCACAATCAGCACGTGCCGCTCATCCTGGATCTTTGGGAGCGGACGCTGGACGCGATCGATAGCGGCGACACCAGTGGAATAGACACCGAAGTGGACTGGGCCATCAAGAAGAAGCTGATGGATGGGTACATGCGCCGCCATGGAATCGGCCTGGACTCCCCGCGGATCGCGCAATTGGACCTGACGTATCACGACATCTCACGCAAGCGCGGCCTCTTCTTCCTGCTCCAGTCCCGCGGCGCGGCGCGGCGTCTGGTTGCCGACACGGACATCAAGGATGCAGTGGATGCGCCGCCGCAGACCACCCGGGCAAAACTCCGCGGCGACTTCGTCCGGCGTGCCCAGGAACTCGGCCGTGACTACACCGTGGATTGGGTCCATCTGAAGTTGAACGACCGCGCGCACCAGACGATTTTGTGCAAGGATCCCTTCCGCAGCGTCGACGAAAGAGTAGATGCCCTCCTGGACTCGATGAGCTGACTCCCAGCTTCACCCGCTACTCTGGAGGTTGGCCTTTTAACAGGCCTCTACGCGCATGGCCGAGCCTGGCCCGTCCATGCCCTCCTTTTGCCCCGACGAAAGTTCAATTTGTGCGACGTCTACTAGCAATTCTTATCCCCGGCCTCTTGCTGATGACCGCCTGCGGCGGAAGCCCGGCACCAACAGCAACCCCGGAGCCCACCAGTCAGTCCGCCGGCGAAGTCGCCAAGCTGGATTCCCTTAAGGTCTCCGACAATGGAGAAAAGAAGGCACCCGGCCTGGAATTCAACAAGCCGCTGGACGTAACGCAGCCGACCATCAAAATGGTCAGCGACGGCACCGGCGACAAGGTGAAGGCCGGACAGATCATAGGCCTGTCATTCGTATCGGTTGACGGTAAGGACGGTAAGACCGTCAATGACTCCTTCGCAAGCGGTCCGCAGTCCCTCGTGCTAGATGACACATTCAAGAGCGGTAACGAGATCATTTACAACGCACTTGTCGGCGCGAAAGTGGGCGCATACGTGGCCTTCGCCGCTCCCGGCACCGCAGCCTCTGGTGAGACGCCAGCTTCCGCCCCTCAGTTGGCGGTCCTTAAGATCGTGTCCGCAAAAGATGCCAAGCCCGAGGGCGACACCGTCACCCCTCCCGCTGGCCTTCCTACCGTGAAAGTTGATGACAAGGGAATCCCACAGATTTCCGTTGACGGTGCGAAGGCGCCGCAGAGTCTAGTTGCCCAGGACCTCATTAAGGGCAAAGGCGAAGCTTTGAAAGAGACAAGTACTGTTCTCGCAAACTATGTCGGCGTCACCTTGGCCGATGGCAAGCCTTTCGATTCCAGTTACGATGACAGCTTTAAGCACAAGGGCGTTGCTTCATTCCAGCTTACGAACGTGATCAAGGGCTGGACGCAAGGCCTCGCTGGCAAAACTGTCGGCTCACGGGTGCTGCTCGTCATACCGAAGGCTCTGGCGTACCCCGATGCGACCCCCGACAACGGAAAGCCCACAGGCGACCTCGTCTTCGTCGTGGACATCCTGGGCGCCCAGTAAGCATCCGCAAACCTCCATAATACCGTCCCTATCAAATTGAGGAGTACCCATGTCATTTGGTCAGCGCGATTACGACCGCACTAAGCCGGAGATCGACTTCCCGGAGGGCGACGTCCCGACGGAACTCGTTATCAAGGACATCATCGTTGGTGACGGCGCCGAGGCTCAGGCCGGCGACACCGTCTCCACCCACTACGTTGGCGTTGCTTGGTCCACCGGCGAGGAATTCGACGCGTCCTGGGGCCGCGGCGCACCGCTGGACTTCCGCGTGGGAGTCGGCCAGGTCATCCAGGGCTGGGACCAGGGCCTGCTTGGCATGAAGGTCGGCGGCCGCCGTCGCCTTGAAATCCCGTCCGAGCTTGCCTACGGCTCCCGTGGAGCGGGCGGGGCCATCAAGCCCAACGAAGCCCTCATCTTCGTGGTGGACCTCGTAGCAGTCCGCTAG
>NZ_DF952473.1:137349-140522 GCF_001263615.2 Arthrobacter sp. Hiyo1 | reverse complement strand
GGCCGCCAATTGCGGCTTCGCTACCTGTCGCAGCAGCACGACTCCGTGTCCCAACGGGACGTCGACCCTTTCCGGCTTTATTCCTTGGACAACACCTGGTACTTCGAGGCGTACTGCCACAGCAAAGCCGGGCTGCGGAACTTCCGCCTGGACCGCATCGAGGAGATCGCGCCCAACGGCCGTTCCGTTTCCAAGAGCGCAAGCACCGAGGAGGGCGTCCCGGTGAAGCTGTACACACCGAACGACGAGGACGTGGTGGTCGTGCTCCAGCTGACCCGGCAAGGCGCGGGGCTGGCGGATGACTATTATGCGGAACGGACGGCCGTGCTTCCCGACGGCGGCTTGCTTGCCGAGGTCCGGTTCGGAAATGCGGACTGGTTGCCGATGTTTGTCGCACAGCACGGCGGTGCGGCCCGCATACTAGCGCCAGAGGGGCTTGCCGACGCCTCGGTCGCCTGGCTGGCTGCCGCACTTGCGCAGTACAAGCAATGAAGGCTGGTTAGACTACTCAGATGCCTTGGTGGTCCTGGATCCTTTTATGGCTCGCGCTGATCGCGGTGTCGCTGCTTTGCTACGTCCTGTTGGGCGTCCGGCTTTTCCGGAAGTTCATGGCCACGGTGCGTGAATTGAGTGCCGCAGGGGAGCGGCTGGGGCACCGCACGCACCTTCCCGAACGCCCCGACGACGACGGCGAGTCTCCAGTGAAAGTGTTCGGTGCGGCCGTTTTTGCCTCACCGGAACAGATGCGTCATGATTACGTGACGGCCAAGGCCTCCCGCCAGGAAGTGCGTCGCCAGAAGCGCGTTAAGCGCAAAGCGGAACGGGGCCAACCCCAGTCTCTGCACGACATCGATTTCAGTTAGACGTAGGATGTATTCCAACGAAAGGACTTCCCGTGGGACGACTATTTGATGGCCCTTGGCCAATTGTCATTATCATCATCGTGGCCCTGCTGCTCTTCGCGGCACCCAAGCTGCCTGCCATGGCCCGCAGCCTCGGCCAATCGATGCGCATCATCAGATCCGAAGTCAAGGAAATGAAGAACGACGGCAAGCCGGCGGCCAAGGACGACACGGACCCCGTTGAAGGCAAAGTGGTCAACCACCCCGAAGCGAACAAGAGCGGCAACGACACCGACGTTCCGCCTGCAAGCCGTAGCTAAGCAGTAGTGGCAACGAAGACGGGCCGCAAAGCCAACCCCGAAGGGCGGATGGCGCTCCTAGACCACCTGAGGGAGCTTAAGAACCGGCTGATCAAGTCTGCCATCGGCATTCTCCTAGGCGCCGTGGCAGGGTGGTTCCTCTATGAGCCGGTAGTCAACAGCCTGTCGGATCCATTGGTCAAGATCGCGCAGGAGACCAAACGCACCGCGGTCCTGAACTTCGCTAGCGTGGCCGATCCCTTCGACTTCAAGCTCCGCATTGCTATCCAGATCGGCCTGGTACTCTCAAGCCCTATCTGGATCTACCAGGTCTGGGCATTCATCACTCCCGGCCTGACCAAGAAGGAACGCCGGTACACGCTCGGGTACATGGCCGCCGCTGTGCCATTGTTCCTGGTTGGCGTGTACGTCGCCTGGCTGGTGATTCCGAACGTCGTGCGGGCACTGCTGCAGTTCACTCCACAAAACGGTGCCAACAACATCGACGCTTCCCAGTACTTGACGTTCGCTACGCACATGCTTCTTTTCCTGGGTATCGCCTTCCTGGTACCGGTGGTGCTGGTGGGCGTCAACATGGCGGGCGTCTTGAGCGGCAGGACCATCCTCAAGGCCTGGCGCATCACGGTCTTTCTCGTGTTTGTCCTGGCAGCGGTTGCCGCGCCCGGTGCGGACGCGCTGTCAATGTTCATGCTTGCCGGCCCGCTCCTGGTGCTGTTCTTCGCCGCGATTGGTCTCTGCATGCTGAACGACAAACGTCGCGCCCGCCAGCAGTCGAAGATTGCCGCCGAGACGGAAGCCACGGCCGACCTCGCCACACCCGCCTCCGATCTGGAGAACCTGTAGTCCCACGGCCACTAGGCTTGAAGCATGTCCTCCAATTCAGGGGCCCTTTCGCCCTCAGAAGCCTTTCAAGCAGCAGCGCAACGGAGTGCCGAGTCGAAAACTTATCTTGGCACCTTTGCCCAGTCGCTGGAGTTCGAGCTTGACCCTTTCCAGCGTGACGCGTGCCGTTCGCTCCAGGAAGGCAAGGGAGTACTCGTGGCGGCGCCCACGGGGGCCGGGAAGACAATCGTCGGCGAGTTCGCCATCTACTTGGCCCTCGAACGCGGGCTCAAGGCGTTCTACACGACGCCGATCAAAGCGCTGAGCAACCAGAAGTTCTCCGAGCTATCGGCGAAGTACGGTGCCTCAAGCGTGGGACTGCTGACCGGCGACACCACCATCAACGGCGAGGCTCCGATCGTGGTGATGACCACTGAAGTCCTGAGGAACATGCTGTATGCCGATTCGGACACCTTGGGGGACCTTGGCTACGTCGTTATGGATGAGGTGCACTACCTGGCAGACCGCTTCCGCGGCGCAGTCTGGGAAGAAGTGATCATCCACCTGCCCAGCGAAGTGCAAGTGGTTTCCTTGAGCGCCACGGTGTCCAACGCGGAAGAGTTCGGCGCGTGGCTGGACACGGTGCGTGGACACACCGACGTGATTGTCTCCGAACACCGTCCCGTCCCCTTGTGGCAGCACGTCATGGTGGGGCGTGAAATCGTTGATCTCTTCGCGGGGGATACCACCTTTGACGAGATCGCTCCGGAGGCAGCAGACGGCGAAGGATCCGTGCCGGAGCCAGTCCGGGAGCCCGACAGGAACCCCCCGCAAAGGGAATTCGAGGTCAACCCGGAGTTGCTTTCCATGGCACGGGCGGAAAGCCAGATGAACTTCCGCGGCCGCTTTGGCCATGGCGGACGCAGCCGCCGGCGGCAGGACCGCCAGCGTGACAACACAGCCAGTGAGCAGCGCAGCCCGGTGCGCAAGGCCAGCCGGCCCCAGATCATTGCGAGCCTGGACCGTCAAGGACTGCTTCCGGCCATTACCTTCATCTTCTCCCGCGCCGGTTGCGACGGAGCTGTTGCGCAGTGTGCCGCGGCCGGGCTGTGGCTCACGACCGAGCGCGAACAGCAGATCATTGCGTCCCGGGTGGACGAGGCGAGCCGGGAGATTCCCGCCGACGACC
>NZ_DF952473.1:133741-134995 GCF_001263615.2 Arthrobacter sp. Hiyo1 | reverse complement strand
CTGGCATCCGCCATGCGGAATGCCGTGCGGGAGGGGCGTCCGCCGGCCCGCGGCACGAACCGGAGCGAGGACTTCGGGCGCGCCCGCTACATGCCGGACCAGGAAAAGAAGATCGCAGACCTTCGCCGGGCACTGCGAGCCCATCCGTGCCACGGCTGCAGCGAGCGTGAGGACCATGCCCGTTGGGCCGAACGCTGGTGGAAACTGCGGCATGAAACCGATGGGCTCATCCGGCAGATCCAGGGCCGTACCAATACGATCGCGAAGACATTTGACCGGGTCTGCGATGTCCTCGCCGTTTACGGTTACCTCCAGACGTCCGACGCCGGCCATGTCACCATCAGCGCGGACGGCCAGCGCCTGCGCCGCATCTACGGCGAAAAAGACCTACTGATCTCCCAATCCATCCGCCAAGGGGCCATCAAGGACCTCGATGGCGCCGAACTGGCTGCGCTGGCCAGCACGATGGTCTACCAAGCCAAGCGCGACGATCGCGGCCTGCGACCCAAAATGCCGTCCGTATCCCTCGAAACGTCCGTGGACATCGTGGTCCGGGAGTGGTCTGCGTTGGAGGACGTCGAGGACAAGAACAGGCTCCCGCTCACCGCCGAACCGGAGCTGGGACTTGTCTGGCCCATCTTCAAGTGGGCGAAGGGCCGCCATCTCCAGGAGGTCCTCAGCGGCACCGACCTCGCCGCAGGCGACTTTGTGCGCTGGGCGAAGCAGGTCATCGACCTGCTGGACCAGATGGCGAAGATTCCAGGCTCGAACGGCGCCAAACCAAGATGTGCCGCGAAGCGATCGATCTGGTCCGGCGCGGCGTCGTCGCCTACTCCAACGTCTCCTGACACACCACAGATTCCCAGCAAGGAGCATATCCATGACTCATCCAGGCGTGCCCGCCGAAACCCGGCCCCGCAAGGTCACGATGTACCGGAACGGCTCCGTCTACACAGCCGCTGATCCCTTCGCGACGGCAATGCTGGTTGACGGTGACACTGTTGCCTGGGTTGGCTCTGAGCAGGCTGCAACATCGATTGCCGACTCATCGATGGAGGTGATCGATCTCCGGGGAGCCTTGCTGGCGCCCGGTTTCGTAGACTCCCACATGCACCTCACGGAGACCGGAATTGCTTCCGATTCCCTCCACCTGGCCGGGGTCCGCTCGGCGCGGGAGCTGCTCGACGCCGTCGCCCTGGCCGCCAAGGCACTCGGTACCAGCGGCGTCGTGCTTGGCCACGGTTGGGACGAGTC
>NZ_DF952473.1:129653-132053 GCF_001263615.2 Arthrobacter sp. Hiyo1 | reverse complement strand
CTATGTCGCCTTGGCCGAGATGGCGGCCCCGCACATTTGCAGCGTCGACGACCTTCGGATGTCTGCGTCGTGGAACTCTGCGTCGTGGAAGGAGGGCAGCGCGGGCGTGCCCGGGATCCTTCCCTATTGGGGCGAACTCGCCACATCGGCCGAGCACGCCTCTGCCATCCTGGAAGGCTTGGGCGTGCCCGTCCTTGGCCTGGCGGGGGACTTGAACATCGACGGTTCCATCGGTTCGAGAACGGCTGCCCTCAGCGCAGACTACGCCGACGCTCCAGGCCACCGTGGAAGCCTCTACGTCTCCGTCGACGAAGCCGCCGGCCACATTGCGGCCTGTTCAGCGCTCGGTATCCAGGCAGGCTTCCACGTCATTGGCGACGCAGGACTGAAGACGGCGCTGGACGCTTTTGACGTTGCCGCATCGGAGGTGGGGGAGCAGCGGGTCCGTGCCGCCGCGCACCGTCTTGAGCATGTGGAAATGGCCGATGCCGGCGATCTCGCCCGGCTTGCGAAATATTCGATCACAGTGAGCGCACAGCCCGCCTTCGATGCCACCTGGGGCGGGGCGGGAAAACTGTACGAGCAGCGCCTGGGGGCGCGAAGCGTGGCCATGAACCCCTTCGCTTCGTATTACTCCACTGGCGTGCCGGTGTGCTTCGGAAGCGATAGCCCGGTCACCCCGTTGCGCCCATGGTCCAGCGTCAGGGCATGCTTGGAACACAGCAATCCGGATCAGCGCATTTCGGCGCGGGCAGCGTTCCTCGGACACACCCGGGCCGGTTGGCGGGCCGGCAAAGAGCGCAATCCGCTGATGGGACAGTTGGTTCCCGGGGCACCTGCGAGTTTTGCGGTGTGGGAAGTCGAAGAGCTGATGGTGCAGGTGGCCGACGACCGCGTCCAGTCCTGGTCTACCGATCCACGTGCACGGACGCCCCTCCTCCCCGCGCTGGACAGCGGTAGCGATCCCGCTTGCCTGCAGACCGTACGCGAAGGCCAGGAGATCTTCGCGAGCGAAATTTTGCGGTCATAGTTGCAGATAGCTTTGCCGGTCCTGGGGCCCCTGACCTGCATGTATAGATAAAGCCCCAGCTCAGGCGGCGCTTGACAGGATTTGTGAAGTCCGTAGCATTTAGGGTCAACAGGCTTCCACAGGAAATACCTGGTTGTCTGGCCGCGGTGGGGTCCGCTGCCAAAAACAGTCAACGGACCCGTTTTCCAAGACCGTGGCACTCGTAGTGGGCAGGTCCACTGCGCCGCAGAAAACGGTTCGGCCTCGAGTTCAACACGCGTGCCGGCACTGGACCTGCGCTAGTGGGCCTGCCCGCGGCCAAGTGAGACCCATGTGGCGGACGCCACAGGTGTCCCCAGGTACGTCAAGTTGTCGTTCTATAATGGAGAGTTGCGCCTGAATGCCAGCCACGCTGCTGCTCCGGCCCACTGACCGCTCCATCAAGGAAAGGCCTCTTCTTGCGTGTCCTGACGATCATCCCCACGTACAACGAGCTGGAATCGCTACCCAAGACCCTCGGACGGCTGCGCGCGGCTGTGCCCGCCTCAGACGTCCTGGTTGTCGACGACAACAGCCCTGACGGCACGGGACAGCTAGCCGACAGCATCGCCGCCGAGGACGGCCAGGTCCATGTCCTGCACCGCAAGGGCAAGGAAGGCCTCGGAGCCGCGTATATCGCCGGATTCAAATGGGGCATGGCCGCCGGCTACGACGTCCTTGTCGAGATGGACGCCGATGGTTCGCACCAGCCCGAGCAGCTGCCGTTGCTGCTTGACGCGATCAACGACGGCGCCGACCTTGCGATGGGCTCACGCTGGGTTCCCGGTGGCGGCACGGTGAACTGGCCGTTCTACCGTCAAGCGATTTCACGCACGGGGAGCACCTACGCCCGGCTCATGCTTGGCTTGAAGATCAAGGACATCACCGGCGGCTACCGCGCGTTCCGGCGCAGCACGCTAGAGGCGCTCAAGCTGGACCAGGTCGAATCGGTTGGCTACGGTTTCCAGGTGGATCTGGCGTGGCGGGTCGCCAAGCTCGGCCTGAAGATCGTCGAATGCCCCATCACATTTGTTGAGCGCGAGCTTGGTGCCTCCAAGATGAGCGGCAATATAGTTGTTGAGGCCATGATCAACGTCACCAAGTGGGGGCTCGCCTCCCGGTGGGCCGCGCTGACCCGGAAGAAGACCCCGGTCTCAAAGTAGGCTTAACAGACAAGGCCGGTTCCGCACTCTCTGAAGAGTGCGGAACCGGCCTTTTCCGCAGTCCGGCGCTATTTGACCAGGTTCGGCCACCGCTTGGACGTCAGTGCTTTGATGCCGCGCTTGCGAGCGATGGAGGTTCGGCCCAGCCAACTCCGGCCCCGGGGCGGCCTCGCTTCTGGAAGGGCTGGC
>NZ_DF952473.1:126044-129628 GCF_001263615.2 Arthrobacter sp. Hiyo1 | reverse complement strand
CCATTCGGGGCAACGGGCGTTGGCGCGGGAACGCCGGAACTGAAGGCATCCCGCAGTGCTTGCTCAACCTCCAGTGCGCCGGGCCGGGCGGAGGGCTCAGCCGATGTCATGGCGGTGAGGAGGTCAACCCACCGCGTCCCGAGGGCCTCGGGCACACGGGGCGGCCGGTGGAGCCGCGCAACGGCCGACTCCACGCTGGTTCCCGGGTACTCGAGCTTTCCGGTCAGGCATTCGAGGAGGAGAAGGCCGAGGGAGTAGATATCGCTGGCCGGTCCGAGGGCAGAGCCGGTGGCCTGTTCCGGACTCAAGTACGCGGCGGTTCCCACCATGGTGCCCGTTGCCGTCAGGCGCGTTCCCTCGATGATGCGGGCGATTCCGAAGTCGGTGAGCTTGGGCCGGATGGGTGACCCTACCGGGGCTTCAGGCAGGAGGACATTCGCAGGTTTGATATCGCGGTGGATGATCCCGCGCCCATGGACGTATTCCAGGGCCGATGCCAGATCCGCTCCTATGTGGGCTACGTCTTGGGTCGTCAGCGGCCGGTCCCGCAATCTGGAATACAGATCCGGACCATGAATCAGTTCCATAGTGAGGAATGTCCGGGCATGCTCCGGGTCCCGATGGTCGGTACCGGCATCGAAGAGAGTCACGAGTGACGGATGGTTGAATGTCGCCAGGAGCCGCATCTCGTTTTCATGCCGGGCAAGCTCGTCCGGCCCTCCGAGCTGGGGAGCAAAGAGCTTTAGCGCCACGTCGCGGCCTAGCCTCTCGTCCTGTGCCCGGTACACCGACGCAGTCGCGCCGCGGCCGATCAGGGTTCCCAGCCTGTACCGACCCGCAATAAGAGCATCGCTGTCTCCAGTGATAGGGCCATCCGGCACGGGTTTACCTCGCATTCTTCGAACCGACGGAGCCCGTACAGTCTAGGCCCCCTTTGCCGGGGACATGGACATTCGTCCCCCGTGGGGTAATCGTCCCGAATGGAGGGAAGGTTACGGTTCGGCGCGGCGGGCCAGATCGAGCTTCCCATCGCTTCAAGCTTGGTGCTGCCGCGTAGGCCCCTGCCGCGTAGGCCCTACAAAGAAGGTGCTCATCGACTGACCGGTTCAGGGTTGCCGAGGAGTCGCAGTTCATCGCGCCGGGGGAGCCCCTCCCAGTCGCCGGGCACGAGACACACAAATGCACCGGTTCTGACGGCTGTCTGAAGACGCTCCCCAGCCCCCAAGCCTTCGACGAATTCGGCGAGGTATCCGGCCACGAACGCGTCGCCGCGCCCACGGTATCGAGGACGTCGATTTCCATGGCTTCCTGTCGGAAGAGTTGGCCGTCGATGAATGCCAACGCGCCATCTGCGCCCAACTTGATAATCACTTGGCCCGGACCCATGGCGGCGATGCGCCTGGCGGCCTCTTCGGCGTCGCTGACTGTCCCGACTGCGAGTTCGGCCTCCTCAAGGCCCGCGAAGACGATGTCCACGTGCGGGATGATCTCGCGGTAGGCGCTTCCGGCGGCCTCGGCGTCCCAGAGCTTGCTGCGGTAATTCAGGTCGAAAGATGCCGGAACACCGGCTGCTTTGGCTGCGGCGACAGCGTAGTGAAGGTGGAAGCGGCCTGCGGAGAGAGCGCCGGGGTGATCCCGCTGACATGGAGCAACGCCGCCCCCGCAATCAGCCGTTCGTCGACGTCGTCGGGCGCAATCCGGGAACCCGCACTGCCGGAGCGATAGTACGCAACTTTCTGGGCTGTGGGGGTCCGGCGTTCCTTGACCATCAGGCCGGTCGGCGCGTCGTCGTCCACCGTCACGTGGACGACGACGCCCTCTGCGCGGATCTCCCGCTCTACAAGCTGGCCGAGGGAATCCGCGCCGATGCGGCTGCACCAGACAGCTTGGACACCCAGGCGTTGCAGGCCGATGGCGACATTGGACTCAGACCCTCCGATGCCGAGGCTCATGGTGGACGCATGGGCCAGCGGGCCGGCCTTGTCCGAAGCCATGAGCGCCATGGTTTCGCCAAGGGTGACGACATATGTTCCGTGGCTCATCGGGATTCACGCGCCCCATCAACGAGGTTCCGGACCCGTCGCGCCCGCGTGGTCAACTCAGGCAGACTCCCGCCCTTGAAGGCATCGCCGAGGAGCGGCCCTCCGAGCTCACCGCCAATGCGCCTGCGCGGATCCATGCAGGTACGTCTTCGATAGTGAGGCCGCCTGACGGGACCACTTGGATGTCAGGGAAGGGGCCGCGGAGTTGCGATATGTAGCCGGGCCCGACCGTGGATGCGGGGAAGAGTTTGACGGCGGTGGCGCCTAGCTTCCAGCCGGTGTGGAGCTCGGTGGGAGTGAGCCCACCGGGAAAGACGGGCACGCCGCGTCGAGTGCAGGCAGTGATGACGTCCGGTTCGGTGATGGGCGTAACGATGTACGCGGCGCCCAGGTCGAGTGCCGTTTCGGCCTCAGCAGGAGTGGTCACCGTGCCGACGCCGATTTCCACGGCATCGCCGAAGCGATCGAGCAACAGGGGAAGCTCCTCAAACACTCCGGGCGTGCTCAAGGTCAACTCGATACTGAGCACACCGCCGACCCGAAGGGCTTCGATGACGGGGCTGTAGTCCTTGGCATGCTTGGCCCGCAACACTGCCACGACCCTGGTGTCGAGGAGGATGGCGGATGGCGCCGGACTGGAGACGGTGTCCGGGGTTTCGAGATGGAACATGGATCCCCTTCGTATCTTGGTTGGCTGGCGGGCCTTCCCGACGGCGGCACTTGCCGCCGTCGGTTGCTTCGGGTGCTATTGGACGTGCTGCGCTTCGGAGGTCACCGCGATAATCCCGCTTTTGCCGTGTGCCGCGTCCTCGGGGTCCGTGAGGTCGCGGTTCAGGGTTTCCGGTGACATGCGGGTGGCGATGAAGCTGATCAGCATGGTCGCCGACATATAGATCGCCACGGGAATCCAGGAGTTGCTGAACATCCCCAGCAGTGCCGCGCAGATCATGGGAGCGATGCCTCCGCCGATGATGGAAGAGAACTCGCGGCCCAAGGTGACGCCTGCGTAGCGGTAGCGGCTGCCGAAGATCTCCGGGAAGTAGCTCATGTGCACGCCCACCACGCCTTGGCATGCCAGGACGAAGCCGACCACGATCACCAACACGATGGCTACCGGCGAGCCGGTGGTCAGCAGCAGGAACGCTGGGGCCGGGAACAGGATGAGTGCGCCGGTGATAAGTGATACGACGCGCCGGCGCCCGATCTTGTCGGACAGGATTCCGAAGGAGACCGCCGCGACCCCGCCGCAGAGCGAACCGATGAGCAGCACAGGGGGAATGAACTTTGGGTCCGTTCCGATCACGGTGATGAGGTACGAGGCCATGAACACCTGGATCGTGTATGACTGGGTGCTGACGCCGAGGTTCATCAGGATGACGCGCAGGACGTTGGCCTTGCCGTATTTGGCAACTTCCCGCAGGTGCCGGGGGTTCCGTGCGGGCCTGCTTGATCTCTTCGAAGACCGGTGATTCGTCCAGCTTGCGCCGGATGACCAGCGCTGCGATGGTCACGAAGATGCTGGAGAGGAAGACGAGCCTCCAG
>NZ_DF952473.1:119685-123896 GCF_001263615.2 Arthrobacter sp. Hiyo1 | reverse complement strand
AATGCTTGCAGCTTCACCGGCCGCAATGACGACGGCGGCTCCCTCATGGCCGAGGACAGTGGGCTGCCGGAGGACATTGGTGCCGTTGCGGCCGTCGGCGAAGTAGTGCATGTCCGAGCCGCAGATGCCGCCCGAACGCATTTCAACGATGACATCTTTCGGCCCCATGGCTTTGAGGGGTTTCTCTTCGATCCGGAGTTCGCCTGCGCCGTGGAGCACTGCGGCTTCCGTGGTCAGCGGCAGGGAGGTTCCGTCGGCGCGGCGGACTGTTTGGGTGGTCATCGGATGCTCCGGGTCTGTGCGGGAAGTAGTGACGTTGACTCGGCGGCAGCGTTTGCGGCGGCGAGGGGACCTTGCCGGTGGATGATGTCGATCAGCTCGCCTGTGCGCCGGACGAAGCTTTCGCGGGTCGCGAGTTCGTCACCTAGGAGATGGTGTTCGCCGAGTACCTTCGCCGCGAGGTCCCGCCCGGAGCTGGATCCCGCTGCGAGGTCCTGGAGTGTCCCGCGGGCGGGGTCCTGCATCGCGTTGGCGTGGTTGCCGGGGTCGAATCCTCGAAGAGGTGCGATGCATGAGAGATACGCGGCGACGGTGAGGGCGAGGTAGTGGGGCATGGCCCCGGCGTCGAGCATTTCCAAGGCGGGAATCGGGATCCGCTGGCGGAGTTTGACGGATCCGTCGCTGCCTACCTGGCTGGTCCGGTGCCCCAATGCCGAATTGCGCCAACGCAGGAAGAGTTGCTCCTCGTAGGCGTCGACGTCGACGGCCCCTGGCACAGTGACGCTTGGCAGGTACTCGTCGCGGAGGACCCGGCGGGCGGCGGCTTCGATGTAGTCGATGCCAGCAGCATCGGGAATGGTGGCCGCTCCGGACAGCGCTCCGAGGTACGCGATCAGGGAATGGGTGCCGTTCAAGAGCCTGACCTTGAGTTGCTCATAGCCTGCGACGTCGTCCGTGAAGATCGCACCTCCGGCCTCCCAAGCAGGGCGGCCGGCTATGAAGTCGTCCTCCAGGATCCACATCGTGAATGGCTCTGCTGGCACGGGGATCTGGTCCGCATAGCCGAGTTGTTCGGCGACGAGGCTACGGTAGCGGTCCGTCGTGGCGGGCACGATCCGGTCCACCATGGATGACGGAAAGGTGACGTTCGCATCGATCCATTGCAGCGCCTCGGCGCCTCGCCGGCCGGGAGCAATGAGGCAAATTCGCGGACGAGCCGTTGGGTGTGGTGCCCGTTGTCCGCCAGGTTGTCGCAACTGAGGACCGTCACTGGTTTACCGTGGGTTCGTGCCCGCTGCTGAAGTCCGCGGACGATCTGCGATCGGGGTGCGGGGGGCAGCGCCGTTGGCGAGATCGTGCTGCACGTCAGGGTCGGAAACGTTCAGCGAGCCTGTTGCCGGGCTGTAGGTGTAGCCGTTTTCCGTGACCGTCAGGGACACGATGCGCGTGGTCTCGGCACCGATGACGGCCACCACGCGCTGCGGTTCCTGGGCCGCGACGAAGGCATCTGTGTGCACGCGAGGGGTCGAGAACTTCGATCCCTCGGGTGAGATTTCCACCACGGTGTAGAGCATGTCCTGGGCGTGCATGGCGTCGGTAATGGCTGAGGAACGGCTGGAAACTCCGATGATTCCCCAGTCACCACCGCGGGAGGCTATGGCGGCTTCCGTGTACACGGCCTGGTGTGCGCGGTGGAAGTTTCCGAAACCGAGGTGCACGATGCCGGGAGCCGGGGCGGCAGTTCGCCGAAGGATTCCTGGTGTTCCCGCGTTCAGCGGCGGCAGGATTGGTGTGGCCATGGGTCACCAGTCCTTCATGGAGCCATCGAGCTCCCGCGCGATGGGCAGGAAGGCCTGCGTGTACGGGAAGCGGGCTGCGGCTGCTTCGTCAACCTGGACGCCCAGGCCGGGCTCGTCACCTGGGTGCAGGTAGCCGTCCTCGAAGCGGAAGCTCGATTGGAACACCTCCGAGACCAAGGGGTCGTACCCCATGTACTCCTGGATGGCGAAGTTGCTGGTGGCAAGGCCGAGGTGCAGCGAAGCGGACAGTTGATGGGGGAGACGTCGGACGGGCCGTGGGGTGCGCCCTTGATCTGGTAGACCTCGGCGAGAGCAGGATCTTGCGTACGTGGGAGATGCCTCCGGCATGTACGACGGCGGTGCGGATGTAGTCGATGAGCCGTTCAGTGATGAGCAACTCGGCGTCCCAGACGGTGTTGAAGACTTCGCCGATGGCCAAGGGAATGGTGGTCTGCTGACGCAGCGTACGGAGCAACCGCTGGTTCTCGGCGGGGGTGGCGTCCTCGAGCCAGAACAGGTCCACGTCTTCCAAAGAGCGGGCCAAGCGGGCGGCTTCGGTGGGGTTGAGCCGGTGGTGGACGTCGTGGAGGAGCTTGAGCTCGGGGCCGACGTGCTCACGCACTGCGGAGAGGATCTTCGGGGCGTGGCGCAGGTAGGCAGAGGTGTCCCAGTCTTCTTCGACTGGACCGGCACCGCGTCCGGCCGGTTCATAACTCGCGGCACCCTTGGTGACGCCATAAACCTTGTCGAGGCCGGGGACGCCGGACTGGGCACGGACGGCGCGGAAGCCCTGCTCGCGGCGTTGGTCTATCGAGTCCAGCAACTCCGGAAGGTCCCAGCCGGTGGCGTGCGTGTACGTGAGGATCTTGTCGCGGGCCGCGCCGCCCAGGAGTTGGTAGACCGGAACCCCGAGGGCCTTGCCTTTGATGTCCCAGAGGGCGAGGTCGATGGCGCCGATCGCGGCCATGGTCACCGGCCCGCGGCGCCAGTATGCACCTTTGTAAAAGTATTGCCAGGTGTCTTCGATGCGGTCCGCGTCCCTGCCCAGCAGGGCTGGGGCAAGGTGATCGCGCAGATAGCTCGCGACAGAGAGTTCGCGGCCGTTCAGGGTCGCGTCACCCCATCCGACGATGCCGTCGTCGGTGGTGATCTTGAGGGTGACGAAGTTGCGGCTGGGGCTGGTTACCAGGACGTCGACGTCGACGATTTTTCGGGTCATCGGGAAATCACTACATTCTTCAGCGGCTGGTTCGTGGAAAGGCGGGTGATGTTTTCGGCAATCTCAAGTGCACGGCTGCGGAAGGTCTCTGCAGTGACGCCGGAGGAGTGCGGGGTCATGATGACGTTGTCCAGCCGGCCGAACGGCAGGGTGGAAGGGTCGCCGCGGCCGTCAGTGCCCGGGTATTGGTACCAGACATCAATCGCAGCGCCCGCGATCCGCCGGTCTTTCAGGGCTTCGTAGAGGGCGGCTTCGGCGACGACCGGTCCGCGGGCAATGTTGACGAGCAAGCCGTCCGGGCCGAGGTCGTCGAGTTCGGCCGCGCCTACGATGCCGGTGGTTTGCTCCGTGAGCGGAATGCTGACCACGAGGATGTCGGATTCGCTCAGTGCCTCGCCGAGGCGTTCGGTGGTACCTGCCCAGCGCAAGGAGTTCGCCTGTGCGTCCACGCTTCCGCTGCGGGTGATGGCGATGCCCTCGGCGCCGAAGGCCCTAAGGAGCGACCATGCTGCCCCGCCGATGTGCCCGAACCCGAGGAAGGTCACCACGGCGCCGCGGAGTGTTTCCGGTTGCCGGATCTCGGAAGAGTAGACGGAGGATGACCAGACACCGCTCCGCAGCGCCGCGTCCTGGCCGATCAGGTTGCGACGGAGGGCCACCAAAACCGCGGCGATATGTTCGGCAATGGAGCTTTCGTGGTGGAAGGTGTTCGCGCACACCGCCCCTGCGGGCAGTGCGGACGCGTCGATACCGTCGTATCCGGCACCGCCCACGTGGACCAGGCGCAAGTTGCCCGCGGCCGAGCCCATGGCTTCGGTGAAGCGTGGCCCGACGTAGACGTCGGCATCTTTGAGGTCGGTGAGCACCGCATGCTCGCTCCAGCTGTCGTGCCAGGAGGTGAGGGCGCCTCGGGGAGTGCGGCTTCGAAGGTGGAGCGGTGGGGCATCAGGTTGGGGTCTGCGATGACGATTCTCATGGCTACTTTCCCTGGAGGGCTTGCTCTGCGGTGCGCGCGGCAAAAGTGGAGCCACGCACGATGAGTTGGGAACTGAGGTGGACGGCTTCCGTGGCCATCGGCTTTCCGGCCATCTGCTCCAGGAGGAGCTCAAGGCTGAGGGCGCCGCTTCGGTCGATGGGTACACGGACAGAAGTGAGTCCGGGTTCTGCCGCGGCGGCAAATGTCGAGGTCGTCG
>NZ_DF952473.1:117522-118550 GCF_001263615.2 Arthrobacter sp. Hiyo1 | reverse complement strand
CGAGCATGCCGATGGCGACCAGGTCGTTGTAGGCGATCACCGCGGTGGCACCGCTGGCGACCACCGACGCCGCCGCGGCCAATCCGCCGTCGACCGTTGCATTCTGGTTCCCCACGGTGACAAGCTCGATGCCCCAATCGGCGCAGAAGCGGGTGATGGCTGCACGTCGCTGGCTGTTGGCCCACGATGACGCGGGTCCGGGAATGTAAGCAAGCTTGCGGTGACCGAGGGCGTAGAGATGCTCGACGCTTGGCGGATTCCCTCGCCGGCCTCCATGAGCACCCGTGCGGCGTGCTCCGCCTCGCCATTGATCACGACCAGCGGTGCGCTGCCCGCGAGATCGTGGATCTGCTCGGAAGGCAGCCGGGGTGAGCAAAGGATGATGCCATCCACGCCCGTGGCAAAGGATTCAAGATGTGCGCGTTCCCGCGAGGACGATTCGGAGGTGTCGGCGAGGACCATCCGGTGGCGGCCGTGCCATGCCTGGTCCTGGATGGCTTTGATGAGGGCGGCGAAAACCGCATTTGAAATGTCGGGGACGATGACGCCGAACGTCCGGCTGCCCGTCACTCCGGGCACGTCGTATCCCAACTGCTCGGCCGCGGCCATGACCTTCTGCCGCGTTTCGGCTGCCAGCCGGCCGGGGTCTCCGAATGCCCTCGACGCCGTTGCCAGGGAGACCCCCGCCAGCTTTGCGACATCCGTGAGTTTTGCCGACATCTGTCCTCCAGTTGCTTCGTTGAAACCTTGTCCTGCAAGTATGGAAAGACTTGTACAAGTTTGTCAATGGTTTGCACAAGGTTGTTGGGACTGCCGGTTTGCCTGGATCCGTTGAGCGTCGCGTAGCTGCGGAGTAGGGTGGCCCCACCCACCTCGCACCACCAATTGAGGAGCGACCATGTCACATCTCAAACTTCGACTGGCCACCATGACGGCAGTACTCGCGCTAAGCGTGGCGAGCGGGGCCGTCACCAATCCTGCCTTTGCCGATCCGCGCCAGACTGAAAAGACCGCCACCGCCACCGGAT
>NZ_DF952473.1:113047-114774 GCF_001263615.2 Arthrobacter sp. Hiyo1 | reverse complement strand
CCAACATGACGGTCGCGGACAAGTGGGGGAACGTGGTCGAATACACGCTCACCATCGAGCAGACCGGCGGATCAGGCATCGTGGTACCGGGACGCGGGTTCCTGCTCAACAACGAGATGACCGATTTCTCGGCCGTCTACAGCGCGAGCGACCCCAACCGAATCGATCCCGGCAAGCGCCCACGCTCGTCGATGTCCCCGACCATCATCCTCAAGGATGGCAAGCCGTTCCTCGCTCTCGGCTCGCCCGGCGGATCGACGATCATCACAACCGTGCTGCAAACCATCTTGAACAGGGTGGACCTGGGCATGAGCATTTCCGACGCGATCGCCGCACCGCGTGCCTCCCAACGGAACACGGCAAAGGTCACGGCCGAACCGGAGTTCATCACGGCGTACGGTAGCCAACTCACACCATATGGCCACCAGTTCACGCCATCCGGCGACGCATTCACCTCGGCGGCGGAGATCGGTGCCGCAACCGCGATCGAGTTCAGGCCCGGCGGGCTCATGATCGCTGCCGCCGAGCCGGTCAGACGAGGCGGCGGCTCGGCGATGGTGCTGAAACCATCGCCGTGAGACGAATGCGGAATCCATTCAGGCTGCTGACACCGGGGGTGGGGCCGGGGTAGCTTGTCCCCATGGCTACCGAAGCAACCACCCTCACCGTTGACGGGCCGAACGGTCCTCGCGACATACGGATCTCCAGTCCTAGCCGGGTCCTTTGGCCCGAGATCGGCCTGACCAAGCTGGATCTGGCGCGCTATATCGTTGAGGTCGGGGAAGCATTCATCTCCGCAAACGGCGGCCGGCCGGTCTCGCTGCAGCGCTTTTCGGACAACATCGACGGCGATCAGTTCTTCTCCAAGAATCCGCCGAAAGGAACACCGGAGTTTATCCGGTCCGTGAAGGTTGTTTATCCGAGTGCGCGCTCGCATCCCCAATTGGTGCTCGATGAGCCGGCAGCTGCAGTGTGGGCCGTCCAAATGAACACAGTGGTCTTTCACCCTTGGCCCTCGCGGGTCGAAAACACGGACAACCCTGACCAGCTGCGGATCGACCTGGACCCGCAGCCTGGAACGGATTTCGACGACGCGATTCCCGCAGCCCTTGCGCTGAAAGACGTACTTGCGGAGGCCGGATTGACCACTTTCATCAAGACCTCCGGAAACCGTGGGCTCCACGTCTATGCCCCGATCGAGCCTTCGCATGAGTTCTTGGACGTACGGCATGCCGTGATTGCAGCCGCCCGGGAGCTCGAGCGCCGAATGCCGGACAAGGTGACCACGGCCTGGTGGAAGGAAGAACGTGGTGAAAGGGTGTTCGTCGATTTCAACCAAGCCAATCGTGACCGGACCATAGCAGGCGCGTACAGTCCGAGGGCGCTCGCCCACGCTCCGGTCTCTTGTCCAATCACGTGGGACGAACTTGAATCGGCGGACCCGAAAGGCTTCACCATCCTCACGGTGCCTGGCAGGTTGAAATCGGTGGGGGACCCTTGGGGTGACATGAACTCCAAAGCCGGCAAAATCGACGTCCTGCTTCAATGGTGGGAACGCGATCTCGGTGCAGGGCTTGGGGAAATGCCGTTCCCGCCTGACTACCCGAAGATGCCGGGCGAACCGCCGCGTGTGCAGCCGAGCCGAGCGCGCAAGCACGACTGACAGACAGCCCGGGAAGGTGGCCCCGGCAGGCAATGAGTGGAAGAATGAGGCTGGACCAAAACGG
>NZ_DF952473.1:110439-111364 GCF_001263615.2 Arthrobacter sp. Hiyo1 | reverse complement strand
CCGCGCAGCGCGATGCCGGCAACAACCGCGGGCTTGTCCTCGAACGGCGTCGAAACAGCGATGACCGCCCCGTCAGGTGATTTGAGGCGGAACCTGAAGAAGGACTCCCCGTCAAGAAACACTTCGAATATGCCAGCCACTGCTACCTCCCGGTCTGCGGACCCTGCTCGGTAGCGACTTCACTACGAGCGGGTCGGAGCATCGCTGCATTCCCGTCCGCTGCTCTGGTTGAACAACCACCGTGAATCGTCTTTCACGTGATATTCAGTCTGTTCTGACTGCGTTGAGGCTAACAAGACCGCGTGAGTAAATCCTGTGTAAAACGTGTGCAACCCCGGGGCGGGTCAGCTGCCACTTGCCCGGTTCATCAGGTGCTCGAGCAGCGCCAGTTCCGGAAATCCGGGGTGGCGCGCAATGCTGGACCTCAGTTTTGCACGGAGGTGTTCGCCACTCGGTTCGGTTCCGCCGAGGACTTCGTCGATGATTTCCTGCGCCTGCTCACGCAGGGCGGCCAGAGTGTCGCGGTCGTCACCGGGAACCAGAACCGGTTCCGGCTCGACGAGCGGGTCTTCAGACTCCAAAGGTTCCGACACTGCCAGCTCCTGATATTTCATCCCGGCAACTCCCAGTTAGGTCCGGAATTCGCCCCCATCCACTAGATAGTAATGAGGGCGCCCGGGTTGTTCACCGCTAAATGCTCAGAACGACGAATATGGCTTGGAAACGGTGGTTTGTGACGCGGACCCGACGGCGGCGCCGTTCCGCCGTCGGGCCGTTGCTTTTCAGTCCATGACGAGGTCGCGGGCGGCGGCGGCAATGTGGCGTGCCGAAATGCCCGCTGCGTTGAGCAAGTCCTTGGGCTCACCGGAACCAGGAAGTTCCCTCACGGCGAGAAGCGCGATATGGAGTTTGGGCGTGTTGGCGC
>NZ_DF952473.1:107381-109214 GCF_001263615.2 Arthrobacter sp. Hiyo1 | reverse complement strand
TTCGGCGACAACAATCCGGCCATCGGTTTCGAGGCACGTCCGGCGCAAGGTGTCGACGTCGATCGGCTTGACGGAGTAGAGGTCGATGACGCGCGCTCTGATCCCCGACTCGGCCAGCTGCTCGGCGGCAGCGAGGCATTCGTGGAGTGTGACGCCGGCGCCGATGAGCGCCACCTGGTCATCGGGGCCGGCACCGTGGACCTTGCTTCCGCCAAGGGGGAACTGTTCGTCCGGACCGTAAATCACGGGATAGGCGCCCCGGGTGGCGCGCAGGTATGAGATTCCGGGTGTGTCCGCCATGGCGCTCACGAGCTGCGCTGTGGACGGAGCGTCAGCCGGATAGAGCACCGTGGAAGTGTGCACCGCCCGCATGGCGGCAATGTCCTCCAGGGCCATCTGCGAGGGACCGTCTTGCCCGATTTCAACGCCGGCATGCGTGCCGACGAGTCGGATGTCCACCTCCGAGACTCCGGCCATGCGGATAAAGTCGAATGGCCGCGAAACCAGGAAAGCCGCGAAACTTGAGGCGAAGGCCACGTATCCGCGGACTGAGAGGCCGATGGCGGCGGCCACGAGTTGCTGCTCGGCAATGAAAACTTCAAAATACCGCTCAGGGGCCACTTCCTCGAAGTCCCGTGCATGGGTCGAATTCCCCACTTCGCCGTCGAGGACCACCACTTCGGGGCGGGCCGCCAGCGCGGACACGGCGGCCCCAAAGGCGGCCCTGGTCGCCACTTTGTCGCCGACCTTCCAATCCGGGAGCGTGACGGAAACGTGAGTGCCCGGCGTGATTGCTGGAGTGCCGGGTTCCGGAGGACGGGTGGTCACGCGGACGCTGCTTGGCCCTCCAAGGGCCGCTATGGCTTTCTCGGCCATGTCTGCCGGGAGCGCCTTGCCGTGCCAGCCGTTCTGGTCTTCGATCTCAGGTACCCCTTTGCCCTTGATCGTCTTGGCCAGAATGACCGTCGGCTTATCGGGATCGCTCGTGGCCCTGCTCAGTGCATCGTCTATCTGGGAGATGTCATGGCCGTCGATGATAAGGGCCTGGGCTCCGAACGCTTCGACCCGCCGGGCGTAGGCGTCCATGTTCCACTGAAGTTCTGTGGGGCCGTCCTGGCCAAGCCGGTTGACGTCCACGACGGCGGTGAGGTTGCCGAGCTTGTAGTACGCCGCCTTGTCCACTGCCTCCCACATGGACCCTTCAGCTAGTTCGCTATCGCCGCACAACACCCATGTATGGAAGGGAAGCTTGTCCAGGTACCGTCCTGCGAGGCTCACCCCGACGGCGACCGGCAGCCCTTGTCCCAGGGAGCCGGTCGCCACATCCACCCAAGGCAGCACCGGCGTCGGGTGTCCTTGAAGCCGGGCACCGAACTGACGGTAGGTATTCAGCAGCTCATCTTCCTCGACGACGCCCACAGCCCGATACATGGAATACAGCAGGGGTGAAGCATGTCCCTTGGAGAAAATGAGATGGTCGTTGTTCGGCAACGCCGGCTGTTCCCAGTCGTAGCGAAGGTGCCGCGTGAGGAGGACCGCCATGAGGTCCGCGGCCGACAGCGACGACGTGGGATGACCCGAACCGGCGTTGGTGCTGCACCTGATGGAGTCCACACGCAATTGCGTAGCCAGGGCCCGAAGGGAGTCCATGTCTTCCGTTTGCATCGGTGCCGGCCGCAATTCTGGATCTTTCGACATCTTTCAGTTGCCTTTCATACGCTCCGAGCGGGTGGCCTGCCCTACGTGTCCGGCCTACAAGATCGTCAGGGGCGGCTCTCCCAAGGGCCGCGAGGGCGGGAAGGGAAGGTCCGGGCCCGGCTCGGGGACGAGGGG
>NZ_DF952473.1:103470-104620 GCF_001263615.2 Arthrobacter sp. Hiyo1 | reverse complement strand
GGTGGCTGCTGAGCCGGAGTCGTCGACGTCGCCGGCGGCCACGGAACCGCGCCAAGCGCCAGTCTCGTAGCCTCGCTCCTCGATGAATTTCTTGAACTTGTCGAGGTCGGCTGAAACCCGCATATCGTCGATGCCCACCATCGAGCCGGCCTTTTCGGCAAAGCCTCCGGCTCCCATTCGATCTCCACACTCACGCGGGTACGGTCCGCGCCAAGTGGTTCGAAGCTTACGGTGCCGGCGTTCCTTGGTCCGTCGACGCTGGCCCAGCTGACCAGGGAATCCGGGACCTGCTCAAGGATTTGGGCGTTAAAGCCGCGCTTGACGCCGCCGACGTTGGTGGAAAAATGCAGGGCTGTCTCGTCGATTTGTTCGACCGCTTCGACGCCCTTCATGAATTCCGGGAACGACTCGAACTGGGTCCATTGGTTGTAAGCCACTGAAACGGGAACTTCCACGTCGATTGTTCGGTTGACCGTAGCCATGTTCATTCTCCTTGCTAGCGCTTGTTCCTGCGGATGTAGCTGGGCTTTGGCGATCTAGCCGGCGTCGAATGTTTCGCCGTCGTCGTCTTTCGGGGACTTATCCTTGGGCAGTCCTGTCGCATCGCCCTTCGGTTCGGATGAGAAGGAAGTCCCTGCATTGCTTCCCTCGGAGTTCGACTCATCCAGCTCGGCGTCGGCCGATGGCACCGCGGCTGATCCGTTGTGCCCGCCCTGATTCGCCTGCTGGGCCCCTCGTCCTGCTGTTTCTTGTTCCGGCGTCGGAGTTCCGTAGCTCCGGCTGCCTCTTCCTCGGCTCCATGCTGCTCGTCCATTTCCATGCCGTCCTTCCGTATTGGTTGAACTTGTTGGTGGAAAATCATGACCCGCTACCCAGGACGGCTTCCGTCGGTGACCGGAAGCCGGCCTTGAATGCAGGCCCATGGCCCCGGACAGAAGGCCTCCGGCCCTCTGTCGACGCCCGTTCAAGCCTGTTACCACATCGAAACTAGTAGGCCGGGAGGTCACTTGTCCATGGATTCGGGAAAATTGATCAGCAAACTTACTATGTCGATCGAGAAGGCCTAGACTAGGCCGGCGTCAGGGCCTCGAACTATCGTTTCTGCCCGGCCTTCCGGCGCGGGAGACCAGGAAAGCAGCGGGTACAGCAG
>NZ_DF952473.1:100675-103445 GCF_001263615.2 Arthrobacter sp. Hiyo1 | reverse complement strand
CGCGAGGGCGACAAGGATGCTGCCGCCCGCGGCGAGGCCGGCCTCAGGCCCCACGGCAACGCTGAAGATCAGTCCGGCGCACCCGGCGATCAGCAGGGACACACACGCCACGACGGCCTTGACGATCTTGTCGCCTGCAGCCACCAGCCGGTACTTGACGTGATGCTGGAAGAGCCGCCGGTGCAGGCTTACCGGAACGAGCATGAGCCCGGTGGTCATGGTCGCCAGGACAACCAGCAGGAGAAACCACCATTTTTGCATCTCTGTGAGCGTGCCGAATCGCTGCTGGAACGGCAGGGTCAGCAGGAAGCCGCCGATAATCTGCACGCCCGTCTGGAGGACGCGCATCTCCTGGAGCAGCTCATTCCAGTTTCGGTCCATCCGTTGGTCCTCGGACTCGTGCCTGGTGTCGGGAGCCGGCCCGGGGAACAGGGGATCTTCCGGTCCGCTCACGACGGCCGCGGCAGTTCGCAGCCTGCCACGGGATTCAGTCCCATGTAGTTCAAGGGACCGGCAACAATATTCAGGCTAATCGTTGCGAGCTGGGAGCACTGCGCCGGGACGGCGCTGAAGTAGCCTCGCTGTCCGGCCGCTACTGCTCCTATGACGAGCCAGATCACCACGATCAGCCCGAAAATCGACCCGAATCGCATGGCCATCGACCAACCTCTCATCGATTCCGAATATCAATCAGCTTACTTATTCAGCGACTTCGACCATAGGCTGGCCGGATGGCAACCCACGTAGGGACGTCGGGGTGGAGTTACGACCACTGGGACCACGTGCTCTATCCCGCCGGCACCCCCTCCCGCAACCGGCTCGATTACTACGTGCAGCAATTCGAGACCGTCGAACTCAACGCGAGTTTCTATCGTTGGCCGCGCGATTCATCGTTCGCCAGTTGGCGACGCCGCCTACCTGAAGGGTTCGTGTTTTCGGTCAAGGCGCCCCGTGGGCTCACCCATGGCAAGCGCCTTTACGCACCCGAAGCCTGGATCGGCAGGATCACCTCGGCGTGGCATGAGCTCGGGGACAGGCGTGGGGTCCTGCTCGTCCAGTTGCCGCCGGGAATGGAGCGCGACGACGGCCGGCTGGCCTATTTCCTTGGCCTCCTCCCCGAGTGGATCAAGGTCGCCGTCGAATTCCGCCATGACAGCTGGCATGACGAGGCTGTCTACGAGTTGCTTGAAAAGCACCGGACGGCCTATTGCATCATGAGCGGGGCGGAGCTCCCGTGCGTCCTCCGAGCGACGGCGCCGTTTGTCTACATCAGGATGCATGGGCCGGATCACCACCACCTTTATGGAGGTTCATACTCCGATCAGGACCTGCGCTGGTGGACCGACCGAATTGCGGAATGGGAGACGGCGGGCAAGGAGGTTTTCGTCTATTTCAATAACGACGGCGGCGGTAACGCGGTCCGTAATGCCCGCACCCTCCGTTCCTTCCTCGGCAACCACTAGGCGTGGACTCCATGGTTGTTGGTACGGTAGTTTCCATGGTTGAAACCAAGAAGGTCAGGATGCCAGCTTCATCCCTCATGACCGTGATCTTGGCTTTTGCGGCAAACCTTCTTGTTGCGGTCGCAAAGACTGTCGCCGCCGTGCTTACCGGCTCCGCTTCGATGATCGCTGAGTCCGCCCACTCCTGGGCGGACACGGGAAACCAGGTCTTCCTGCTGGTGGCCGAGAGGAGATCCTCGAAGAAGCGGGACGTGGCCCATCCGATGGGCTACGGCAGGGAAGCATACGTGTGGTCGATGTTTGCCGCCTTTGGCTTGTTCACCGCAGGCGCCGTTGTTTCCGTGATGCACGGCATCCAACAGCTTTTCGCGCCGGAGCCCGCCGGTGATTTCGCGGTCGCCTATATTGTCTTGGCGGTATCGTTCGTCCTGGAAGGGGGTTCGTTCGTCCAGGCATTCCGGCAGGCCCGCAAGTCCGCACGGGAGCTCGAACGCCGGACCTTGGAGCAAGTGCTCAAGAGTTCAGATCCCACCATGCGTGCAGTCTTCGCGGAGGACAGCGCCGCGCTCATAGGCCTGCTCATTGCCTTCTTGGGAATCTTCCTGCACCAGCTCACTGGATCACCACTTCCGGATGCGCTCGGATCCATATTTGTCGGCATTCTTCTCGGTGTCATCGCCGTAGTGCTGATAGATCGCAATCGTCGCTTCCTTGTCGGCCAGGGCGTCACTCCGGAACTCGAGAAGTCGATGGCGATCAGGGTCATGGAACACCGCGAAATCGAGCGCCTGACATATCTTCACCTGGAGTTTGTCGGTCCGCGCAAGTTGTACCTCGTGGCCGCAGTGGATATCACCGGCGACCTCCGGGAGCACGAAGTGGCCATCGCGCTGCGCCGCGTGGAACGGGAACTCGAGGACGAGGAGACCGTCGAGGAGGCCGTCCTGACCCTCGCTACCCCCGACGAGCCCTCGCTGTCCTTCGGCGTTCGGCCTCCGTCGCCGGCCGTGGAGTAAACCAGGACCGTCAGTCCGCTTGAACCTCCGGGGAAAACAAGTACAAGCTACTCGTGTCATGGTTCACACAAAGTTGTTGACTCAAGGGACCGGCATCCGCGCGCTGTCCGAGGACGCCGATCCCGGCTGGCCAACGGCAGGGTCGGCCGATCGATAACACCGGCGTTGCGGAGGCGCAGTCAATTTTCGAGGGGAGTTCCAATGGACGGTCAACTTTGGATTTGGATCGTGGTGGCGGTCGTGATCATCGCGGTGATCGTCGCCGTCGTCGTTTATGGGCGCCGCGCGAAG
>NZ_DF952473.1:94584-99476 GCF_001263615.2 Arthrobacter sp. Hiyo1 | reverse complement strand
GCCGCCGAGCGCGCCAACGAAGTCTCGCAGGACAGGTTGCGGCGGGCAGAAGAGTTTGGACCCGGATGCCGGCAACCGCTCGGATCCGGATAGTGCGGGTAGCCGTCGGGACCGGGACGACGACGGCGGCCGTCGGGAGCGGGACGACGACCGAGGCGACGGGGAGGGACGCCTGGACCCGAGACCATAGGCTAACCGGTTGCGATCACGCCCCACCTGCCGTAGGTGCGGCTTGAGGTTGCTCCGCCACTTCCTGGGTGGCTGCCCAGCTCGCGAGGAGGCGCAGGGCGTCTGCAGAGGGGGAGCCAGGTTCTGCAGGGTAGATGAACAGCGAGAGGCCGGTGTCCGCCGACAATTCCATTGCCTCGAAAAGTAGGCGGAGTTCACCCACCACGGGTGGTGGAAATGCTTGAAACCGCTGTAGTGGCGGCGCACGTTGTGCGCGGCCCAGCGAGTGCGGAATTCATCGCTTCGGGTGGAAAGCTCTCCTACAAGGTCGCTCAGCCCGCGGTCGAAGGGGTCGCGGCCGGCCTCGGTGCGGAGGATGGCAACCATATTGTTGGCGGCGAGTTCCCAATCCGGGAAGAACCGCCGGGCCCGTTCTTCATCCAGGAATATGAAGCGTGCGTAGTTGGCGGGCCGGACTGGGTTGACGTACATCTCGGAATGCAAAGCAAGGCCGAGTTTGTTGGCGGCAAGGATGTCCATGCGGGCGTTGCGGACGAATGCCGGCGCGTCAGTAATGGCGTCAAGGGCGAACTGCACACTTGGCCGGACCTGCTGTGGTGCGGATCGACGCTGCCTCTTGCTTGTTCCGGCGGTACGCGCCAGATCGAACAGGTGCGCACTCTCAGCCTCGTCGAGTTGGAGGGCCCTCGCCAGTGCCTCCAAGACGCTCTCCGACACTCCCGCAAGGTTCCCGCGTTCGAGCCGGGTGTAATACTCAACGCTCACTCCGGCGAGGGTCGCGACTTCGCCGCGACGGAGCCTGGTACTCGCCGATTGCCGCCCGACGTCGCAGCCCTGCCTGTTCGGGGGTGATCTTCGCGCGCCGGGACGCAAGGAAGTCGCGAGCGTCGTTGCGGTTGTCCATGCGATCAACGATAGTGACCTCGTAGCGCCCTGAGGGAGTCCCTGACAGTACCTCTATTAACGACACCTCCCGGCAGCGGTGAGGACCCCGACGTCGTCCGGGATCCGGGCGTCGTGCTAGAAAATATGGAAATCGCCCGCATCGGCGTTCGCGGACGGATAGACCACGGGTTCCCGCCCCAACTCCAGCAGGACGTCGTTGATGCTCATTTGCCCGTCGAGTTGGACGGCCGGGACGAAGGCGGTTTCGGATTCGACTTCAGCGGTCATGGATCGATCTTATGTGCGGCAGGGCCCACGGGCGCGATGAACACGCGAGCTCCAGGCTAAGTCGCCGGGCGACGTTTTGTGTTCGAGGATCACGGTTTCTGGGATGCGGCCGCGGAGGGGGAGAGATCGGCCAGCGTAAGGGGATGTGCGGGAGCCTCCGGGAAGGGGTGGCTGATGGTCACAGCCAGATCCGGACTGACGTGGACCAGGGCACCACCGGGAAGCGCTCTCCACTCGGGGTTGTCATCCATAGGCTCGGTGGCGATGAGGACGTGTCCTGCACGCGAGGCCTCCCTACTGTGGGCGCGGATCCTGGAGCTCCGCGCGTCCAGGGGAGCCGCCTCGGCCGAGCGGGCAGGAAGCCGTTCCAGAATGTGAAGCTCATGCGTGTCCGGATACCTGACTGCCCAAACGTCGCTCGCCGTCGTCAGGATGAGGTTCAAGCTGAACACCGGCAGTTCCTTGGCGATCCAGCTGATCGCTCGGATGATACCTTCGCCGACGTCGCCATCCGCTCTTCTGCTCTCCGCGGTGATCAAGCGAAGAGGCGCTCACTGTCTGTTTGGCCCTTCACCAGATCCGCGACACCGGACTCCGCCAGCCGCTGGTCCAACCGCTCAAGATCGCCGAAGGCACCGTTGTGGGCGAACAACCTCCCGTCCTGCTCGAAAGCGTGCGTGTTGACCATGGTGTGCGCGCCGGTGCTGGCATATCGCACATGGGCCAGGAATGTCGTGCTCTTCAGGACCCGTGCTTCACGTGCAAAGGCGTGGTCCTCCCATGCGGCGAGTGGCTGCTTGGCGACATGGGCCTTGCCGTCACCGTCAAAGGTGCCTATGCCGGCGCCGTCGGGCTCGCGCCGGCTCTGGTCAGCGAGGCTGTCCGGGGCGTCCAAAAGCCAGAAAGTGGCCCGGACTGCTTGCGAACCGGCATGCAAGCCGAACAATCGGCACATGGCACGCATCCTTCCTTCAATCGTCTGGCGGCGAAGCTGCTGCTGGCTAGTGGTGGAACGCCTGGGTCTGCCCACCGGCGGGCATCGGTGCCGTGAGGCCGTCCAGGTAGGCGACTTCTTTCTTGAGATCGGCCAGGAAACTGGATGCGAGGTCGCGGGTGAATCCGTTGCGGACAACGATCCGTTGGACTGTGATCTCGCTCAATCCTTCCGGCATGGGGTAGGCGGGGACGAGCCACCCATTCATCCGCAGCCTTTCGGACAAGTGGTGAAGGTTCCACCTCTCGGTGTAGCCGTCGGTGAGTTGCCAGGCAAAGACAGGAATGTCGGATCCGTCGCTCCACAAAGTAAACGCCTCCATTGCCCCTATTTCACTGGAGAGATAGAGTGCCACGTCCCGGGAGGTTGCCTGGACGGATTTGTATCCCTCGTATCCGAGCCGGAGGAACAGGTAGTACTGAAGGAGCACCTGGGCGCCGGGGCGTGAGAAGTTCAGGGCGAAGCTCGGCATGTTCCCGCCCAGGTAACTGACATGGAAAATCAGGTCCTCGGGGAGTGCCTGCTCGTCACGCCAGATAATCCAGCCGAGGCCGGGGTAGACCAAGCCGTACTTGTGGCCGGAGGTGTTGATCGAGGCAACCCGCGGCAGGCGGAAGTCCCAGACGGTCTCCCGTTGCAGGAAAGGTGCAACCATGGCTCCGGAGGCGCCGTCGACGTGGATCGGAATATCAAGGCCCCGCTTTGCCTGGATCTCGTCCAACGCCGCCGAGATCTTCTCGACGGGTTCATAGACCCCCGTGTAGGTCACGCCCATGATCGCGACAACGCCGATGGTGTTCGCATCGACGTACTTGTCCAGCTCGTAGCCGTCCAGCATTTGGTGTTCCTGCGACACCGGAACGAAGCGGGCCTCCACGTCCCAGTAGTTGCAGAACTTCTCCCAGCACACTTGGACGGCCGAGCTGAGGACCAGGTTGGGTTTGTCCGTGGACAGGCCGGCCGCCCTCCGTGCGTGCTGCCAGCGACGTTTCAAGGCCAGGCCGCCCAGCATGCACGCCTCGGAAGAACCGATCGTTGAGGTCCCGACTGACTTGGCGGGATCGGGTGCGTTCCACAAGTCTGCGAGCATCCGCCAGCAACGGGTTTCGATCAACGCCGTCTGCGGGTACTCGTCCTTGTCGATCATGTTCTTGTCGAACGTCTCGGCGTACAGCTTCGACGCTTCCGGTTCCATCCACGTTCCAACGAATGTTGCCAGGTTCAAGCGGGAGTTGCCGTCCAACATGGCTTCGTCGTGGACAACCTGATAGGCGGTCGACGGAAGGGACTCACCGTCCGGAATGGTGAACCGTGGAAAAATACTGGATTCTCCGGGTCGGCTGAAGACGGGGTTCAGCTCTACTGCAGTGTCGGGTTCATGGGCTGATGTTCGGTGTGACCTATTGATGGTTCGCTCCTTTGACTCGCCGCTGCGGTGGCATGGCCCGCCAAGGCCCCACGCTACCGCGTGCGTACGCCGTACCCAAGCACTTTCGGGAGCCGCCATCGTTCAGATCGTCGCAGCCTGTGGCCTTCCAGGCCATGGTGCCAAAGTGACTCCTGGTGCATAATCGCAGGGGACGGAGCTCTGTCACCGTGAGGCTAGGAGGCACCAATGTCGATGCAGGACACTCCAGAAGATCGTCGGCCGGGGGAGACGCAAAGCGTTCCGCTACCAGGATCGGACAGGGCTCCCGCCCCGGGCCTCCGGGACATTCTCGGCCCTGTCGATCCTTCCCATCGGATCGAAGCGACAGTCATCCTGAGGCGCCAGGAAGAAATGCCCGAGGTGCCGTCCGCTGTGCTTTCGCGGGACGAACTTGCCTCCCGATACGGCGCATCGGCCGCAGACCTGGATCTTGCTGTAGGCACTTTCACCAACCTTGGTCTCGACGTCGTGGAGTCGGACGCGGCCAGCCGCAGGATTCGGCTGGCCGGAACCGTGGAGCAGATGAGCAGCATTTTCGGGACATCCCTGGACGAGCTGACCAGCCGAAGCCCGGACGGTACCGCTATCACCCACCGGCACCGCACCGGAGGCCTCCACGTCCCTGCGGCCCTCGACGGCGTCATCGTTGCCGTCCTCGGCCTTGACGACCGGCCGCAGGCCCGCGCCCAATTCCGCGCCATTCCCCTCGCTGCGGCCGCTGCGAGCTACACCCCGCCGCAGCTGGGAAGGATCTACAATTTCCCTGCGGGAACGGACGGGACGGGCCAAACCGTTGCCATCCTCGAGCTGGGTGGCGGCTACGGGCAGCAAGACCTTGACACGTACTTCCTGGGCCTTGGTATCCCCACGCCAAGCGTCACCGCAGTAGGAGTCGACGGCGGGGCGAACCAGCCGGGGCAGGATCCGTCGGGCGCCGACGGGGAAGTCCTGCTGGACATCGAGGTGGTCGGCGCTTGGCGCCAAAGGCCAACATATTGGTCTATTTCGCCCCCAACACCGACGCCGGCTTCCTGGATGCGATTATCGCTGCCTCGCATGCAACCCCGACGCCGGCCGCGATCAGCATCAGCTGGGGCCAGAGCGAAG
>NZ_DF952473.1:89016-93637 GCF_001263615.2 Arthrobacter sp. Hiyo1 | reverse complement strand
CCAGGCCATGGCCGACGCCGCGGCCCTCGGCGTGACGGTGACAGCGGCACCGGGGACAACGGCAGTGCCGACGGCGCAACCGACAACAAGGATCACGCCGATTTCCCGGCGTCGAGCCCGCATGTGCTGGCCTGCGGCGGAACCAGACTTCAAGCGGACACTGCAACAGGTGTCATCAGGGCGGAAACGGTCTGGAACGACGGACCCAACTCGGCTACCGGCGGAGGATTCAGCGACGTCTTTCCGGCGCCCTCCTGGCAGTCGGGGATCCCGGGGCACGCCAAGCACAAGCCTGTGCCCAAGAAGGCCGGAAGGGGCGTCCCCGATGTCAGCGGCGTTGCGACCCGCAGACCGGCTATCAGGTGCGCGTCGACGGGAAAGACATGGTGATCGGTGGAACAAGTGCGGTGGCGCCGCTCTGGGCGGCCCTCGTCGCCCGGCTCGCCCAGGCCACCAACAGGCGCTTCGGCCTGATCCAGCCGCTGCTTTACCAAAACGGCAAGCAACCGGCGTCGGGCTTCCATGACATCACCTCAGGCTCCAATGGAAGCTACCACGCCGGGACCGGTTGGGATCCCTGCACAGGCCTGGGCAGTCCGGACGGCAGTGCCCTCCTTGCATTGCTCCAAGCCAAGGCTTAGTGGACCTGCCGGAGCCATTGCGGCGGTCCCAAAACCCGCCACGACACGGCTTTGACTCTGTAAACTGGTTGGTGTCCTTTACAACCTCAGGTTTCAAAGGAGGCTACACAATGGCTGGATACTTTGAGCTGGTCGATGGACCCAACGATGGATACAGGATTGCACTGCGCGACGGTGAAGGCGAGATCCTGGCGATGTCTACGACCTTTGCCACCAAACAATCGGCTGTCCGCGGGATATCCACACTCCGGGAGATCGCCGGAACAGCCCTCATCAAGGACAGGAGCCACGGACGGTGGACGCCGTCCCTTGAGCGTCAGGCCCACCACTTGCATCTGTTCCACCAACCCGCATGGCGGAAGCACGAAGTGAGAAGCGCAGCAGGCCGCTTGTAGCCCTGCGATAGCGCGGGTTCGCAAACCGCCCCGCACTCCAGTTCCCACAGGGCACTCCGTTACGGATTGAACGGGCTGCAATGACGCATGCCGAAAATGCCGTCCCGCCAAGTCTCCTCGGGGGGAAAACGGCACGCCTGCGCCTGCTTTGGCTGCCCCAGCCCGAGCGGATACGATGGACGATGGCTGGCTGTGGTCCCCGTACGCCACAAGCTATGAAGCCTTATCAATGAATAGGAGACACCCGTGTCAGATGCCCAGCAGATCACCCTCATCGTCGATGGCGAAGAGACCAAGGTGACGGAGGGGACCACCGGCGCGGAACTCTTCTTTGAGCGCCGCGACGTCGTTGTGGCCCGAGTCGACGGCGAACTCAAGGACCTCGACCAAGTGCTGCCCGAGGGTGCCCAGGTTGACGGCATCACCATCGACTCACCGGACGGCCTGAACGTCCTCCGCCACTCCACCGCGCACGTGATGGCCCAGGCTGTGCAGCAGCTTCGTCCGGACGCCAAGCTCGGAATCGGTCCCTACATCACAGACGGCTTCTACTTCGATTTCGATGTCGCCGAGCCCTTCACTCCTGAAGACCTGCGGCAGCTTGAGAAGATGATGCAGAAGATCATCAACCAGAACCAGAAGTTCGTGCGCCGCGTCGTCACCGAGGACGAAGCCCGCGAGGCCATGAAGGGCGAGCCTTACAAGCTTGAACTGCTGGGCAAGAAGAACGACGCCGCCGACGCCGGAGAGGGCGTCAACGTCGAGGTGGGCGCCGGGGAAATCACCATCTACGACAATGTGGATCGCAAGAGCGGCGACAGCGTATGGTGCGATCTCTGCCGAGGCCCGCACCTGCCCAACACCAAACTGATCTCCAACGCTTTCGCCCTGACCCGCTCCTCGGCGGCGTACTGGCTGGGCAACCAGAACAACCAGCAGTTGCAGCGTATCTACGGCACCGCTTGGCCCACCAAGGATGCGCTGAAGGCGTACCAGGAGCGCATCGCCGAGGCCGAGCGCCGAGATCACCGCAAGCTCGGCGCGGAACTTGACCTGTTTTCCTTCCCGGATGAGCTGGGCTCCGGACTGCCGGTGTTCCACCCGAAGGGCGGGATCATCCGCAAGGCGATGGAGGACTATTCGCGCCAGCGCCACGTGGACGCCGGATACGAGTTCGTCTACACCCCGCATATCACCAAGGGACACCTCTACGAGGTCTCCGGCCACCTTGACTGGTACAGGGAAGGCATGTTCCCGGCGATGCACATCGACGCGGAACTGAACGACGACGGCACCGTGCGCAAGCCCGGCCAGGACTACTACCTGAAGCCGATGAACTGTCCGATGCACAACCTCATCTTCCGTTCGCGCGGCCGCTCCTACCGGGAACTGCCCCTGCGGCTCTTCGAATTCGGCTCTGTGTATCGCTACGAGAAGTCCGGTGTTGTCCATGGTCTGACCCGCGTGCGCGGCATGACACAGGACGACGCCCACATCTACTGCACCCGCGAACAGATGAAGGACGAGCTCACCACCACCTTGAACTTTGTCCTTGGCCTCCTCAAGGACTACGGACTGGACGACTTCTACCTTGAACTGTCCACCAAGAACGAAGACAAGTTCGTTGGGGAAGACGCCGCCTGGGAAGAAGCCACACGCACCTTGGCAGAAGTAGCCGAGGCCTCGGGGCTGGAACTTGTTCCGGATCCGGGTGGAGCCGCGTTCTACGGCCCCAAGATCTCCGTGCAGGCGAAGGACGCGTTGGGCCGCACTTGGCAGATGTCCACCATCCAGCTGGACTTCAACCTGCCTGAGCGTTTTGAGTTGGAGTTCCAGGCTGCCGACGGCACACGCCAGCGCCCCGTCATGATCCACCGCGCGCTGTTCGGCTCGGTAGAGCGTTTCATGGGCGTCCTCACCGAACACTACGCGGGAGCTTTCCCCGCGTGGCTCTCGCCCGTGCAGGTGGTCGGCATTCCGGTGGCTGAGGCGTTCAACGACTACATGTTCGACGTCGTTGGCCAGCTCAAGGCTGCGGGTATCCGTGCCGAAGTGGACATTTCCTCCGACCGCTTCCCAAAGAAGATCCGCACCGCGAGCAAGGACAAGATTCCGTTCGTCCTCATTGCCGGCGGAGAGGACGCAGAGGCCGGTGCGGTGTCGTTCCGCTTCCGTGACGGCAGCCAAGACAACGGTGTGCCCGTTGCCGAGGCCGTCCGAAGGATCGTGGACGCCGTCAAGAACCGCGAGAGCTGACGAGTCGGACACCGCGGGGGCCAGGAAAAATGCAGGAGAACACGGGCGTGACAGCTGACTATCCGGGCGATGCCGAAGTGACTGACGACTTCGGCCTGGCAGGTGTTCCTGATGCCTTCCAACGCCTGTGGACTCCGCACCGCCTGGCCTACATCAAGGGTGGGCAGAACCAGTTCAAGAACGAGGACGACTGCCCGTTCTGCGTGGCTCCGAGCCGCACGGACAAGGAATCCCTCATCGTGCGCCGCGGCAAGACGTGCTACGTGGTCCTCAATTTGTTCCCTTACAACCCCGGTCACTTGCTCGTGTGCCCGTACCGGCATGTTCCGGACTACACGGACATTACCGTGCAGGAAACGGCGGAAATGGCGGAGCTCACGCAGACCGCGATGCGGGTGCTGCGCAAGGTGGCCAACCCGAGCGGCTTCAACCTGGGCATGAACCAAGGTGTGGCCGGCGGGGCGGGCATCGCAGCCCACCTGCATCAGCACGTAGTTCCGCGCTGGGGCGGGGACGGTAACTTTTTCCCCATCATCGCCCAGACGAAGGCTGTCACCCAGACCCTTGACGAGGTCCGCCAGCAAGTGGCCGACGCCTGGCCGGAAGAGTCGGATCTGTCCGGGGAGCCGGATGCTTAATCGGCACGCCCGCGGGTTCTTCACCGGGCTGTTCTCGCCCCTGGCCCGGTTCCTGCTCAAGGTGGGGGTCTCGCCCGACGCCGTTACCGTCGTCGGGACCGCGGGCGTAGTTCTCGGTGCCCTGATTCTCTACCCCCTGGGCCAGCTCTGGTGGGGTTCGCTGCTGATCGCCGTTTTCGCGCTGTCCGACGTCGTGGACGGCATCATGGCAAGGGAACAGGGACGCAGCGGCCCGTGGGGAAACTTCCTCGACTCCACGCTGGACCGGCTGGCAGACGGCGCCATTTTCGCCGGCGTCGCAATCTGGTTCTTCACGGGAGGCGGGAACAGCGCGATTGCTATCGCGTCCCTGGGCTGCCTGGTGCTCGGGATGGTGGTTTCGTACGCCCGCGCCAAGGCTGAATCATTGGCTTCTACGCCAATGTGGGCATCGCCGAGCGCGCTGAGCGGCTTATTTCCGTGCTCCTTGTCACCGGTCTGACCGGGCTGGGGCTGCCCCCCGTCGTCTTGCTGGTGACCCTTGTCATCCTCGCCGCCGCAACGGCAGTCACCGTCGTCCAAAGGATGGCCGCCGTCCGCGAACAGGCAATGGCAGACGTCGACGGCGGGATGCCGCTTAAGCGTGATTCGCCCGTAGCAGGCCCTGCTTTTGCGCGACGGCGGTCAACCCCCGTGTCTCATTCCGGGCGGG
>NZ_DF952473.1:84062-86322 GCF_001263615.2 Arthrobacter sp. Hiyo1 | reverse complement strand
CACACCGCCCGGCGCCTTGCGCTGGCGGGTCGCACCGTCCATGGCACCGCTCTCCCGCTAAGTACGACGCCGGTCGTCACCTTCTTCGGTGACCGGCCGGCGTCGTGCGTTAACCCAACTGACTCCCAGTTGTTGTCGTTATGAGGCTCCATAACGACATTAACTGCGAGTCAGTTGGGGCGGCCAAGCAGCTATTCGAGGCCGCGGCGCTTGAGGAGCGGCTCGAGGGAGGCGTCGCGGCCGCGGAGCGTGCGGAATGATTCCAACGGATCGCGGCTGTTGCCACGGGAGAGCAGCTCCGAACGGAATCGTTCGCCGTTCTCGCGCAGCAGCCCGCCTTTTTCCGTGAACCAGTCCACCGTTTCCGCGTCCAGCACTTCACTCCAGATGTACGAGTAGTACCCGGCGGCGTAGAAGTCCCCGGCGAAGATGTGCTGGAAGTACCCCGTGCGGTACCGGGGCGGAATGAGGGAGTGCGCCACGCTTGCAGCAGCCAATGCCTTGGCTTCGAAGTCCAGCGCGTCCTGAGGAACGCCGTCGACGTCCAGCACGTGCCAGGCCAGGTCCAAAAGGGCGGCGCCGAGGTATTCCGTCGTGGCGAAGCCTTCGCCCCAAAGCTTGGACTCGTTGAGGCGGTCGATGATGTCCTGGGGAAGCGCTTCGCCAGTCGCGTGGTGCCGGGCGTAGTTACCGATAATCTCGGGCCACATGATCCACATCTCGTTGACCTGCGACGGATACTCCACGAAGTCCCGGGGGACCGAGGTGCCGGAAAACCGGGGATACATGACGTTGGAGAAGAGTCCGTGCAAGGCATGGCCGAACTCGTGGAACGTGGTCCGGACCTCGTCCAGGGTAAGCAGGGTGGGTTCTCCGGCCGGCGGTTTGGAGATGTTCAGGTTGTTGATCACCACCGGCTTGGTACCCAGGAGTGCTGATTGTTCGACGAGCGAGTTCATCCAGGCGCCGCCGCGCTTTGAGTCCCGCGCGTAGTAGTCGCCCAGGAAGAGGCCAAGCTCGGAGCCGTCTCCGTTTCGCACCTCCCAGACGCGGACATCGGGGTGGTACCCCTCAAGGTCATTCCGCACGTGGAAAGTAATCCCGAAGAGGCTCGTGGCTGCGAAGAACACGCCGTCCACGAGTACCCGGTCCAATTCGAAATAGGGCCGAAGGAGTTGTTCGTCCACTTCGTAGCGCTCCCGCCGGACCCTCGAGGAGTAGTACGCCCAGTCCCATGCTTCCAATGGGTGCCCTGCGCTCTCCGCCAGGGCAGCCGCTTCTGCGTCGGCGTTGCGGATGGCGGCCGGAGCAAGTCGGTTGAGCATCGCTTGCACGGCCGCGAAATCGGGGGCGGTCTGGCGGTCCATGACCATTTCGGCGTAGTTGCCGAACCCGAGGAGTGTCGCCTTCTCGGCCCGCAAGCGCACCATCGCCTTCACCAGTTCCAGGACGTCCAGGCTGCCGCCGTCGCTTCCCCTCGCAACGGACGCCTCAAACAGGCGACGGCGGAGCTCGCGGTTCTGCAAAGAAGCCAAAGCAGGCTGGTTGCTCGGCTGTATGAGAGTCAGGAGGTATTTTCCCTCATGCCCGGCAGTGCGTGCGGCCTCCGCAGCACTGGCGATGTCGTCCGCCGGCAGGCCGGCAAGTTCTGTGGCGTCATCCACCACCAGGGCGGCCGCCTTCATGGCTTCCTTGACCCGTTGCCCGTACTCCGTTCCCAAGCGGGAGAGTTCCGCGTTGAGGCTCTTGAGTTTTTCCTGGTCAGCCGGGTCGAGCTGGATGCCCGACTGGCGGAATTCGCGGAGGTACTCCTGCACCAGCCGGATGGATTCGTCATCGAGTCCCGAGGTGTCTACGGCCGCGAATCGCTCGTACAGTCCGCGGTTGAGATAGACCGCGTCCTGATGGCTCACGAACCGGGGAGACAGCTCGGTTTCGAGTTCGCGGATGGCCTCCGAGGCGTCGGCGGAAACCAATGTGAAGAAGGCCGCCGCTGCCCGCTCCAGCAGGCGGCCGGAGCGTTCCATCGCGACCGCCGTGTTTTCGAAGGATGCGGGCTCCGGGTTGTCGACGATGGACTGGATCTCGGCCAGGTGCTCAGCGAGGCCCGCATCCACGGCTTCGGCGAAGTGGCTGTCCTGGATCTTTGCGAAGGGCGGCAAGCCGAAGGGAAGGGTACTCGGCTCCAAGAGGGGGTTCGTCATGAAGCAACCCTTTCATGCAGGGCCCCGCCCACAACGGTTTTCCCCGTGTTAGCGCG
>NZ_DF952473.1:82752-84037 GCF_001263615.2 Arthrobacter sp. Hiyo1 | reverse complement strand
GGCGGTCCGGATCAGGAAATCGGCGATGGCCGGATTCTTGGGCAACAGGGAACCGTGCAAGTAGCTGGCAACCACATTCCGGTGCCTGGCGCCTTCGTGGTTGTCTTTGCTGTTGTTGCCGGCACCCTTGGACACGGTGCCGAGCGGCTCGACGCCGGCACCCAGGGAGGTCTGTCCGCTGTGGTTTTCGTAACCCATGATTTCACCGAACTCGGGTGAAGTGAGCGTGACGTTTCCGATGAGGCGTTCGTCCGTACCGATGGTCTCGACGTCAAGGATGCCGATACCGGGGATAACAGGTCCGCTCTTCGTCTTGAAGAACTTGCCGAAAAGCTGGTAGAGCCCGCAAATGACCAGCATGGGCGTTCCGTCCTCGGCCATCCCGCGCAGTTGCTCGCCGCGTGACTGGAGATCGTCCTGGATGACTACCTGGCCGCTGTCCTGGCCGCCACCGCCGACAATGAGATCGACATCTTCGGGGAAGTCGTCGCCCACATTGTATTCAAGGAGTTCGGGCGTGTAACCGTGCCAGAGCAGGCGCTGCCGCAAGACGAGTGCGTTGCCCCAGTCCCCGTAGATGTTCATGTCCCGGGGGTACAGCTGCAGGACCCGGATGGTGCCCTTGCTAGTGTGTGCGGTACCTTCGGCCGGGGTCATGAGACCACCTCTACTGTGGTGATTTTGGAGAGTTCGCGCCGGATGGCCAACATCGCGGTGTACGTGCAGAATACGCGTTTCGGTTTGCCGGCCGAACCCCGGATGAATTCGGCCAAGGCCGCAGTGATGTCGGTGTCCACTGAGCCGAAGCGGACCTCGTCGTACTGGAGGCGCAGTGCCATGTCATAGGCACGGACGCCGGTGACGACCTCGACACCGTCCTCGCGCAGGGAGTCGAATTCAACGTCCCAAAGCCACGACATGTCCCGGCCGTCGGCATAGTTGTCATTGATGGCGATCATGGACGCGTAGCCCTTCGCCGGGAAAGACTTCAGGCCCAGGCGGAAACCGCTCGGGTTCTTCACGAGGACCAACTCAAAAGGCTGGCCGTCCACCGTCAGGCTCTCCCCGCGGCCAAACGCCGGAGCCACTTCGGAGAGCGCCTTGACCAGCTTGGCGGAGTCGCCGGGCCTCCCGCTTGCCCCGGTGATGCTCCTGGCGAGGACCAACGCGGCTGCGGCGTTGAAGATGTTGTAGACGCCGCGGAGTTTCATGTGCGTGGACACAAGGGTTCCGTCGAACTCGAAGTCGGCGTCGTCGGTACCGACCCGGCGGAGCACGACGTCGG
>NZ_DF952473.1:76030-79505 GCF_001263615.2 Arthrobacter sp. Hiyo1 | reverse complement strand
CCCGGAACTTGCCGACGCCGGCAACGTCGCCCAGATCCTGCGCGCAACCCTTCGCTGGCTCGGGCAGGACGCGCCCGCGCCGGAAACCGGGTAGGCAGCCGTGGCTGAGCAGTCCCTCGTTACCGGGGGAGAGGAACCCGAAGAGCGCATCATCGAAGCCGCACTTCGCCCGAAGAACCTCCACGACTTCGTAGGCCAGCACCGTGTCCGAAAGCAACTCTCGCTCGTGCTGGAAGCCTCGAGGATGCGCGGTCGCAGCGCGGACCACGTCCTGCTTTCGGGCCCTCCTGGGCTCGGCAAGACTACTCTGTCCATGATCATCGCCGCGAGATGAACGCACCCTTGCGCATCAGCAGCGGGCCGGCCATCCAGCACGCCGGAGACCTTGCGGCCATCCTCTCCTCGCTTTCTGAAGGCGAAGTGCTCTTCCTCGACGAAATCCACCGGATGTCCCGGCCCGCAGAGGAAATGCTGTACATGGCCATGGAAGACTTCCGGGTGGACATCGTGGTGGGCAAGGGCGCAGGCGCCACTGCCATTCCGCTTGAGCTGCCGCCCTTCACCCTCGTGGGCGCCACCACGCGGGCCGGCCTGCTGCCTGGACCGCTGCGTGACCGCTTTGGTTTTACCGGGCACCTGGAGTTCTACTCAGTGGCGGAGCTGGAACTCGTACTGCGCCGCTCGGCCGGACTGCTTGACCTGAAAGTCAACTCGGCCGGCTTCAGCGAGATTGCGGGCCGTTCCCGCGGAACCCCGCGTATCGCCAACCGGCTGCTTCGCCGTGTCCGGGACTGGGCTTTGGTTCACGGCATCGAACAAATCGATGCCCGTGCCGCCTCCGCTGCGTTGGACATGTACGAGGTGGACCAGCGTGGCTTGGATCGCCTGGACCGTGCTGTGCTGGAAGCCTGATCCTCAAGTTCAACGGCGGTCCCGTAGGGCTCTCCACCCTCGCTATCGCCGTGGGGGAGGAACCGGAGACCGTCGAAACGGTCGCTGAGCCGTACCTGGTGCGCGAAGGCCTCTTGGGACGGACGCCGCGCGGCAGGATTGCCATGGCGTCAGCCTGGACGCACCTCGGATACGCCGTGCCGCCAGGAGTGTTCGGGCAGGACCCGCTGGCGTTGTTCGAGGATAGCGAAAACGGGGCGGAAAGCATCGACACCGGCCGTTAGCACGATCCATTCAGCTTAACCCTCTAGACTGGTATGACACTCGGCACGTTCGAGTCCTTGGTTCTGTGCCCGCCCGTCGGAGCATTGTGCGGCCAAGTGGGCGAAAGCTCCACGGCCGCCGGATCCACCGGGCAGACATGGCCGTGAAACCAAAAACGTAAGTAAAGAACGGAACTTCCCTGTGGATCCAATGACAATCCTGCTGTTCGCCATGCTCGGCGTCTTCATCTTCATGATGTTCCGCCGCAACAAGAAGACGCAGCAACAGCAGGCCAAGCTGCAGTCCCAGTTTGCCCCCGGCGTTGACGTCATGACCAGTTTCGGACTGTTCGGCCGAATCGTCTCGATGGACGACGCCGAGAACAAGGTTGTCCTGGAACTGTCCCCGGGCAACCTCGCCACGGTGCACCGCCAGGCCGTCACCAAGATCGTTGAGCCCGCCGAGGAGGCCGCAGTTGACGTTCCGGACGACGCGTCGTCGCTGACGGCCGCGGATGCCGATGCATCTGCATCCGCGGAGACCCCGGACGAGACCCTCAAGCGCCTCAACGACGAGGGCAAGAAGGACAACTAGCCCGTACCCGCTCTACAAGCGGGAATAGTTCTACGGCAATGAATCGCCGCCGGCCTGCGCTCACCCGTGCACGTCGGCGGCTGTTCCGTCATCAACAGGAAGATCGAACATGGCACGAACCGGCCACAAAAATGCAGCCCGCAGGGTGCTGATCTGGCTTGTCGCAATATTCGCTGTACTGACAGCAGTCCTCGGTGGCGGCGTCATCACTGGTCACGCCAGCTGGGCCCCAAAGCTCGCGCTTGACCTCGAGGGCGGCACGCAAATGATTCTCGCGCCCAAGGTCGAAGGATCAACCGGCATCAACGAAGAACAGTTGAACCAGGCCGTCGCGATTATCCGCCAACGCGTTGACAGCTCCGGTGTCGCCGAAGCGGAAATCACCACGCAGTCCGGCCGTAACGTCGTGGTAAGCCTTCCCGGTACGCCAAGTTCGGAAACCCGTGCCCTGATCCAGGCATCTGCCGACATGAACTTCCGCCCAGTGATCACCACCGGTGACCCTGCGGCCGTTCCGGTCGCATCCCGCACGCCGGACGCGAGCCTGCCCAAGCCCACCGCTGCGCCGACCAACGCCAGCGACAGCAACTGGGTCACAGCCGACGTCTACAAGGCCTTCGAAGCCTTGGACTGCGTCAACCCGGCCCAGGATAAGCAGCCGCGGTCGGATCCCGCCAAGCCGCTGGTGACCTGCGAGCCGGCAACGGCCAAGACTCCTGCCGTCAAGTACATCCTTGGCCCGGTCGAAGTGAAGGGCCAGGACATCGTGTCGTCCTCCTTCGATCCCGTCCAGCGCGCAGGGCTCGGTCACCAATGCGTGGGGCGTGACCATCACGTTCGATGCCAACGCCACCAAGACCTTCAAGGACGTTACGCAGAGGCTCAACCAGTTCTACGTGGCATCGCAGGCGCAGGGCGGCAACGACCCCAAGGCCCAGTTCGCCATCGTCCTGGATGACCAGGTTATTTCCGCGCCGCGTGCCCTCGCAGTCATTACCGATGGCAAGCCGCAGATCACGGGTAACTTCACGCAGGCCTCGGCACAGGCGTTGTCGGACCAGCTTCGCTACGGCGCTTTGCCCATCAGCTTCGATATTCAGTCCGAGGAACAGATTTCCGCCACCCTCGGTGGCGAGCAGCTTCGTCTTGGCCTGATGGCCGGTGTGATCGGGCTCCTGCTCGTGGTGGTCTATTCGCTCTTCCAGTACCGGGCCTTGGGCTTTGTCACCATCCTCTCCCTCGTTGTGGCCGGTGGACTGACATACCTAGCCATCGCGATCCTTGGCTGGACTGAAAACTACCGGCTGTCCCTTGCCGGTGTGGCAGGTCTTATCGTGGCCATTGGCCAGACAGCCGACTCCTTCATCGTGTACTTCGAACGCATCCGTGACGAACTTCGTGAGGGCAAGGGCCTCGTGTCCGCCGTCGCTAACGGTTGGAAGCGCGCCAAGCGCACGGTCCTTGCGTCCAAGGCCGTCAACCTGCTCGCGGCCTTGGTGCTGTACTTCGTCGCTGTTGGAAACGTCCGCGGCTTCGCCTTCACTCTTGGCCTCACCGCGCTGGCAGACCTCCTGGTCGTGTTCATGTTCACGCACCCCACGCTCCAGGTGCTGGCCCGGACCAAGTTCTTCGGCGAGGGGCACCGCTTCTCCGGCCTCGACCCTGAGCGACTGGGCGCCGTGCCGCTGTACCGCGGTGCCGGCCGGCTCCGCACGCCAACGGAGAA
>NZ_DF952473.1:69813-74182 GCF_001263615.2 Arthrobacter sp. Hiyo1 | reverse complement strand
CCCCGGGCGTGCGCCCGACGTTCCCCGGACGACGCGAGCGGACGCGCTCCAGGCTGGCGAAGTTGACGGGACGGGGCACGAGCACCTATTCGCCCATCCTCGAACCGCTCCTGCGGACCGTCAGGGCCAACAACCCCAAAGAAGACCTCGATCTCATCCAGCGGGCCTTTACCGTGGCAGAGCGCAGCCATCAGGGCCAGAAGCGGAAGAGCGGCGATCCGTACATCACCCACCCCGTTGCGGTGGCCACGATCCTGGCCGAATTGGGCCTCACAGGCACAACCCTTGCTGCTGCACTCCTGCACGACACCGTCGAGGACACTCCCTACACCCTCGCTGACCTGACGCGTGATTTCGGCCCCGAGGTCGCAATGCTCGTGGACGGCGTCACCAAGCTGGACAAAGTCCAATTCGGTGAGGCCGCACAGTCCGAGACCGTCCGCAAGATGGTCGTGGCCATGGCCAAGGACATCCGGGTACTGATGATCAAGCTGGCGGACCGGCTGCACAACGCCCGTACGTGGCGCTTTGTTTCCGCTGAATCTTCCGCCCGCAAAGCGCGCGAAACACTTGAGATCTTTGCACCGCTGGCCCACCGCCTTGGCATGAACACCATCAAATGGGAACTTGAGGATCTTTCCTTCGCCGCCTTGTACCCGAAGGTGTATGAAGAAATCGTCCGGATGGTGGGGGACCGCACTCCAGAGCGCGAGAAGAGCCTGAGCGTCATCCGCAACCAGATTGCCGAAGACCTGCGCGTCGCCCGCATCAAGGCCACCATCACGGGCCGCCCCAAGCATTACTACTCGATCTACCAAAAGATGATTGTCCGGGACAAGGACTTCGACGACATCAACGACCTCATGGGCGTGCGTGTCCTCGTGGATTCCGTCCGTGACTGTTACGCGGCTCTTGGCACCTTGCATTCGCGCTGGAACCCCCTTCCGGGACGGTTCAAGGACTACATCGCCATGCCGAAGTTCAACATGTACCAGTCCTTGCACACCACCGTGATCGGGCCCGGGGGCAAGCCCGTTGAGATCCAGATCCGTACCCACGAAATGCATCGCCGTGCCGAGTATGGCGTGGCGGCACACTGGAAGTACAAGGACCAGCCCAACCGGACCGCCGTAGGTCCGGGGAGCCCCAAGGACGGCGACATGGGCTGGTTGCGTTCCCTGGTCGACTGGCAGCAGGAAACATCGGATCCGGGCGAATTCCTGGACTCGCTGCGTTTTGAAATCAATGCCCGGGAAGTGTTCGTCTTCACCCCCAAGGGCGAGGTCATGGCCCTTCCCGCAGGATCGACACCGGTGGACTTCGCCTACGCGGTGCACACCGAAGTGGGTCACCGGACCATCGGTGCGCGCGTCAACGGCAAGCTGGTTCCGCTCAACAGCGAACTCAATCACGGCGACTGGGTGGAGATCTTCACCTCCAAGGCCGAGGGCGCAGGACCGAGCCAGGACTGGCAGCATTTCGTCAAAAGCGCCCGGGCGCGCAACAAGATCCGGCAGTGGTTCAGCAAGGAACGCCGCGAAGAGGCCATCGAGCGGGGCAAGGACCAGCTGACCCGCGCCATGCGTAAGCAGAACCTGCCCCTGCAACGGCTCATGACACATGACGCCTTGTCCACGGTGGCCGAGGAATTCCACTACGTCGACATTTCCGGCCTGTATGCCGGCGTCGGAGACGGGCACACTTCGGCGCAGTCCGTCATGGAAAAGCTCATGGAGCACCTCGGTGGGCATGAGACGCCCGATGAGGACCTGGACGAAGTCAGCATTCCCTCGCAACTCCAGAAGACCCGGTACTCGGACTCCGGCGTCATTGTCCGCGGCGTGGGGGATGTCTGGGTGAAGCTGGCCCGCTGCTGCACGCCTGTACCGCCTGATCCGATCCTCGGGTTCGTGACCCGCGGCTCGGGGGTGTCGGTACACCGCACGGACTGTACGAATGTCTCGGACCTCCGTGACCAGCCCGATCGCATCGTCGAGGTTGAATGGGCTCCGACCCAATCCAGCGTCTTCCTGGTGGAGATCCAGGTGGAAGCCTTGGACCGGAAGTCGTTGCTTTCGGATGTCACCCGCGTGCTTTCGGAAAACCACGTCAACATCCTGGCTGCTTCCGTGCACACCTCCAGCGACCGGGTAGCCATCTCCCGCTTCGCGTTCGAAATGGGCGATCCTAAGTACCTTCACCACGTGCTCAGTGCCGTGCGCAGGATCGACGGGGTCTTTGACGTCTACCGGACCACGGGCAACCGCAGGAGAAGCTGAACCTAGCAACTCAGGCGGCTACCTCAGGCGGCAAGACGTCGGAAGGCGGCGGGTCAGCGGTCCGAGCCAACGCGGCAATCTTGCGCAGTGCAGCTTTCTTGTGGGGCACCCTCGTGGACGCCTCCACCGCGAGGGTCAAGAGCCGCAGCCGGACGCCCAATTCATCCCGGGACAGCAGCATCCGCAGTGCGGGCAAGGCCCTGCTGGCTTCTACGTGTAGGGCCACATCCACGGCCGTCCGCAGGGGACTGGTCACGAGCAGCCCGCCGATGCTGACCACGTCCAGTTGGCCTAAACGGACTTCGTGCAGGATACAGCCGCGGGCCGAACGCAAGCTCGATATACGGTGTTTGGCGTCCACGAGAAGCGAAAGCCTCTCTGGGGCATCCGCGCAACCGTAAATCCAGGCCGCCGTCATGCGCCCCGCGATGACCTTCCTGCGAATGCGATCCGGAACCACCAGGGCGGCCGCGCGGGCTCGGAGCCGAGGCGTGACATCGAGCCCCGAGGGAGTGAAACTCTTCTCGTAGAGTGGTGTGAGCACGCCGTCCGTAGCCATTGATTGAAGCTCGGCCCACGTGAACTGCGGGCTGGGCGCGTACAGCTCTTGGGCAGGGAAGTCCTGTTGCTGCGCAGGCGGTAATCTCGGGGCCATTCAGCAATCATCGCGTGGCTGCCGCAACGGGAACAGGCCCCGTGTCGGTTATGTGGATAACCGGCACGGGGCCTGTTGGTTCAAGCTCTACTACTACAACTACTACTACGCGAGATCGCTTGCCGAACGCTGGATCTGGTCAAGCCATGCCTCTCGTGCTTCAAGGGCCTCGCGGGCGTTCTTGATGCGGCGCTGGTCTCCGGCCTTTTCGGCCTTTTCCAGGTCTTCCCTCAGGCCGGCGATAGCCGCTTCCAGCTGCGACAAGGCGCTGTTGGTGCGGGCCTTCGTCTCCGGGTTGCTCCGGCGCCATTTGTCCTCTTCGGCGTCGCGGACGGCGTCCTCAACCTTGCGAAGGCCGGCTTCGATCCTGCCCATGTCGCGCGGGGGACCTTGCCGGCTTCTTCCCAGCGGTCGCGGATGGACTGCAGGGCCTTCTTGGCAGCATTGAGGTCCGTGATCGGCAGCAGGGCCTGTGCCTCGACAACGAGCTCTTCCTTGACGGCAAGGTTTGCCGTGTACTGCTGGTCGATCTCGTCGTTGGCAGCCTGGCGGTTGCTGAAGAATACGTCCTGCGCGGCACGGAAACGGAGCCAGAGGGCGTCGTCATCCTTGCGGCTGGCGCGAGGCGTAGCCTTCCACTGGTCCATGAGACGGCGGTATTCGCCGGCGGCGAATCCCCAATCCGTGGAACTGGAGAGGGCTTCGGCCTCGACGATCAGCTGTTCCTTGGCGACCTTGGCCGCCGAGTTGGTGCTGTCCAATTGGGAGAAGTACGCACGGCGGTGGCGGTCAAAGACGGTACGGGCCGAGCGGAACCGCTTCCACAGCGCGTCCTCGTTGCTTCGTCCAAGCCGGATGCCGTTCTTCTGGGCGGTCTTCCAGCTCTCGAAGAGTTCGTTCATGCGGGCGCTGGACGTCTTCCACTGGACCTGGGACGGATCCTGGGATGCGATGGATTCGGCTTCGGCGACGATCGCCTCGCGTGCCGCGAGCTCCGCGGATCGTGCGGCGTCGTGTGCAGCTTTCTCGGACTTCTCCAACTCGGAAATCTGTCCAGCCAAGGCATCGAGTCGAGCCTCGGCAGTGCGGATGTCGCCCACCATGTTTCGCTCTGCCAGCTGCTCACGCAGGTGCTCGACCGTCTTCTGCATGTCCGTGGCCGGGGCCTTGGACTCCACGCGGTGTTCCATCAAAACGATCTGCGCAACAACGTCGTCGTACTTCCGGGCGAAGTATGCCAGCGCCTCGTCGGTGCTCACTCCCGGGTACTGTCCCACCGGCTGCTCTTCGCCGTCGATGGTCAGGAAGACGTGGCCGTCACCCTCGCGCGCCCCCACTTGGCGGCTTCCGCCAGGGACACAGCCGTAGGCTGGGCTGCGGCGCGGCCGGAATAACACTGGCGGCTGCCTTGGGGCGGGCAGCAAATGCTGCGGGG
>NZ_DF952473.1:65240-68505 GCF_001263615.2 Arthrobacter sp. Hiyo1 | reverse complement strand
GTTCTGCCGCGTCGGCCACTGGGGCGTCGGGTTCTGCCGGGGCAGCGAGCTCGGCTGGGGCAACCGGCGCAACGCCGGCCTGCTCAGCTACGGGAGCCTGGGTTTCTTCGTCGTTGGCCACTACTGCAGTTTCGTCGGATTTCTGACTGTCTGTCACCGCTAAAAGTCTTTCGCTTGGAGGGATTACTAAGGTAATGCGCCGTGGACGATGGTCCGGGCTAGTTACTTCAGAGAAAACGAGTCTATCGTGACAGCTGCCACAGGGGTGCCGTCGGTGGCGCTGCTCCCCGGATTAATACCGGCTTGGGCGATCTTCGTCACCACGTCCATGCCGCTCGTCACCTTGCCGACCACCGTGTACCCGCCGGCGGAGTCCGGGGGAATGACGGTGTCCTTGTACACAATGAAGAACTGGTGCCCGTTGCCATAGGCGTTGTTGCCGGTCCTGGCGACGGCGATGGTTCCGGCCGGGTAGGTGTTGTTCGCCGGGGTGTTCTCAAGTGGTCCCCAGTGGAAGTTGGGGTCGTCTGTGGTGTCCGTCCCCTTGGCTCCGCACTGCAGCACCGAGAAATTGTCGGCGGTAGTCAATCGAGGGCACTTGAGGCCTCTGTAATAACTCGCGTCAGTGAGGGATTTGAACACTGCTGCGGCCTGGGGAGCTGTTGTGCCATCCAGTTCGACGCCGACTGTCCCTCCATTGAGGCTGAGCTGGCCAGTGAAAGTCTTACCTGCGGCCGTGTCCGCTTTGGGAATGCCGGCGCTATTCGAGCCCGTCGCCGCGGCCGAAGCGGAGGGGTTGGCAGAGGCGGACGGCGAACTCAGCCCGGCTTGGGCCGCTGCGAACTCCGATTCGCTCGGATTCGAGTTGAACACCGTGAGTTGGAGCACGACGGCGGCAATCAGGGCGGCGGCACCCACGCTGACCGCGATCACATTGTCCCGGCGGCGGCGCTTGCCCTGTGCACGCCGAAGCTCGCGCTTGGCTTCCATCTGCCTGATGCGCCGTTTGGCTTCACGGTTGTCCCGCGGCCTTGTAGACAATGGTCCTCCTGGTTGTCTGGACAAGCTTCCCTCGCAAGCAAGCCGAACCCGGGCGCCCGCATTAGATGTGCAGGCGCCGAAAGCATAAACTGGCTGCCGCACATAGTTTATGCATGACTGGCTGGACGCCAGCCCATCCTGAGCCGAATCGGCCCGTGGTTCGTGGCGCTGGGTCCGGCCCGCGCAATCATTGAGGAGAAATTTCCACCATGGCCCGTACCGCCTCCCTGTCCGGATTCCCCGAGTGGCTTCCCCAGGAACGGTTGGTGGAACTGCATGTGCTGGACACGTTGCGCAAGACGTTTGAACTCCACGGCTTCTCTTCCATCGAGACGCGCGCTGTCGAAACCGTCGGCCAGCTTCTCCGCAAGGGCGAGATAGACAAAGAGGTATACGGACTGAGCCGCCTGCAGGAAGACGAGGACGGCGGCGAAGGCGGAAAGTCGGACAAGGCAGATCCAACGCTTGGCGCTCCACTTCGACCTCACGGTGCCGTTTGCCCGCTATGTCGTCGAGAACGCCGGCTACCTGGCGTTCCCGTTCCGCCGCTACCAGATCCAGAAGGTGTGGCGGGGGGAGCGGCCCCAGGAGGGCCGCGGCCCGCGAGTTCACGCAGGCGGACATCGACGTCGTGGGCGACGGCGAGCTGCCTTTCCGCTACGACGTCGAGATCGCCCTCGTCATCGCGGAAGCGTTGAGCGCCCTTCCCATTCCGGACTTCCGCCTGCGCATCAACAACCGCAAGCTCGCCGAGGGCTTCTACCGCGGTATCGGCCTCACCGACACTGCCGGCGTGCTTCGAAGCATCGACAAGCTCGAGAAGATCGGCGAAGTGAAAGTTGCCGAATTGCTCAGGAGCGAGCTTGGCGCCACGGATGAGCAGGCAGCGCTTGCCTTGAAACTTGCCAGCATCCGCACCGAGGACACGTCCTTCGTGGCGCAGGTGCGTGCGCTTGGCGTATCGGACGAGCTTCTTGAAGAGGGCCTCAGCGAGCTGGAACAAGTCATCGAGCTGCTGTGCAGCGCGCCCCGGCAAAGTTGTTGCCGACCTCAGCATCGCCCGCGGCCTCGACTACTACACCGGTACGGTCGTCGAAACCGTCCTGGTGGGACACGAGCAACTCGGTTCCATTTGCTCCGGCGGCCGCTACGACGCCCTCGCCAGCAAGGGCAACCGCAAGTTCCCCGGCGTCGGGCTGTCGATCGGCGTGACCCGCCTGGTCTCCCGGATTCTGAGCCAGGAATTCGCGACGGCGTCGCGCTCGGTGCCCACGGCAGTCCTGGTGGCGCTGAACAACGACGACAGCTGGTCTGCGGCCCAGGATGTGGCGGCCCAGCTGCGTGGACGGGGGATCGCCACCGAAGTTGCGGCGAAGGCCGAGAAGTTCGGCAAGCAGATCAAATTCGCCGACCGACGCGGCATTCCTTTCGTCTGGTTCACGGACGACGACGGCAAGCACCAAGTGAAGGACATCCGCACCGGGGAGCAAGTCGACGCGGATCCGGCCAACTGGGAGCCGTCACCCGAGGATCTCCACGTCCGCATCACCACGCGATAGCCACGAACCGGCGCCTCAAGGCAAAAGCCCGCGGGCCCGGGCGGGAGCGGGCCGCGCCCGGTGGGGCCATGCTTCGTTCATACGGGTAAACTCGAACGGGATCGTTTTGTCATGGTCCTGAAAATCATGTTGAAAGGAATGCTGTGCTGCGCACACATGACCTCGGATCCTTGCGTTCCGAGCACATTGGACAGACCGTCACCCTGGCTGGCTGGGTAGGCCGCCGCCGAGATCACGGTGGCGTGGCCTTCGTCGATCTGCGTGACGCGTCCGGTGTCGCCCAGGTGGTTGTCCGCGAGGAAGAGGTCTTCCACGGCCTGCGCAATGAATACGTGCTGCAGATCGTGGGCACCGTCAGCAAGCGTCCCGAGGGCAACGAGAACCCGCACCTCGCCACCGGCGAGATCGAGGTCATCGCCGAGAAAGTGGTGATCCTCAACACTTCGGATCCCCTTCCGTTCCAGATCGACGAGCACGTGGAGGTCGGTGAAGAAGCGCGACTCAAGCACCGTTACCTTGACCTGCGCCGCCCCGGCCCCGCCCGGAACCTGCGCCTGCGTTCCGAAGCGAACCGCGTGGCCCGCGAGCGCTTCACCAGCAGGGTTACGTTGAGATCGAGACTCCCACGCTGACGCGCTCGACGCCGGAAGCGCCCGCGACTTCGT
>NZ_DF952473.1:57826-61836 GCF_001263615.2 Arthrobacter sp. Hiyo1 | reverse complement strand
GAACTCCGCCATACGGAGCGGGCGCTGGACACGGCTGCCGTCCGCTACGACCGTGCGGGGGACCAGCACTATGACGTTGCCAGTGCGTTCATCAAGTCGATCCGCGGTTCCGACGTCGATGCGGCCCTCCACTATCTGGCCCGCATGCTCGAGGCGGGCGAGGATCCGCGCTTCGTGGCCCGCCGGATCGTCATTTCGGCCGCCGAGGACATCGGCATGGCGGATCCGACGGCGCTGCAGACCGCCGTCGCCGCTGCCCAGGCAGTGCAGTTGATCGGCATGCCCGAAGGCCGGATCATCCTCGCCGAAGCGGTGGTGCATCTGGCGACTGCGCCCAAGTCAAATGCCGCCTACCTGGCATCAACAAAGCCATCGCAGATGTGCGTGCGGGGATGGGGGTCGGGATTCCGGCGCATTTGCGGGACGCGCACTACCAAGGAGCGAAAGGCCTTGGCCACGGCCAAGGCTACAAGTACGCCCACGATGCCCCGCATGGCGTTGCCACCCAGCAGTACGCTCCGGACGATCTGGTCGGCAGGGACTATTACGAGCCACGGCAAACGGCGCCGAACGGGATATTGCTCCGAGGCTTGAGCGGCTGCGCAGGATCATCCGGGGCAAGTAGCCGCCATGGTAGGCTAGATGCTTGTCTGGCAAGGCTCGGGCGCACAATCCATCAAAATCCAGGTTTTGATGCTGTGCCCTGCGCCCCGTAGCAAAAGGCAGCGGTTGGCCGATGCTCTCCCTCATGGAGGCCAGTAACACTGACACACCGCAGATATTGGAAGGACACAAGTGGCTAACAACACTCGTGCTCGCCGTACCGCACGCCTTTCGCGTGCACTCGGCATCGCTCTGACTCCCAAGGCCGCCAAGTACATGGAGCGCCGTCCGTACGGCCCCGGTGAGCATGGCCGTGCCCGCAAGAAGCAGGACTCTGACTACGCCGTACGTCTGCGCGAAAAGCAGCGTCTGCGCGCCCAGTACGGCATCCGCGAAGCCCAGATGACCCGTGCATTCGAAGAAGCACGTCGCACCAAGGGCCTGACCGGTGAAAACCTGATCGAACTGCTCGAAATGCGTCTCGACGCCCTCGTGCTGCGTGCCGGCTTCGCCCGCACCATCGCCCAGGCCCGCCAGCTGGTTGTGCACCGCCACATCCTCGTTGACGGCATCCGCGTGGACCGCCCGTCGTTCCGCGTTGCGGAAGGCCAGCTCATCCACGTTCACAGCCGTAGCGAAGTCATGGCTCCGTTCCAGGTTGCAGCTGCCGGCGCACACGTCCTGAACGTCGTTCCGGCATACCTGGACGTCAAGATCGACGCCCTCCAGGCACGCCTGGTTCGTCGCCCGAAGCGCTCCGAGGTCCCCGTGACCTGCGAAGAGCAGCTCGTGGTCGAATTCTACGCTCGCTAATTCCCAGCAAGCACATACAAAGAAGCCCGTGGCACGCGCCGCGGGCTTCTTTGTATGTAAGGTACTTGGGGAAGCCACGCCGGGGTGCCTGTGTAGAACCACATGGCGAACCAGCGGCAAAGCAACAAATGCTAGGAGATGAGTGTCCATGACTGGTGGCGATATTGCAGGCCTGATCGCAGCCGGAGTTTTCGCGCTCCTTGTAGTCCTGTTGGCCGTGCCGATCCTCAAACTCGGGCGGGTCTTCGATGAGGTCCGCACCTCCATCCGTTCCTTGAGCGACGGAGCGACCCCCCTGATGGACGAGGTCACGGCGACGGTTTCCACCACCAACCAGCAGCTGAAAAAGGTGGATGGCATCACCTCCAACGTTTCCGACGCCTCCGCCAACATCTCTGCCTTGTCCTCGCTGGTGGCCGCAACAGTCGGTTCGCCGCTCATCAAGGTTGCAGCGTTCAGCTATGGAGTGCGCTCGGCTTTTGCCGCCCGCCGCAAACCGGGCAGTGGCCGCCGCAGCCGCTGAATCCGTTCGTAAGTCACGACCTTCGTATGTCAGGAAAACTGTGAAAAGAATTGTCTGGATGGGGATCGGCATGGCAATCGGAGTCATCGCCTTCCGCAAGATCACCCAAGCACAGGCCGCCATTGGCCCCGAAGGCCTGAACCGTGCCGTTGCGCGGCTGGCCGACGGCGTGTACGACTTCGCCGACGCCGTGCGCGCCGGAATGAATGAACGCGAAGTCGACCTCAGGGCCGCGCTTGGCATCGTAGAGTCCGACGCCGGCAGCCGTTAGCAGCCGCGGTTCGCCCAAGCGGCCGTCAACAGGGCAGAATTAGAAGCTGCGGCAATGGCGCATGCCAGAACCGCGCACAAACTCATGTGCAGTGAATTGAGAAGGGTAAGTAATCAGCTAATGAAGTCGCAGGAGATCACCAAACGCTGGGTGGACTTTTTTGTCAGCAAGGGCCACACAGCCGTCCCCTCAGCATCGCTCGTATCCAGCGACCCTTCCCTGCTCTTCACTGTGGCCGGCATGGTTCCCTTCATTCCCTACCTCACCGCCCGCGAGGAGCCGCCCTTCGACCGCGCCACGAGCGTCCAGAAGTGCATCCGCACCGGCGATATCGAGGAAGTGGGCAAGACCGCCCGCCACGGCACGTTCTTCCAGATGTGCGGAAACTTTTCCTTCGGGGACTACTTCAAGGAAGACGCCATCAAGTTCGCCTTCGAGTTGCTCACCAAGAGCGTCGACGACGGCGGTTACGGACTCGACGTCGAGCGCCTCTGGGTGACCGTCTACGAGGAAGACGACGAAGCCCAGGACTTGTGGCTCAAGAACACCGGCATCCCTGCCTCGCGCATCCAGAGGATGGGGAAGGCCGACAACTACTGGTCCACCGGGCAGCCTGGTCCTGCCGGCCCGTGCTCGGAAATCTACTATGACCGCGGCCCGGCCTATGGCGCCGAAGGCGGTCCCATCGCGGACGAAAACCGCTATGTCGAAATCTGGAACCTCGTGTTCATGCAGTACCAGATCGAGAACGTCCGCTCGAAGGTGGACTTCGACATCGTTGGCGAACTGCCCAAGAAGAACATCGATACCGGCCTCGGCATGGAACGCCTCGCGATGATCCTGCAGGGCGTCGAAAACATGTACGAAACGGACCAGGTCCGTCCCGTCATCGACAAGGCCGCAGCCCTTTCCGGCAAGGAATACACCTCTGCCGAGTCCGCTGACGACCCGCACCACACGGACGACGTCCGGATGCGCGTCGTCGCCGACCACATCCGTTCGGCCCTCATGCTCATTTCCGACGGCGTGTCCCCGTCCAACGAAGGCCGCGGCTACGTACTGCGCCGGCTGATCCGCCGTGCCGTCCGTGCGATGCGCCTCCTCGGGGTCGAAGAAGCCTGCCTGCCGCAATTGCTCCCGGCTTCCCGCGACGCCATGAAGGGTGTCTACCCCGTGGTGGAGACCGACTTCGATCGCATCAGCCGCATCGCCTACGCCGAAGAAAAAGCCTTCCTGCGCACCATCGCCTCCGGCACCGCGCGCCTCGAGGAAGCCGTGGTGCTCTCCAAGGCCGCCGGAAAGCCGCTGTCCGGCGAGGATGCCTTCGCCCTTCACGACACCTACGGATTCCCGATCGACCTCACCCTCGAAATGGCCGAGGAGGCCGGCTTGAAGGTTGACGAAGCCGAATTCCGCAGCCTCATGCTGGAGCAGCGCCAGCGCGCCCAGGCGGATGCCAAGGCCAAGAAGGGTGGACACGCCGACGTCTCGGCCTTCCAGGAGCTCCTGGCCGAGGGCGAGACGGTCTTCACCGGCTACACCGAACTGGAAGGCGAGGCCCGGGTCCGCGGCATCGTGAGCTCCGGCCGGCGTGTTGCCCACGCCTCCACGGGCGACGAAATCGAGCTCGTGCTCAACGAGACCCCGTTTTACGCAGAGGCGGGTGGCCAGTCGGCCGACAAGGGCCTCATCACCGGTGACGGCTTCGTCGTCGAGGTCCTCGACGTCCAGCGCCCCGTGAAGGGCCTGAGCGTCCACAAGGCTATCGTCCGCGAAGGCGAGATCGCTTCGGACGCTTTG
>NZ_DF952473.1:54040-57663 GCF_001263615.2 Arthrobacter sp. Hiyo1 | reverse complement strand
CGGGCACCCACATCGTGCACGCCGCCCTGCACCAGATCCTCGGCCCGGAAGCCACCCAGCGTGGCTCTTTCAACAAGGCCGGTTACCTACGCTTCGACTTCGCCTGGGGCGAGGGATTGAGCGCAGCCACGAAGTCCGAGATCGAAGAGGTCTCGAACATCGCCATCCGCAATAACTTCCGGGTGGACACCAAGGTGATGGGCCTCGCCGAGGCAAAGGCCCTGGGCGCCATGGCCCTCTTCGGCGAAAACTACGGCAGCGAAGTCCGGGTTGTGGAGATCGACGGCGCGTGGTCCCGTGAGCTTTGCGGTGGCACCCATGTGGCCAACACCTCCCTCATCGGGAGCCTGTCGCTGCTCGGCGAGCAATCCGTGGGTTCGGGAAACCGCCGCGTAGAAGCCTTCGTCGGCCTCGACGCCTTCCGGCACCTCGCAGCTGAGCGAGCCTTGGTCACCGAGCTTACGGAGATGCTCAAGGTCCCGTCGGGCCAGTTGGCGGACCGGATCTCCAGCACCTTGGCCAAGCTCAAGGCAACGGAAAAGGAACTCGACCGCCTCCGCAAGGAACAGCTGACCGCAGCCGCTGCGAACCTCGTTGCCACGGCCCAGGATGCCGCAGGCGTCCGGGTAGTGGCGCACGACGCCGGCCACGTCGGGGGAGCGGACGACCTCCGCAGCCTCGCCATGGACCTGCGAAACCGGCTCGGCTCCGAAGCTTCCACGGTTGCCGTGGCCGGTGTCAGCAACGATCGTCCGGTCATCATCATCGCCACCAACGAGGCAGCGCGTGAAGCGGGCGTCAAGGCAGGCGCCCTTGTCCGCGTGGCCGCAGGAATCCTCGGTGGCGGCGGTGGCGGCAAGGACGACGTCGCCCAAGGCGGCGGAACCGACGCCGCGAAGATCGCACCGGCCCTTGCGGCCGTTGTGGACGCGATCGCCAAGCGCTGATTTTGGAGGCCATTGCGAGCAACGACGACTACCCCCGGGGCATCAAACTGGGGGTAGACGTCGGGACCGTCCGTGTGGGAGTCGCCATCTGCGACCCGGACGGGATCCTGGCCACGCCGTTCAAGACGGTAAGCCGGGACGCCAAGAAGAATTCCGATATCGGGGTCATTGTCCGGCATGCCGATGAGCTCGGCGTAGTCCAGATCTTCGTCGGCCTGCCGCGGACGATGAAGGGCGAAGAACACGCTTCTGCGGCCATGGCCACGGACTACGCGGACTTGCTGGCAGCCCACTTGCAGCGCCGTGGACTCGATGTTCCAGTCAACATGGTGGACGAGAGGCTCAGTACTGTGACGGCCCACCGCAATCTCCATGAAGCTGGCATGAGCAGCAAGGATCATCGTAAAGTGGTGGATCAGGTTGCCGCTGCCGGAATTCTGCAGCACGCGATCGACATGCAAAAAGCCAGAGGTGCGGATGTGGGCAGGCGCGTGCAGGCGCCGATGCCACCCCAACACATTGACGGTGCCAGTGCGCCGCTGCCGGCCTCCGGCATTGATCCACACTCTCCAACGAGGGGAAGACAATAGTGAGCCCGGTCAACAACGACCCCTCCAACGACGCAGCAGAAGACCGTACCCGGCCTCTGACGCGTCGTGAAATCCGTGCCAGGGAACGATTCCTGGAGACGCAGAACCAGGAGGTGTTGCCACCACCTGTGCCTGTCCACTTTGAACCTGTCGCAGTCCCGAAACCGCAGCCTGCATACGTCCCGGACTATGCGCCGGCGGCCCCGGAAGCGACCGCGCACGCCGCTGACCTCCACGACGACGGTATCTATGGCGACGGTAACCATGGAGAAGCAGTCCGGTCCCAAGAGGACCTGCAGGAGCACCCTGACCCGGCGCAGCCTGAAGTTCCCCTGCAGCCCGTTGACGCCGTGCACCCCATCGACGACACAGTGCAGCCAGAGGTCGAGCACTACGACGTGGCGCACCCCGACGACGTCAGGCACGATACTCTCCACCCCGATGTCGTCGAGCACGACGCTGTTCACAGCTACGACGTTGCACACGATGACGAGTTTCACGACCTGCAGGCCCATGACGAAGGTTATGCGCACCACGACCCCCAGTTCGACTACGGGGTCCACGAGGAGCACGGTGCGCACGACCTCATGGCAGCTGCGACTCCTGCGCCGAAGGTCCCCTCGAAGAAAGTCCGCAGGCGCCGTCGGCTTGTCGCGCTCCTGCTCACCCTCACGGTGTTCGTCGCAGCGGTTGCCGTTGGTGCACAGTTCCTGAAGCCATTGCTCGGGATGGACAAGGTCAGCGACTACCCAGGCCCGGGCACCGGCTCGGTCACCATCACGGTTGCCCCGGGCTCCGGCCCCAAGCTGGTCGCGAGCAACCTCCAGAGCCAGCACGTCATTGCCGACGCGGATTCTTTCGTGGCAGCCTTCACTGCCGCCGGTGGTGAGCTCTCACCCGGTGATTTCACTTTCAAAACGGAAATGAAGAACTCCGATGCGGTGAATGTGCTCCTCGGCAAGGATTCTTCCAAGGTCATGTACTTCGCATTGAGTGCCGGATTGCGCATCGGTGAATCCCTTGACGCGATCTCCAAGGGTTCGGGCATACCTCTCTCCGAATTGAAGGCGCTCAGCGACTCGCCGGCCCAGTTTGGCGTCCCTGCCCAGGCAAAAAACCTGGAAGGCTTCCTGGCACCGGGGGAGTACCGTTTCCCCGTTGGAACCTCTGCCAAGGACATCCTCCAGAAGCTGGTCACGGCCACTACCGACGAGCTCAAGGCCCAGGGTGTCACGGATCCCGCCAAGCAGTACCAGACCATCACGGTAGCCAGCATCGTGCAGGCTGAAGGCGGGCAGGCCGACTACGGCAACGTGGCCGGCGCCATTTACAACAGGCTCAAGCCGGGCAACACCGAGACGAACGGGCTCATCCAGTCCGACGCCACCGTTACGTACGGCCTGGGTACCAAGACCTTCCACCTGACCGACGCCCAGAAGGCCGACAAGGGCAACCCCTACAACACCTACGCCAACGTGGGCCTGCCGGTCGGCCCCATCGGTTCACCCGGCAAGACGGCGATCGATGCCGCCGCCAAGCCGACAGCCAACAACTACCTTTACTGGGTGACGATCAATCTCGACACCAAGGAAACCAAGTTCTCCAGCACCCTGGCGGAACACCTCAAATACGTTGACCAATACAACGCCTGGTGTGCTGCCAACGCCGGACGGTGCGTGTGAGTAGACGTGCTGCCGTCCTGGGGCACCCCATCAGCCACTCGAAGTCACCGGCGCTCCACCGAGCGGCCTACGCGAAGCTCGGGCTCGACATCGAATACTCGGCGATCGATGTAACGGTGGAGCGGCTCCCGGCCTTCATGGCGGGCCTCGTGGACGGGGATGACTGGTGCGGTTTGTCCGTCACCATGCCCCTCAAGACCGCCATGGTGGACGAAGTCGACGAGGTCCGGGGGGCCGGTGCGTACTTGGGCGTCATCAACACGGTGGCTTTCGAAGCGACTGAGTACGGCGTGCGGCGGGTCGGCCACAACACGGATGTGGCGGGCATAGTCGACGCCGTCAGGAATGCAGGAGTCAAGGAGCAGCCGGGCTCGGCGGTCCTTGGCGGCGGAGGGACCTCGCAG
>NZ_DF952473.1:47890-54015 GCF_001263615.2 Arthrobacter sp. Hiyo1 | reverse complement strand
ATGGCAGGAGCGGATCTGGTGATCTCCACGCTTCCGCCGCGGGCGGCGGACGGCATTGCGGCGCAGCTTGGGCAGCTTCCCGACGGCACGCTTCCCGACGTCGGCACAGGTGTGCTGCTCGATGTGGCCTACGATCCTTGGCCCAGCCGTATTGCCGAAGCATGGCGTTCGCGGGGCGGAGTGGTGGTTCCGGGCCTCGAGATGTTGCTCTATCAGGCCGTGGAGCAAATCCGTTTGTTTTCAGGAGCCGACGTCACCGCCGATGTCATAGATGTGATGTGTGACTCAGTCGGGCTTCCCCGGCGGGTCTAGTAAGGGCCTTACATGGCAGGATTGGATATATGTTGCGTTGGTTGACTGCCGGTGAATCCCATGGCCCGGCACTGCTCGGAATTGTTGAAGGCGTCCCCGCCGGTGTTGAACTCACCAGCGAGGAAATACGTGACGCCTTGGCGCGTCGCCGTCTCGGCTATGGCCGCGGCGCCCGGATGAAGTTCGAGCAGGACGAAGTGACCATCCTTGGCGGCGTCAGGCACGGCGTGACGCAGGGTGGCCCCGTCGCGATCCAGATCGGCAACACCGAATGGCCCAAATGGGAGCAGATCATGTCTGCCGACCCGGTGGACCCCGCAGTCCTCGCGGACCAAGCCCGCAATGCGCCGTTGACACGTCCGCGGCCCGGCCATGCGGACTTCACAGGCATGCAGAAGTACGGATTCCCTGAGGCCCGCCCTGTGTTGGAACGCGCCAGCGCCCGCGAGACCGCCACGCGTGTCGCCTTGGGTACCGTCGCTTCGCAATTCCTGAAGCAGCTTGGCATCGAGCTCGTGAGCCACACCGTATCCATCGCGAGCGTGACCGTGCCCGAGGGCCGCCCCCTGCCCGTGCCGTCCGACGTCCTGGCCCTCGACGCCGATCCTCTGCGTTGTTTCGACCGGGAGACCTCCGACGCCATGGTGGCCGAGGTCGACGCAGCACACAAGGAAGGCGAGACCCTCGGCGGTGTTGTCGAAGTCCTGGCCTACGGCCTTCCGCCGGGACTCGGAAGCTACGTGCACTGGGACCGTCGCCTCGACTCCCGCCTGGCCGCTGCCCTGATGGGCATCCAGGCAATCAAGGGCGTCGAAGTCGGCGATGGCTTCCTGACAGCGGCCCGCCGTGGCTCCGCCGCGCACGATGAAATCGTCAAGGACGAGACCGGCCGGATCGTCCGCAAGACCAACCGGGCCGGTGGCATCGAAGGCGGCATGAGCATCGGCGAAGTCCTTCGTGTCCGTGCCGCCATGAAGCCCATCGCCACCGTCCCGCGTGCGTTGAAGACCATTGACGTGAGCACCGGTGAGGCAGCCAAGGCGCACCACCAGCGCTCCGACGTCTGTGCCGTTCCGGCGGCGGGTGTCGTGGCCGAGGCCATGGTTGCCCTGGTGTTGGCCGAGGCCGTTGCCGAGAAGTTCGGCGGTGACTCGGTCGCTGAGACCGCCCGGAACCTTCGGGGTTACCTGGACAGCATCCCGGCAACCCTGGACTCGGTCGGCCACTAGTGGTCCGCGGTAACTCGGGCGCCGGTTATGGGCGCGCGATCGTTTTGGTTGGGCCAATGGCCGTCGGCAAGTCGGTCATCGGCCAGCAACTCGCCCAACAATTGGGCGTGCCCTTCGTGGACACGGACGCCGTCATCGTTGAGCACCACGGCACGATTGCGGATATTTTCGCCGGTCGCGGAGAACACGCATTCCGGGAGATCGAGGCCAGGACGGTGGCACGCGCCGTCGACGCTGCGAACATCAACCGTGCCGTAGTCTCGCTGGGTGGCGGCGCAGTGCTCGATTCGGGCACGCAGCAGCTGCTGGGCGACTGCACCGTGATCTACCTTGAGTGCGACGCCGAGACTGTCGCCGAGCGCATTGCCCGCAACACAGGCCGGCCACTCCTGGCCGGCGACGCCATGGCCCGCTGGGAGACCCTTTTTGCCGCCCGGCGTCCAGTCTATGAACGCCTTGCAGACATCATCGTCGACGTCCGGTCCGGGACAGTGGCGGAAATCGCCCTCCACGTGGAGGAAAGACTGCGTGAATACGCGGCCTTGAAAGAGGAAGTGCAAAAGTGAGCAACGAAGCAACTGTCATCAAGGTCACTGGCCAGTCCGCCAACGAGAACTATGACGTCGTTGTCGGGCGCGGGCTCCTGGAGACCCTTCCCGCGAAGCTGGGCGAGCGGGTCCGGCGGGTTCTCGTGATCCACCCTCGTGCCCTGCGCCTCACGGGCGATACGGTCCGCGCCGAACTCGAGGCTGCCGGGTTCACGGCCCTCACAGCCGAGATCCCCGACGCCGAAGAAGGCAAGCACATCCAGGTTGCCGCCTTCTGCTGGCAAGTGCTTGGCCAGAACGACTTCACCCGCTCCGACGCCATCGTGGCGGTCGGCGGCGGCGCGGTCACCGACCTCGGCGGATTCGTCGCCGCAACGTGGCTGCGCGGCGTCAAGGTCATCCACATGCCCACGAGCCTCCTCGGTATGGTGGACGCATCGGTTGGCGGCAAGACCGGCATCAACACGGCCGAAGGCAAGAACCTGGTAGGTTCCTTCCATCCGCCCGCGGCTGTCCTCGCGGACCTGGACACACTCCAGACGCTGCCCAAGAACGAGTTGATCTCCGGAATGGCGGAGGTCATCAAGTGCGGATTCATTGCCGATCCCGCCATCCTGGAACTCGTCGAAAACAAGCCGGAGGAAGTCACCGATCCAGGCTCGGCGGTGCTCCGCGAGCTCATCGAACGCGCCATCGCGGTCAAAGCGAAGGTGGTTTCCGAAGACCTCAAGGAATCCGGCCTGCGTGAAATCCTCAACTACGGGCACACCCTTGGCCATGCGATCGAACTCGTGGAACGCTACTCGTGGCGCCACGGCGCAGCGGTTTCGGTCGGCATGATGTTTGCCGCCGAGCTCGCCCGCAGCGTCGGCCGGCTTTCCGACGTCGACGCCGACAGGCACCGCACCATCCTGGAGGGACTCGGGTTGCCGGTCACCTACCGCCGGGACCGCTGGCAGGGCCTGCTGGACGGCATGCGCCGTGACAAGAAATCCCGCGGAGACCTCTTGCGCTTCGTGGTGCTCGACGGCGTCGCAAAGCCCGGAATCCTTGACGTCCCGGACACCTCGTTGCTCTTCGCTGCCTACCAGGAGATCGCATCATGACCACCGAGACCTTCAGCAGCATCAGCGATTGGCCCACGGGCGGATTCCCCGGCGTGCGCACCAACCCTGACACCCTCCTGCCGGCCATCGTCAACGAGGAAGCCATGCAGTCAGCACTGGCCGAGTCGAGCGATCCGGCCGACCGCATCATGGCCCTCATGCTCGAAGGCCACCCGGGTGAAGCCGCCGAGTTGTTGGCCGAGGCGCGCTACAACGATCCCGAGTCGTTCAAATTGCGGATCTTCGAGGCCGAACTGCACCGTGCCACCAACCGCTTTGACCGGGCCGTGGAGCTCTTCCGCCAACTCCTGGGCGAAGTCCACGGCACCGCCAAGGAACCTGTCGTCCACCAATATTTGGGGCGGGCCTATTTTGTGGCCGGCAATCACGTCGCCGCTGCAGAATCGTTTACGAAGGCCTTGGACCTGCGGGTCGCCTTGGCGGCCGACGCTTCGCTGATCTACTCCTCTGCTGTGGCCCTGCAGCGCGCCCGGAACGTCCTCGAGTTCGCCTCCTGACACGGGCGCGGCCAGGCTCGGCGCATTTTGCCGGTAGAATGGACTTTGGATTTTTGATAAATACGCGCTGGCGGCCGTCACGGCATGCCTGCTTGGCATAGTCGGCTGGAAGCTAAACCAGTAGCTAAAGCAGTAGCTAGCACCAGTGAGAGAAACCAGAGGATACTAGTGGCAACCACAAATGACATCAAGAATGGAACCGTGCTGAAGCTCGAGGGCCAGCTCTGGAACATCATTGAGTTCCAGCACGTCAAGCCGGGCAAGGGCGGCGCGTTCGTGCGCACGAAGATGCGCAACGTCATGTCGGGCAAAGTGGTCGACAAGACCTTCAACGCCGGCCTCAAGATCGAAACCGCCACGGTTGACCGCCGCGACTACCAGTACCTGTACCAGGACGGCGCGGACTTCGTGTTCATGGACACCCAGGACTTCGACCAGATCACGGTTTCCGGTGCCACGGTAGGCGACGCCACCAACTTCATGCTGGAAAACCAGATGGTCAACATCGCCATCCACGAGGGCACCCCGCTCTACATCGAACTGCCCCCGAGCGTTGTCCTCGAAATCACCTACACCGAGCCGGGCCTGCAGGGCGACCGCTCCTCGGCCGGAACCAAGCCGGCTACCCTCGAGACCGGCTACGAGATCCAGGTGCCCCTCTTCGTTGAGAACAACACCAAGGTCAAGGTCGACACCCGCGACGGCAGCTACCTGGGCCGGGTCAACGACTAGTGAGCGCCCGTGGTAAGGCCCGTAACAGGGCCCTCGAAGTACTGTTCGAGGCGGAGCAGCGTTCCGCCTCCGCTTTCGAGGTCTTGAAGGCCCGCCGGGAAATGACCGACCTCGTCGTCAACCCGTACACGGTGGACATCGTGGAAGGCGTGGTTGCCATGCAGCCCACCATCGACGAGTTCCTGCAGACCTACGCCCAGGGCTGGACCTTGGAGCGGATGCCGGCGGTAGACCGCATCATCCTGCGGATCGGCGCCTGGGAACTCCTCTACAACGACGACGTGCCTGACGGCGTAGCAGTCAGCGAAGCGGTAGCCCTGGCCAAGGTCATGTCCACCGACGAATCTCCTGCGTTCATCAACGGCCTCCTCGGCCGCTTGCAGACGCTGAAGCCTTCACTGCTTGCATAAGCGGCATTGGAAGCAGACGAAGGGCCGGAGCCACGGGAAACCGCGGGCACCGGCCCTTCGTCGTACCCGCAACTGTGAGCTAAAACGCAGCGCCCTGGCCCCGGGCGCGTCCGGCAGGCCTGAGCCCTGTGGTAATTTTGAAGAGCAAATGTTCCTTTTTTAATTCCGTCCCGTGAGGCGGGGAAAGGGGAGACGAGCGATGACTGAAGTCACTGCGCCGGTGCCGTCCCGGGTTGTTCTCAACCACGCGGATATCGATCGTGCGCTCACTCGTATCGCCCACGAGATCCTCGAAGCCAACAAAGGCTCCCAAGACCTGGTTCTTTTGGGCATCCCGCGCCGCGGTTATCCGCTGGCAGTGCGGCTGGCAGAGAAAATCGCCGCCGCGGATCCGTCCGTCAACGCTTCCGCGATTGTCGGTCAGCTGGACGTCACCATGTTCCGTGACGATCTTTCGCACCAGCCCGCCAGGCCTCCATACCCCACCAAGCTGCCGTTGTCCGGCATCGACAACAAGGTTGTTGTCCTCATCGACGACGTCCTGTACTCGGGCCGCACCATCCGGGCAGCCCTCGACGCCATCATCGACCTCGGCAGGCCACGCATCGTCCGCCTTGCCGTCCTCGTGGACCGCGGGCACCGTGAACTGCCGATCCGCGCGGACCACGTCGGCAAGAACCTGCCCACGTCTTCTTCGGAAAAGGTCCGGGTCCACCTCGAGGAACTCGATTCCGTTGATGGCCAGCCCATCAATGAAGTAGTGATCGAGGCGGGCGCATGAAACACCTGCTCTCCACCGAGAACCTGAGTGCCGAGAACGCCATCCGGATCCTGGACACCGCCGAAGAGATGGCCGCAGTGGGGGACAGGGAGGTCAAGAAGCTGCCCGCCCTGCGCGGCCGCACCGTGGTCAACCTCTTCTTCGAGGACTCCACCCGCACCCGCATTTCCTTCGAGGCCGCGGCGAAGCGGCTGTCCGCCGACGTCATCAACTTCGCAGCCAAGGGTTCCTCGGTTTCGAAAGGCGAGTCCCTCAAGGACACCGCGCAGACCCTCGCAGCCATGGGGGCCGATGCGGTAGTCATCCGCCACTGGGCCTCCGGAGCTCCGCACCGCCTGGCCGCCACCGACTGGATCGATGCGGCCGTCATCACGCCGGGGACGGTACCCACGAACACCCCACGCAGGCACTCCTCGACGCCTTCACGATGCGCCGCCACTGGTCCGCGTTGCACGGCTCGGCGTCCACGGGCGCGGACCTCACGGGGAT
>NZ_DF952473.1:42408-46015 GCF_001263615.2 Arthrobacter sp. Hiyo1 | reverse complement strand
CGGCCGGACTCATTGCGATAGGTTGGCGCGGCAGGCTCAAGCGGCAGGCCGGCCTCGGGCAGCTTCCGGATGTACCTGAACCGCTCGGCCCGGCAGGCATTGTGGCTGAAGGGCAGTATGTGGCCACGACGACGGCGGGAGACTGGCTCGACCGGGTGGCCGTCCACGGGCTTGGCTTCCGCGGCAACGCGGAAATGAGCGTCCATCCGGAAGGCATCCTCTTCGACCGGAAGGGGACCTCACCATTGTTCGTTCCGGCGGAAGCCGTGACCGATTGCGGCAGCGCCAACGGAATGGCAGGCAAGTTCGTGGAGAAGGATGGACTCGTGGTCTTGAGCTGGATGCTTGGAGAACACGAACTCGATACCGGATTCAGGCCCAGGCGCGCCGCTGACAAGCAACCGCTCCTCGAAGCACTTCAAGATTTGATCTCTGCAGCCCCCCAGGCAGATGCCGATAGTGGAAAGTAACAAAGTGACGGACACCAACGCAGTGACAGGCAATACCAACCCAGCAGAGTCCTCCGCGGCAGTGCTGGTCCTCGAAGACGGCCGCACGTTCCGCGGCCGCAGCTACGGCGCCACGGGCGTGGCCCTGGGCGAGGCGGTCTTCGCCACCGGTATGACCGGCTACCAGGAAACCATTACGGACCCCTCCTACGCCCGCCAACTGGTGGTCCAGACGGCTCCGCATATCGGGAACACCGGTGTGAACAAAGAAGACGCCGAGTCCCGCCGCATCTGGGTGGCCGGCTACGTGGTCCGCGACGCCGCGCGCCGCCCATCGAACTGGCGCTCGGAGCGCAGCCTCGACGCAGAGCTCGTCGAACAGGGCATCGTCGGCATCCAGGCCGTGGACACCCGCGCCATCACCCGGCACCTGCGTGAGCACAAGACCATGCGGGCCGGAATCTTCTCCGGCGAGGCAGCCCAGGCCACCGACAAGGAGCTCCTGGACACCGTCCTGGCCAGCGCACCCATGGAAGGTGCCCGCTTGGCCGAAGAAGTGAGCATCGACGAAGCATACGTCGTCGAGCCCGCGGACCATGGCTGGGACGGCGAGCCGAAATTCAGCATCGCCGCGATCGACCTTGGCATCAAGGCCATGACCCCGGTCCGCTTCGCCGAACGCGGCGTACGTGTCCATGTCCTGCCGGCCACCGCAACACTGGAAGACGTCAAGGCAGTCAACCCTGACGGCTTCTTCATGTCCAACGGCCCCGGCGACCCCGCCACGGCGGATGCCAGGTGAAACTGCTCCGGTCCGTGCTCGATGAGAAGCTGCCGTACTTCGGAATCTGCTTCGGCAACCAGATCCTGGGCCGCGCCCTCGGATTCGGTACCTACAAGCTCAAGTACGGCCACCGCGGAATCAACCAGCCGGTGATGGACCGCCGCACGGGCAAAGTCGAAATCACCTCGCAGAACCACGGCTTCGCCGTCGACGCTCCCATGGACGGTGCCACCATGGCTCCGGAAGAGCGCTTCGGCCGGGTCGAGGTCAGCCACGTGAGCCTCAACGACGACGTCGTCGAAGGACTCGCCTGCCTCGACATTCCGGCCTTCTCGGTCCAGTACCACCCCGAAGCCGCGGCCGGACCGCACGACGCCGCCTACCTCTTCGACCGCTTCATCGAGCTGATGGAGAGCACGAAGAACGGCCAGGACGCCGCACAGGGCACCGACACTCAGACATCGAACTCCGCGAAGAACGAGGACACCAAGTAATGCCAAAGCGTACAGATCTCAAGAGCGTCCTCGTTATCGGGTCCGGCCCGATCGTCATCGGCCAGGCGGCCGAATTCGACTACTCCGGAACCCAGGCCCTGCGGGTGCTCAAAGAGGAGGGCCTGCGCGTCATCCTCGTGAACTCCAACCCGGCCACCATCATGACGGACCCCGAGTTCGCCGATGCCACCTACGTGGAGCCCATCACCCCGGAGGTAGTGGAAAAGATCATCGCCAAGGAGCGCCCGGACGCCGTCCTGCCTACCTTGGGTGGACAGACGGCCCTCAACACGGCCATCGCGCTCGACAAGAACGGCGTGCTCGAGAAGTACAACGTCGAACTCATCGGTGCCAACATTGCCGCGATCGAACTCGGCGAGGACCGCGAAAAGTTCAAGGGCGTCGTGGAACGCTGCGGCGCCGAGTCGGCGCGCAGCCACATCATCCACACCATGGATGAAGCACTGACTGCGGCGGAAGACCTCGGCTACCCGATGGTTGTCCGCCCATCCTTCACCATGGGCGGCCTGGGCTCGGGCCTGGCGTACAACGAGGACGACCTGCGCCGCATCGTGGGCCAGGGCCTGCAGTACAGCCCCACCTCCGAGGTCCTGCTCGAAGAGAGCATCCTCGGCTGGAAAGAGTACGAGCTGGAGATGATGCGCGACAAGAACGACAACGTCGTTGTTGTCTGCTCCATCGAGAACTTCGATCCGGTGGGTGTCCACACGGGCGACTCCATCACGGTTGCCCCGGCCCTGACCCTGACGGACCGCGAGTACCAGAGGCTGCGCGACATCTCCATCGCCGTCATCCGCGAAGTCGGCGTCGACACAGGTGGCTGCAACATCCAGTTCGCCATCGAGCCGGACACTGGACGCGTCGTCGTCATCGAAATGAACCCGCGGGTTTCGCGATCCTCGGCGCTGGCTTCCAAGGCCACCGGCTTCGCGATCGCCAAGATCGCCACCAAGCTCTCCCTGGGCTACACCTTGGACGAGATCCCCAACGACATCACGCAGAAGACTCCGGCATCGTTCGAGCCGACGCTCGACTACGTTGTCGTCAAGGTTCCGCGATTCGCGTTCGAGAAGTTCCCGGCCGCGGACAACACGCTGACCACCACCATGAAGTCCGTCGGTGAAGCCATGGCCATGGGCCGCAACTTCACGGAAGCCCTGCAGAAGGCCCTTCGCTCCCTCGAGCAGAAGGGCTCGCAGCTGGACTTCAGCCACGTTCCCGAATGGGAAGTTCCGGAACTCATCGAGAAGTCCAAGCGCCCGACGACGGACCGCCTCCACCAGGTCCAGCGCGCCCTGCTCGGCGGCGCCTCGGTTGAGGAACTCTACGCCGCAACCAAGATCGATCCGTGGTTCCTCGACCAGCTGCAGCTGCTCAACGAAATGTCCCACGAGATCCGCAAGGCCGGCGCCCTGACGGATGACATGCTCCGCAACGCCAAGCGCCACGGTTTCTCGGACGAGCAGATCGGCGCCCTGACGCACAACCCGGAGGCCGTTGTCCGCGGCGTCCGGCAGGCCCTGGGCATCCGTCCGGTCTACAAGACGGTGGACACCTGTGCCGCTGAATTTGCCGCCTACACCCCGTACCACTACTCGTCATATGACGAGGAGGACGAGGTCGGCCTGCACTCCAAGCCTTCCGTCATCATCCTGGGTTCGGGACCGAACCGCATCGGCCAGGGCATCGAGTTCGATTACTCGTGCGTCCACGCCTCCATGGCGTTGCGCAAGGCCGGTTACGAGACCGTCATGGTCAACTGCAACCCGGAAACCGTCTCCACGGACTACGACGTCTCAACGCGCCTCTACTTCGAACCGTTGACTCTCGAGGATGTCCTCGAAGTCATCGCGGCCGAG
>NZ_DF952473.1:37391-39449 GCF_001263615.2 Arthrobacter sp. Hiyo1 | reverse complement strand
CCAACGATTGCCGGACTACGATCCGCCACCGAGTCCACCCGCGACGGCTTGCTGGAAGCCTGAGCCTGATCTTCGTCGGTCCAATGCATTGCGCTCCGCACTGGGCACGCGATAGCTTCGGGATCAGTCCAATCCGCTACGCACTCGATGCCGGCCAAAGGGGGATGTGTCAGTGACCTTAAAGGCTCTGTCGCCAGAGGAACGTTCCGATGCCTTGGAAAAGGCAGCGAGAGCCCGGGCAAGACGCGCACTCGCGAAGGAACAGCTCAGGACGGGCGAACTCAGCATTGCCGGTCTGATCAAGTCGGCGCAGACCGACGAGGCCATCGCCCGAATGCGCGTTTCCGAGCTGATCGAGGCCGTACCGGGCATTGGCCCGGTACGGGCAGCGGCCATCATGGCGGAGATCGGGATCGCTCCTTCACGCAGGCTCAGGGGCCTGGGAATTCACCAATCCCGGTCGCTGATAGATTTTATGGAAGACAAATACAGAGTTTAAACGAATGCAGCGTTCAACAAATGCAGCGTTTAGAAGATACGCAGCATATATAGAATCTCCACGAAGGACGATGTGAGCAAGAATCCGGGACTGACCGTCCTCGCAGGCCCCACTGCCGTTGGCAAGGGAACAGTATCCACGTATATCCGGGACAATTACCCCGAGGTCTGGCTGTCGGTTTCAGCCACCACCCGCGCACCGCGGCCGGGGGAGAAGGACGGTGTCCACTACTACTTCAAGTCCGCCGAAGAATTCGACGCACTCGTTGCGGACGGCCAGTTGCTTGAGTGGGCCGTCGTCCACGGAAAGAACCGCTACGGCACGCTCCGCAGCACCGTGGACGCCGCCATCGCCGAAGGCAGGTCCGTGCTGTTGGAGATCGATCTGCAGGGCGCCCGCCAGGTCAAGGCGGCAGTTCCGGACGCCAACTTCGTGTTCCTCGCTCCGCCCAGCTGGGACGAAATGGTCCGCCGCTTGGTGGGCCGTGGCACCGAAACCCCGGAGGAACAGCAGCGACGGCTGGAAACCGCTAAACTGGAACTTGCCGCTGAACCGGAGTTTGACCACACCGTCATCAATGACGACGTACGCCGGGCAGCGGACGAGCTTGTTTCACTCATGGGGCTTACCCCGCACCAGCGCTAAGCGCTAGCACTTGTCAGCCCGTTAGAATTTGGAGAATTCGTGTCCACGAACCTTGAAGGCATCATCAACCCGCCGATCGACGAGCTGCTTGCTGCTGCCGATTCAAAGTACGGCCTGGTGATTTTCGGTGCCAAGCGCGCGCGCCAGATCAACGCGTACTACGCCCAGCTGCACGAGGGCCTCTTCGAGTACGTTGGCCCGCTGGTCGACACCAAGCTGAACGAGAAGTCGCTTTCCATCGCCCTGCGCGAGATCAACGAAGGCCTGCTGGTTTCCACGCCCATCGAGCCCGCAGAGTAAACAGACTGCCTGTTGACGGAGGTCACGTGCGCATAGTCCTCGGAGTCGGGGGAGGGATCGCAGCCTACAAGGTTGCATCGCTCCTCCGGCTTTTTACTGAAGCCGGACACAACGTCACGGTCATTCCCACGGAGGCCGCCATCCGCTTTGTCGGCGTGGTACGTGGGAGGCCCTCTCGGGCAATCCGGTGAGCAACAGCGTCTTTGACGACGTCGAGAAGGTCAACCACGTCCGCCTCGGCCATGAAGCGGATCTCATTGTGGTCGCCCCGGCAACTGCCGACCTGCTGGCCAAGGCGGCAACCGGCCAAGCGGGAGATCTGCTCACCAACACACTGCTCATGGCGCATGGTCCGGTGCTTTTCGCTCCGGCGATGCACACCGAAATGTGGCACAACCAAGCCACCCAGGCGAATGTGGAAACACTGCGCAGCAGGGGCATCACCGTCCTGGAACCCGCGGTGGGCCGTCTGACAGGAGCGGATTCCGGGCCGGGCAGGCTGCCCGAGCCGGAAGCGATCTTCGCGGCCGCCATGGCTTTGGTCGACGCCTCCTCGCCCTCAACTCCGCTTGCTGGACCCAAACCCCTGGCAGGGCGCACCATCACGATTTCCG
>NZ_DF952473.1:34553-37366 GCF_001263615.2 Arthrobacter sp. Hiyo1 | reverse complement strand
CTTCCGGCAAGCAGGGTGTTGCGCTGGCCGCCGCGGCCCTTGACGCAGGAGCCCACGTGAGGTTTCTCGCTGCCCACATGGACGTCCAGGCACCTGCCGGCGTCGAACTGGTCCAGGTTGAATCCGCACTGGAGCTCCGTGACGCCGCGCTGGAAGCCGCCGTCGGCTCCGACGTCGTGATCATGGCCGCGGCTGTCGCGGATTTCCGTCCTGCCGAGGTTTCAGACACGAAAATCAAGAAGGTCAACGGCAACGACGCCCCCGTGGTGCGCCTCGTGCAGAACCCGGACATCCTGCATGAACTGGTAGTGCGCCGCGACGCCGCGGCATCCACGCAGTTGATCATCGGGTTTGCGGCCGAAACCGGGGACGAAGACGGCGACGTCCTGGAACACGCCACCGCCAAGCTCAAACGCAAAGGCTGCGACCTTTTGGTGGTCAACCAGGTCGGCGTTGGGCGAGTGTTCGGCCAGGACCAGAATTCTGTGATCATTCTCTCCGGCCATGGCGCGGCGCCGCAGTCGGCGGCGGGTTCCAAATCCGACGTCGCGGCCGCTGTCATTGACCGAATCAGCACTGAACTAAGCCGAGTACGCCCGGCCACGTAGGCGCCGGCGAGGCTCATTTCCTGGCTGGTCCATCCTTAGCATAGGGACATACGGCGGAAGCCGGCCGCCCCCAACCGAGTAAGGTAGTCGAGTGACTTTACCGCTGCACCATGAATCCCACGGCACCCCGTCCAAGCTCCGGCTCTTCACCTCGGAGTCGGTTACGGAAGGGCACCCGGACAAAATCTGCGACCAGATCAGCGACGCCATCCTTGATGCGCTCCTGGCGGCAGACCCTGAGTCGCGCGTGGCTGTTGAAACCATGGCCACCACGGGCTTGGTGCATGTAGCCGGTGAAGTCACGACGGACGCGTATGTTGAAATCCCGCAGATCGTCCGCGAGACCATCCTCGGAATAGGGTACGACTCGTCGGCCAATGGCTTCGACGGCGCCCGTTGCGGCGTGTCTGTCTCCATCGGACAGCAGTCCAACGACATCGCCGGCGGCGTCTTCAATTCGCTCGAAGCCCGCGAAGGCCGCCAGGAGGACGACTACGACCTTCAGGCGCCGGTGACCAGGGCATCATGTTCGGCTACGCGAGCGATGAGACCCCGTCCTATATGCCGACGCCCATTTGGCTCGCACACCGCCTTTCGGAGCGCCTTACCGAAGTCCGCAAGAGCGGCGAACTGGCCTACTTGCGCCCCGACGGCAAGACCCAGGTGACGGTCGGCTACGACCGTGACCGTCCGGTTTCCGTTGAAACGGTGGTTATCTCCAGCCAGCACGCAGAGGGAACCCACCTCGATCTCTTGCGCGCCGATCTCGCCTCGCACGTGATCGACCCCGTCCTGGCTGCGGCCAACCTGGATATCTCCCACGTCGCGAATATCCTGAATCCCGCCGGCGCCTTCGTCATCGGCGGTCCCGTCGGCGATGCCGGGCTGACAGGCCGCAAGATCATCGTTGATACGTACGGCGGCATGGCCCGCCACGGTGGCGGTGCCTTCTCCGGCAAGGATCCGTCGAAGGTGGACCGCTCGGCGGCCTACGCGATGCGCTGGGTAGCAAAGAACGTTGTGGCAGCAGGCTTGGCCAAGCGGGCCGAAATCCAGATCGCCTACGCGATCGGCCAGGCACGTCCGGTGGGTACCTACGTGGAAACCTTTGGTACCGAGAGTGTCGACCCGGCCAAGATCAGCGAAGCGATTGCGGAGATCTTCGACCTCCGTCCGCGCGCCATCATTGACGCCCTCGACCTCAAGCGCCCCATCTACGCCAAGACGGCGGCGCATGGCCACTTCGGCCGCGACGAGCCGGATTTCACGTGGGAACGATTGGACCGCGTGGACGAATTGAAGGAATTCTTCAACGCCTGAAACGGCTTGCCCGTGCCGGCCGGAATCCGGAATTGTCGGTGGGGCCTGCTTGGATTGGACGAAGGCATCCGGCACTCCAGGGAGGTGACAAGCATGAGCGATGGTTCGTTGCTTCCGTTTGCCATGGTGTCGTCTTCGCCGGCCCGTCAGCCGTCCTTGCTCCAAGGCTTCCCCTCGCGCGGGAACGACGTCGGCGGACCGCCGCTCGCGGCGAGCAACCCGGTGGCGCGGGTCTTGATCGAATCATCCTTGCTGCATCTCGACAGGCCCTTTGACTACAGTGTCCCGGCCGAGTTGGAGGGGACGGCCCTGGCAGGCGTCCGGGTCAAAGTCCGCTTCAGCGGCCAGGAACTCAGCGGCTACGTCCTGGAGCGCATGGAATCGTCGGAAGCCGGGCATGCCCTGACTCCCCTTCTCAAGGTGGTTTCAGCCGTCCCGGTGCTGACTCCGGCGTTGCTGGACCTTGCCACGAGTGTCGCGGCCCGCTACGCCGGAACGCGCAGCGATGTCCTCCGGACCGCCATTCCGCCCCGCGTCGCGCGGCTGGAGAAGCTGCTCCTGTCCGGCGATTCCCTTTCGGACGAGCCGGCCACCCCTGCCGAACACACCGAGGCGCCCCAGGGCATCCCGTCCCAGGGCTCGGCCTCGCAGGCGCACGCGGCGTGGGCTTCCTACACCAACGGAGCGCCATACTTGCAACACCTGGCCGGGGGTGGCTCACCCCGCGCGGTCTTGACGGCAACGCAGGGTTTTGGAACCGCAGGCTGGCCCGAGCTCGTGGCATCCGCGGTGGCGGCAGTCCGCTCCTCAGGGCGGGGCGCCGTCGTCGTCGTTCCCGACTATCGTGATCTCGACCGCATGGAGGCGGCACTGCGCGCTGTCCTG
>NZ_DF952473.1:22836-33908 GCF_001263615.2 Arthrobacter sp. Hiyo1 | reverse complement strand
GTGCGGCCCGCGAACGAAGGCGGGCTCGTCGTTGTCACCGCAGACGACACCGCCGCGACAGGTGCCCTGCTGCGCTGGGACCCCGCTGGATATGCCTCCCGAGAACTGGCACTGCGGCAGGAACTCCAGTTACCGCCCGCCGTGCGGATCGCCTCAGTGACGGGCAAGCGGGCCGACGTCGTGTATTTCACCGAAAGCCTGGCCGACACCATCCAGCTCCGCACTGCGGGCCCAGCGCCGGTCTCCCTTGCACTATCGGCGCAGCGCGCTTCAGGGCGGGACGACGATCCGGACGTCCGGACGCTGATCTTCATTCCCTATGCACAAGCAGTTGTTGCCACCCGTTCCATGAGGCCGTCAAAGCCGCCAGTGCGGCGAAGCGCACCTCAGGACCGGTGCAACTGCGGCTCGACGGCGTCGACGTCCTCTAGCGTCCTCAGCGCCGTTTGCGGCTCCGCATCGCAACGATCTCTTCGGCCACCGCCAGCAGTTGGCGCGCAGACTCGTCCCAATTGAAATCAGCCGCGCGTTCCACGGAGCGGCGCGACCGTGCCTGCCACAATTTGCCGTCTTCAAGGGCCTTGACCGCTGCGGCGAACTCGCCGGGCGATTCGGGGTGTACGTAGCTCACGGCGTCCCCGCCGACCTCACGGAAGATGGGGGTGTCGCTGGCGATCACGGGAGTGCCAAGTGCCATCGCCTCGACCAGGGGCAGCCCGTAACCTTCTGCCTTGGACAGGCTGACGAGGGCGGTGGCCCGGAGCAGGAGGGAATCGTATTCGGCATCCGTGACGCCGTTGTGGAACTCGACCTGGGCGCCAGGCGGGACCAGGGGCTCCAGCTCCGCACGGCGCTGGGGGGTGATCCTGCTGAGCAGATGCAGCGTGAATCCTGGCAAGTCGGCCATTCCCTGGATCATGGTCTCCACGTTTTTGTAGGGCATGAACGAGCCCATGTAGAGCAGGGATTTCTCGGCGCCGGCTGCGGGATCGCGCGGCTTCTGGCCCGGCTGTGGCGCGTTGCCCACGATCCGGACCGGGCGGCGCGTGAGATTGAACTTCGCCATGAGCGACTCGGTGGTGTGGCTGATGGTCGCCACGATGTCGGCCCGGTTGAGAAGCAATCGCTGCGGCCAGTAGGCCTTGTGGTAGAGCCGCCAGAGCAGCCGCACGGGTGCGGGCAGGAAGCCCGGAGGGGCAGGGTGCTCGTAGTAGATGAGGTCGTGCAGGGTCAGGACCAGCCCGTACTTGCGGCCCCAGGTTCCCATGGTCTGCATGGGGCAGACCACGACGTCGGCACCGAGCTTGTTGACTTCACGCGCCACGAACAGTTCGCGGGGGGACAGCGGGCTGCTGATGTGAACGTAGGGGACATCCGGGAGGAGCGCCAACTGACGCTTGTCACTGATGAGCATGGTGACATCCGCGATCTTGGACGTCGCCGCGATGAGGCTCGATCCGTAGCGGCTGATCCCGTCATGATGGTCCGTGCGGGTGAAGCGGGCATCTATGACGATTTTCACGCGGGGTGTTCCTCCAGGAAACTGCGGATGGCGGCGGCGGCCGGCGCCGGTGTCTCGTAATGAATCAAATGCCCGACGTCGGGAATCACTTCCAGCGCGCCGTCCGGGAGCATCTCCAGCAGCTTGTGCTGGTCCTTGAGCAGGGCGATCTCGTCTTTCTCGCCGGCCACCAACAACACAGGAAGGTCCAATTGCCCGGCGACCTCGGCCACATAGCTGGACACCGAAGCCCGGAAAGACTCCAGCAGGCTAGCGCGGTCGGCGAACGCGGAGAAGTACGCATCGTGCTGGCCATGGACAAAGGCCCGGAGTTCCTTGTCCCGGGTCTTGGCCATCGCGGCGCTCATGACGCGGACAACGAGGCGGCTGCGCAAGACGGCGAGTCCAAGCCGGCGCGGGAGCTTGGCGGAGACCTGGTAGTACAGGACCGCGAGCTTGGTCATGAGGCCTTTGGGGCCCTCAAGCGCGGGGGCGGCGATGGGATTGACCAGGATCAGCGGGCGGATGGCGCCCGGGTTCGCGGCGGCGAAGTGGCTGGCGACGATGGATCCGAAGGAGTGCCCCAAGAGAACTGTGTCCGCTCCGAGGCCCAAGGCCGCCATGAAACCGGTGATGAACTTCCCGTAGCGTTCCACGGTGTGGGTGTCTCCGGCGAAAGGCTCCGAGCTGCCAAAGCCGGGAAGGTCGGGCATGATGACGCGCATTTCCGGCAGGTGGTCCACTACGCGGAGCAGGCCGTGGTGGTCGCCGCGGAAGCCGTGGATGACCAGTATGGTGCGCGTCGCCGGGGTCACCGTGACCGGTTCGTAGCACCAATAGGCGACGTTGCTGCCGTCGAGGTCGATGTCCGAGGCACTCGTCCTGGAGGCCAAGGCCTTGCTGAAGAACTCCCGTGGGGAGGCTGGTGCGGGTTCGGGGGAGTGGTTGGTGTCCACTTGTTCCATTCGGCAGGTCCTAGTTGACGTTGTCCGGGTGTGACCCGGTGCGGTGGTGGCGTTCGAGGGCGGCCAAGCCATCCATGTCGTCGGCATCAAGCTCGAAGCCGAAGACGTCGAAGTTCTCCTGGATGCGTGCCGCGGTACTGGCTTTGGGAATCACGATATTTCCGAGCTGGAGGTGCCAGCGGATGATGATTTGGGCAGGTGTCTTTCCATATTTATCCGCGAGAGCACTGACTGCCGGATCCTGGAGGACCTGGCCACGCCCCAACGGGCTCCACGCCTCCGTGCGGATGCGCAACTGCTCGTGGAGGGTCCGGAGCCTGGTCTGCTGCAACCACGGGTGCAGCTCGATCTGGTTCACCGCAGGAACCACTTCGGCTTTTTGCATGAGCGCTTCGAGGTGGGCCGGCTGGAAGTTGGAGACGCCGATCGCGCGCACCCGGCCCTCACGGTACAGGGTTTCCATTGCCCGGTAGCTCTCCTGGAACAATCCACGGCCAGCGCAAGGCCAATGGATCAGGTACAGGTCGACGTAGTCGAGGCCGAGATTGGCCATGGAGGTATCGAAGGCGCGCAGCGTGGAGTCGTACCCCTGGTCGTCGTTCCAGAGCTTGGTGGTGACAAAGACGTCTTCGCGGGAGAGGCCGTGAGTTCCTTCCCCGGAGCCTCCCGTGTTGCTGTCGATGCCGGGCGGGGGTGTGACCGCACTGCCGATGCCGCGTCCGACCCCGGTCTCGTTGCCGTACATGGACGCTGTATCGAAATGCCTGTAGCCGGCGCCCAGCGCAGTGGCGACCAAAGAAGTGGCATCCGCCGGCGGCACCTTGTAGAGCCCGAACCCCAACTGGTCAATCAAGACACCATTGTTGAGACTGAGCCTAGGCGAGGGTTTCATAGCCAAGACTCTACCTACCTCGATGCCGGGAATGTTTCAGGGTCCTTCAATTATTCAGGAAGGGCTGCCGAAACTGACCAGGCGCTTCGCCGTGGCCTCGTCCAGGATCAGATCTGTTGCCAGTTTCGCTTCGAGTGCTCCACGAAGCCCGTTGATCTTGGATGCACCAGAGACGACGCAGATCCGGCGACGCACCTGCCGTAGTTGCTCGTGGCTTGGGCCTGTTGACCGCTCGTTGAGGGTGATGCCGTCGGAAGAGCCGTCGGCGCGGAAAAAGACGGTGGCAACGTCGCCCACGACGTCCGAGCTGGCCAACAAGTTCAAGTCCGTTTCATCGAGGTACCCACCTGCGTAGACGTGGCTGGGGTAGTCCGAATGCACCGAGCCGACACCGAAGATGGCGATGCTCATCCTGGCTTGCAGATCGAGCACGCGTTGGACGCTGCGCTCATTCCACATGGCGGTCTTCGTGGAGGCATGGTCGAAGAAGGCGGGCACCGGGAACTGTTCCACCCGCGCACCAAAGGCGATGCCGAAACGGCGCATGATGTCGCTGGCATAAGTAATGCCGGTGGTCTGCATGTTGCCGGCGCCGTTGAGCTGCACGATGGTGCTGCCGTGCGTGATCTTGCGTGTCAGGTGCCTGCTGACGGCACTGATGGTGGCACCCCAGGCCACGCCGATGATGGCGTTGGAATCCACCAGGGGACCAATGGTCTTTGCCGCCTGCGTCGCCACCCGGTCAAGGGTTTCCGCCTCGTTCAAGGTGTCCAGGACGGGCACCACGTGCACATCGACCCCGTAGTGGTTGCGGATCATGCGCTCCAGTTCAGGGGCGGAATCCAGGGGACTGCGGATCTGGATCTGGACCAGTCCCGACTCGCGGGCCGAAGACAGCAAGCGGGAAACGGTTGACCGCGAGGTCCGAAGCTCGCGGGCAATGGCGTCCATGGTGAGGTCCTGGAGGTAGTACATCTGTGCCGCCCGGAGGGCCTCTGAATGTCGTGATCGTGGCATCTCAATTCCGTTCTGCACGTTTGTGCAACTAGCTTGATTTCATTTTCCATTCCTTCGAAGAATAGTTGTGCAAGGTGCGACGTCAAGTGATGCAGCGCATACACCAAAGCCCAAGGGAGCAGTTTTGGGATACACCAGCAATTCCGGTTCCGCAGCAGGATCACCACGTCGGGCTTCGGTTTCGGCACTCCGCGAACGGCCGCAGGCCCAGGTGCTGATCATCGGAGGCGGCATCAACGGCGTCGGAACCTTCCGCGATTTGGCACTCCAAGGCGTGGACGTCGCCCTCGTGGAACGCGGCGATTACTGCCAGGGCGCCAGCGGAGCCTCATCCCACATGATCCACGGCGGCATCCGCTACCTCGAGAACGGGGAATTCCGCCTCGTCCAGGAATCCGTGGTCGAGCGCAACCGACTTTTGAAGATCGCTCCGCACTACGTCAAGCCCCTGCAGACGACCATCCCGATCTTCAGCACCTTCTCCGGAATACTTTCCGCCCCCACCCGCTTCCTCACGCACAAGCAAGGCAAGCCGAAGGAGCGCGGCGCCTTCCTCATCAAGCTCGGCTTGAGCATGTACGACTTCTTCTCCCGCGACGGCGGCAGCGTCCCCCGCCATCAGTTCCGTGGCAAGGAGAAGGCCCTGGCTGAGTTGCCCCGGTTGCACCCCGGCATCAAATACGCAGCCACCTACTTCGACGCGTCCGTGCACAACCCGGAGCGCCTGACGCTCGATGTGCTGCAGGACGGCGAAAAGGCGGGCATCGGAAGCGGCTTGCCGGGCGGCAGCGCCCGGGCCAGCAACTACGTCTCCCTTGTTTCGATGGCCTCCGCGGACGACTCAGCCGGCGCTGTTTTGCTGCGCGATGAGCTCACTGGCGAGGAATTCAGCTTCCAGGCCGACGTGATCGTCAACACCACCGGCGCCTGGGTTGACCTCACCAACGCGGCGATGGGTGCCGCGAGCCGCTTCATGGGCGGAACCAAGGGATCCCATATCGTCCTGGACCACCCGGAATTGCTCGCAGCGTGCGGCGGCCGCGAGATCTTCTTCGAACACACCGACGGGCGGATCGTCCTGATCTACCCCATGGGTGACCGCGTCCTGGTGGGCACCACCGACGTCGAGGCGGACATGGCGCAGGATGCCGTGTGCACCGAAGCGAGATCGACTACTTCTTCGACCTGGTCGGCCACGTCTTCCCCTCCATCAAGGTTGAGCGCAGCCACATCGTCTACAGCTTCGCCGGCGTTCGGCCGCTTCCCCGTCACGATGACACGCAGCCGGGCTTCGTATCCCGCGACTACCGCATCGAGCGAAGCGGACGGGAAGCCTCCGGTGCCGCGGCCGCCCAAGGCGGCAAGGCCGCCGTCGTACTCTCATTGATCGGCGGCAAGTGGACCACTTTCCGGGCCCTCGCCGAACACCTGAGCAACGACGTCCTCCGCGAGCTGGGCTTGGAGCGGAAGGTCTCGACGGCGAAACTCGCCATCGGAGGCGGCTTGGATTTCCCGGACAGCGAAGACGGAATCCAGGACTGGGTCAAGAAGCACATGGCTCCCGGGCTCGACGCCGACCGGGTCAGCGGGCTGTTGACCCGCTACGGCACGCGCGCCGAGGACGTCATCGCCTACCTAGGGGCAGGCGAAGACCGGAAGCTCCGCTCCACGAACGAGCTCAGCGTCCGGGAACTCGAGTTCATGGCCGCCAACGAACAGATCGGGCACCTCGTGGATGTCCTCATCCGCCGCACCTCGCTGGCCTTCCGGGGACTCGTGACCGGAGAGCTCCTGAACGAAATCGCCGAAGTCCTCGCCACGCAGCTTGGCTGGGATTCGGCGAAGCGTCAAGCGGAAATCCAGCATGCCCAGGAGGTGCTTCTACGTTTTCATGGCGTGACTGTTCACAGCCTCGTCGCATGAACGTAATGTACGTCACATCAGCTTGATTGTTCCGGCCAAGAAGCCTGGACACAAGGGTTGCGGTCTTCTGCTCCGGAAGGGGGGGACCGCAATCGGGACGGCGCTAACAGACGCCGTCCCAACGGCCCCCACAAAACCTGCAGGGCTGACAACAGAAGAAAATGAGGAGTCAAAGATGTCTCTCGGAATTGTTTTCCTTTCCGAAGTGTTCGGAACCGGAATGCTTACCCTCCTTGGCTGCGGCGTTGTGGCAAACGTCGCGCTCAAGGGCACAAAGGGCAACAGCGGCGGGTTCCTGATGGTGAATTTTGGCTGGGGCATCGCAGTATTTGCCGGCGTTTACGTAGCGGCCATGTCCGGTGCGCACCTGAATCCGGCGGTCACGCTTGGTCTCCTGGTTGACGGTAAGGCCGAGTTCGCCCCCGGTGTGGCCGTAAGTGCGGCATCCACGTTCACCTACTTCGGTGGAGAACTGCTCGGCGCCTTCCTAGGCGCTGTCTTTGCCTGGCTCGCGCACAAGCAGCACTTCGACGCCGAGCCCTTGGCAGCCAGCAAACTCGCCGTATTCTCCACGGGACCGGCCATCCGCTCGTACCCCTGGAACCTCGTCACCGAAATCATCGCCACGTTTGTACTGGTCTTCGTGATCCTGACCTTCGGCGGCACTCCCTCCGGCCTAGGGCCGCTCGCGGTGGCATTGCTCGTCGTCGCATCGGCGCGTCCCTTGGCGGCCCGACGGGCTATGCAATCAACCCCGCCCGTGACCTCGGTCCGCGTATCGCCCACGCACTTCTGCCGATCAAGGGCAAGCTCCAGCGACTGGGCCTACTCCTGGGTTCCGATTGTCGGCCCGCTCCTGGGTGGAACCATCGCCGGACTCGTCGCCCACTCCATACCGATCATGGCCACTGTCGCCAAGTAGCAAACCGCTCAGTACCTACACCGCATCCACACCAAAGCAAGCAGACAAGGACGTCAAAATGTCGCAATACGTCATCGCCATTGACCAGGGAACCACCAGCTCGCGTGCCATCGTGTTCGATCACTCAGGCAACATTGTCTCCACCGGCCAGATGGAGCACGAGCAGATCTTCCCCCAAGCCGGTTGGGTAGAGCACAACCCGGTGGAGATCTGGGACAACGTCAGGGAGGTCGTCGGCTCTGCGTTGTCGAAGGCCAACCTGACCCGGCACGACATCGCAGCCGTCGGCATCACCAACCAGCGCGAAACCGCCGTCGTGTGGGACAAGAACACGGGCGAGCCCATCTACAACGCGATCGTCTGGCAGGACACCCGCACGCAGTCCATCGTGGACGAGCTGGCCCAGGACGGCGGCCCAGAGCGCTTCAAGCAAAAGGTCGGCCTTCCCCTGGCCACTTACTTCTCCGGAACCAAGATCAAGTGGATCCTGGACAACGTTGAAGGAGCGCGGGCCAAGGCCGAAGCCGGGGACCTCATCTTCGGGAACACCGACTGCTGGGTCCTGTGGAACCTGACAGGCGGCGTGGACGGCGGCGTACACGCCACAGACGTCACCAACGCCTCGCGCACCATGTTCATGGACCTGGACACCTTGCAATGGGACCAGGACATCCTCGACGCGTTCGGCGTGCCGGCGTCAATGATGCCCGCCATCAAGTCCTCCTCCGAGGTCTACGGCACGGTGCACACCTCGCAGTTGCTGCGCGAAGTGCCCGTCGCAGGTATCCTGGGCGACCAGCAGGCGGCAACCTTCGGCCAGGCGGCGTTCCAGGCGGGCGAAGCCAAGAACACCTACGGCACCGGTTGCTTCCTGATCTTCAACACGGGCGAGGAGATCGTCCACTCGAAGAACGGCCTGCTGACCACGCTGGGCTACAAGCTGGGCGACGCGAAACCGCACTACGCATTGGAAGGCTCCATCGCCGTCACGGGATCACTGATCCAGTGGCTCCGCGACAACCTCGGCCTGATCAGCTCCGCTCCCGAAGTGGAGACGCTAGCGGCAGGCGTCGAGGACAACGGCGGTGTCTACATCGTGCCCGCGTTCTCCGGACTGTTCGCCCCGTACTGGCGCGCCGACGCCCGCGGTGCCATCGTTGGCCTGACCCGTTTTGCCAACAAGGGCCACATCGCCCGCGCGGCACTCGAGGCCACCGCATTCCAGACCCGCGAGGTGCTCGACGCCGTCAACGCGGACTCGGGCGTTCCGCTGACTGAGTTGAAGGTCGACGGCGGAATGGTCGCCAATGAGGCGCTCATGCAATTCCAAGCCGACATCCTGGGCGTGCCTGTGGTCCGTCCGAAGGTCGTGGAAACCACGGCCTTGGGTGCCGCTTACGCGGCGGGCCTCGCCGTCGGCTTCTGGAAAGACCTCGGCGAACTCAGCTCAAACTGGGGCGAGGACAAGCGCTGGGAGCCGCAGCTCCCGGCCGAAGAGCAGGAGCGCCAGATGCGCCTGTGGAAGAAGGCTGTTACCAAGTCCATGGATTGGGTGGACGAGGACGTTAAGTAGGTCTCACCTCGGTTGAGGGAGGCCGCACTTGCCCCGCCCGCTTCGCGGTGCCCACCACACCCGGGCGAAGTGCGGCCTCCCTCAACCTTCACCTACGCGCAGCCGTTGAAACCACGCCATGGACTTGGTGCGGTAAGGTGGCTTTATGCGTGCGATCCTTCTGCTTAGCTAGCCGCCCGGTATACGTCGATCTAAAGCATCGCGAACCGAGCGGCCGCCCCTCCTTGCCGAGGGGCTTTTGTGTGTCCGGGACCTTCCGGGGCCCGGAGCAGGAGGCAAAACCGTCATGGAAGAACAGAAGAGGGCAGCAGTGAGCGTTCAGCCGGAGACAGAAACCGGAGCACAGTCAACAGTGGCAGGCGAGACGCCCGAGGAGGGTGTCTACAGCTTCGCCTCGATGGAGGCCAAGTGGCCGCAGGTCTGGGAAGACCTCAAAGTCTTCACTCCTGTCGACGACGGCTCCCGCGAGCGGCGCTACGTCCTGGACATGTTCCCGTACCCTTCAGGCGACCTCCACATGGGCCACGCTGAGGCCTTCGCGATGGGCGACGTCGTGGCGCGATACCTCCGCCAGAAGGGTTTCGACGTCTTGCACCCCATCGGCTGGGACTCCTTCGGCCTGCCCGCGGAGAACGCCGCCATCAAGCGCAATGCACACCCCAGCGAGTGGACGTACGCAAACATCGACACGCAGGCCGCGTCGTTCAAGCGTTACGCGATCTCTGCCGACTGGTCCCGCCGGCTGCACACTTCGGACCCGGAGTACTACCGCTGGACGCAGTGGCTGTTCAAGCGGTTCTACGAGCGCGGGCTGGCCTACCGCAAGGATTCCCCGGTTAACTGGTGCCCGAAGGACCTGACCGTCCTGGCGAACGAGCAGGTAGTCAACGGCGCGTGCGAACGCTGCGGGACCCCTGTCACGAAGAAGTCCCTGAATCAGTGGTACTTCAAGATCACCGATTATGCCGACCGTTTGCTCGACGACATGTCCGAGCTCCAAGGACACTGGCCCGAGCGGGTGCTGGCAATGCAGCGCAACTGGATTGGCCGCTCTGAGGGTGCCCACGTCCGGTTCGCGATCGAAGCCACGGACGGCCGCCCCGAACGCGAAGTTACTGTCTTCACCACGCGCCCGGACACCCTGTACGGGGCAACGTTCTTCGTCGTCGCCGCGGACGCGCACCTGGCGCTGGACTTGGTCACGCCCGAACAACACGATGCCCTCATGGCGTACCGCGAAAAGGTCAAGGCCCTGTCGGACATCGAGCGCCAGTCCACTGAGCGCGAGAAGACCGGCGTGTTCACCGGCCGCTACGCCATCAACCCGCTCAACGGCGAAAAACTGCCCGTGTGGGCAGCCGACTACGTGCTCGCCGACTACGGCACGGGCGCCATCATGGCAGTGCCTGCGCACGACCAGCGCGACCTCGACTTCGCCCGCGCGTTTGACCTGCCGGTGCGTCCGGTCCTCAACACCGGCGGAGAAGATCCGGCGGAGACCGGCATCGCGACCGCCGGCGAGGGCACCCTGATGAACTCCGGCGAACTGGACGGTTTGTCCAAGGCCGATGCCATCCCCGCAGCCATCGCCATCCTGGAGAAGCTGGGTACAGGGGAGAAGTTCGTCAACTTCCGCCTGCGCGACTGGCTCCTGAGCCGCCAGCGTTTCTGGGGTACCCCGATCCCCATCATCCATTGCGCCGAATGCGGCGAGGTGCCAGTACCGGACGATCAGCTGCCTGTCACGCTGCCCGAAAACCTGCGCGGCGAGGCGCTGTCGCCGAGGGGCACGTCACCCCTGGCCGCGGCGCTGGAATGGGTCAACGTCGAGTGCCCGAACTGCGGACGCGCCGCCCAGCGCGACACGGACACGATGGACACGTTCGTGGACTCTTCCTGGTACTTCCTGCGCTTCGTGTCCCCGCACTTCACCGAGGGACCGTTCGATCCTGCCAAGATCAACGACTGGATGCCGGTCGGCCAGTACGTGGGCGGCGTCGAGCACGCCATCCTCCACTTGCTGTACGCGCGATTCTTCACCAAGGTCATCCACGACATGGGCATGCTCGACGCGGACGAACCCTTCAGCGCCTTGCTCAACCAGGGGCAGGTCCTCAACGGCGGCAAGGCCATGAGCAAGTCCCTCGGCAACGGCGTGGACCTTGGCGAGCAACTGGATAAGTTCGGCGTCGACGCCGTCCGCCTGACCATGGTCTTCGCGTCGCCGCCGGAGGACGACGTCGACTGGGCGGATGTCTCGCCGTCGGGCTCCGCGAAGT
>NZ_DF952473.1:15453-19013 GCF_001263615.2 Arthrobacter sp. Hiyo1 | reverse complement strand
AGTTATGAGTCCCGAGATGGGCGTTCTCCTGTGCCCACTTATCCTCCACAAGCACTCTGCGGCGGGCCTGTCCACATAGCACCGGTCCGGGCTGCTGCTGCGGGCTCGGACCTTCTAGGCTCGTGGATATGCCACGTAGGAACCGAGCCTCACCCGCGGATGATGCTGCGAGTGCCGCCCGGCTCCGATTCGTTGCTCGTCTTGCGTCACCGACGGACCACGAGGCCGAGGCTCAGCCTGGCCACGTCAACAAAACGGAGCCTCTGCTTCCATTGCAGGCCTTGATGACATCCGGACCGGCTATGGACGATGTGGGGGAGCAGTCAGGCACCGAAGGGGTGTCCGAAGAGGCAGGACCTCCATCGAGGCTTCGGTGGCGCACTCCATGGCGGGTAGCCGTGTTGTTGGCTTTGCCTTGTTTGTTGCTGGTGATTTGGTTCTTCTGGCAGTCCTGGTCTGGGCAGCCGATGGTTGAGCCTCTCGTTCGAAGTTCACATGCGGGAGGAAATCCCGAAGCGGGCGCGGGAAGTAGAAATGGCGGTGTCGATGGGGACCTGGAATCACCCGATGGAGCCCAGCTCCTCATAGTCCACGTGGCGGGTGCCGTGAAGAACCCCGGGATTGTCAGGGTGCCCGCCGGTGCGCGGGTATTCGACGCGATCGCCGCAGCTGGTGGTGCGGATACAACTGCCCAGCTTGACAGCCTCAACCTTGCCGCCATCGTGGAGGACTCGGCGAAGATTCATGTTCCGCGGCTGGGGGAGGCTGTTCCGTCACAGCTTGCGGGGCCAATTGGCGGTGCGCCCACAGCCGGTGGCGCGGGAACCGGGACTTCTGGCGGTGGAAAAGTCAACCTCAATACAGCGACGGCCGAGGAGCTCGACGCCTTGCCCAAGGTCGGCCCCGTCCTGGCCAAACGCATTGTCGAATGGCGGCAGCAGCACGGCCCGTTCGCTGCCGTGGAGGACCTCGATGCCGTGGATGGTGTTGGTCCCAAGATGATGGAATCGCTTCTGCCCTTGGTGACGGTCTAGGGTGAGCGGAGTCAAGCTGAGCCCCGGCCGCGTAGACCTTCGGCTGGCCCCGTCTGCCGTTCTCACGTGGGCTGTCTCCCTTGCGGCCGCCTATCTACCTTCTCTGGACGGGAGTTGTGTGCGTGGCTTTGGCCCTCGCCGCGTGTCTTCTTCTCGCCACTCGGGCCAGGGCTCCTCGTAGCCTGAGGACGTTTCCTGCCACGTTGGCCGTTGCGTGTTTGTTCGGCGCGGCCGTGGCCGCCCACGCCGCAATGCAAGCCGGACAGCGCGACGACGGACCGGTTGCCGACGTTGCAGCGGCGCGCGATTCGGTGGTCATTCATGTGTTGATCGTGGGTGATCCTCGCGAGTTAGGCACGGATTCCCGTGGATCGGGACGGTGGGCCGTGCCGGCCGAAGTGATTGATATTGCGGCCGACGGCATGCTGATCCGCTCCCGCACCAGAATTCTGCTGACCGGAGGCGAAGGCTGGGGGCAGGTTGTCACGGGACAGGAGGTAAGAACAGCCGGAAAACTGAAGCCTGCAAAGCCAGGACAAGTCGAGGCTGGTGTTCTTGCCGCCGCCACCCCACCCATGCGGCCGGACTCACAGCGCAAGCCAGACACACAGAACAAGCCAGACACACAGAACAAGCCAGAAGCAAGGCACCCGACACAAGGACCTGCCGACGTTCCCCACGGTGCAGCCCAATTGAAAAGGCAATTCAGTTCCGCCGCCGAGTGGTTGCAGGGCGACGCCGCCGGACTCCTGCCTGGAATGGTCACGGGCGACACCACGGGCTTGGACGAAAGCCTGGAGACGGCGATGAAAACCACCGGCACCACCCACCTCACCGCGGTCAGTGGGGCCAAAGTTGTTTCATGAGGTGAGTCATCAAATGTTACTTGATGACGTGGGTAGGAATCGCCGGCTAGGAAGGGCCACACAGCGGTCGTATCGCACGCCTCGACCTGTGGCCGCACCTGCCGTCAGTTCAGGACACGCCGCACATCTGCGGCATCACATCACGCCCGACATAGAGTCGAGGCATGCGATACGAATACAAACAGGTCAAGTACCGCTCCGAGGACGGCCGTTTCGACGGCAGTCTCAACACCATGGCCGCTGAAGGCTGGAAGGTCGAGAGTATCGACCGGATCGACGGGATCTTCCTCGTCACCTACAGCCGGGCGTTGGGTGAGCACCTGGTTGTTTCGACCTGCACGAACATCGACGAGCTCAACAAAGATCTGCATGCCCATCGCAACTCACGGCTCGTGTCGATGAGCAAAGACGGCTTCTGGACGCTGATCTGGGAAGTGCTGCCCGTGGCGGCCACGTCGAAACACCCCACCTCGACGGAGCCGAAGCGACCTGCCGCAAACAGTCCGTTCGCATCGGTCTATGACTCCGTCGTCACAGACGACCGACGCGCTTGACCTGAACCGGTCAGATAAAAGAACGGCGTCAGCCGACCTCGGGCTCGTCGTCGCCCCACACGGGAACATCGCCGTCGAACGTAATGACTTCTTCGTCCTCGTCCATGATGAGCGGCGTGAATCCTCCAAGGGCCGCGGGGGACAGGCACGTCACGCAACCAGGGAGTCCGAAGTGGACCGTCTCCAGGAGTGTGTCCCGGTCGTGGCCCGTATGCCAGTCGCCGGTGACCGGATCCGGACCGGGAATCACCCCGCAGTACGGCAAAAGGTCGCCGGCGTTGACGTACAGGTGATGCACGACATCGCGGGCGGTAGCAGGGGACGAAGGCGAAGAAGGCTGCTGCGCTGGCATCCCTTCATGGTGTCACTTTCGTGCGTTTTGCACTCCAATCCGATTCGAATCGCCATTACCACGATTCGAGTAATCATGTCGACAGCAAATTCGCAGTTGTGTTTGAATGGACGTAGAAACGCACAAGATGCACGCCGGACAGCAGGACGAATCCTAGGGGGATACAGACCATGACCACCACGACCAAGCGACGCGGAACGCCCGCCCTGGCCATAGGTGCTGTCGCTCTGATGCTCGCACTGGCCGGCTGCAGCGGGACTCCGAGCGGCAACGGCGAGTACATCGGCGCGACCAGCGGCCCCGTCGGTGTCGTCAAGATCGACGGCGACACGGTGACCTTCACCTCGCTCGAATGCCCCGGCAAGTCCAATTACACGTCCGACACCAGCGTGGGCCAGCTGAACAAGGACCGCACACAGATCACCTGGACGCAGTCGGGCAAGTACCACGGCAGCGACCCGATCACCATCAACGATGACTCGGTCAAGGTGGGCGATCGCAGCTTCGTCGCTCGAAACGGATCCCAGGGCAAGACGATGTTCGACGAGGGCATGAAAACCTGCGGAAGCTGACATCACGGCCTGCACCAACGAAGAACCCCCGGTGGATTTCCACCGGGGGTTCTTCTGTATCAGCCGTCGGACTCAGCGCCTGCTGTCATCCTTCACGGGAGAGGCGGGCCGACGCTGCTCACGCTGCGCTCGTGCCACCTCCTTGCCCTTGGCCTGCTGCACCGTCGCCGGCCTGCCGGTCG
>NZ_DF952473.1:10897-13428 GCF_001263615.2 Arthrobacter sp. Hiyo1 | reverse complement strand
TTCACGCCGTCGGCACCACCGGAGCCAGAGCCCCCGGGCAGGGCCTTCGCTGTGCCGTTTGAACCTGGGCCCCCCGGAAGACCGGGACCACCGGTACTCCATTCAGGCCGCCGGCGTTCCCGCCGTCATCTGGATTGCCACCGGTCGCACCGGCCCCCAGCTCGCCCTTCTGCTGACCACCTTCGACCGCGGTTCCATTCGTGCCGCCGACATTCGTCGCCTGCCCACCAGTCGTGGACGACGGATCGCCAGGCTTGCCCATGTTGCTCATCGACGAGGAGCCCTTATTGCCGCCCAAACGGCTCGCCAAGGCACTGCCTGCACCTGCACCCAGACCGCTGGCCATCGCAGGCATGAGCCCACCGCCGGCCTTCGGCGGGGTGTTAGTCTCGAGGAACCGGTCCACAAGCTTGGTCACGGCCTCGTCCATCGCCTTCAGCACCGATCCCCGGACCCGAATCAGCGTGATCGTGATGCCGACGATGAGCAAGATCGACACGAGGGTCATGACCACGACCAGCACCGGACCCAGGGTCGAGCTCGCGAGCACGTTGACGAAGTTGCCGTTCGACGGCTTCAACAGGTTCGCGATCGGGCTCTCGATGAGCTGCGGCAGCGAGATCAGCAGCTTCGAGACGAACTGGTAGAGGAACACCGTCACCAGCACCTCAAGGATCATCGCGGTCGCATAGATGATGACCTTGGCGATGCTCGCGACCGAACCCAGGGTCGCAAACGGCACTGCGACGATGGTGCTGAAGCCGCGCTTCAGCGACGCGGTGAGCATGCCCAGGCCGTAGGTGATGCCGAGCAGCGCGATGCACAGCAGCAGCACGAAGGCGTTGGCCCAGTACATGAACGCAGATGCTCCAGTGCCGACCTGGGCCACCGAGGAGTGGAACGTCCGGGTGAATCCCGAGGCTGACTTGTTGGCCGAGTAGACCGTCATGGAATCCGCATTGAACGCCGTGTTCTGGTAGTTGTACGCCGCCATCGGAGCCAGGTTGCAATCCAGCGGATCCTTGGTCCCGTCCTTCACGACCCGGAAATCACACTGCGTCGTGCCGCTCGACGAGAACGACACACCGTTGGTTCCATCGACTGCCGACGCCGTCAGTCCAGAGTGGTTCGTCGAGAACAGCGGGTGCTGCTCAGGATTGACACCCGACTGGCCAACCGCTTCTTCGCCGAATCCGGAGGCGTCCTCGTACTTGCTCTTGGTGAAGAGCTGCTGCTTGTACGTCTGATCCATCGTCTTGTTCGCCTGAATCTCACCCTGGATCTTCGACTCGAAGTCTGATGCGCTGACCGTCTGATGGCTCATGTACCGCCAGAGCATGTCGATGATCATGCCGGCACTAGACGCATCAGACTGCTGGGCCTTGTCGCCGTTGATGCTCGGCGTGTTCGCCCAGACCGAGGACGCGTTGCTGTTCTTGTCCACCGCCGAGACGCTGAGGTTCGCAAATTCACCAGCGTGCACCTGCTTGTTGATCGCCAGCGCTGTGTTTCTTACCGAGAACGTCGAGATGGGCAGCGCGTGGCCGGTGCTCGGGTCCCAGGTGATCGAGGCGTTGTCCGGCACATGGAGCCGGTCCTTGTTCATCCAGCCTTCGAAGTCGACATACGTCGAGGCGACGACCTGCGTCGGTCCGCTGTTCTGCGTGCCGAGGTCCTCACTGAACTGCGCCAGGATCGAGGTGTACATGCCGCCGAAGATCGGCAGCCCGAACGCCAGGAAGAGCACGCGCACCACGATCTTCTTGAATGCTGATCCTCTGTCCATCTTCTTGAAGAAGACCAGGCCGATCAGCAGGAACCCAATGAACAAGGGAACGAGCACGCCCCAGGACATCGAGACCAGCGTGCCGTACCAGTCGGCGATGAAGCTCTCCAGCCCCGACAGGCCAGATGGCGCAGCGTGCACCGTCTCCTGCCCGTTCACGTTCGAGGTGACCATGCCGTCGGCGAAGTTCTTGTACGCCGGCGACACGGCGGCCAGTCCCTTGTGGAACCACAGGAACGGATTCATGAACTGCAGGATCTGGATGAACCCCCAGAACAGCAGCCCCACGCCGATCGCCAGGATGTACACCAGCCATATCAGCGCACCACCGACACCGCGGATGATCGGGTCGAAGCCTGCGGCCGAGTACATCTTGTCCAGACCCAGGTCGGCGTTCGCCGCGCCGAACTGGGCGTAGCTCTTCATGCCCTGATACCCGTCAGGGAACACGTCGAGCTTGACGGTGTGGGATGCCCCGGTCACGGTCGAGAACAGCCAGTTGACCCAGTTCCCGTCGTCGGCGTACCCCATCATCGAACCCGCTTCGGCCGGGTTCTGGTAGATGCCTGCCCACTTGCTGTCAGGAGCCGTGTTGCTGCTCTTCGGCGACAACCGGTCTGCGAAGTAGACGTTGGCGTTCGAACTGAGCTTGTAGAGAGAGTAGTCCTCCGCCTGCTGGTCATCGGCGGCATGCGCCGTCGAGGTGGCCATGAGGAACATCAGCGGCACGAGAAGTGCCAGCAGC
>NZ_DF952473.1:5654-9705 GCF_001263615.2 Arthrobacter sp. Hiyo1 | reverse complement strand
CGGGTGCGCAGCGCTTTCATGGCCGAGATAGAGGAACCCGTCCCGCCCCACACCTGCGCAATCACCCCCGCCGGTCTCATCGCCAGTCCCGTCTTCTGGGTCATCTTGCACTCCCGTCGTCTCGTCGCTTGGTCATCGTCATCTGCGGCCCGCTGCTGGCCTTGCCCGCCGTCGCGAGCATCTTCTTTTCGGCGGCCTTGCGCATGCGAACCGGCAGCGCGCCCCGCTTCTCTTCAGCCTGCTTGCGGTCCTCGTTGCTGCCGCCACCACCAGTGGTATTCGCCCCGGGGACCGGCTTCTCGGTCATCACTGCAGCCAGACGCTTGCTCTCCTCGAGCTGCCGCGCCTTGCGCTGCATCTCCCGGCGCTGCTTCTCGCGGTTCGGGTTGATGCCCAGTGCAAGGTCCAGGTGGAACACGACGTTGGAGTGTCCGCGGCGCAGGTACGAGAAGTTCTCGCCCTTGCGGGTGATCAGTTTGGTCAGATCCTTGGGGATCTCCTGATGCAGCAGCTTCTGGTAGTCCTCCACCGTCTTGTCGCGCATCGTGCCGAAGATCGTGAAGTCCGCGGCGTCGAACTTGTTGAGCGCCGCGTCTGCGAGCATCTTGTCCACGTCGTTGTATGAGAACACCACCCGGCCACCGCGGTGGAACAGATGCTCGAACTGGCCCTGGATGTACTCCTTGACCCGCTCGTCAATGTGCTCGGCACCGTGGATGATCACCGTGTCGCCGTGCTGGAGCTTGCCGATCGCAAAGCCCACGATGTTCACCAGCTGCGCCATCGCCACACCCTTGCCGCGGCGCATGAGCCGAGAGAAGTCGTACACGACGCGCTTGGCGTCACGAACGCCGTCGACGGCCTCAGCCGTGAAGTTGTTGAAGAGGTCGCCGTTGGTGTTGAGCAGATTGCGGGCAACACCGGTCAGCACCGTCAGCGCGTCCAGCGTGGACTGGTTGTTCTTCGAAGAGTTCTCGCGCTCCTTCAGTGCCGTGTCCAGGTAGGACATGAACATCTGCAGACGCGGCACCTGGTCGTGGGGGATACCCACGACACGCAGGCGGGAGCGGTTCTCCTTCGCGTTGCGCACCCACATCCGCTGGTCGACATAGAACTGCTCGGCGATCGTCTCGAGGTTGTCGCGGATGATCGAGTTCATCCCCGCGTCTCGAGCCTCATAGAGCTGCTCGAACATGAGCGTGAGCTTCTTCATCTGCGAGGAGAAGATCGACAGCTCATCCTCCTCGTCACCGAACATCTCGAACATGTTCACGTCGCCGCTGTTGAGATCGACGCGGGCCGTGAGGCCATCGAACTTCGGTCCGAGCTTGTCGAGGTTCGCACCGTCGAGCACTAGGTGCACGACCGAGCCGTTGGCCAGCAGGCACGACTGCGAAAGCTTCGAGCCCCACATGTTCGCGACCCGCTCCCGACCCAGGTAATCCGAGACGGCGTTGTCGGCGATGACCACATGATGGCTGTACCCGTTGGTGTCCATGAGCACGGCACTGTTGTTCACGTCGCCGATCATGAAACCGACATACTCGCCTGCGTAGTCGTTGAGTCCGTTGGTCACCAGCGAGTAGGAGCCGGCCAGCTCGGTCGAGGTGAAGTGGAACCCGGGCCCGCGCTTCTTGTCGTTCTTCTTGAACAGGCCCGAGAGCTCCTGACGTTGCTCACCGGCATACGGAGCCGCCTTGATCGTTCCGAAGCGGTCGATGTAGAGCCGTGAGATACGCTCGATCGTCTCCTCCAGTGTCGCCAGATCCGGAGCCTTGAGCAGCAGCCGGTTCTGCACCGAGAGGTACGCCGCGCCGTCCTGCAGCTCACCGATCACCGTCTCCATGTCGCCGGCGACCTTCTTGGCCTTGCGGCGCGAGGACGTCGTGCCGCTCTCGGCCTGCTCGCCGCTCTCCAGCTTGTCCAGCTTCTCGGACTGCTTGGTGTACTGGTCGATCCACTTCTGGTCCCGTCGGACGATCTGCTCAAGTACGACCGCGGTCACGCGATCGTCGAGACCGTCCGGGATCCGGCCGATGCCCCAGAAGGCCGCAAAGCCATCCTGGGCAGCCGAATCGTGGAAGAACGACAGCACGCAGCCGACCGAGGAGTCCACCTCGAAGTAGTCCGAGCGGAAGACATACCGCTCCTTCGGCTTCAGAGCCAGCAGGTGCGGGTAGCTATCGAACTTGCCCTCGAGCTTCTTTATCTCTTGACGGCGCTGCCACCAGTTCTGCTTCGGTTCAGGCTGCTCGTCGTCGGCTGCTCCGTTCGCGGTGCCCGCTGTGTCTTCCGAAAGAACAGCGTCCTCCACGAGAACGGCCTCCGCCTCGGCGATCAGGCTTTCGCTGTCGCCGGTCGAACTCGTGCTCTCGTCGAGCACCCCCTGTTCCGCCGTGGGCTTGCTGCGCCCCCGGCGGTCTCGAATCTTCGTCATCAGTGCCATCTGCATCTCCGGCTCGTCGTCTTCGTGAATCTGTCGGTTTTCCTGTACTGCTCTCTGCTCATGCCGCATCTACGCCCTGGTAGAAAACCCGCAGCATCTGGTAGCTCTCCTCGCGGTCGAGCACCGTGGCCTCCTTGACCATCAGCGAGGACTGCTCGACCTCGGCCTGCAGGATCAGGCGCGCCTGGCGGAGCGCCTCCGAGCTCTTGCCCTTGAGCAGCACGTACTGATGGATGGAGCTGAATTTCCCGCCGACATGCTCGGTGAGGATGTCGTGTTGCTCGTTCTGCAGCTCCAGCAGATCCGGGTCACGGATCTCGAGGGCCTGGTTGCGGCGCTCCAGGTTCGCAAGCTGGTGGTAGATGCGCTGCGGCTCCTTCGTCGTGATGAAGTCGTACTCGCACGTCGTCTGCACCTTGCGCCAGAACGAGTCGACGCGGTCCAGGATCGCCACACGGTCCTCGTCGAAGAGCAGGTAGCTCGCCGAGCCGACCACCAGATAGATCTGTCCGACGCTGCCGTCGGCATAGTGGATCTCTCCGTCCTCGGTCACATCGTCAATGCCGACGATCGAGTAGAACTCGCTCGGGTCCGCGTTGCGACGGGTCAAGACGTGCCTGGCCCGCTTCGGCGCGTACGCCAGAAAGGCAGGCACCGTCCTGAAGCGCAGCTCGCGGGTCTTCGTCAGGCCACCGAGGTAGAACACCGCGATGAAGCCCCAGATCACGAACAGTACGATGAGTCCGGGGTTCGCATCCTTGATGAACGTCGTCATCGCCGCCCAGACCACGACCAGCATGCCGCCGCCGAGAAAGACCAACTGCTTCAGCGGTGTCGCCGGGATCTGCCAGCCGAAGATCGGGAACGAGATCTCATGGTCGAGGTAGCCGCGGTTGAGCGGCGTAGTGATGCGATACGAACTTTTCGCCATCGGGATCGTCCTTACTCCTTGGTCCTGTCGTGTCTCCTATGCGAATGACCTGAAAGACGAGTCAATCACGACTCCAGCCTATCGCATGAGTGCTATTCAAGACACCTATTGAATGGTGTCTTGAATAGCAAAACCCCCATGCCCGGATCTCTCCAGGCGTGGGGGTCAGCTACCGCCGGCAGTGCGTCTCTTGCTACGCCGGCACGTCCTCCAGCCGGGGTGTTTCGCCGGTCAGATCGAGGACCGCGAGGCTCCCCGGCGTCCGCTCGCGATCGAGGATCTCCTGGCGGACCGGGAGTGAAACCACCTCGCCGTCACTCAGGCGTTCCAGGGCAGCGCGCTCCGAGTGGCGGAAGTGGTAGTGGCCGCTCACCAGCAGTGTCTCCTTCGTCGGATCCAGGACGGAAAGCACGCGCGAGGTGTGCTCCCGCTGCGCCAAACGCGCGTACGCCAGGTCCTTCGGATCCCAGCCGAAGCCGTCACCGAGCCTGGAGATGAGCCCCGGCGTCGCCAGGGCCTCATGCGCCAGAACCACGTCGGGACTGATCGGCAGCGTGACCAGACCCTTCGCCTGCTCGTCAGTGGGCAGCTCGGCGGCCCACCAGCTCTCTCCCGGCGTGCGCATGCCTCGATCGATGCTCGCGGCTCCTGCGAGCCAGCCGACCACATGTGTT
>NZ_DF952473.1:0-2496 GCF_001263615.2 Arthrobacter sp. Hiyo1 | reverse complement strand
CGACTCCGACCACCGCGGCGATCTTGTCGACCAGCGGTGCAAGCTCGTTGAACTGCTCGGGCGTGATGGTCTTGTCCTCGGTGCGCGGGTAGCTCACGACCTGGGCCTCGTACATCTTCTGGTACGTCTCCAGCACGAACTTCGCCTTCACGCCCTTGCCAACGAGCATCGAGGACAGCGCTGCCAGATCCAGCAGCTTCGGGGGAGCGGTCTGCTTCATCGTCTTGCTGTCGAGCACGACGGGGGAGGCCACGTACTGCTGGGGCACCTGGCCCTTCTGGTCGAACCGCGGCTCCTCCGGGTTCGTGTACATCACATCGTTCTCGTCGCGGAACCGGTTCTGGAAGAACGGCTTCTTCACGTAGTCGTTGTAGGCCTTCAGCTGATCGCCGACCAGCTGCGTCATTGCAGACTTCAGGCGGCCCTGCCGCAGCACGGTGTCCTTGCCGGACGAGCGCGCCATATTGGTCGCGGCCCGGCTCCACTGCATTGACAGGAAGTCGAACTGCGTGCGGTACATCGCCTTGCGATAGTCGCCCTCGTCCTGCATCGACTTCACAGGCCGGCGCGAGGTGAACGCCTTCTGGATCGAGGCTGCGGCCTCGTCCATGAACTCCATGCGCGAGAAACGCTTGCCATGGAAGCCGAGCTCGTCGATGGCCTCCCAGAAGAGCAGGTCGCCCTCACCGGAGGGATCCAGATCTGTGGCGATGACGATCTCGTCACCGCGCTGGACGGCGGTGCGAAGGTTCTTGATGACATCACCGACGTTCTGCTGAGGCGCACGCTTCCACGTCAGGTCGTCCGGGTCCCAGGGAAGATTCCCGAGATCCCACTTCTGGTACTTATCGGCGAGGGACGGATCCACCATCTTGTCGGGAGCCACGAACTCGTAGAGGTGACCTCGCAGGTTCGTGATCTCGTAGTCCACGCCCTGGTACTGACCCTTCGGGCCTCCCAGTGCAGCCGCCATGGCCCGTGCTGCGCTCGGCTTCTCTGCAACGATGGTCGCGACCATGATGCACTCCTCTCGATAGACGACTCGTATATGAGCCACAAGTCTATCTGAAAGGCATTCGGAATGGTCTATCGAATGGTGAGCGGGATATGCCATTCGCTCTCGTGTTGTACCCCGACGGCGCGGGGCGTAGTCTAGCTATTCGACATGCGTTCGAGAAGGAGCTTCACCCGATGCGCGCTGTACCCGTAGCGCCGCTTGTGCTCGATCAGCCCGTCATCCTGCCGATCGCGCTCGAGGCGGCACAGTGCGGTTTCCCGAGCCCTTATGTGCAAGTCGAATGTCTCATGAGACACAGCGCAGGCGGGACGGCCGGATAGTTTTACCTTGTCTTGGATACAGTCAGGCCCCAGTCTCCGGTCCTAATGGCCGCCGGTATGCCGTCCACGCCGAAAGTACAGCGGTTCGTTCCCGGCGTCAGCCTCCACGGGCTTAAGCCTCTGTTTCCGGAAACCTGTCCGGCCCTAATTTCGGAGGAGGAGGGTTGAAGATGATGGGTGGCTGGTATGGGAGCGGGTGGGGCGTTGGCGCGTGGGTGGTCACGGCCGTGCTGATGCTGGTTTTCTGGGGAGTTGTGGTTACCGTCGTTGTGCTCCTGCTCCGGCAGACCCGCTCAGAAGGAGGCCAGGCTTCGCCGCGGCCGCTGCATCGCGACGCCGAGCGTATCCTGAGTGAGCGCTTCGCCCGCGGGGAGATTGATGAGCAGGAGTTCACTGCTCGCCGTGCCGCTCTCAGGCGCCAGGAGTGAAGTCGGTGACCGGCCGCGGCCAAGTCATCCTCAGGGTGGCGGCCGTCATCCTTTTGACCGCGCTATCGCTAGTCGCGGTCGGCTTCGCGGGTGGTCTTGTGAATCCAGGGGGCACCGGTTTTGCGTCCCGGGCCCGGTGCGCGGTTCCCGATCTTCCCGGGCAGGTCGTCGACGTATCGCTGATCAACATGGGTGGACCCATGATGGACCGGCCCGACGGTATCGGCGGAGCGATGCGGATGACAGCAGACCGGAGCATGGTGATGCACGGCACGGTGTCCTTCCTGGCAACTAATTCGGGAAGCATTAGCCATGAACTCGTCATCCTTCCGCTTCCGGATGAGCTGATCCCCGGCACACGCCTGGTCGGCGCTGACGCAAGGATCGATGAGGCGGGCAGTCTCGGTGAAGCCTCCCGCAGCTGCGGCGAAGGCCCTGGCCAGGGGATCCTGCCCGGCGCGTCAGGATGGGTGACTCTCACGTTGCCACCGGGGCGCTATGAGCTGGTTTGCAATCTCCCCGGCCACTACACCGCAGGCATGTACACCCAATTCACAGTCAGCTAGCTAGTCCGGGAGTGGACCGTACCGGGGCGTATTTGGGGGCTGCGACCCGGCACGGGGTCTGAGGGTGCCCCGCAGGTTGTCAGGCGGAGAATTGCCCTGCGCCGCCAAGGGCGGCAAGGGCTTTGCGGAGCGGGTATCGGCGTCGTCGGCGATCTCCTGGACGG
>NZ_DF952472.1:463524-467423 GCF_001263615.2 Arthrobacter sp. Hiyo1 | reverse complement strand
GCCCGTCGGCGTGCTGGCGGAACTTGGCGAGAGCCTCGTGGTGGTGCATGGCCAGTCGGACCAGATCCGGCTCAAGGGTGCCGTGGCGCAGCGGCACGCATTGGACCGCTTCGCCGGGGCAGAGCTCGCGGCGATGCTCACCGAATACCAGGAGCTTTACGGCCATTGGAAATCCAGCCAGGCAGAGCTCGACACACTCCGCGGCGAGGCCCGCGAAAGGCTGCGCGAGGCGGAATCGCTCGCGGTCGCGCTCAACGAAATCGACGACGTCGATCCCCAGCCGGGTGAGGACGAGTCCCTCAAGGCCGAGGCCGTGAAGTTGGCGAACGTGGAAGAGCTCCGCATCGCCGCCGCGGCAGCACATGAAGCACTGATCTCGGAGGAATTCGGCGAAACGGCCGATGCCACGACTCTGATTGACTCTGCCAAACGTGCGCTCGACCAGGTTTCCGAGCATGACGAATCGTTGGCGGGAGCCGCCGCAAGGCTCGCCGAGATCGGCTTCCTCGTCAACGACATCGCGGGGGGAGCTGTCCAGCTACCAAGCGTCCCTGGACTCCGAGGGACCCGAACGGCTTTCGGAGATCGAGGAGCGGCGCGCAGCGCTGGCCAAACTCATCCGCAAGTACGCTCCGAGCATCGACGAGGTCCTGGAATGGGCGGCAGCTTCGAGGACCCGCCTGGATGAACTGCAGGATGACTCGAGCCGGATCGAAGCGCTTGACGCCGAGGTGGTTGCTGCGGAGTCGACGCTGCGAAAGCAGGCCACGCGCATCTCGAAGTCGCGCTCGAAGGCAGCCAAGGAGCTCTCCGCGCGCGTGAGTGCGGAACTCACTGCCCTTGCGATGGCCGATGCAACCCTGGTGATCGAGGTGGACAGCCAAGGACAGCTGGGGCCGCACGGCATCGACGACATCTCCTTCCTCCTGCAACCGCACTCAGGCGCCCCGGCACGCCCCCTCGGCAAGGGCGCGTCCGGTGGTGAGTTGTCCCCGCGTCATGCTCGCCATCGAAGTGGTCCTCGCAGCCGTGGATCCGGTGCCGACCTTCGTCTTTGACGAAGTGGATGCCGGAGTGGGCGGGCGTGCCGCCGTCGAGATCGGACGCCGGCTTGCCATGCTGGCCCGCCACGTCCAGGTGCTGGTGGTAACCCACCTGCCGCAGGTGGCCGCCTTCGCCGACCAGCACATTCGGGTCACCAAGACCTCAGTCCGGGGAAGCGACGGAAAGACCGCTTCTGGCTTCACGTCCAGCGACGTCCAGCTCCTCGATGACGAAGAACGCGTGAAGGAGCTTGCAGGATGCTCGCGGGGCAGGAAGACTCGGAGTCTGCGCGCGCGCATGCCCAGGAGTTGCTGGACGACGCCAAACTGCTGCCCCAGCAGGCATAGAAGCCCGGCCGCAGCCTGGAACATCGGTCACATGCGCGCCTTCGTCGGGCTGGGAGACCGCTTCGGCGGTCCCGGTGCCGGGCGGCGGATTCCCAGCCGCCCGGCCTGTTTTTACCGGTCCGGGTGGACTTTACTCTTGATCCTTGCCCCACGGCAGGGGACTATTGAGCATTTGGGAAAACGGCAAAGCGGATCCTTTGGAGGCGCAATTGATGATAGGCTCGAATTCCGTGGTGCAGCGATCAAATTCCCGTGTAAATTCCCGGTTCCCGGGCTCGTCCAAGACGACCAAACACATCTTTGTCACTGGCGGTGTGGCGTCCTCGCTCGGTAAGGGACTGACGGCTTCGAGCCTCGGCCACCTGCTGCGGGCACGCGGTTTGTCTGTAACTATGCAGAAGCTCGATCCCTATCTCAACGTGGATCCGGGCACGATGAACCCCTTCCAGCACGGCGAAGTCTTCGTCACTGACGACGGCGCCGAAACCGACCTCGACATCGGACACTACGAGCGCTTCCTTGATGAGAACCTCGAGGGCTCGGCCAACGTCACAACCGGCCAGATCTACTCGACTGTCATCGCCAAGGAACGGCGTGGTGAGTACCTCGGCGACACCGTCCAGGTCATTCCGCACATCACGGACGAGATCAAGCGCCGCATGCGCCTCCCCGCTGAGGGCAAAAACGCTCCGGACGTCATCATCACCGAAATCGGCGGCACCGTGGGCGACATCGAGTCGCAGCCTTTCCTCGAGTCCGCGCGCCAGGTCCGCCAAGACATCGGCCGCAACAACGTCTTCTTCCTGCATGTCTCCTTGGTGCCGTACATCGGACCCTCGCAGGAACTGAAGACCAAACCAACACAGCACTCTGTTGCCGCGCTGCGTTCCCTCGGCATCCAGCCGGAAGCGATCGTGATCCGTTCGGACCGCGAAGTGCCTGACGCCATGCGCGAAAAGATTGGCCGCATGTGCGACGTCGATATCGACGCCGTGATCAACGCCGCCGATGCGCCGAGCATCTACGACATCCCCAAGACGCTGCACACCCAGGGCCTTGACTCCTACGTTGTCCGAGCCCTGGATCTCCCGTTCAAGGACGTCGACTGGACCAGTTGGGACAAGCTCCTCGAAGCTGTCCACAACCCCAAGCACCACGTAGAAGTTGCCCTCGTGGGCAAGTACATCGACCTCCCGGACGCTTACCTGTCCGTGACCGAGGCCTTGCGTGCCGGCGGTTTTGCGAACGAAACCAAGGTCAAGATCCGCTGGGTCCCCTCGGACGAATGCGAAACCCTCGAAGGCGCCACCAAGTCCTTGGCCGGCGTCGACGCCATTTGCGTTCCCGGCGGCTTCGGTATCCGTGGCCTCGAGGGCAAGCTTGGTGCGCTCAAGTTCGCCCGCGAGACAAAGCTTCCGGTGCTGGGCCTGTGCCTCGGTCTCCAGTGCATGGTCATTGAGTACGCCCGCAACGTGGTCGGCCTCGAGGGGGCGTCCTCCAGCGAGTTCGAACCCGACTCCAAATACCCGGTCATCGCCACGATGGAAGAACAGCTCGACATCGTGGACGGCAAGGGCGACCTTGGCGGCACGATGCGCCTGGGCCTTTACGAAGCCAAGTTGGATGAAGGCTCCGTGGTTGCAGAGACCTATGGCGCAACAACCGTCAGCGAGCGTCACCGGCACCGCTACGAGGTCAACAACAAGTACCGCGAGCAGATCGCCTCCGAGGGACTCGTGTTCTCCGGTACGTCTCCCGATGGCAAGCTGGTTGAGTTCGTGGAACTGCCGCGTGACGTACACCCGTACTATGTGGCAACACAGGCCCACCCCGAACTCAGCTCCCGCCCGACGCGCCCGCACCCGCTGTTTGCCGGCCTCGTGAAGGCCGCGCTGGAGCGTCAGTCCGGCGTGGACTCGGTAGCAAAGTCAGCCCGCAAGGTCGCTGCGAAGTAATCGCTCACACAAACGAAGGACGCGCGATGCCCGGTATTTCTGAAACCCCCAGCACTTTTCGGAAGGTTTCGGACATGCCGAGCCCGCGCCGTCTTTTGTCGTCCAGCAAGGTCTATGAAGGCCGTATTTGGGACGTCGTGAGCGACGCCTTCGAGCTGGGTGAAGACACGGGCACTTTGGTCCGCGACTACATCGACCATCCCGGCGCCGTCGCGGTGCTGCCGATGAACGTCGACGGCGAGATCCTGTTGCTCAAGCAATACCGCCACCCGGTGGGCATGGACCTGTGGGAGATTCCTGCCGGGCTCCTTGACGTGGCCGGCGAGGACTTCGTGGTCGGCGCGGCCAGGGAGCTCGCGGAAGAGGCCGATCTTACGGCTGCCACGTGGAATGTCCTCGCGGACTTCTTCAATTCGCCCGGCTCCTCGAGCGAGGCGATTCGCATCTATCTGGCACGCGGATTGGGAGACGTTCCCGAGGCGGAACGGCACGTCCGCACGGATGAAGAGGCCGAAATCGAACTCGTGTGGGTCACGCTTGACGAGGCGGTTTC
>NZ_DF952472.1:456497-460660 GCF_001263615.2 Arthrobacter sp. Hiyo1 | reverse complement strand
CGAGCGAGACAGCAGGCCCGACGGCGGCGCCCACGTCACTTGCCGGCGTCGGACACGGTGAGTGCTCGATTCAGAACCTGACGGGCGCCATGACTTCATTGGAGCAGCTGAAACCGGTTCTCCGGCTTGTGGGCTGCAAGGCCGGATGGATGAGCATCATGGCGCCCGCACCAAGCGACAATCCGAACCCGGAACCGGGGGACTGGTTCTGGATCGCCAAGCTTGTCAACGGGAGCTATGTGCAGGAAACCAGCCTTGGGAACTGGGCAGGCGCAGCGTCCAACAACGATCGGCTGACGGCAGAGCAATTCATGGACAAGGCGTTCGTCACCAACGGAATCCCGGTGGAGCTTCGTCCCGATCTGGTGGGTTCCCCGGAGCCAGGATCACTCGCCGCCGAAGGTCTCAAGACGTACGAGGACCGGTCCACGGGTTATAGAGTGAGCTTCAATTACCCGGCATCGTGGCAACTGGCCGATCCGTCCGGCAGCCTTGCCCTCACAAACGGCCCGGGAACCGCCCTCACGGATTCCAGCGGCCAGTACACGGCACGGCTGGCCTTCGGCGACACCAATGACTGGAGCACCAGCGGCTGCCAAAACAGGGCGCCCTACAAGATCCTCGACAGTCAGCCCATGACCGGGCTGCCGACGGACCTGGCGTCGCCGGCCCAGGGCACACCGAGATTCGTGTATGTCGCAATGACCTCAGCTGCAAATGACGGGGGTCCGGTTCAGGCAGGGATAGGAATTACCAACCGTATCGCCGGACAGGACGGAATAGGCTGCGTCCTTGACCTCGCGGTAGCAGGACCCGGTCCCTTGAAGTTCTTTAGCTTCACCGATCGCCGTCCACTGGGAGGGCCTTCCTGGGGTCTTTACAAATTCACCACCATCGAAGAAGCCGCGGCCTTTACCCAGACACAAGGCTATAAAGACCTCAAGGCGGTCATCACTTCGCTCACGATCACCAAGGTGGGCTAGAGACACGGCGCGACGCCGGGCCACCTTAGGTGAGCGGCCCGGCGTCGTTCTTCGGGGGCGACGCAGTCGTAGTCTTGATGCCATGACAGCCGCACACGTGACCCTCTGTTTTCTCCTCCGCGAGGTCGATGGCGGCCGGGAGGTCCTTCTGGGACGCAAGCGCACCGGCTTCGGCAAGGGCAAAGTAGTAGGCGTCGGCGGCCATGTGGAGGAGGGCGAGACCGCCGTCGAGGCGATCTGCCGGGAAGTCCGCGAGGAAGTCTACGTCGATGTTGAGCCGGACGACCTGGTGGCCGCGGGAACTGTGGACTTTGTTTTCCCTGCCAAGCCCGAATGGAACATGTTTACTACCGTGTTTCTTTCCGAATCCTGGGTGGGGGAGCCTTCCGAGAGCGACGAGATCACGCCCCAGTGGTACCCGGCGGAGGACCTGCCGGTAGCTCACATGTGGGCCGACGCCGAGCACTGGCTTCCCGCGATGATGAATGGCCGGCGCATGGATGTGCGCGTGGTGCTCGCAGATGACAACGAGAACGTGGCCGAGGTCTTCCACGCAGACTGGAACAACGACGGAGCAGCAGCTGGTGGGTCCGCGCGGAATTGGGTGCCCGGGCTGTAACCTTGGGGCGTCTTGCGGAAACTTACACGATAGACGCCCACTTCGGGCGCTAACCGACAAAGGGGGAACGGTGGATTCCAGACAGAAGATGCGGAGACTGAGAATCATCGTGTTGGTGGCCCTTGCCGCAGCGGTCCTTGCAGCGGGATTCCTCGTTGCCGCCAACCTTGGGTCCCAGGGACAATCCCGGAGCGGAAGCCAGCTACCGGCAACAGCAGCTACGACGGCCCCTGCGACGACTGCCCCATCGGCGTCGGCCACGGCCTCGGCTTCAACGGCCGCTACGGAAGAACCGACAGCATCAACACCAGCGACGGCGGGCTCCGGGTGGACGAGCTTCGTCAGCACCAGCGCCCACGTGCAGTTCGATCTTCCTTCGGGATGGACGGCCGCCGATGTTCCAGCAGGCACCGCCAGTAATCCCGCATCCGGAATCCAGGTGAGCGATGAGTCGGGCAGTGTGGTGGCGAAGTTCTACTACGGCACGGGCGGCGGCGTAGGCGGGGCATGCGGGCCAGGAACGTACAAGCAAAAGGAGCTCGACACAGCTGCCACGTCACTAAAGGGCCAGTGGGTGACCACCGCCCAGGCCAGGTTCTCCTACCGCGTGCTGGATCAGACGGCCCAAGGCAAGGGCGTCGGCTATCAAATCGGTCTGGTGGACAAGTCCAGCGGGGAAGTGCAGGACAGCTGCCTGATGTACTCCTTCGTGGCCGGCGCTCCCAAAGGCACGCTGTCTTTCGCCACGGACGGGCCCCAAGCCCTTGGCGCCCGCACCTTCAGCACCATGGCGGAAGCCACGCAGTACTTGCAGACACCGGAATACCAGAAGCTCAAGCGGATGATCACCAGCCTGCAGCTGACTCAATAGCGACTGGAACGACGGCGGGCCGGCCTGGGCCCATGCGAAGCCGGGTTCCCTGGCCGAGCTTGCGAGGTCAGGGGGCTCGTGGGGAGGTGACCGGCCCGCCGTCGTGCAGGTGGAACTACGGCAGGTGCCGTTCGTCCACGCCGTTGTATTCGCTGAGCGGGCGGATCAGGGAGTTTGATCCGAGCTGCTCCATGATGTGTGCGGTCCATCCGGTGATGCGGCTGGCGACGAACAGCGGGGTGAAGGTCGGAGTGTCGAATCCCATGAGGTGGTAGGTGGGTCCGGCGGGGTAGTCGAGGTTGGGCTTGATCGCCTTGGCCTCGTCCATCGCCTGCTCGAGGCCGTTGTACAGGCCCAGGATCTCGGGCCGGCCGTAGTGGGCGATCATCTTGTCCAGCGCGGCCTTCATGGTGGGCACCCTGGAGTCGCCGTGCTTGTAGACGCGGTGACCGAATCCCATGACCTTTTTCTTCTGCGCGAGGGCGTGTTCCATCCAGGTCTTCGCCCGGGAGGCGGCGTCATCGAGCGATTCCTCGGTGCGGATGCCGATTTCCTCGAACGTGTGCATGACGGCCTCGTTGGCGCCGCCGTGCAGCGGGCCCTTGAGGGCGCCGATCGCCGCGGTGACCGCGGAGTGCAGGTCCGAAAGGGTGGAGGTGACAACCCGTGCCGTGAAGGTGGAGGCGTTGAAGGAGTGCTCGGCGTAGAGGATCATCGAGACGTTGAACGCCTTGACGACCTCGTCCACCGGGTCCTCGCCGAAGGTCATCCACAGGAAATTGGCGGAGTAACCCAAATCGTCCCGCGGTGCCACGGGTTCGATTGTTTGCCCGTCCGCGCGCCGACGGCGTTGGTCGTAGGCGACCACCGCCGGCATGGCGGCGAACAAGTCAATGGCCTTGGCCATATTGGCCTCGGGCGTGGAAACCTCGGCGAGAGGGTGCCCGGGCTCCCAGCACCGAAGCGGCCGTCCGGCAGACATCCATGGGGTGGGACGTCGTCGGCAGCGCATCGATGACCTGCTTCACCACCGGGTCAAGGGCGCGGCCCGCGCGCTCGCGGGCAGTGAACTCAGCAAGTTCCTCCGGAGTGGGCAGCTCGCCGTTCCACAGCAGGTAGGCGACTTCTTCGAAGCTGCATTTGGCGGCGAGTTCCTGCACGGGGTAACCGCGGTACAACAGCGAGTTGGTGTCCGGGTTGACCTTGGAGATCGCGGTGTAGTCAACCACGACGCCGGCCAGGCCTTTCTTGATCTCAACAGCAACCATGCTGTCCTCCTTCGTTCGTCGGCAAGCACTCCGGAATAGCCGGATCGCCTGCATCCCTTGGTTGATCCAGTTACCGGCTGAGCCCAGGAACCTGGAAGTTGAAAACGCTCGTGTCGAAGTGGTTGTAGGCCTCGTAGTCCACGAGGTCATAGAGGCGCGCACGGGTGAGCATGTTCTCCACCTGCGCCTCCTGCGTTCCAGTGGCCTTGATCGTTTCCAGCGTACGCTCTGCAGCCCCCATGGCAATGCGGAGCAGGGTGACGGGGTAGATCACCATGTTCACGCCGACGCCCTGGAGTTGTTCCACGGTGAAGAGTTCGCTTTTGCCGAACTCGGTCATGTTGGCCAGGATCGGCACATCCACTGCATCACGAATGGCTTGGAACTCGCTGAGATCTTTCATGGCTTCCGGGAAGATCGCG
>NZ_DF952472.1:446345-451725 GCF_001263615.2 Arthrobacter sp. Hiyo1 | reverse complement strand
CCAGGGATGCGCGAGCCGGTGAGGTGGATCTCGTCGTGCGCCGTCCGGCCGGACTCGAAGAGGCGGTGGAGGCTGGGATCGAGTGGCAGATCAGACAGGCGTGGGACGCTTCCGCCGCGGGATCGACGTCGGACCGTTCCAGTCCCAGCAGTTCCGCGGCCTGGTCGTTGTACATGACAACCCTGCCGCCGGTGTCGATCAGGACCACGCCTTCGCGGACCGAATGCAGGACCGACTCGTAATACGCGAACAACTGCGCCAATTGCTCCGGTCCCCAGCCCCTGGTGACCGAGCGCAGGTACCGCCCCAATAGCCACGAGGCGAGGGAGCCGCCTGCGAGCATGGCCAGGGAGATGCCGATGATCGCCGTGAGTCGTGCTGACACGGCGACATCCACGGTGCGCACCGTGACACCCGCCGCCACGAGGGCCCGGACTTTGCCGGATGGATCCTCCACGGGGACGATGGTGCGCACGGACGGGCCCAGGGTGCCGGCGGTGACTTCGGTGAATGTCTGGCCGCGGAGGGCAGGATCGATGGTGCCGATGTACGGTTTGCCGATTTCGTCGGGGTTCGGATGGGTCCAGCGGGTCCGGTCCGGAGCCATGATGGTGATGAAATCGGCATGGGCATTGGCCGTCACCACCTGGGCGTACGGCTGCAGGGTGGCGGATGGATTCGGCGTGCCGGCTGCTTGGAGCACGAGCGGATTGGCTGCGATCGCGGCGGCCACTGCCTGCATGCGCTGGCCGGCGTCGTTGTAGGCCCGGTCCCTCGCGTCCAGGAAGGCAGCCGTGCCCACGATGGCGGTGAGCGCCAGCACGAACAGTAGATTCGCCACAAAGAGTCTGCGGGCAATGCTCCAGCGTCGGATCACGTGCTCCTTTCTGCGGGCCATCCTGTGACCAATATGAACGCAACAGTGATACATGTCACGCCGCGCCTAATGATGGGTATCACAGCAGAGCGACGCAGGGACATTTTGCAGGGACCACGGCGCTTTCCAGAGTATCTATAAGGAGCAAAGCCATGACCTCTCAAAGAGGAGAGATTGCACCCGCGAAGGCCGGGCGCAAGGGGCTGGACAAGTCGCACTACCTCTACATCGCCGTGATCGCCGCAGTTGTGCTGGGCGCCGTCGTCGGCTTGCTTTTCCCGGAAGTGGTAAATCCCTCAAGCCCTTGGGTGACGGCTTCATCAAGCTCATCAAGATGATGATCGCCCCCGTCATCTTCTGCACCATCGTCCTGGGCATCGGATCGATCGCCAAGGCCGCCACGGTTGGCAAGGTCGGTGGCTCGCACTCATCTACTTCCTGGTGATGTCCACCTTCGCGCTCGCCATCGGTTTGGTCGTTGGCAACATCATCCACCCGGGCGAGGGCCTGAAACTGATCCCGTACGACCCCAATGCGAAGGCTGCCACGAACAGCACCGCCGATTTCCTGCTGGGCATCATCCCCGGAGACATTCCGGTCCTGCCGACGCTCCTGGCCGCCATCCTGGTGGGCTTCGCGCTGCAACGCATGGGGTCCCAGGGCCAGCCGGTCCTCAAGGCAATCCAGCACGGGCAGGCACTCGTTTTCCGGATCCTCATCATGATCATGTGGCTGGCTCCGGTCGGCGCCTTCGGTGCGATCGCCGCAGTGGTCGGTGCCACCGGCGTGAAGGCAATTTTCGGAATGCTCACCCTGATGGTTGCGTTCTACATCACCTGCGCGCTGTTCATCGTCGTGGTGCTCGGCACCTTGCTCCGGGTTGTGGCAGGCGTCAGCATCTTCCAGCTGATGAAGTACCTGGCCCGCGAGTACCTGCTCATCTTCTCCACCTCGTCCTCCGAAGCGGCGCTGCCCAGGCTCATCGCCAAGATGGAGCACCTCGGCGTTTCCAAGCCGGTTGTTGGTGTCACGGTGCCTACCGGCTACTCCTTCAACCTCGATGGAACTGCCATCTACCTGACCATGGCCTCGCTGTTCGTCGCCAACGCCATGGGTATTCCGCTGGACCTCGGCGCCCAGGTATCGCTGCTGGTCTTCATGATCATTGCGTCCAAGGGAGCGGCCGGCGTTTCCGGAGCCGGCCTGGCCACCCTCGCCGCGGGCCTGCAGGCACACCGGCCCGAACTGCTGGGCGGCGTCGGGATGATCGTCGGCATCGACCGCTTCATGTCCGAAGCCCGCGCTTTGACCAACTTCACGGGCAACGCCGTCGCCACCGTGTTGATCGGTACCTGGGTCAAGGAAATCGACCGCAACCAGGTCACCAACGTCTTGTCCGGTGCGACGCCTTTCGACGAGTTGACCATGATCAGCCACCATGCTGAACCCGAGGTGAAAGAGGCCGTGGCCGCTTAGTCCGGCACGCCGTTCGGAAGCATCCATGCAGGCAAGGCAGAAACCCGCCAGGGGACCTGCCTTGCCTGCTTTTGATTGCATGTTTTACGGCACGCGGGCCCAACCTTCTACCTCAGCTAGAAGGTAAAGGCTCAAATTGCGGGCAATGTCAAGTTCCGCAAAATGCCGTGTCGGGCGCTGTAGCCTAGGTGGGGAGCAGTGCTGGTGCTGGAGACAGCCGCAGGAAATGACCGTCGTGGAGAGAGTGGATAAATACGTGAGCAGCGAACGGGGAGCAACTACGCTGGAGGGCACGGATTTCGATCTGGAAGACGCCGTCATGGGGCCAACGGGCCGCCCGTACCGCGACTTCCCCGAACCCGCGCCGCTGGCCTCGCATGGCCCGGCCCGGGTCATCGCCATGGTCAACCAGAAGGGTGGCGTGGGCAAGACCACGTCAACCATCAACCTCGCCGCCGCGCTCGCAGAATTCGGCCGTCGCGTCCTGCTCGTTGACTTCGATCCGCAGGGAGCCCTTTCCGCAGGCCTGGGCGCGAACCCGCACGAGCTCGACCTCACCGTTTACAACGTCCTGATGGACCGCAAGGTGGACATCCGTGACGCCATCCAGAAGACCGGCGTCGAAGGCATCGACCTCCTGCCGGCGAACATCGACCTCTCCGCCGCCGAGGTCCAGCTGGTCAACGAGGTAGCCCGCGAGCAAGTGCTTGACCGCGCCCTCAAGAGCGTCGAGGACGATTACGACGTCGTGCTCATCGACTGCCAGCCGTCCCTAGGCCTCCTGACGGTCAATGCACTGACGGCTGCGCACGGCGTCATCATCCCGCTGATCTGCGAATTCTTCGCCCTCCGCGCGGTAGCACTGCTCGTCGAAACGATCGAAAAGGTCCAGGACCGCTTGAACCCGCGCCTTCAAGTGGACGGCGTGCTCGCCACGATGTACGACGCGCGCACCCTGCACAGTCGCGAAGTCATTTCGAGGCTCGTGGAGGCGTTCGGGGACAAGGTCTTCGAGACGGTCATCAAGCGTTCCATCAAATTCGCCGACGCCACGGTCGCCGCGGAGCCGATCACCAGCTACGCGGGAAACCACATCGGTGCCGACGCCTACCGCCGCTTGGCCAAGGAATTGATTTCGCGCGGCGGCGCACCCTAGCCCGCGTGGCAGAGCCACTCACCCCTGAAGCCGGGCCCGTCCTGGTGGGCGACGCGCCGCCGTCGTACTCCTCCGGGAGTAACTCGGACGACGCCGGGGCCCGCCTTCTGGACGGAAGGCCGGCTTTGAGGTCCGGCTGGCGAACTTCACCGGCCCCTTCGATCTCCTGCTCGGCTTGATCTCCAAGCACAAGCTGGACATCACGGAAGTTGCGCTGGCCACCGTCACGGACGAGTTCATCAAATACATCCGGCGGTTGCAGGAGTTGGGGGAGGACTGGGCGCTGGATGAGGCCAGCGAATTCCTGGTCATCGCCGCGACCCTCCTGGACCTCAAAGCCGCAAGGCTCCTGCCGGCGGGCGAAGTGGAAGACGCCGAGGACATTGCCTTGCTGGAAGCCCGGGATCTTCTTTTCGCCCGGCTCCTGCAGTACAAGGCCTTCAAGCAGGTGGCTGCGATCATGTCCGGCACCTTGGAGTCCGAAGCCCGGCGCTTCCCGCGGCAAGTTGCGTTGGAAGGGCATTTCGCTGCAATGTTGCCCGAGCTGATTTGGCGCCACACGCCCGAACAGTTCGCCGCGCTGGCGGCCAAGACCCTCGCGCCGAAGGACAACACGCCAGAGGAAGTCGGGCTCGACCACCTTCACGGAACACCCGTCAGCGTCAAGGAACAAGCCGAGATCATCGGGTACCGCCTGCAGCGCGGCCAGCCACAATCCTTCAGGGCGCTGATCGCGGACGCTGAGTCCACGCTTGTTGTCGTGGTCCGGTTCCTGGCGCTCCTCGAGCTGTTCCGCGACCGTGTGGTGGCGTTTGACCAGCCGGGTCCGCTCGCAGAACTGACCGTCCGCTGGACAGGGCGCCCCGAAGGGTGGAGCAGCGACAATGTGAGCGACGAATACGAGCAGGTCGACCAAGGAGAGGAACCGCTGTGAGCGAGCAGGATACAGGCGGGGACGGCCTCGCCGAGCTTGAGGCCCTGCCCGGAGGCGCCCGCGCGGCCCTCGAAGCCGTCCTGATGGTGATCGACCAACCGGCCACCGCGGAAGAGCTCGCTGCCGGGCTCAACGTGACGGTCGCCGTCGTCGAGGATTTGCTGGAGGGACTGCGGCAGGAGTATAGCGGCTATACTGTTAAGCCCCGGGCAGGGACGCTGATGACTTGCACATTGATGCACGTGCCAGCGCTGCACCCCGGGGTTTTGAGTTGCGGAACGTTGCCGGCGGGTGGCGGATCTATTCACGCGCGGAATTTGCCGACGTCGTGGGCAGGTTCGTTCTCGAAGGCCAGACCGCGCGGCTGACGCAGGCAGCCCTTGAAACCATGGCGGTCATCGCGTACCGGCAGCCGGTTTCCAGGGCCAGGGTGTCGGCCATCCGCGGCGTCAATGTCGATTCAGTCGTCAGGACCCTTGTCCAACGCGGGCTGATCGAGGACTCGGGTACCGATCCTGAATCGGGGGCCATCCTTTACCGGACCACCTCGTATTTCCTCGAGCGCATGGGCATTGGCTCGGTGGCGGAACTGCCTCAATTGTCCCCCCACCTTCCGGGGCTGGAGGGCATCGAGGAGTTCTTCGACGCCGAACGCATGTAGCCGCGGGAACCCGCGGCGGCAGGCAAGGCAAAACAACTCAATATTGCAAGGATCTACAAACGCCCGGGCTAGTAGCGGGCAGAGTTCACACAGGGCAGATATCCTCTGTCCGGCTGGCTAATGTTGAGAAAGAACAAGCCGGCCACCATAACAAAAGGACGGGTCATGACACAGGCGGGACGCCAGGGTTCACCACGTAATAGTTCGGGACGAAACAATTCCGGACGCAACGAGTCGCAAGACTCAGGCCGCAGCAGCGCCGGCCGTACAGGAGGC
>NZ_DF952472.1:443679-446003 GCF_001263615.2 Arthrobacter sp. Hiyo1 | reverse complement strand
AGAAGGTCATGGCCCAGGCAGGCGTGGCTTCCCGCCGCGTGTGCGAGGAATGATCGAGGAAGGCCGCGTCGAGGTCAACGGCCAGCTCACCACCGAGCTCGGCATGCGTGTGGATCCCGCGACCGCCGTGATCCACGTGGACGGCATCCGGATCCAGCTCGATGACACCATGCTCTACATGGTGTTCAACAAGCCCAAGGGCGTCGTCTCCACCATGGAAGACCCCGAAGGCCGTCCCTGCATCAGCGACTTCCTGAAGTCCGCCAAGAACAAGGGCGAGCGTCTCTTCCACGTCGGCCGCCTTGACGTCGCCACTGAGGGCCTGCTGCTGCTGACCAACGACGGCGAACTCGCCAACCGCCTGACGCACCCCTCCTACGAGGTGCCCAAGACGTACCTGGTACAGGTCCGCGGTCCATTCCCGCAGCGTCGGTGCGCAGCTTAAGGCCGGCATCGAGCTCGAAGACGGCATCGCTTCCGTCGACTCCTTCAAGCTCGTGGACTCCACTCCGGGCCACGTGCTGATCGAGGTTGTGCTGCACTCCGGCAAGAACCGTATTGTCCGCCGTTTGTTCGAAGCCGTAGGGTTCCCCGTGCTTCGTCTTGTGCGCGTCAAGATCGGTCCCATCGGCCTGGGCGACCAGCGCCAGGGCAGCATCCGCAACCTCGGCAAGCAGGAAGTCGGACACCTCCTGGCCTCTGTAGGACTGTAAGGCATGTCGGCATTCCACTCGCACGGCCGGGGCCACCTTGACGGCCCGGTGGTCGTTTTCGGCACCGGGCTGCTCGGAGCCAGCATCGGTCTCGGCCTGCGTGGCCGGGGTGTCTCGGTGTTCCTTTCGGACCCCTCGCCAACCAACCAGGCCGTCGCCGTGGATATCGGTGCGGGCAGGCCTCTGTCCGAGCTTGCGAATCCGCCCCAGCTGGTTGTCGTCGCGGCGCCACCGGACGTGACGGCCGACGTCGTCGAGCGTGCCCTGGGTGAATACCCGGAGGCCGTTGTGGTGGACATTGCCAGCGTCAAGCTGGCAATCCAGGCCGATCTCCGTGCGCGTGGAGTGGACCTGTCCCGCTACGTGGGGACGCACCCGATGGCTGGGCGCGAGAAGTCGGGGCCCGTCGCTGCCCGCGGCGAGCTCTTCACGTCCATGCCCTGGGTCCTGTGCCCGTCCGACGAGACCAGTGCCGACGCGCTTCAGACTGCGCGTTCCCTTGCCGGGGACTTGGGGGCAATAGTCTCCCAGTTCACGGCGGAGGAGCACGATGAAGCCGTTGCGTTGGTATCGCACTTGCCCCAAGTGATGTCATCGCTTCTCGCAAGCCGTTTGCAGGGGACACCGCTCCACGCGCTGTCCCTGGCCGGCAACGGGCTGCGGGACACCACGAGGATTGCTGCCAGCGATCCCACCTTTGGGTGCAGATCCTTGGCAACAATGCGGCCAAGATGGTGGATATCCTCCATGGTGTCCGTGAGGACCTCAACCGTCTGATCGGTACCTTGGAGGATCCCACAGCCCCCGGTGCGCGGCTGGACCTTGCCCAGCTCATCAGCGAAGGCAACGCCGGGCAGGCCCGGATCCCGGGAAAGCACGGCGGACCCCCGCAGGCATATTCATGGCTTACAGTTCTGGTAGACGACCGGCCCGGGCAGATCGCCAGGCTGTTGACGGAGATCGGCGAGATCGGCGTCAACGTCGAAGACCTCCGCCTGGATCACTCGTCCGGGCAGAACGTTGGCATGGTGGAACTTTCAGTCATGCCCAACAAACATGACCTCCTTGTTGAAGCCTTGACCGACCGTGGATGGCGGGTACTCCAGTAATGACACGTGAACTATTCGGTCCGGAGACCGTAGTACGCCCGGGCAAGCCGCTCGTTGTCGCCATCGACGGCCCGTCCGGCTCCGGCAAGTCCAGCGTCAGCAAGGAAGTTGCCCGGCGCTTGAAGCTCGCCTATCTGGACACGGGTGCGATGTACCGTGCTTTGACCTGGTACTGCCTCAAGACCGGCATCGACCTCGCCGACGGTGCCGCCGTCGAGCAGGCCTCAAAGGATTTGCCGCTGGAACTGAGCACCAGTGCCAACGTCGAATACGTCAGTGTTGCCGGGGTGGACATCACAGAGGAAATCCGCGAGCCGAGGATCTCCTCGTCCGTCAGCGCCGTTGCGACCACCCTGGGTGCCCGCAATGAACTGATTCGTCGACAGCGCCAGCTGATCGAACAGCACCACCGCCGCATGGTGGTGGAGGGACGGGACATCACCACCGTCGTCGCGCCCAACGCGGAGGTCCGCATGCTGCTGACCGCCAGCGAGGAAGCGCG
>NZ_DF952472.1:439925-441663 GCF_001263615.2 Arthrobacter sp. Hiyo1 | reverse complement strand
CGGCGGCAAGCAGCCGCGCATCCTGTTCGGCACCCAGCATCCAGCCGTCCGCCGAAGTTCGTGCTCTTCACCACGGGCTTCCTGGACCCCGGATACCGCCGGTTCATCACCCGCCGGCTGCGGGAAACCTTTGGCTTCGACGGCACGCCGATCGAGGTCAACATGCGCGTCCGCGAAAAGCGCGGCAAGAAGCGCTAATTGAGACGCGCATCACAGATGACACCCGCCAAGGTGGCATTGAGAACCTCGAACATCGTGTAAGCTTTTTGAGGTGGTTCGGCCGGACTGCCTAGGTGAAAACCTAGGCGGAGAACGGCAGGACTGACGGGCTGTAGCGCAGCTTGGTAGCGCACTTGACTGGGGGTCAAGGGGTCGCAGGTTCAAATCCTGTCAGCCCGACCAGAAAGCCGTGGGAACTCTAGGGTTCCCACGGCTTTTGCGTTTAAGCGTTGGTGTTGCAGTGAGTGCGTGGACTCCGCTCATCTGAAGGGATCGTCAGCGCTGGGATGTCGGATTCTGCTCAATCACTCGAATGGATTAACTTCGGACCCGCGAAATCACGGGTCCGGCAACTTCGGCGAAGAGAGTGATCCGGCAGAATCCGACGGTGTTCCCGAGATTCTCGCCCGACCTGAACACGCCGTCCTGACCTTCTTTGACGGGCCAAGGCGTTGAAACGACGTGACTCGCGGTGTCGCAAGCGCTTTCCCAAACCAAAGAAGGTCAGGATGGCGCATGCATCGAGGTGCGGAATGATCCAGCAGAATCCGGTGCACTCCGAGGAAGGCGTACTCATTTCCAAGGCCATGGGCACAGACCGCGAGAGATCAATTTGCAGCAGGGGACAACTTGGCGGGCAATTCCAAAGGTAGCTTGACGCCGAGGGCGCTTTCTAAATGGTCCTTTTTGAGATCTGTGTTTCACCACAGTTTGCGCTCGAGGTATGTATGACGCTGACAGTGACCAAGGCTTAGGCTTTGACAAGGCTTATTGGAAGCACGGAATCAAGAGTGTCGCGGCCGTTAAATTCGTGATGGACGGGCCTGGTACCTGGCAAGGAACCGATTGGACCACCACAGTTTATGGAAACAAGATCCGTTGCAAGTAAGGATTACCAGTTCTCGTACTATGGCCAATGGGTTGGAGGTACTCTCGGCTCGAAGACCGCTTACTGTCTTGGTTCCACTGTTTGTCCCTGCCGTCTACGTGTTGCACCACCCCCGACTATCATTGGACGGTGAGTGAAACCCTGCCCCCTTGCCCCGAATGCGCCAGCGAATACACCTACGAGATGGGTGCGTTGCTGGTCTGCCCCGAGTGCGCCCATGAGTGGTCGCCGGTCGCGTCTGATGAAGCGGCATCAGAGTCCACGGAGATTAAGGACGCCGTGGGCAATGTGCTCGCGGACGGGGACACGGTCACTGTAATCAAGGACCTCAAGGTCAAGGGGAGCGCCACGGCCATCAAGGTCGGAACCAAGGTCCGCAACATCCGCCTCGTGAACGGCGTGGGGGACCACGACATCGACTGCAAAGTGGACGGCTTCGGCCCCATGCAGCTCAAGTCCAGCGTGGTCAAGAAGGTCTGACACGCCCCCAAAAGCAACCCCCAGTCCCAAAGACAACAAAACCCCGCCGTTCCACTGGAGGAGCGGCGGGGTTCGTCGTTTCGCGACTCACCGCACGCGAAACAAACCTCAAACCCCCTGCAGCGCCCCCAACGCCTTCACCAGCGGCTC
>NZ_DF952472.1:432283-435334 GCF_001263615.2 Arthrobacter sp. Hiyo1 | reverse complement strand
CCTGGATCGGCCTTGCTGATTGCGCACACCGGCCCGAATGCCGGCGCGCGGTTCCTTCTGGACTCCGACACCACCACCGCTGGCCGCCACCCGGATGCGGACATCTTCCTGGATGACGTGACGGTTTCGCGCAAGCACGTGGAATTCGTGCGTACCCCCGAGGGCTTCGAAGTGGTGGACACCGGAAGCCTCAATGGCACCTACGTCAACCAGGACCGGGTGGACAACGTCCTGCTCAAGAACGGCAGCGAGGTCCAGATCGGGAAGTTCCGCCTCACCTACTACCTGAGCCCTGCCCGCGCAGCAGGCCAAGACTGATTCCGGGTACGCCTGTGGCACTGCCCCAGCCGGAACGGCGAGGACCGCAGGTCCTCAACATCGGGGAGGTCCTCGCCCAACTCAGCGACGATTTTCCCACCATGACGGCGTCCAAGATCCGTTTTCTTGAGGAAAAGGGACTGATCAATCCGAAGCGCACTCCTGCCGGGTACCGGCAATACGCCGAAAGCGACGTCGAGCGCCTCCGCTTCGTGCTGGCCCTCCAGCGTGACCAGTACCTGCCCCTGAAGGTCATCAAGGATTACCTTGACGCGATCGACCGTGGCGAGCGTCCCGAAAACCTCCCGCCGGGCGTGTCGGTGTCCCCACGGATTGTCTCGGACGAACTTGCGGCCGAGCTGCAGGGCCGCGCACGCGCCCTGAGCGAGGAACAGTTGCGGACGGAATCCGGGGCCAGCGTCCCGCTCTTGCAGTCCCTCCTCAGTTACGGGCTCATCAGCCACGTCAACGGCAAATTCGACGAACACGCCCTTCAAGTGGCGCGTGCCTGCGTCCAACTTGAAAGCCACGGACTTGAGCCGCGGCACCTCCGTCCGTTCCAGGCCGCGGCCGAGCGCGAATTCGGCTTGGTGGAGCGCGTCGTCGCTCCTCTGACGTCCCGCAAGGACGCGGCATCGCAATCCAGGGCTGCCGAAGCCGCCCGGGAAATCAGCGAACTCTGCCTCAGCCTGCATCGAGCCTTGGTGCAGGACCGTATCTCCCGTATGGACGCATGATGATTGAGGTCGAGATCGTTGGAGTGCGGATTGAACTGCCTTCAAACCAGCCTCTGGTCCTCCTCCGTGAGATGCACGGGGAACGCCATGTCCCTATTTGGATCGGCACGCCCGAAGCAAGCGCTATCGCCCTGGCCCAGCAAGGCGTGGTGCCGCCCCGGCCGATGACCCACGATCTGATGATCGACGTCGTTGAAGCACTCGGCCACACGATCATCAGCGTGAACATCGTCGCGGTCGAGGACAACATCTTCTACGGCCAACTCCAGTTCGACGACGGCACCGTAGTGAGTTCCCGCGCTTCCGATGCGCTGGCGCTTGCCTTGCGGGCGAAATGCCGCATCTGGTGTGCCGACGCCGTCATGGAAGAAGCCGGCGTCCGGATCACCGAACACGACGAAGGCGAAGACACCGAGCCGGGCCCCGAAGTTGACGAGGAACGGGAATTGCGCCGCTTCCGGGAGTTCCTGGACGACGTAGAGCCCGAGGATTTCGAAGGCTGAAGGTAGCCTAAGGTTAAAGTTGAGGGTGAAAGTTTCGACACGATCTGAAAATGCCCGGACGTCTTTGACCTAAGGCTCCCGCACGCCTAACGTCGAAGATATCAAGTTCCCGTTGCATGCAGGTCGCGCGCAAGTCACACTGAAAGGTGCGGACGCGTTGAAATTACACGAGTGCATTTCCCCTTTCGTGTTGCCCCCGTATGCACCATCCCCAAGGGAACTTCTGACAAGGAGGGTCACGTGAGTCCCAAAGGCGAAGCAGGCGAGCTAAAGCAGGCCTCGACAGGCGTTGCTGTACCCGCAAGCGGTGCCCAGGGTCTGCTTTTCACCGAGGACCTTCCGGTCCTGGATGAAGATGCCGGCTACCGTGGCCCCACCGCGTGCAAGGCGGCGGGGATTACCTACCGCCAGCTGGACTACTGGGCACGCACAGGCCTTGTTGAACCCGCCGTGCGGGGAGCCGCCGGTTCCGGATCGCAGCGGCTCTATGGCTTCCGGGACATCCTGGTTCTCAAAGTCGTCAAGCGGCTCCTGGACACAGGCGTGTCCCTCCAACAGATCCGCACGGCCGTCGAACACTTGCGCGAACGCGGAGTGGAAGACCTGGCGCAAATCACGCTCATGAGCGATGGCGCGAGTGTCTATGAATGCACTTCAGCGGACGAGGTCATTGACCTGGTGCAGGGCGGCCAAGGCGTATTCGGCATCGCAGTGGGCCGCGTCTGGCGCGAAGTCGAAGGCAGCCTAGCTGCGCTCCCGAGCGAACACGCGGTAGAACAGCCCTTTCCGGACGACGAACTCAGCAAGCGCCGTTCCGCCCGCCGCACCGGCTGAACCGCCGTCGGGATTGCCGCCAGCGGCCACTGAAGACCAATGAAGCCGCCTTCCGACAGGAAGGTGGCTTCATCTTTTTTTGAAGGGGGTGGCTTCTGGCTCGCAGAGCCGCTCAGCGCTTACGGCGTTCCCGCGTGCCGTTGTTCGAGGACAACATGTTCTCCAGGAGCGAGTCGAACAGCTTGGCGGTGTTCTTCGCCGAGTCGCCAGGCCAGTGGTGCACGGCGTGGGCGGCCCCCTGGATTTGCTGCCAATTCGCCTGCTCCGGAATATGCGGTGCCAGCAACAGCTCGCCGAACATCGATTCCATCTCGGCGAGCCGGAACGTGTGCTCGGACGAGGCGGGACGGACCCTGTTGGCAACGATCCCTGCAGGAGCCAGCTGGGGAGCGAACTCCTGGCGGAACAATTGGATGGCGCGCATGGTGCGTTCCGTGCCGGCTACCGAGAAGAGCCCTGGTTCGGCAACAAGGACCACGCGGTCACTCGCGCTCCAGGCCATGCGGGTGAGGCCGTTGAGGGACGGCGGGCAGTCGACGAGTACCAGCTCGTACTTTTCGGCCGGGGCAAGGACAGCAGTCAGGCGGCGGAGATCGCGGCGCCCAAGATCTGGCCGGTCGTAGATTCCGGTGTAGGCGGATCCGACGGCGACGTCGAGG
>NZ_DF952472.1:425596-429634 GCF_001263615.2 Arthrobacter sp. Hiyo1 | reverse complement strand
GCGCGAGCAGCAGGCCGTGGCCGTCACGGACACCACCTTCCGCGATGCCCACCAGTCGCTCCTCGCAACCCGTGTCCGGACCCGCGACCTGGTCGCGGCCGGTCCCGCGGTCTCCGCCCTTCTGCCCGAACTGCTCTCGGTCGAAGCCTGGGGTGGTGCCACCTACGACGTCGCCCTGCGCTTCCTCGGCGAGGATCCTTGGGACCGGTTGGCCGCCCTGCGCAAGGCCCTCCCGAATGTCTGCCTTCAGATGCTGCTCCGTGGCCGCAACACGTCGGGTACACGCCCTACCCCGAGGAAGTCACCGAGGCGTTCGTCAACGAGGCCGCGGCAACGGGCATCGACATCTTCCGCATCTTCGACGCCCTCAACGACGTCAACCAGATGCTCCGGCCATCCGCGCGGTGCGGGCCACCGGCACAGCAGTAGCGGAGGTTGCACTCTGCTACACCGGCGATCTCCTCGACCCGAACGAGAACCTGTACACCCTCGACTACTACCTGGACCTCGCCCAGAAGATCGTCGACGCCGGTGCGCACATCCTCGCCATCAAGGACATGGCCGGACTGCTCCGCCCGGCGGCCGCAGCCAAGCTTGTCAGCGCCTTGCGTGAACGCTTCGATCTTCCGGTCCACCTGCACACGCACGACACCGCAGGCGGCCAACTGGCCACCTTGTTGGCTGCCGTGGAAGCCGGCGTGGACGCCGTCGATGTCGCATCAGCCTCCCTGGCCGGTACGACGAGCCAGCCGTCGGCGTCGGCGCTTGTGGCTGCCCTGGCACATACCCCGCGCGACACCGGGCTCAGCCTGGCCAGTGTCAGCTCCCTGGAGCCCTACTGGGAAGCGGTCCGCAGGGTCTACGCGCCGTTCGAGTCCGGGCTTCCCGGTCCCACCGGCCGGGTGTACCAGCACGAAATCCCGGGCGGCCAGCTGTCCAACCTGCGCCAGCAGGCCATCGCGCTGGGCCTTGGCGAGCGTTTCGAGGCCATTGAGGACATGTACACCGCCGCGGACCGCATTTTGGGCCGCTTGGTCAAGGTGACGCCGTCGTCCAAGGTCGTCGGCGATCTCGCGCTGCACCTCGTGGGAATCCACGCCGATCCTGCGGACTTCAACGAAAACCCACAGAACTACGACATCCCGGACTCCGTCATCGGCTTCCTGTCGGGCGAATTGGGAGATCCTCCCGGAGGATGGCCGGAGCCGTTCCGCACCAAGGCGCTCCAGGGCCGCAGCATCAAGGTCCGCGACGTCGAACTGAGCGCCGAAGACAGTGCTGCGCTCAAGGGCGATTCCAAGTCCCGCCAGCGGACCTTGAACCGGCTGCTGTTCGAGGGGCCCACCAAGGACTACCTCAAGAGCGTGGACACCTACGGCAATTTGTCGGTACTTGATACCCGCGACTACCTTTACGGTCTCCAGCTCGGTGCCGAACACGTCATGGAGCTCGAAAAGGGCGTGCGCCTGATCGCCTCCTTGGAAGCGGTCTCGGAGCCCGACGAAAAGGGCATGCGCACCGTCATGTGCAAGCTCAACGGCCAGTCACGCCCGGTGGTGGTTCGCGACAAGTCCGTTGTCAGCAACGTGAAGGCCGCGGAGAAAGCGGATGCGTCCCAGCCCGGCCAGGTAGCAGCGCCGTTCGCCGGTGCCGTGACCCTGACCGTCAAAGCAGGCGACGCCGTCAAGGCCGGCGACACGGTCGCCACCATTGAGGCGATGAAGATGGAGGCATCCATCACGACGCCGGTAGCCGGCACGGTCTCGCGCCTCGCCATCAACAACGTCGAGCAGGTCCAGGGCGGCGATCTGCTGATCGTGGTCGAGTAGCAGCCCGCTCCTCCGCGGAGCACGCAACAAAGGAAGGTCCCGGGCTGTCAAGCCCGGGACCTTCCTTTGTTGCTTTGACCGATGCGTCGGGTGCGGCCCGTCAGGACGCCTTGGGGGCCGAGTACATTTCCTCGATCACGGCGTCGAAGTCTTTCATGACCTGGGCGCGCTTGACCTTCAACGACGGCGTGAGGTGGCCTGAGGCCTCGGTGAAGTCGGACGGAACGATCCGGAACGACTTGATCGCTTCCGCATGCGAGACGGACTGGTTCGCGTGGCTGATCAGTTCCTGGACCGCTGCCCGGACGAGGGCGTTGTCCGCGGCAGCCGTCGTCGTAGTTGACGCGGGAAGGCCGTGGCGCTCCAGCCAGCCCGGCAGCGCTTCCTCGTCGAGGGTGACCAGCGCGCCGATAAAGGGCCGGTTGTCGCCGATGACAAGGACTTGGGACACCAGCGCGTCAGCACGGATCTGGTCCTCCAGCAGGGCCGGTACGACGTTCTTGCCGCTCGCTGTGACGATGATTTCCTTCTTGCGGCCTGTGATCTTCAGGAAACCCTGTTCGTCCAGTTCGCCGATGTCACCCGTGCGGAACCACCCGTCCACGAAGGTTTCCGCGGCGAGGTCATCCCGCTTGAAGTAGCCCTTCATGACGCAGACGCCCTTGGCGAGGATTTCGCCGTCGTCGGCAATCCTGACCGCGTTGCCGGGGAGCGGGGCCCCACGGTGCCGATCTTGATCAAGGACGGCGTGTTGACTGAAATGGGTGCAGTGGTCTCTGTCAGGCCGTAACCCTCGAGGATCTGCAGGCCGATACCGTGGAAGAAATGGCCCAACCGTTCGCCGAGCGGGCCGCCACCGGAGACGGCATGGCTGACGTGGCCGCCCATTGCGGCGCGAAGCTTCCCGTACACCAAACGGTCGAAGACGGCGTGCTTGAGCCTCAGCACCAAGCCAAGGGATCCCTCCTGCTGCGCCTTGGAGTAGGCGATCGCCGTGTCCACTGCCTTGTGGAAGATGGCGCCCTTGCCGCCGTCCTCTGCCTTGGTGAGGGCAGAGTTGAAGACCTTCTCGAACACGCGGGGAACTGCCAGGATGAAGGACGGCTGGAAGCTCTGCAGGTCAGCCAGCAGGTTCTTGATATCCGGCGTGTGCGCCACCTGGGCACCGGCGGCGACGGCAAGGACCGAGATGAAGCGGGCAAAGACGTGGGCGAGCGGGAGGAACATGATGGTCTTGGCGTTCTCGTTGACGACGTCGCCGAGGGAGGCCAAGGCGTTCTCCGAGAGTTCCACGAAGTTGCCGTGCGTGAGTTCGCAACCCTTGGGGCGGCCCGTGGTGCCGGAGGTGTAGATGATCGTGGCGACATCGGCCAGCACGGCGCTGCTGCGGCGCGCCTCGAGTTCCTCGTCGCTGACGCCGCTGCCGGCACTGCGGAGCGCGTCAAGTCCTCCGCCTTCGAGCTGCCAGACATGGGCGACAGAGCCGAGGCCTTCGGCCGTGACGGCCTGGCGGATGACGTCCTCGTGGTGCGCGGATTCGGCGAATGCGGCGACGGCGCCGGAGTCGCCGAGGTTCCAGGCCACTTGCGACGGCGACGAGGTTTCATAGATCGGCACGGAAATGCCGCCCGCAAACCAGATGGCGAAGTCCACGAGGGACCATTCATAACGGGTCCTGGACATGATGCCCACGCGGTCGCCCACACCGACGCCCTTGGCGATCAGGCCTTTGGCCAGGGCCGATACATCCTTGAGGAAGTCGGTTGCCCGGATGTCCTGCCATTGGCCGGCGCTGTTGAGCTTGGCAAACAAGGCCGGGTTTGATGGTACGGCGGCCTGACGAACCACGAGGTCCGTGATGTTGGTTTCGGGGGCAACATTCACCAGGGGCGGAACACTGAATTCACGCACGATAGCTCCTTCGATATCAACAGACCATTACGGGGCTGCTCTAACTCTATATGGCCAAGTAATGGGTGTGTCGCAATTCACCTTACTCAAGTTACTGATGAGTAACTTTACGTGAAGCGTGGGATTCCGCCAATGCAGGCGTATGGGCGTTCCGTCCGTACCGCCGACATGTCAGTACATATGCGGCGCTCGGAATAGGATGGCGACATGCCACTGAATTCATCCAACGAACAGGTCCCGGCAAGAGTTCGGAAGATTTCCTGGTCCGGTTCGGCCGCAACCGGCCGGCGCCCCGGCT
>NZ_DF952472.1:418252-423577 GCF_001263615.2 Arthrobacter sp. Hiyo1 | reverse complement strand
GGTACCGGCGAGGCTCGGCGGGTCCTCCGGGACGAAGCCGTTCCCGTCCTCGACCTCGTAGTCGCGCGGACCGGGCTCCCCGCTGCCCGCGGGTTCTTCCGCAGCGCCCCTTTTGGACAATCCAAGCGGGTCGAAGTCTTGGAAGGAACGGGACGAGGAGCGGCCCGGAACCTCCTCCGGACCTGGACCCGGATCCGTTCCGGAATCGCTGCCAGTCTCCTCGGCGGTGGGCGCCTCGTCCAGGGCGGAGGAAGGCATCGACTCAAGCCTGGCTACCAAATCGAGCCAGACGGCGTCGTCGTCCTTGTTGGCACTCTGGTCGGGGGAATCGGGCCCTGGCCTATTCATGGGGTGAATCCCGGAGCTCGGTGCCGGACGGTGTGGCCCGGGCGGAACTGCTTGTCAGCCCTGCCATGGTTTTCCTGATGAACTCGGCCGAGCCCCGGAAAATCTCCAGGGCGTCGTTGTCCAGCGTGGCCACGTGGTAGCTGTTCTCCAAGGTGCTGAACTCCATCGAAGCCGTGACCCGCTCCTTCAACTGCTTGATGCTCCGTTCCGACACCACGTGGTCCACGGAGGAACGGAACACGCGCACCGGCGCGGAAATCCGGGGGAGCAGGCTAATGGTGTCCTTGTACATCTTTTTCAATTCATGGGCGGCTGCGACCGGCGTCCTGGGGTATGCACCCTCGTCCATGCCGGGTTTGAGGATGTCGTTGGCAATGGCCGGGGTGGACTTCATGACGTGCTTGAGGATGCCGACCACGGCTGCGCGCGGATCATCGATCACCAGCCCCGGATTGACGACGACGGTACCGGCGACCGGCCGCGTAGCCGCGATCCGCAGAGCCAATGTACCACCCATCGACAAGCCGGCGGCGAACACGAAATCGCACTCGGCCTGGAGCTCGAGGTACGCCGCATCCACCGCATGGTGCCACTCCTGCCAGTGCCGGGTGGCCATATCCTGCCACGTGGTCCCATGGCCCGGAAGCAGAGGGAGGCGGACGGCGTAGCCTTCGGCGGCCAGATACTCGGCCCAAGGGCGCATGCTGTGCGGGCTGCCCGTGAAGCCGTGGCTCATCACGACGCCGATGCTGGGTCCACTACCGGTGAAGTCGCTGGCATACGGCGAGGGATCGGGGAGAGTGTTCATGATGACTCCGAGGCTACTCTGTTGGCGGCACTGCTTTCCGTGATGAGTCCATCGTGTCACTGTTCGGGACATTTCTCACTGGAGTAGGGTGGCTTCTGAATGCGGGCCGGGACCGTCCGGACGCCTTGCAGACGCCGCCCCGGAGAGGAACCAAAGTGTTCTATTGGGTCATGAAACGGATCTTTTTGGGTCCGCTTCTCACATTGCTGTTCCGCCCCTGGGTCAAGGGCCTCGACAACGTTCCGCAGGACGGCGCAGCGATTCTCGCTTCCAACCATTTGTCCTTTTCGGACTCGATCTTCATGCCGGTGATGGTGCCCCGGCGCGTCAGTTTCCTTGCCAAGTCCGAGTACTTCACGGGTACCGGGCTCAAAGGCAGGCTTACGGCGATGTTCTTCAGGCTCACCAACCAGTTGCCAATGGACCGATCGGGCGGGGCCGCGTCCGAGTTGTCCTTGCAGGCCGGCAGGGACGTCCTGGCCGACGGTGGCCTGCTGGGTATCTACCCGGAAGGCACCCGCAGCCCCGATGCGAGGCTCTACCGGGGCAAAGTGGGGGTCGCCAAACTTGCGCTCCAAACCCGCGTGCCCGTTGTTCCCGTGGCCATGATCGGCACGGAAAAGGTGCAACCCATCGGCAAGCGTTTGCCCAACATCCGCAGGATAGGGATCATTTTCGGGCAACCATTGGACTTCAGCCAGTATTACGGCCAAGAGGAAGACCATTCCGTTCAGCGCGCCGTGACCGACCAAATCATGTACGAACTCATGCGGCTCTCGGGGCAGGAATACGTGGACGAATATGCCGCCGTCGTCAAGCAGCGGCTGGCCGGGCAGCTTCCGGAGCCCGCGAACGGAAGCGAAGCGAATCCGGCCGACGGCGGGCAAGAAAGCGGCCGTCCGCCCGGCAACGGTTCAGGGCCTGACGGTGACGGCAGCGCAGTGACCGGGAAAGTGTGACGGACGCCGAATAAGGGTTACGGAAGCCGTGCCCCGAACAGCGGGCAAGGCAACTAGTCTTGGAGAGTGACTGAGCTATCCGCGAACCCCGCATCGTCCGTGACCGGCCCCCTGACCAGTTCCCTGGGCAGCCCGCTGACCAGCACCGCGCAAAGCGGCGCGGCAAACTATCCCGGCTTGGACGATTGGCGCCAGCTGCCGATCTCGCAGCAACCCACCTGGACCGACCGGGGCGTCTTCGACGCCTCCGTCAAGGAACTCTCCGTGCTCCCGCCGCTGGTTTTCGCGGGCGAAGTCGACATTTTGCGCGAGCGTCTGGCCGCGGCAGCCCAAGGCAAGGCATTCCTGCTTCAGGGCGGCGACTGCGCCGAGACTTTCGAGGACGCCACAGCTGACAAGATCAGTGCCCGGGTCCGCACCATCCTGCAGATGGCCGTTGTCCTTACCTATGGCGCGGCGATGCCCGTCATCAAGATGGGCCGCATGGCCGGCCAGTTCGCCAAGCCCCGCTCGTCGAACGAGGAAACCCGCGACGGCGTGACCTTGCCTGCGTACCGCGGCGACATCGTCAACGGCTACGATTTCACCCCGGAGTCCCGCGCCCACGACGCCAGTCGCATGCTGAAGGCCTACCACACCTCGGCTTCCACACTGAACCTCATCCGCGCCTTCACGCAGGGCGGCTTCGCTGATCTTCGCCTGGTGCACCTGTGGAACAAGGGCTTCACCGAAAACCCCGCCCACGCCCGCTACGAGTCCTTGGCGCGTGACATCGACCGTGCGATCAAGTTCATGGCGTCCTGCGGCGCCGATTTCGAAGCCCTCAAGCGCGTGGAATTCTTCGCGAGCCACGAGGCATTGCTGCTGGACTACGAGCGTGCCCTGACGCGCATCGACTCCCGCACGGGACTTCCCTACGACACCTCCGGACACTTCCTCTGGATCGGTGAACGCACCCGTGAGCTCGACCATGCGCATGTGGACTTCCTGTCCCGCGTGCGCAATCCGATCGGCGTCAAGCTCGGTCCCGGGACTTCCGGAGACGACGCGTTGCGGCTCATTGACAAGCTGGACCCGAACCGCGAGCCTGGCCGCCTCACCTTCATCACCCGGATGGGTTCCAAGAACATCCGCGAGAAGCTGCCCGCCGTCGTCGAGAAGGTCACTGCCTCCGGCGCCCAGGTCCTCTGGGTCACGGATCCCATGCACGGGAACACTGTCACCTCGCCCAACGGGTACAAGACCCGCAACTTCGACGACGTCGTGGACGAAGTCCGCGGGTTCTTCGAAGTCCACCACGCCCTGGGCACGGTACCCGGTGGCCTGCACATGGAAATGACGGGCGACGACGTCGCCGAATGCCTTGGCGGCGCCGATCCCATTGACCAGGATGCCTTCCTGGACCGCTACGAGTCAGTGTGCGATCCCCGCCTGAACCACATGCAGTCCCTCGAGATGGCATTCCTCGTGGCTGGAGCCCTCACCAAGCGGTAGGCCCCACCAATCGGTGGTCAAGCAGCGGCCCCAATACAGGAAAGGCGATCCGGAACGGTTCCGGATCGCCTTTCCTGTATGCGGGGCCCTATACGACGGTCAAGGTGACCACGGAGCCCTCCGGTGCATCGCTGTCCACGGGGTTCTGGTCCCGGACAGTGCCGAAGAAACCGCCCAGGATGTTGTTGATCTTGACCTCGAATCCGAGGGACTCCAAGGCTTTGCGGGCGGCATCGGCCTGCTTGCCAATGAAGTTCGGGACGTGCACCATCTTCGGACCCTTGGACAGGGTCAGGGTGACGGAGTCGCCGCGGATCAGGGTGCCGTTGGCAGGAGCCTGGCTGACCACGGCCCCCGCGGGGACCTTCTTGTCGTTGACGGGTTCCGGCGCAATTTTGGCGGTCAATCCGGCGTCGCTGATCGCTTTGACGGCGGCTTGCTGGGTCATGCCCCGGACATCCGGTACAGGGAGGGGCTGCGGTCCCTTGGAAACCACCAGTGCCACCGGAGTGCCGTGGCGGACTGCGGTGTCCTGGGCCGGGGACTGGGAGATGACGGTGCCCAAAGGCACTTTGTCGTCATACTGCTCGGTGACTTTGCCGAGCGTCATCCCCGCCACGCCAAGGGCATTCTTTGCCTGGTCGAGTGTCAGGCCGGTCATCGCGGCAAGCGGGAACAACTGTGGACCCTTCGAGACGAAGAGCGACACCGCTTGGAACTTCCTGACTACCTGGCCGGACGCGGGTTCCGTTCCAACCGCCAACCCTGCAGTGACGTCGTCGTCGAACACGTCTTTTGGCTCGGACTGGAAGCCCGCGGTTCTTAGGAGCTGTTGTGCCTCGGCAACGGTCTTGTTCTTGGTGTCCGGTATGGTTCCGGGCGAGCCGGGCCCCATGCCGAAGAACCAGCCCGCCGCTGTGGCCAGGATCGCCAGGACAATCACGACAATTGTCCAGATCACGGCCCGGCGGCGCGGGTTGCCTTCCCGCAAAGAGCGCGACGGCGTTGCCGCCGCCCGGGCGCGGTCCTTTTCTTCCTGGCGCTCCATGCGCTTGATGTCGCGTTTGCTGGGCGGGGCTTCCGCCGGATCCAGGGGTTCGCGGTCCTGTGGCACTTGGATGTCGAAAGCCGGGGCGCCAGCAGAGAATCCCGACGGCGGAAGCACCGTGGTGGGATTGCGCTGGCTTGAGATAATCTCCGTCGGGCGGCCTATCCGTTCCAGGGGCTCCGTACGTTCGGCAGGGAAAGGGGCGACTACCGCGGTTGCCCCGGCCGCGTCTTGTTGTCCTTCCGGCGTTGCCGCCTTTGCGGCCGGCGGGTTGATATCCAGTTGCGCGTCGCTCAAGGTTGTGCGGATGTGCCGCAGTTCAGACAAGAGCGCCGAACCGTCCACAGGACGCTCTTCAGGATCCTTGGCGGTGCACCACTGGACGAGTTCGTCCACGTCCGCGGCAAGGCCGGGGACTGCGAGCGACGGCGGGGCGACGGCCGCGTTGACGTGCTGGTAGGCAACCTGGATGGGGACGTCGCCGGCATAAGGTTGCCCGCCGGTAAGCATCTCGTAAAGCATGATGCCGGTGGAGTAGATGTCGCTCCGGGCATCGGCGGCTTTGCCGAGGACGAGCTCGGGAGCCAGATATGCGACCGTGCCGATCAGGGCGCCGGTGCTGGTTGTCGCCGTGACGGCCGGGCCAGGCCGAAGTCGCCCACTTGATG
>NZ_DF952472.1:415848-417100 GCF_001263615.2 Arthrobacter sp. Hiyo1 | reverse complement strand
CGTCTCGGCGATCAGACGTTCTCGGGTTTCACGTCGCGGTGGATCAGCCCTGCCGCGTGGGCGGCCGCGAGCCCTTCGATGACGGGGTCGATCAGTGCAAAGGCAAGCCGGGGCGGAAGCGCCGCCTTCTCGTTGAGGACATCGCGCAGAGTATGGCCTTTGATGTACTCCATGACGATGTATGCAATGTGGCCGTCCTGTCCTTGGTCGAGGACGCCTACGACGTGCGGGTGGGAAAGGCTCGCCGCGGCCCGGGCCTCGCGCTGCAAACGGTCGAGGAAGTTTTGGTCATTGGCCAGGTGCGGATGCAGCACTTTGAGCGCCACGTCGCGGTCGAGCCGTTCGTCGGTGGCGAGATAGACGGTTGACATTCCGCCGTTCGCGAGGCGCGATCGCACCAGATAGCGCCCGTCCACGAGGGATCCGAGGAGTTGGTCCGAAACTTGTTCCTGCACCCTACGATCCTAGTTGAGCAAAAACACGGGCCCGAATCGACATGCGATCCGGGCCCGTGTTGTGCGCCGCGAGTTAGCTGAAGTTCTTCTTGAGGGCCAGGATCGAGGCGACGTAGGCCTTGGTGTCGTCGTACATGCCGTGCTTGCTCACCGAGTACTGGCCCTGGTAGTAGCCTGCGATGGCCGTATTCAGGTCCTTGCTCGTGTTGACGAGCGCCCGGATGATGGCGACGCCGGCGGTCACGTTGTCATACGGGTCGAGGATGTTGAGCTTGCGTCCCACCAATTGGGAAGCCCATTCACCCGAGGAGGGGATCACTTGCATCGTGCCGATGGCGTTGGCGGGGGAGACCGCACGCTGGTTGAAGCCGGATTCCTGGAAGGCGAACGCCATGGCCAAGGACGGGTCCACTCCCATCCGACGCGCAGTATCGGCGACGATCCCCTTCATCTGGGCGGTGCTGGGGACCGGGGACGCATTGAGCAGGGCCTTGTTCGCGTTGGCTGAACTGACCACTGCCTCGGGGTAGGTGTAGCCCAGGAATGTGCTCGGAACCAAGGGGGCGCTGACCGGAGCAGGGGCCGGAGCCGAGGCCGCAGGAGCGCCCGGGATGGCTAGCTTCTGCCCGGGATAAATGATGGTGCTCATGGACAGCTTGTTGGCCGAGAGAAGAGACGACAGGGACACCCCAAGGCGGGACGCGATACCGCCCAAAGTGTCACCTGACTTGATGGTGTACGAGCCGGTGTTGGCAAGTGCCGGCGCTGCCGGAGCCGCCGGAGCCGCCGGAGCGGAA
>NZ_DF952472.1:404696-415116 GCF_001263615.2 Arthrobacter sp. Hiyo1 | reverse complement strand
GGCCGGAGCCGGTGTGGCGGGAGCTGGTGCGTTCGTTCCGGGGCCGACCTTGATCTTCTGTCCCGGGTAGATGATGGACCGGCCGTTGAGGCCGTTCCAATTGAAGACGTCGGACAATGCCACGCCGTGGCGGGCGGCAATGCCGCCCAGGGTGTCACCGGGCACCACTGTGTAGCTGGCAGTCGACGACGACGCCGGGCCGGATGCCGGGCTGGGTGCGGGTGCGGCGCACTTGGAGCCGGTGCCGAACCGGTCAACTTGATCTGCTGTCCCGGGTAGATGATGGTGTTGCCCGAGAGGCCGTTGAGCTGCAGGACAGTGTTGGTGTTCAGCCCGTAGCGGGCAGCGATGCCGCTGATGGTATCGCCCCGGACGATGGTGTAGGTGGCCGGAGCCGCCGGTGCCATGGGCTGCATGGCAGCCGGGATGGTTGCGGCAACCGCGGAGGCAGGGATGACGTTTGCGGACACTGCCGCTGCCTGGGCCCGCATGGCCGCGGTCAGCGATGCGGGAATCTTCTGGCTTTGTACCGCCGGAAGCGCTGTTGCCGGCTGGGCGAGTGCCAATGAAGAGAGCATGACGGCGGGCAGCGCCGCTGTGGTGGCCGCAATTATGGGCATGCTCGTTGTCTTCTTGTGCGAGCTGGGCGTCGTCATGGGAGCAATCCTCATCTCAGCAGCGGCTGTTGGGAATGCCGCTGTTGCCAGTGTTACTAAAGTTAGTAGTGATGCAAATGTGATCAATGTGAATCTCTCACATTTTTCGATTCCGCACAAGAAATCCCTGCGCATTCGATTCTTGGGCAATTCCTGGCACAAATTCCGCCCGTACCGCCCCTCCGGCTAGGCGCAAAGCGCGAGGGCGTGGCAATCTTGATCCGTGAGTAATGTAGAAAGCCTCGTTTCCGAATGGCTGCCGCTGCCCGATGTGGCAGAGCTGCTGAACGTTTCAATCACCAAGGTCCACGGTCTTCTGGATGAGCGTGCAGTGGTGGCTGTGAGAGTGGGCGAACGCAACATCCGTTCGATTCCTGCCCTCTTTATCCAGGACGGTCATGTGGTGGATAGCCTGAAGGGCACCATCGCAGTGCTTGGCGATGCCGGGTACACGGATGAGGAGCTCATCGTGTGGCTTTTCACTCCGGACGAGTCGCTGCGTGGCCGTCCTGTCGACGCGCTCCGCGAAGGGCGCAAAACTGAAATCCGACGCAGGGCTCAGTCGCTTGCCTGGTAAGGGACGCCTGCCTTAAATACAGTGGTGCCGATCAGCAAGCTGATCGGCACCACTGTATTTAAGGCAGGTATTTAGACTGCCCTTAACGCGGAATTATGAAAGAGTTCACGCGGCCCGGCTGACGGCGGCTTCGGCCAACTGCCTGAGCGCGGTGAGGGGGAGGTCCGCCAGGGGGAGGCGTTCCAAGGCCTCGAAAGCTTCGTTGCTGAGTTCCTCGATCATCGCCTCCGTGGCTTCGAGCGCTCCGCAATCCACAATGATCCGCCTGATTTCGGCGACCTCGGCCTCTCCAAGGTCCTGCCTTCCGAGCATCGTATCGATGTAGCTCGAATCATCCGCAGCGGCCTGGTTGATGGCGAATCCCACCAGGACCGTCCGTTTGCCTTCGCGGAGGTCGTCTCCCGCGGGCTTTCCAGTAGTCCCGGGATCCCCGAACACTCCCAAGACGTCGTCGCGGAGCTGGAATGCTTCACCAAGGGGCAACGCGAAAGCGGAATATCCTTGCAGGAGCTCTTCGCTGGCACCGGCCAAGGCGCCCCCAAGGGCCAAGGGGTGTTCCGTTGAGTATTTCGCCGACTTGAAACGGATGATGGACTGGGCGCGATCGACGGCCCCCGCGCGATCCCGCACCGGACCCGCGACTTCCTCGAGGATGTCCAGGTATTGGCCGGCCATGACCTCGGCGCGCATCAGGTTGAAGATCCGCCGCGCAGCCGTGCCGGAAGCGGCCCTGCTGCCGATCTCCGTGAACGCCTCCTCGCTGAACGACAAGCAGAGGTCTCCGGTGAGAATCGCGGCCGCGTGTCCGAAGCGTTCGCTGTCCAGGGCCCAGCCCTCGCCCTCATGGAGCTGGCTGAACCGCTTGTGCACACTCGGACCGCCGCGACGTGTATCAGAGCGGTCGATGATGTCATCGTGAATCAGGGCTGCGGCCTGGAAGAGTTCCAAAGCGCAGCCGGCCGTGATGATGTCGGGATGTGCGGACTCACCTCCGGCACCCCGCCACCCCCAGTAGCACATCAAGGCCCGGAGCCGTTTGCCACCGGTCACAAGGCTCGTGATTGAACCCATGAGGGGAGCGACATCTGGGGAGATGGTGGCCATCGTTTCTTGTTGCACCCCAAGGAAACCGTTGAGTTTGGCGGCGACATCGGCCACAAAACGGCTCTGCTCCGAACCCAGGCTCTCCGCGGTCACTTGATTGACCCGGCGGCCACGTTGGCACCGATGGTGAACGTGGATTTGCCCGCGGTTTCCACCACCGAGATATTCACTGTTTCATTGTCGCCACGCAGGAAGTCCTTTGATTTGATACTTCCCACGGTGCTTCCGGGGACTTCCTTGAAGCCTTGCGCCGTGAGCGCGGAGGTGTAAAAGGCCACAACCGCGTCAGACGGGGACGCAATGGTGCCGACCAAGGCCACCGACGCCGGCGAGGAGTTCTTGTCGAAGCTGCTGGATTCCACAGCCGCCTTGGGCATCAAGGGAATCAGTTGCTGCGGGAATCCCGGGACCAGGGAGCCGACTGCCGCCGAAGCTCCTGAGGCAGCCGTGGACGCGGTGGCCTGTGCCGGACTTGCCGAGGCAGTGGCCGCCCCGGACGATGTTGGCGCCGCCCCTTGGGATGCCGTGCCTGCCGGGGACGACCCGCAAGCCGAGATGGTCAACGCGACGCCCGTGGCCAGCAAGGCCAAGCTGACGGGTTGAGGCTTTCCAAAGAGCTTCACAGGGATTTCCTCCTGGGGACGACGCCGGATGCTGCCTCCAGTTTAGGGCGCCGGATGCGGCCACCAGTAACCAGTGCCGCGGCATAGGATTTCCTTGTGAGACCACAAGCAGAGAACAACGGGCGGGGCCCCGGACAGGAATTCGCCCCGGATCCCGCGGCCCTGCGGGAACTGAGGCGCACCAGCATCCTCCACGTGGACATGGATGCCTTCTTTGTCTCGGTGGAATTGCGCACCCGGCCTGAACTCAAGGGGAAACCCGTCATTGTCGGTTTTCCGGTGGATCGCTCCGTTGTGCTGTCCGCCTCCTACGAAGCGCGCGCGCTCGGTGTGAAGTCTGCCATGCCCATGGCCAACGCCATGCGGATGTGCCCCAACGCGGTCATCATCGAACCCCGCCATAGCCTCTACTACGAGGTGTCCCGGCAATTGATGGGAATATTCGAATCGATAACGGACCTCGTGGAGCCCTTGAGTGTCGACGAGGCGTTCCTGGATGTCGGTGGCGCGATCAGGCGGCTTGGTCCGCCTCTCCAGATCGGCCATCTGATCCGGAGCCGCGTTGCCTCCGAGCTGGGGATCACTGCGTCCGTGGGAATAGCCACCAACAAGTTCGTTGCCAAAATCGCATCTACGCGCTGCAAGCCCGACGGACTGCTGCTCATTGAGGAGGGGCAGACCGTAGCCTATTTGCACAGCCTGCCCGTGAACGCCTTGTGGGGAGTCGGGGCCAAGACCGCCGACGTTCTGGCCAGGCTGGGGATCCGTACCGTGGCTGACGTTGCGGCCACGCCGCTTGCTTCCTTGAAAAAGGTCCTGGGAGCTTCGGGCGAGCACGTCCACCGATTGTCGATGGGCTTGGATCCCCGGCCGGTCACGCCTATCCGGCTCGAGAAGAGCATAGGTTCCGAAGAAACGTTCGCTGTCGACACCCCGGATGACGCGCTCCTCCATCGCGAGTTGCTGAGGCTCTCCCACCGGACCGCGTCACGGCTCCGGACAGCCGGAATGCTGGCCCGGACCATCGCGCTGAAGTTGCGCTATGCCGATTTTTCGACAATCAGCCGGAGCAAGACAATGCATACGCCGGTCGATAGCGCCCAGTTGATCTATCAGGTGGCGAGCCAGTTGCTGGAGTCCTTGGGGGAGCGGCCCATGAGTGTGCGCCTTATAGGAGTCCGGGCCGAGCAGCTCGAAGCGGCGGAACACGCCTCGCTGCAGTTAAGCTTCGATCGCAGGGACGACAACTGGCGGGCGGCTGAACAGGCGCTTGACCGTGTCACCGAGCGATTCGGCAGCAAGACTGTCCTTCCGGCGACGCTTTTGGAGCCGCACGCGGAGCCCGACAGGCCGGGTTCTCCCTAGGCTTCGAAGGGCCCACGAGTGCCCTCCGGCGTGTCTTTCAGAACAGCGGCCAACAAACTATCCTAGAGATACACAGATTTAGACCGTCTGGATAAATTGCCATGTTGCGTCTGTTCCGTGAGACCGTGTTCACAAGACCCGGTCTTCGGGAACCCTTTTTTGGGTTCGTCCGTTCAAGGGAACAGAGGCAACGGCCGCGGCGTATCCAGACGCTGGCCGACTAAAGGAGGTCGCGATGCCCCTATCGGAGCACGAACAGAAGCTCCTCGAGCAACTCGAGAAGCAACTGCATGAGGACGATCCGAAGTTTGCCAATTCAATGGGCTCTGACCCCATTCGTTCATGGTCGACCAGGCACATCGTTATTGGCGTTCTAGGCACTATCGCCGGAATTCTCTTGTTGTTGGTAGGTGTGTCCTTGCAGAACATCTTCCTTGGCGTGCTGGGCTTCATCGTGATGGGCGCCGGCGTCTACTTTGCCACCCTGAGAAGGGCAGCCGGCGGGAAGTCGAAGAGCGCCAAGCCGGGCAAGTCGAAGAACTCGTTCATGAGCAACCTCGAAGAACGCTGGGACGAGCGCCGCCGCGGCGAGGAGAGCTGAGCGCTCCACCAAGGGGCTTGGCCTCCACTCGGAAGCCGAGTCCTCCACATTGCACCACCAGGCTCCGGCCTGATTGCGAAAAGACCCGAATATCGGGTCTTTTCGCATTTACGCCGCGCTCGCACCGCGAGCGAGCCCATAGGCGCGACTCCCATGCCGCCGTCATGCACTTCCCTGCAGCGCCGCCGCAAAGTCTCCTCCACCACCAACCACCCCTGAGATCCACGCGTTTTCAGGCTCCTGCATTCGAATGTGGGGCAGAAACACGCCGGATTGCGTTGACTGTGGGGGCTTGTGGAGTAAAGTGGAGCAAGTAAGAGGGTAGTGGCGGCGTGGGGCAGGTACGGGCACCTTTACGGATGGGGGCGGTGGGCCAGTGTTTCTTGGCACGCATTCTCCCCGTCTGGACGAAAAGGGCCGGATCATCCTTCCCGCCAAGTTCCGCGAGGAACTTGCTGACGGCTTGGTGCTCACAAGGGGCCAGGAGCGTTGCATCTACGTCTTCAGCCAGCGGGAATTCGAACGTATTCACGAGTCCATGCGGGAGGCCCCCATCTCCTCCAAGCAGTCACGTGACTACATCCGGGTTTTCCTGTCCGGAGCCTCTGACGAGGTACCTGACAAGCAGGGGCGCGTGACGATTCCGCCGGCGCTCCGGAGCTACGCAGGTCTTGAGCGGGAATTGGCGGTCATTGGCGCCGGAACCCGTGCGGAGATCTGGGATGCCCAGGCTTGGGATGAGTACCTGGCCGAGAAGGAAGCCGCCTTCTCGGAGACCGACGACGACAACCTTCCCGGGTTCATTTAGAAACCGGGACAGGAAGCAGCAATGCTTCTTGGACGGGATCTCCAGCCGCCCATCACATAGTTTTCCTGGCTCACCTTCCCCGGAGCCAGGCGGACGCTGCGATAGGCGCGGATGGGGATCCGGCTCAAGAAGCGACCCGCCCGACTGACAGACGAACGAATCAGCTCTGAGGAGGCCGCATGGAGGAGCAAGACGCGCCAAAACCCACCTCGGAGCGACATGTACCGGTCCTGAAGGACCGGTGCATCAATTTGTTGGCACCAGGTTTTGAGGCCGCCCGCAACCGTGGCGAAACGCCCGTCGTCATCGACGCCACGCTGGGAATGGGTGGCCACTCCGAAGCGATGCTCCAGCGGTTCCCCGATCTGCATCTTGTTGGGATAGACCGGGACGAAGAGGCCTTGGCCCTTGCCGGTGAGCGCCTGCGACCCTTCGCGGCCCGCACCGACCTGGTACATGCCGTCTACGACGAAATCGAAGATGTCATCGCAGACCTCGGAATCCCGGAAGTGCACGGCATCCTCATGGATCTGGGTGTGTCTTCCCTCCAATTGGACGAGCGGGAGCGCGGCTTTGCCTACTCCTACGACGCCCCGCTGGATATGCGGATGGACACGAGCCGCGGCCAGACCGCTGCCGACGTCGTCAACAACTATTCCGAAGAAGACCTGGTGCGGATTATCCGCAAGTGGGGCGAAGAGAAGTTCGCCGGCAGGATCGCAAACCGCATCGTCACGGCGAGGGCGATCAAGCCCTTCGCCACCACCGGTGAACTCGTCGAGCAGATCCGCGGAGTTGTTCCTGCGGCCGCTGCGAAGTCCGGCGGGCATCCGGCAAAGCGGACTTTCCAGGCCTTGCGGATTGAAGTCAACGAGGAACTCGACGTCCTGGAGAGGGCAGTGCCTGCCGCTCTCGCGGCCTCGGCAATGGGCGGACGAGTAGTAGTGATGTCGTACCACTCACTCGAGGACAAGATCGTCAAATCGGTCTTCCAATCCCGGTCCAAGTCATCGGCCCCGCTCGGCTTCCCCGTGGAGCTGGAAGAACATAAACCGGAATTCAAGACCCTGACCAAGGGCACGGAAGTGCCCACACCTGAAGAAATCGCCGAAAACCCGCGTGCGGCATCTGCCCGCCTGCGGGCCGTGGAACGCATCAAAGCGAGGAGAACAGCATGAGCACCGCTGCCGCGAAGATCCTGCCGACCACGGTGGGGAACACCGCGCGTGCCCTGCCCGCCCGGGGACCGGAACGCGACACGACCCGGAAGGCGCGGACGCCGCTCTCGCTTGTACAGAGTGTTCCCGGACGACGGCGGACTCCGTTCGTCGTCTTTTGCTTCGGCGTGCTGGCGGCAGCCTGTTGACTGTCCTGGTGCTCAACATCTCCGTTTCCACGGCACAATACGACCTTGTGAAGCTCAGGAATGACGCCGCGTCCCTGAACAAGCAGAACCAGGATCTGACACAGCAGGTCCAGAACTACCAGGCTCCCCAGAATCTTGCCGCCAAGGCCGCAGAATTGGGAATGGTAGCTTCCACTGCCACGGGACAGATCGATCTGGACAACTTGACAGTCACAGGAAAGGCCACGCCGGCAACCAAGGGACAGAATCCCGGTGCCGTCATCGCTGCCCCTGCGGTCGCAGGCCAGTCGAGCGTCACACCTTCGGCACCCGCCAAGAACGATTCACTGGACAGCCGCAAGCCCAACGGGGCCGCCGACTCCACGCCGGCCAAACCGCAGGCGCCCGTGGCTCCTGCGGCACCCAAGCCGCCGGTTGTGGATCTCCACGGTGGTTCGGTCCCCGCTCCACAGCAGAAGGTACCCGGGCAGTAGCGTCCAGCCGACCTGATTTCAGGTAAACAGCAAGGCAAGCAGCAAGGAATCGACGTGGTGCAAAAAACCGGCAAATCGAAGAACAAGAGAACGCCGGCGGCGAAGAAGCGCCTGCGCCTCGGCCTCGGAATCATGCTGACGTTGTTGCTGGTGGTTGGGGGCAAGCTGTTCCTGGTCCAGGGACTCGACGTCGGCGGAATGGCCGAGGCTGCTTACAACAACCGGCTGACCACCACCGTCCTGCCCGCCGAACGCGGCAAGATCCTTGACGCCAACGGCACCGTGCTGGCCAGCAGCGTGATCCGCTACAACATCGTGGTCGACCAGACCGTCAACACCAACACCTCTGAGTTTTCGCGCTACAACACGCAAACCCAAGCCATCGACACGATCTCGAGGACCCAAGGGATAGCAGAACTTTCCAGCGCCCTGGGCATGGACGTCAACCAGGTAACGCAGGCAGTGACCGGCGACAAGAAATACAACATCGTGGCCAAGGAAGTGAAGCCCGATCTCGAAGACCGGATTTCCCAACTGCATATCCCCGGTATCGTCTCCGAGGGCATCAGCAAGCGCGTCTATCCAAACGGCAGCGTCGCGGGTGGCATTATCGGCTTCCTCAAGGACGGCACCACGGGCCAAGCCGGACTTGAGCAGACCCAGGACGACCTCCTGCGCGGCAAAGACGGCAAACGCGTCTTTGAGATCGGCGCCGACGGCTCCGTATCCCCGTGGCAACCGATCTGCTGACCCCGGCCGTCAACGGCAAAGACGTCAAGCTGACGCTGAACACGGACATCCAGTACTTTGCGCAGCAGGCCATCCAGACCCAGGTCAACCAGCTCAATGCCGAGTGGGGATCGATCGTCGTCGAGGACATCAAGACCGGGAACCTCATTGCGATGGCGGACACGAATGCCCCGGATCCCAACGACCCGGGCAAAGTGGCGGCCGCGGACCGCGGCGTGCGGTCAGTGACGGCTGCCTACGAGCCTGGCTCGGTGGAAAAGATGATCACGGCGTCGGCCGCGATCAATGAAGGAAAGTCCAGCCCGCTGGACACTGTCACCATTCCGCCGGCTTTGACCATCGACGGTCAGACTTTTACCGATGCGTTCGACCATGGAACCGAGCAGAGGACCCTTGCCGGCATCCTTGGATATTCGATGAACACAGGTACCGTGATGATCGGCAGCCGCCTGAGCAAGCAACAGCGTTACGACTACCTCACCCGCTTCGGTATCGGGCAAGCTCCGGACATTGGCCTTCCCGCCGAAACCTCAGGCATCCTGGCCAAGCCCGATCAATGGGATGACCGCCAGCAGTACACCGTGCTGTTCGGCCAAGGCGTTTCACAGTCCACGCTGCAGACCGTCCGGGCGTACCAAAGCATTGCCAACGACGGCGTGATGCTGCAACCGCGGCTGATCGACGGCTACGTCGGAGCCGACGGAGCCGAGGAGAAAGTGCCTGCCAAGGATTCCCAGCAAGTCGTTACCAAGGAAACCGCGCAGCAAGTGCGGGACATCCTGGAGAGCAACGTCACCATGGGCGAAGTGAAAGATGCTGCCATCGACGGATACCGGGTGGGCGCCAAGACAGGTACGTCCCAGGCACCGCGTGAAGATGGCCTCCCTGGCTTCGATGGCTACACCGCGTCGATCGTGGGCATGGCGCCGATGGACAATCCGCGCTTCATCGTGGAGGTCGTCCTCCAGCGGCCCAAGGGCAGCATTTACGGCATCACCCAAGGACCGATTTTCCGCTCGGTCATGGGCCAGGTCCTGCGTACCTACAACGTCCCGCCGTCCACCGGCACGCCGGCGCGGTTCCCCCAGTACGCCAAATAGGGCCAGCACGGCAAGTAGTTCAGTTTCGCCAAGTAAGCTTGTTGGGCATCTGTCCGGCCACATTTCGATCCAACCATGCCGTTCGCGGGAGCCCAGAGGGTTCCCGTGCGGCCAGTTTTACGAGTACCAACGGAGACCACCTTGTCAGAGCAGAATGATGCCGTATCGATCCCTACAGGGAATCCGCCGGCTACCGACAAACCCGGCTTCCGTCCAGCCGTCGTGGCGCCTGTTCCCCTGGAAGCCGTCGCCTCGTCCCTCGGAATCGCGCTGCCGCCGGACTCCGCCGCCACGTCGGTGACGGGTGTGTCCCTCAACTCGCGCACCGTGGAGCCGGGAGACTTGTACCTGGCGCTGCCCGGTGCCACGCGCCACGGGGCCGACTTTGTCAGCCAAGCGGTGGCAGCCGGTGCCGTGGCCGTCTTGACCGATGGGGACGGCGCACGTCAATTGGCCCTTGAGGATCTTGCTGTTCCCGTTCTGATCGTCGGCAATCCCCGCGCAGCCGTCGGTTCACTCGCGGCCCTCGTTTATCGAAGCCAACCACTGGATGGGGTTTCGCCGACGCTTTTCGGTGTAACCGGTACGAACGGCAAGACGACGACGACGTATTTCATCAACTCCCTGCTCCGCGCCTTGGGCATGAACCCGGGATTGATCGGGACGATTGAAATTCTTGCGGGGGGTGAGGCCATCCCGAGCCTGCTGACCACGCCGGAATCAACGGATGTCCATGCCTTGCTCGCCCTCATGCGCGAACGCGGGCTGGAAGCGGCTTCCATGGAGGTCTCCTCCCATGCCCTGTCGTTCCACAGGGTCGACTCGGTGACGTTCGACGTTGCCGGCTTCACCAACCTGACACAGGACCACCTCGATCTCCACGGAAGCATGGACGAGTACTTCCGGACCAAGGCGGAGCTGTTCACGAGCGCGCGCGCACGGCGGGCCGTAGTGACCGTGGACGATCCGTGGGGGCGCCAGCTGGCCGATGAGGCGG
>NZ_DF952472.1:401192-403005 GCF_001263615.2 Arthrobacter sp. Hiyo1 | reverse complement strand
AGTCGCCCGCCAGCCGGTGGCGGATGGAACGCACTGAGCGCGCGGACGGCGTCACCATCATCAACGACGCGTACAACGCGAATCCGGAATCCATGCGCGCAGCATTGCGCACCCTCGCCGACCTCGGGCAGGGACGCCGCACGTGGGCAGTGCTTGGCGCGATGTTGGAACTCGGCGAAGATTCCATCCGCGAACACACGGCTGTGGGTACGCAAGTGGTCCGCTTGAACATTTCCAGGCTCGTGGTGGTTGGCCGGGAAGCCCGGGCGCTGTATGTTTCCGCGATCCAGGAAGGCTCCTGGGGCGACGAGTGCATCTTCACCGAAACTGCCGACGAGGCCTACGAACTGCTGCAGGCTGAGCTCAAACCGGGCGACTTGGTGCTTTTCAAGTCCTCGAACGGGGTCGGCCTAAGGCATTTGGGGGATCGGATAGCATTACCTCCACAGACCGGTACGAGTGCGAACACCGCGGCCGCAACTGCCGCCAATGAAGGGAACGAGCTGCTGTGATTGCACTGTTGATCGGCGCGGGCGTCGCCCTCCTGGTGGCCCTGGTTGGCACGCCACTCTTCATCCGGTTCCTCGTCACCAAGGGATACGGCCAGTTCATCCGCGACGATGGACCCACCTCCCACCACACCAAGCGTGGTACCCCCACGATGGGCGGGACAGTCGTGGTGGCCGCGGTGCTCATCAGCTACGGGTTGACCCACCTGATCATGTGGATGATGAACCGCGATCACCGGGCCCGTCCGCCTCGGGTCTGCTCTTGTTGTTCCTGATGGTCGGTATGGGATTCGTTGGTTTCCTCGACGATTTCATCAAGATTTCCAAGCAGCGCAGCCTCGGACTCAACGCCAAGGCGAAGCTGATTCTCCAAGCTTTTGTCGGCATTGTCTTCGCAGTGCTCGTCCTGAACTTCCCCGACTCGCAGGGGATCACGCCGGCCTCCACGCATATTTCGCTTGTGCGGGACATTCCCTGGCTGAACCTGGCCTTCGGGGGCACCGTCCTCGGAGCCATCCTGTTCGTCATCTGGTCGAACCTGATCGTCACTGCGGCAACCAACGGCGTCAACCTGACGGACGGATTGGACGGCCTCGCGGCCGGTGCCTCCATCATGGTCTTCGGAGCCTACACACTCATGGGAATCTGGCAGAACAACCAGGCATGCGGTTCACCCCGCGAGGCGGGCAGCGGTTGCTATTCGGTCCGCGACCCGCTCGATCTGGCGCTGCTGGCAGCTATTTGCAGTGCCGCGTTAGTGGGCTTCCTCTGGTGGAACACGTCCCCGGCGAAGATCTTCATGGGCGACACCGGTTCCCTGGCAATCGGCGGTGCCGTGGCCGGCTTTGCGATCCTCTCCCGCACGGAACTTCTTTTGGGCATCATCGGCGGGCTCTTCGTCCTCATCACGCTGTCGGTCATCATCCAGGTGGGCTACTTCAAGGTCACCAAGGGTAAGCGGGTCTTCAAGATGGCCCCACTTCAGCATCATTTCGAACTCAAGGGCTGGGCCGAAATCACGGTGGTTGTCCGATTCTGGATTCTTTGTGGACTATTCGTGGCCGCAGGCCTTGGGATTTTCTATGCTGAATGGGTGGTGCTGCTGTGAGCGCAAGTCCTCAAACCAAGCCTTCTGCCAATGACCGGCTCAAGGACCTCGTCAGTTGGGATTCCGACTGGAAGGGCCTCCGCGTCGTCGTGACCGGCATCGGTGTGTCCGGATTCGCGGCCGCCGATACCTTGATCGAACTGGGCGCACGCGTGGTGGTTGTCGACGCGGCGACGAGCGCCAAGGCCCTCGCGCA
>NZ_DF952472.1:398071-399907 GCF_001263615.2 Arthrobacter sp. Hiyo1 | reverse complement strand
CAAGGCAGACCCCGCCGGACGCGCGGGAGGCGTTGGGCGGGCTTCGCTGCCGTCCCGCATCCGCTCGGGGATTTCCGGGTTTTGGTCGACTCTCGAGGGAAGCGGTAAATCGAGCGGCGGGTCAACCTACTACTTGATTCTTGGTGCTTCGCTTGCGCTGACGGCCATCGGGATCATCATGGTCCTGTCGGCGTCGAGCGTCGAAGCGATTGCGGCCGGCGAATCCCCATACTCCATCGCCACTAAGCAAGGCATGTTCGCCGCTATCGGCATCGTCGCGATGCTGGTGCTTTCGAGGGTCAATGTCCTGTGGCTCAAGCGATTCGCGTGGCCCTCGATCATTCTTGCCGGCGCCTTGCTGGTGCTGGTTCTGGTCATCGGCAAACGTGTGCTGGGCAACCAGAACTGGATCGAGATCGGCGGCTTCACCTTCCAGCCATCGGAGTTCGCCAAGTTCGCGCTGGTGCTCTGGATGGCCACGGTTCTTTCCGTCAAAGCAAAACTTCTGGACAAGTGGACGCACGCGCTGATCCCGGTCGTTCCGGTCTCCGGCGCCATCATCACCTTGATTGTCCTCGGACATGACCTCGGAACCTCCCTGGTGGTCATGCTCATCATGCTGCCGGATTGTTTTTCGGCGGCGTCAACTTGAGGCTCTTCGCTGCGGCCGGCGGAGTTGCCGCAGCTGCCGCCCTGATCCTGGCGTTCACGAGTGGAAACCGGATGTGCCGGATCACCTCATGGATGGGGCAGAGCTGCGCGGGGGCGAGCGACATCGGCTTCCAGAGCGAACAGGGGCTCAGCGCCCTTGCTTCGGGAGGTTGGCTTGGTGTCGGACTCGGCCAGAGCCGGCAAAAATACCAGTGGATTCCCGAAGCCCACAACGACTTCATCTTCGCTGTCATCGGGGAAGAACTCGGGCTTGTGGGGACGATCGTGGTCCTGGTGCTTTTTGCCTTGCTCGCGGTTGCGATCTACCGGGTCGTCAGCCACCAGGAAGACTTGTTCGCCCGGGTGCTCGGCGGCTCGATCATGGCGTGGATGCTTGGACAGGCTGCGATCAACATGGCCATGGTGGCAGGGTTGCTCCCCGTGATCGGCGTTCCTCTGCCTTTCATTTCCTATGGCGGTTCAGCGTTGGTGATGTCGCTATGTGGCGTGGGCGTAGTGTTGTCTTTGGCCCGCGCCCAAATGGCTCCTGCCAGCCGTTCCAAGCCGCGCTGGCGATTTGCGAAAACTGCACGAAAGCGTACATAGCACTCCATGAATTCCCAGCCCAAGCCCCTCTCCGTGGTCCTCGCCGGCGGCGGGACCGCCGGACACATCAGCCCCCTGCTTGCCATCGCCGACGCCATCAAGTCGCTGCGGCCGGACGCGAAGATCCTTGCCGTCGGCACGCCCAACGGCATGGAAACGCGCCTCGTGCCGGCCGCCGGCTACGAGCTGGCCACGATTGACCGGGTTCCCTTTCCCCGCAAGCCTTCCGCGGATCTGCTCAAACTGCCCGGCAGGCTCGCGGCGGCCGTCAAGCAAGCCGGTCGCATCCTGGACGACGCACAGGCCGACGTCCTCCTCGGCGTCGGCGGCTATGTCTGCACTCCCATGTACCTCGCGGCCTGGCGTCGCAGGATCCCCATCGTCATCCACGAGGCCAACACGCGCGCAGGGCTTGCCAACCGGGTAGGAGCCATGTTCACCAAGCACGTGGGCGTGGCCTTCCCGGAAACCCGGCTACGGCACGCCCGCCATGTCGGGATGCCCATGCGCAAGGCCATCGCCGGTTTGGACCGGGCGGCCTGGCGCGCGGATGCCCGGCAGTCGCTTGGCCTGGACGCC
>NZ_DF952472.1:394332-396118 GCF_001263615.2 Arthrobacter sp. Hiyo1 | reverse complement strand
GGGGCTGCCGCGGCCGCCCTCGGCCATTTCACCGGAGCCTCGCGGCGATTCGAGTTCAAGGGGCAGGGGAGGGGCGTGCGTGTCTACGACGACTACGCCCACCACCCCACGGAGGTCCGGGCCGCCCTGACCGCTGCCCGTTCCGTCGCAGGCGGCAACAAGGTGCATGTGCTCTTCCAGCCACATCTGTTTTCCCGCACGCGCGAATTCGCGGAGCAGTTTGCTGAAGCGCTTGGCGAGGCGGATACGGCCCTCGTGCTGGATATCTACCCTGCCCGCGAGGATCCCATTCCCGGGGTCACGAGCACCCTGATCACAGGGCGCCTCAAGAGCGGCAGGCTCGTTGCCGGCGGGCAGGAAGCGCTGGACGCGGTTCTCTCCGCGGCCGGCGAGGGCGACATCGTCCTCACCGTCGGAGCCGGTGACGTCACGGCATACGGGCCCCGGATCGTGGAGCTGTTGGGTGGCTGACACCCGGAAGCCGACTTTCAAGCCGCAGGCGGGCACCCGGCCCGGAGTCGTCAGTGCTGAACGCAGCCTCGACGATCCCGTCGGTGGCCCTTCGGAGGCCGCCCGTGCGAAGGACAGCAACGTGCTGGCCTTTCCGGAACCCAAGGGACGCAAGCGCCGGAGGACCGTGCTCACTGCCTTGGCAATCATCGTCGCCCTTGTCGCCGGAATTATCGTTGCGGCGATCTACTCGCCGGTGTTCGCCGTGCGCACAGTGTCGGTCGACGGTACGAAGCTTCTCCAGGCGGGGAGCGTCCAGAAGGCACTCGAACCGGTGAAGGGAAAACCCCTTCCGCAAATCAACGACGCCGAGATCGCCGCGCTGCTCAAGCCCCTCGTCCAGGTGCGTTCAGTCAGTACCGAAGCCCGGCCGCCGTCGGAACTCCTGGTCCACATCGTGGAGCGGGTACCCGTGGCCCTGGTGAAGAGCGGTGACAACTATTCACTGGTTGACGTCGACGGCGTCCAGCTCGGATCAACGGCCGATCCCGCATCGGTTGCCTTGCCGCTCATCGATGGGCAAGGAGCCAACCAGAATCTCTTCAAGGCGATCACGGCCGTTCTTGCGACGCTGCCGGCGGATGTCCTCGCGAAGATGGCCAACGCGTCGGCCTCGTCGCCGGACGCCGTCGAGCTCAAGCTCACGGACGGCAAGATCGTCGTGTGGGGGAATGCGGACGAGAAGGAGCTGAAGGCCCGCGTCCTCGAGGCGTTGCTCAAGGCTCCCGCCAATCCAAAAGTTCCGGTGAATGTCTACGATGTCAGCGCACCGAGGCACCCGTTCACCAAATAGACCATTTCAGGAAGTAACTTCTCTGACGTAGAGGGCTATTTTTCGGACTTTCACACGACACGCGGAGGCGGTCATTGAATGTCGGATTCATAGCCCATACCGTCACTTAAGAGTTACTTGACATAACTATAACCTTCAACTAGAGGGTTAAGGTCCAAGGATTCAAGTTGGACTCGATCTGTTTCGCTATAGGACACAAGCAAGGGGCACGAAACGTGGCAGCACCGCAGAATTACTTGGCCGTCATCAAGGTCGTCGGCATCGGCGGCGGTGGCGTGAATGCAGTTAACCGAATGATCGAAGTCGGCCTCCGCGGCGTCGAGTTCATCGCCATCAACACCGATGCCCAGGCTCTCCTCATGAGCGACGCGGACGTCAAGCTCGACGTCGGACGTGAACTCACCCGCGGTCTGGGAGCCGGCGCCAACCCCGACGTCGGACGCCAGGCAGCCGAGGACCACGCCGACGAGATCGAAGAGGTCA
>NZ_DF952472.1:391698-392554 GCF_001263615.2 Arthrobacter sp. Hiyo1 | reverse complement strand
CCGCCGACTCGGGCTTCGACGTCGACCTCCCGGCCGTCGTCGAACCGGACCTTTCGGGAAGCCGCACCGACGACCTCGATGTTCCGGACTTCCTGAAGTAGCAGCTCTGTTCAAACCCACCCAGGAGAGTTAGCCAGTAGTGTTTTGGTGGCGAAAAGAAGTGCGGCCCGGAATTTCGGTTGCCTTCTCCGATGACGATGCGGGCAACCTTGCACTGCACGTAGCGGACAATCCTGACGACGTCATGGTGCGCCGGGCCCGGCTGGAAGCAGCAGCGGGGCTCGGCGGACGCCGTTTCCAATACATGAACCAGGTCCACGGAAAAGCCGTCGAATTCATCTCCGTGCCCGGGGACGGACCAACGGCGGACGCCATGGTGTCAAGGGGGCAACCCCTCGCGGTCATGGTGGCCGATTGTGTCCCCGTTGTGCTCTTGGGCAAAGTGCCGGATGACGTCAATCCCGTCCTTGCGGTGGTCCATGCCGGCCGGCCCGGGGTTGCCGCCGATATCGTTTCGGCCACTGTGGTGGAGATGCGAAACCGCGGCGCGGCGGCCATCAGCGCCTGGGTGGGCCCTTCCATCTGCGGTGAATGCTACGAAGTTCCGGAACAGCTGCGGACGGACGTGGCTGCCGCGGTTCCGGAAACCTGGTCCACAACCTCGTGGGGCACGCCCGCACTGGACCTGCCTGCCGGTGTGCGTGCCCAGCTGCAGGCACTCGACATCACGGTCGAGTACTCGGGGGAGTGCACGCGCGAGACCGCCCGGCTCTTCTCGTACCGCCGCAATCAGAAAACAGGGCGGTTTGCAGGTTTGGTGTGGACGCATGAGTGAGGATTTCCCCACGGCGGAAAG
>NZ_DF952472.1:381924-390964 GCF_001263615.2 Arthrobacter sp. Hiyo1 | reverse complement strand
AATCCATCGCAACCGCCGCCGGACTGCGCCTGGCCGGCGTGATGGCGGTCGCGCCGCTCGGTGCGCCCCCGGAGGAAGCGTTCGAGAAACTCGCCAACATTTCACAGGATCTTCGGGGACTTTATCCGGACGCCGTGGGGGTATCCGCCGGGATGAGCCAGGACCTCGAAGCTGCCGTTCAATTCGGTGCGACACACCTGCGAATTGGCTCGGATATTCTCGGTTCGCGCCCGCGCGTGGGGTAGCGTCAAAGTATTGGAAGCGACGGGCCGGGATTTCAGCGATGTCAAGTCATGGGCGGCCCGCCCACTGCAGACACGATAGGAGTCCAGCATGGCTGGCGCACTGCGCAAGACAATGGTTTATCTTGGGCTCGCCGATGGCGATGAACACTACGAGTCTGAGCAGCACGTGCAGCACACGGACGAGGACCGGTCGGTCGACCACAATCGTGAAGAGCGCCGCGCCCCAGCACCTGTACGTGAAGTAGTTCGTGAAGTCCCCCCTGTCGCCGAAGAGGAATACCGCGCACCCGTGACACCTATCAAGCGTGCGGCGTCCAGCCGCGAAGACGCCTCCGGTCTGAGGCAGATCACCACTGTCCATCCCCGCTCCTACAATGACGCCAAGATCATCGGCGAGAGTTTCCGGGATGGCATCCCGGTGATCATGAACGTCACGGACATGGGCGAGGCAGATGCCAAGCGCCTCGTCGATTTTTCCGCCGGTTTGGTCTTCGGACTCCACGGCAGCATTGAGCGCGTCACCAGCAAGGTTTTCCTGCTGTCGCCGTCGTACGTCGAAGTTCTCGGCGACGACAAGAAGGTCAGCGAAGCGCAAGCAACGTTCTTCAACCAGAGCTAGCGCGGTCAACCCGGATGCCAGGCAGAGCGATCTGCCTGGCATCTGTGTTGCAATAGAGGGACTGACCGGAAAAATGGCGAACTAGGAGATCTGAGCTAACCCGTGGGCATAGTTTTCGGCCTTTTGTACATTGCATTGCTGCTGTTCCTGGTCATCCTCATCATCAGGCTCGTTTTCGATCTGGTGCAGATGTTTGCGCGCCAGTGGCGCCCCCGCGGTGGCGCCTTGGTGGCCGCGCACGTGGTCTATTCCGTGACTGATCCGCCCTTGAAACGGATCCGCCGGCTCATTCCACCGCTGCAGCTTGGTGGGGTGTCCCTTGACCTGGCATTTCTGATCGTGTTTATTGTCGTCAGCATCGCGATGGGATTCGTCTACTCGCTGGCGTAGCTCTTCCGCAGTCCATGTGCCGTCAATCTGTTTTCTTCGGCTAGTGGGCTGCAAACCTCCGACCCAACACGATGGTGTTGAATTGGGGGAATCAGATGATATTTAGGTACCGTAGTTTTGAACGGCCGGAAGGCTACTGACTAACTAGACCAACGAGGTGACCAGATGGCTTTGACGCCAGAAGACGTTGTCAACAAGCGCTTTCAGCCGACCAAGTTCCGCGAAGGCTACGACCAGGACGAGGTCGACGACTTTCTCGACGAAATCGTCGTCGAGCTGAGGCGCTTGAACCAGGAGAACGACGAGCTCCGCAAGAAGCTCGCCGAAGGCGGAAACCGGTCCCTGCCAGCGCAGCATCGGCACCCGTGGTCGAGAAGGTGCCCGCTCCGGTGAAGGCCGACAAGGACGCACAGGCCAAGGCGGAAGCCGAAGCGAAGGCCGCCGAGGCCGAGAAGAAGAAGGAGCCGGCCGTTGCCGCCGCTCCGGCCCCGGCCGCACCTTCCGCAGGCTCTCCTTCCGCCGAGTCCGCAGCCGGCCTGCTGGCCATGGCCCAGCAGATGCACGACAAGCACGTGGCCGATGGCGAGCAGCAGAAGGAAAAGATCATTGCCGAGGCACAGATCGAAGCCTCCAGCCTCGTCAACGACGCGCAGGATAAGTCCCGCAAGATCCTCGGTGCCCTCGAGCAGCAGCGCAGCGTTCTCGAACGCAAGGTGGAGCAGCTCCGCGGCTTCGAGCGCGACTACCGCTCCCGCCTGAAGGCCTACATCGAAGGCCAGCTGCGTGACCTGGATGCCCGCGGCTCGGTTGCCGCTCCTGAGGTCGGCGAAGCCGCCGCAGAGGTCTAGCAAGTATTCTGAAAGCCGGTGGCTGGGGATTCCTCGGCCACCGGCTTTCGCCTGTTAAGGCGCCAGAAGCCACGGTTACCGAATGAAAGTACTATGAGCGACGAACAAACTGACGGCACAGAACAAACGAACGGCACCACGGAACCGGTCCGCACCAAAGCCCACACGTGGCGTCCGGCACTGCTTTGGGTCTTTGCCGGCTTCGCCGTGTTCGCGTACGCCTTCGATCAACTGACCAAGCTCTGGGTCACCAGCACCATGGTCGAAGGCGAGCGGATCCCTGTGCTTCCTCCGCTCCTGCATTGGTACTACATCCGAAACTCGGGCGCTGCGTTCTCCATCGGTGAAAACGTCACGTGGGTCTTCACGATCGTCATGGCCGCCGTTTCGGTGGTGATTCTGTTCCAAGTGCGTCGATTGGGGTCGGTCTGGTGGTCACTGGCGCTCGGCCTGCTGCTGGGCGGCGCGCTCGGGAACCTTACGGACCGGCTTTTCCGCGAGCCTTCCTTCGCCATGGGCCACGTGGTGGACTTCATCCAGTTGCCCAACTTCGCAATCTTCAACATCGCCGACTCCGCGGTGGTTTCCGGCGTCGTGATCATCTGCCTGCTGACCATACGGGGGATCGGACTCGACGGCTCCCGCCATCATTCCGCCGATTCCGCGCCGGCAAAATCCGGCACGCCGGAAGAACAGGCTCCGGGCGATGTCTGAGCAGTTCGTGGTGCCCGAAGAATTGGGCGGGGCAAGGGCCGACGCGGGCTTGGCGAAGATGATGGATATCTCCCGCTCCGCGGCCGCCTTGTTGATCGCCGAGGGCAATGTCAAAGTCTCTGCGAACACAGTGGGCAAGTCGGCGAAACTCATTGCCGGGTCCGTGTTGGAAGTCACCGTTCCCGAACGCAGGGATCCCTTGGAAGTCGTGGAGGAAGTCGTGGAAGGCCTGAATATCCTGTTGGACGATGACGATTTTGTCGTCATCGACAAGCCGGTCGGCGTGGCGGCGCACCCGTCTCCGGGTTGGGTTGGTCCTACCGTGGTGGGTGGCCTCGCCGGTGCGGGATACCGGATCTCGACGTCAGGCGCGCCTGAACGTGCCGGCATCGTCCACCGCCTCGACGTCGGAACGTCGGGAGTCATGATCGTGGCCAAGAGCGAACACGCTTACACGGTGCTCAAGCGGGCCTTCAAGGAACGCACGGTGGACAAGGTGTACCACGCAGTGGTCCAGGGCCTGCCGGATCCCCTGGAAGGCACCATAGACGCGCCTATCGGGCGCCACCCCGGGCACGATTGGCGATTCGCGGTGATCGAGGATGGCCGTCCCTCCGTGACGCACTACGAAGTCCTCGAGGCCTATGGCAAGGCGACCCTCGTGGAAATTCATCTTGAGACAGGCAGGACACACCAGATCCGGGTTCACTTCTCGGCCCTCCGGCACCCCTGCGCCGGCGACCTGACCTATGGGGCGGACCCGCGTTTGGCTGCCAACCTGGGACTGACCCGGCAGTGGCTGCACGCGCGGCGGCTTGGCTTCAACCACCCCCGGACCGGCGAGTGGGTGGAAGTCACCAGCCAGTATCCGGCGGACCTGCAATACGCGCTCGAGCTTCTGGAAAGCGGCAACGCGTAGCGCGATCCACGCTTCCAGCGCGCCACTCCAACCGCGGGGTCCCTGCCGGTAGACTGTCGTGGTGACTTCCAGCAATGACTCGTTCGTCCATCTGCACACCCACACCGAATACTCCATGCTGGATGGTGCGGCCCGCCTCACTGAGTTGTTTGACGAGACCGAGCGGTTGGGCATGCCGGCACTGGCCACCACGGACCACGGGTACTTGTTCGGTGCCTTCGATTTCTGGAAGAAGGCCACCGACAAAGGCATCAAGCCGATCATCGGCGTCGAGGCCTATGTCACGCCGGGCACGGCGCGCGGCGACAAGGAGCGCGTCCGTTGGGGCGACGAGAGCCAGCGGAAAGACGACGTGTCCGGTGGTGGTTCCTACACCCACATGACGTTGTTGAGCTACAACAACGCGGGCATGCGGAATCTGTTCCGGGCATCCTCGATTGCTTCGCTCGACTCGGTGTTCGGCAAATGGCCACGCTTGGACCGGGAGTTGCTGAACACCTATTCCGAAGGCCTGATCGCCACCACCGGTTGCCCTTCCGGTGAAGTCCAGACCCGCCTCCGGCTGGGACAATACCGGGAGGCGCTGGCTGCGGCATCCGAGTTCCGCGACATCTTCGGTGCGGAAAACTACTTCTGCGAACTGATGGACCATGGCCTGGACATCGAGCGGCGGGTCACCGGCGATCTGCTGCGCCTGGCCAAGGAACTGAAGCTTCCGCTCGTGGCCACCAACGACCTCCACTACACCCACGAGCATGATGCGAAGGCCCACGAGGCGCTTTTGGCGATCCAGTCGGGCTCCACTCTGCTTGAGCCCACCTATGACAACGGCGGCTCCCGGTTCGCTTTCTCCGGCAGCGGCTACTACTTGAAGTCGCCGCAGGAGATGCGCGAGCTGTTCCGCGACCATCCCGAGGCCTGCGACAACACCTTGTTGATCGCCGAGCGCTGCGAAGTGTCCTTCAACACGGGCGCGAACTACATGCCTCGGTTCCCCTGCCCTCCCGGCGAGGACGAGACGTCCTGGCTCGTCAAGGAAGTGGCCACGGGACTCGATTACCGCTACCCGGACGGCGTCCCGGACAAGGTGCGCAAGCAAGCCGACTATGAGCTTGACGTCATCACGTCCATGGGCTTCCCGGGCTACTTCCTCGTGGTGGCCGACTTCATCAACTGGGCAAAGAACAACGGAATCAGGGTAGGCCCGGGCCGTGGCTCGGGTGCGGGCTCCATGGTGGCATATGCCATGCGCATCACCGACCTCGACCCGCTGGAACACGGCCTGATTTTCGAGCGCTTCCTCAACCCGGACCGTGTGTCCATGCCCGACTTCGACGTCGACTTCGATGATCGGCGCCGTTCCGAGGTGATCGACTACGTCACCCGGAAGTACGGCGACGAGCGCGTTGCCATGATTGTCACCTACGGCACCATCAAGACCAAGCAGGCGCTCAAGGACTCCTCCCGCGTGCTTGGCTACCCGTTCAGCATGGGTGAACAGCTCACCAAGGCCCTGCCACCGGCCGTGATGGCCAAGGACATCCCGCTGGCGGACATCCAGAACCCGGAGGCCAAGCGCTATGGCGAGGCCGGCGACTTCCGCCAGCTGATCAGCACCGACCCGGAGGCTGCCAAGGTCTTCGAGACCGCGCTGGGCATTGAGGGGCTGAAGCGGCAGTGGGGCGTGCATGCCGCCGGTGTCATCATGTCCTCGGACCCCATCATCGACGTCATTCCTGTCATGCGCCGCATCCAGGACGGCCAAGTCATCACGCAGTTCGATTACCCGACGTCCGAAGGCCTTGGCCTGATCAAGATGGACTTCCTCGGCTTGAGGAACCTGACGATCATTTCCGACGCGCTGGAAAACATCAAGATGAACCGGGGCGTCGACCTCGATCTTGAGCACCTGGCGTTGGACGACCCGGCGTCGTACGAGTTGCTGGCGCGCGGCGACACTTTGGGGGTCTTCCAGCTCGACGGCGGACCCATGCGGTCGCTGCTCAAGCTCATGAAGCCTGACAACTTCGAAGACATCTCCGCCGTGTTGGCGCTGTACCGGCCAGGTCCCATGGGTGCCAACGCGCACACCGACTACGCCCTGCGCAAGAACAAGATCCAGGAAGTCATCCCGATCCATCCGGAGCTCGAGGAACCGCTCTCGGAAATCCTCGGCGGAACCTACGGCCTGATCGTGTACCAGGAGCAGGTCATGGCCGTGGCCCAGAAGCTGGCCGGCTACTCACTGGGTCAAGCCGATATCCTGCGCCGCGCCATGGGCAAGAAGAAGAAATCCGAACTGGACAAGCAGTTCGCCGGCTTTTCCCAAGGCATGCAGGACAACGGCTACTCCATGGAGGCCGTCAAGACCCTGTGGGACATCCTGCTCCCGTTCTCCGACTACGCCTTCAACAAAGCGCACTCCGCAGCGTACGGTGTCATCTCCTACTGGACTGCGTACCTGAAGGCCCACTACGCCCCCGAATACATGGCTGCCCTGCTCACGTCCGTGGGCGACGACAAGGACAAATCGGCGATCTACCTCAACGAGTGCCGGCGCATGGGCATCACGGTCCTACCGCCGGACGTCAACGAATCAAGCCTCAACTTCACTCCTGTGGGAACCGACATCCGCTTCGGAATGGGGGCCATCCGCAACGTCGGCGTCAACGTGGTGGAAGCGATGGTGGCGGCCCGTGCGAGCGAGGGCGCCTACACCTCCTTCAAGGACTTCCTCATGAAGGTTCCGGCGGTGGTCTGCAACAAGCGCACCATCGAGTCCCTCATCAAGGCCGGCGCGTTCGACTCCCTCGGCCATCACCGGCGTGCTTTGGCCATGGTGCACGAAGAAGCGATCGACTCGGTCATCACGCTCAAGCGCAATGAGGCGATCGGCCAGTTCGATCTCTTCGCCGGATTCGAGGACCAGGAGCCGCAGGCCTCCCTGAGCACGGAGATCCCGGACCTGCCGGAATGGGAGAAGAAGGACAAGCTCGCCTTCGAGCGGGACATGCTGGGACTCTATGTTTCGGACCACCCCCTGCAGGGGCTTGAGGGCGTGCTGAGCCAGCATGCAGAGCAATCGATCACGTCTATTCTCGGAGAAGACGGACCCCATGACGGCGCCATCGTCACCATTGCGGGCATGATCACTTCACTCAGCCGCAGGATCGCCAAAGCAAGCGGCAATGCCTACGCGCGGGCGGAGATCGAAGACCTCGGTGCTTCCATCGAGGTCATGTTCTTCGGCCAGGTGTACGGGCCCATCGCTTCGGTCCTCGCGGAGGACCTGATCGTGGTGGTCAAGGGCCGCTTGCAGCGGCGCGACGACGGTGCGGTCACCTTGAACTGCATGGAGCTCTCGGTTCCGGACCTGAGCGAGAGCACCAACGGTCCTCTCGTCATCACGATGCCCACCTACAAGGCAACCGAGGCCGTCGTCACCGATCTTCGCGATGTTTTGACCACCCACCGGGGAAACTCCGAGGTCAGGCTCCACTTGCAGGGCGACTCCAAGGTCGAGGTCATGGGCTTGCCAGTGCACCTGCGCGTGAATCCCACCCCGTCACTTTTCGGTGACCTCAAGGTACTTCTTGGCCCGACCTGCCTGGACACGTGACCGGCCGGCTACCTGAGCCAGCCGGCCGGTGACGCTGGATTTCCTGCCCGCACCGGATTTTCCTGCCCTGACTAAATTTCATAGTCGAGCGGAACCGGCTGGCCGTAGGAGCCCGAGTGGTACAGCAGGGGAGTGTCGTCCTCGCCGACCAGCCCGTCGACAACCTCCACCACCACGATCGCGTTGTTTTCGAAGGACAGGCGCATCTGGATCTTGCCGATCAGCCAGCCGGCCACGTTCTTGAGGATGGGGACATCGAAGGGCCCTGGCTCCCAATGATCGCCTTCAAACCTTTCCTGGGTGCGGGCGAAGCGGTCCGCGAGGGCCTGGTTCTCGAGGCCGAGCATGTGCAAGCCGATATACGTCGAATTCGCCACCGCCGGCCAGGAACTGGAACTGCGGGACATGTTGAACGTGAAGCGGGGCGGCTCGGCCGACAGCGAAGCCACGGAGGTCGCAGTGAACCCGAAAGGCTTGCCGTTGAGGTCGGCAGTGATGATGGCCACGCCGGCGGCATGCCGGCGGAACATTTGCTTGAATGTTGCTTCAAAAGCTGGATTGTCCGAAGCCACTTTGCCGATCTCCTGCGTGAGCTATTGGTATTAACGCTGGTGGATTCAGCGTATTCCGCTGCTCGCCGGCACGCTTGCTTGTTGGGCGTCCAGAAACGTTTGTTAATGTTTGTGTCATGACCAAGCCAACATCGAACCTTCTCGTCTCCGGCCCCGCGGGGGATACTGACCCGGACACCGGAACGGACACGCGGGACCGCACATGGTGGCTTTGGCTCGCGGTGCCCGCCGCCTCGGGCGTTGGGCTGGGCCTCGCTTGGTGGCTGTTGGCTCCGGGTGGCCTCAACGTGATCTCGGGAAATCCTGCCCTCGCCGATCCGACGGCTTCGGCGGGGCGGCTCCCGAGGGATTTGGTCCTTGCCGGGCTTCTGCTGCTTTCCGGCTGCTTCACCGCGGTCCTGCTCGACAGCAAGGTCCGGAGGCCGGGGCACGGCCTCCGCACGTTCCTGGCCGTTCTCGGTGGTGCCGTAGGGGCCTTGGTGGCCTGGCAGGTGGGTCTGCTGGCCGCGCAATGGTGGGGCTCCGCCTCGAGTGGAAGTGACGGCTTCTCATTACGGTCGGTGACGGCCCTCTTGCTGTGGCCAGGGGCGACGGCCCTTGTGACATTCCTCCTGACGCTTTTCAGCTTGATGGGAAAGCAGCCGGAGGGACCGCCGCTTGCCCCGTAAAATGATCTGGTGACCAATTTCCCGGAGAATCCTGCCGAAACCGCCGCCCAGTCCCTGGACTTCCACCGCATTGACTTGCGCGGACGGTCCCTGACCTTGGCGGAACTGCGCGCCGTGGTGCCCCGGGCGAAACATCAGACCATGGCGGACGCCGAGCAAAAAGTCCTGGACATCATTGCGGCCGTCCGTTCCCGCGGCTTCGAAGCGCTTGGGGAGTTCGCATTGGCGTTCGACGGCGTGGAACAGTCCCATCCGCGAGTGCCGGCTGCCGCCCTTGCCGAAGCCCTTGAAAACCTGGATCCTTCAGTGCGCGCAGCCCTGGAGGAATCCATCCGCCGTGCCCGGCGTTTTGCGGATGGCCAACGGCCTGCGAACGTCGACGTTGAACTGGGGGACGGCGCCGTCGGTCAGCCAGAACTGGGTACCGTGGGCCGCGTGGGTTTGTA
>NZ_DF952472.1:373704-381450 GCF_001263615.2 Arthrobacter sp. Hiyo1 | reverse complement strand
CCCGGCGGCCTGGCCGTCTACCCGTCCTCCGTCATCATGAACGTTGTTCCGGCGCTGGCCGCCGGGGTTGCCTCGATCGCCTTGGCTTCCCCGCCCCAGAAGGACTTCGGAGGCTTGCCCCACCCCACCATCCTGGCAGCTGCCGCTTTGCTCGGCATCGACGAGGTCTATGCCATTGGAGGCGCCCAGGCGATTGTTTCCTTTGCCTACGGCATCCCCGGGGCTGCCGATGATCAGGCCATCGAACCGGTGGACGTTGTGACCGGTCCGGGAAACATTTTCGTGGCCACCGCGAAGCGTCTTGTGAAAGGCGTCGTGGGGATCGACTCCGAGGCCGGCACCACCGAGATCGCCATTTTGGCTGATGCTTCGGCCCGTCCGGCGCTCGTGGCCGCTGACCTCATCAGCCAGGCAGAGCACGACCCCAAGGCGGCGTCTGTCCTGATCACCGACTCCGAGGAACTCGCCTCCGCTGTGCAGCGGGAACTCACGGTGCAGGCAGGAACCACGAAGCATGGCGAGCGGGTCACCACCGCATTGTCGGGACCCCAGTCGGGCGTGGTGCTGGTGGACGATGTCGAGCAGGGCATCGCGGTCTGCGATGCCTACGCGGCAGAGCACCTGGAAATCATGACGGCGGACGCAGCAGCGGTCGCCGCAAGGATCCGCAACGCGGGCGCGATTTTCGTGGGGGACTACAGCCCGGTCAGCCTCGGAGACTACTGTGCAGGATCCAACCACGTTTTGCCCACGAGCGGCACCGCAGCCTTCTCTTCCGGACTGAACGTGACAACATTCCTCAGGGCCGTACAGGTGATCAACTACGACAAGGCTGCCTTGGAGCAAGTCAGCAAACACATCGTGAGCCTCTCCGATGCCGAAGACCTGCCCGGCCACGGCGACGCTGTCAAGATTCGTTTCGCGGGGGCCTAAACCACTACATGTATGGGTCACAACCACTACATATAGTAATTACAGTCTTGTCATTAGGCCTTATATAGCCGTAAACTGGTGCCGGAAGTCAAACTTCCGGCACCTTTTGCGTTCCCGGCCGATCCCGCCGCGGGGACAGGTGGCCGGGAACCGAGCAGGGGAGGCCCAGCGTGTATTGTCCGTTCTGCCGAAACCCCGACTCACGTGTTGTGGACAGTCGAATGGCCGACGACGGCTCGGCCATCCGCCGTCGGCGCCAGTGCCCCGAGTGCGGACGCCGTTTCACCACCGTGGAGACCACCAGCCTTTCCGTCATCAAACGCTCGGGCGTGGGGGAACCCTTCAGCCGGATCAAGATCATCAACGGCGTTCGCAAGGCCTGCCAAGGCCGTCCTGTGACCGAGGACGACCTTGCGATGCTGGCCCAGGAAGTCGAAGAAAACATCCGCTCTTCCGGTGCGGCGGAGATCGATGCCCACGAGGTCGGCCTGGCCATCCTTGGACCACTCCAGAAGCTGGACGAAGTCGCCTACTTGCGATTTGCCAGCGTTTACCAGGCCTTCGAATCGCTTGAGGACTTCGAGTCGGCCATTTCGCTGCTCCGCCACGAAGCCGAAACCGCAGCCGCGGATAATGCGGCGAAGGGCGCCAAGGGCAAGAGCTCCGAGAAGAGCCCCATCTAGCTCCGGTGGCGGCAGCGGAGGGGAAGCCGCAGCCGCCACCGGCACCACGTCTACTTGGCGAGCTTGTGGTGGAGGCGACGTCCAGCGCGGCCCCCACGATTCCGGCGTCGTTCTTCAGTTCCGCCGTGACGATGCGTGTCCGCAGATCCAAGTGCGGGAAGTACTCGTCCGAACGCTTCGAGATACCGCCACCGATGATGAAGAGCTCGGGGGAGAACAGGAACTCGACGTGGGAGAGATAGCGCTGCAGCAGCACGCTGTACTCTTCCCAGCTCAAGCCGTCGCGTTCACGCGCGACGGCGGATGCCTTCGTCTCGGCGTCGTGGCCGTCCACTTCGAGGTGGCCGAGCTCGGCGTTGGGCACCAGGTGCCCGTTGAAGATGAAGGCCGAGCCGATGCCCGTTCCGAGGGTGATCACCAGAACCGTGCCGTCGACGCCTTCGCCTGCGCCGTAGCGGGCTTCAGCGAGACCGGCTGCGTCGGCGTCGTTGATGACCTCGACGGGACGGTCCAGGCGCTTGGTGAGGAGCGAATCAATGTCCGTGTTGAGCCAGGACTTGTCCACGTTGGCGGCAGAGCGGACCACGCCGTGCTGGATGATTCCGGGGAAAGTGACTCCCACGGGCGAACCCTTGGCCGGAGCATCCTCACGGGCCGACAACTCTTCGACGATCTGTGCGATCACTTCGGCGACGGCTTCGGGAGTGGCAGGTTGCGGCGTCGGTATGCGGAGGCGGTCCCCGAGCAGCTTGCCTTTCTTGAGATCGACGATGCCGCCCTTGATGCCGGTGCCACCGACGTCGATGCCGATCAGCGGGCCGTTCTTGTGGATCTTCTCATCCTTCTTGGTCAATGCGTTTCCGTTCATGGCAGGAGGGGTGGGCATGTCGCAGCGCGAACGGCTGCAGGTGACCTTCCGGAGAGCTTAGGGAAGAGTCAGGATTTCGGCGCCGGTCTCGGTGACCAACAGGGTGTGTTCAAATTGTGCGGTCCGCTTGTGGTCCCGGGTGACGACGGTCCATTCATCGGGCCACATGTCCCACTCGATCGTTCCAAGGGTGAGCATGGGTTCAATCGTGAAGACCATTCCGGCTTCGATGATGGTGTTGTAGGCCGGCGCGGCGTCGTAGTGGGGGATGATCAGGCCGGTGTGGAACGCCTCGCCGACGCCGTGGCCCGTGAAGTCACGGACCACGCCGTAGCCGAAGCGTTTCGCGTACGACTGGATGGCACGGCCGATCACGTTGATTTCGCGGCCGGGCGCTACGGCCTTGATGGCCCGGTTGAGCGACTCCTGGGTGCGTTCCACCAGGAGCCGGGACTCGTCGTCGACCTCGCCCACCAGGAAGGTGTAGTTCGTGTCGCCGTGGACGCCGTTGATGTAGGCGGTGATGTCGATGTTCAGGATGTCGCCGTCCCGGACGACGGTGCTGTCCGGGATGCCGTGGCAGATGACCTCGTTGAGCGAGGAGCACAGGGACTTGGGGAAGCCGCGGTAGCCAAGCGTCGAGGGGTAGGCCTGGTGGTCCAGTATGAATTCGTGGCCGATCCGGTCCAACTGGTCGGTTGTGACGCCGGGCTCGATGTGCTTGCCGACCTCGACGATCGCCTGGGCCGCGATTTTGCTGGCGATGCGGATCTTCTCGATGGTTTCCGCAGACTTGACCTCTGAACCGGTGAACTTCGCGGGTCCCGGCTTGCCGACATACTCCGGGCGCGGGATGGACGCCGGAACAGGCAGCTGTGGGCTGACGGTCCCACGGGTCAGCGTGCCGATGGGTGCGGTCAGAGCGGGAGAAGGCATAGATTGATCATATAAGGGACGCACGAGACGCAAGTAACTAAGAAGCTAAATATCGGCCCGTGCGAAGGCACCGGCCCCGCCGGGCTTGCGGCGGGATTCGAAAAGGAGAAACCGTGGCGGAGTTCTGGTACAACGTTCAGACACACCAAATCGAAGAGGACGCGATGTCCGACTGGTCCCAGCTGATCGGTCCCTACAAGACCCGCGAAGAAGCGGAGCACGCCCTCGAAAAGGTCAAGGCCCGCAACGAAGCCTGGGACAAGGACGAGGAGGACTGAAGCTGCTTCCTCCTAGAAGGAGTGTTCCGGGCCGGGGAACTGGCCGGACCTGACGTCGTCGGCGTAGGCCTTCGCCGCGGCGCCCAGGGTGGTGCGAAGATCCGCGTATTGCTTGACGAACTTGGCCATCTTGCCGCCGCGCAGTCCGGCCATGTCCTGCCACACCAGAACCTGTCCAGTGGTCGCGTTGCCTGCGCCGATTCCTATAGTCGGTACGTCGATGGCTGCGTCGACGGCGGCAGCTGTTTCAGCGGGAACCATCTCCATGAGCACACAGAACGCTCCGGCATTTGCGAGGGCAACGGCGTCTTCGACGAGGCGCGCGGCGTCGTCGCCCCGGCCTGGACGCGGTAGCCGCCCAGCGAGTGTTCGCTCTGGGGCGTGAAGCCGATGTGCGCCATGACGGGAATGCCTGCCTGGACCATGGCCCGCACAGTTCCCGCATAGAACGCGCCACCTTCGATCTTGACGGCGTGCGCCAAACCTTCCTTCAGGAAGCGGACGCCTGTTGCCACTGCCTGCTCCGGCGACACTTCGTAGCTGCCAAAGGGAAGATCGGCCACTACCAAGGCACGCTTGGCGGACCGGGCCACCGCGCGGCACAAGGGGAGGAGCTCGTCGACGGTCACAGGGAGGCTGGTTTCGTTCCCGAAGACGTTGTTGGACGCCGAATCGCCGATCAGCAGGACCTCGATGCCGGCCTGGTCGAAAATTTCCGCCGTGTATTGCTCATAGGCAGTCAACATCGCAAAGCGCTCACCCTTGGCCTTGGCCTGCTGCAGATGATGGGTGCGGATCCTCGCGGCGGGCTTCGGCGTTGAAGCATCCGCTGAAGCCCCGGAACCTGCCGCGGCAGGTCCCGTTCCGTAAGGCGCGGGAATTTCGGCGGGCATGCTGGAATCGGAACTGTTGCTTGGGGCCATGGATAGAGCGTATGCGGTACCGGCCGTCCTAGCCACCGGCGCATGGGGAGCCTCACATTTGTAAACGCTGTGTTACGCGAACCGGGGGTGCAGCCAATCCGGGCCAATGCTTAGTAGAGTGAATGCTGAGTTGTCGTCGGCTTCGAATCCCGAATCCGCGGCATGGACGTTGACCCGGAAATGAGGCCCCATGGACCGCCAGCAAGAGTTCGTTCTGCGAACTATCGAAGAGCGTGATGTGCGCTTCGTACGCTTGTGGTTTACCGACGTCGTCGGTTCCCTGAAATCGGTGGCACTTGCGCCGGCAGAAGTGGAAGGCGCCTTCGAAGAAGGCCTGGGTTTCGACGGTTCGGCCATCGAGGGCCTCGCCAGGGTGTTCGAATCCGACATGCTTGCCCAGCCAGACCCCTCCACGTTCCAGATCCTCCCGTGGCGTGGTGAAACCGAGCAGACCTCCAGGATGTTCTGCGACATCCTGACCCCCGACGGCGAGCCGTCGGCCGCAGACCCCCGGAACGTGCTCAAGCGCACCCTCGCCAAAGCCGCGGACATGGGCTTCACGTGCTACACGCATCCCGAGATCGAGTTCTACCTCCTCAAGTCCCAGGACCTCGATGCCAACGGCGTTCCTGTTCCCGTTGACGAGGGCGGCTACTTCGACCACGTGCCCGGCGGCGTGGCACAGGACTTCCGTCGCACGGCCGTCACCATGCTTGAATCCGTGGGCATTTCCGTTGAGTTCAGCCACCATGAGGGCGGACCCGGCCAGAACGAGATCGATCTCCGCTACGCGGACGCCCTCCAGACGGCGGACAACATCATGACCTTCCGCACGGTCATCAAGGAAGTGGCCCTGCAGCAGGCACCTACGCCACCTTCATGCCCAAGCCGTTCACCGACCACCCGGGTTCAGGCATGCACACCCACTTTTCGCTGTTCGAGGGTGACACCAACGCCTTCTACGAAGCCGGCGCCGAATTCCAGTTGTCCAAGACCGCACGCCAATTCATTGCCGGTATCCTCCGCCACGCGCCGGAATTCACCGCCGTCACCAACCAGTTCGTCAATTCGTACAAGCGTCTCTGGGGCGGCGGCGAAGCGCCGAGCTACCTGAGCTGGGGGCACAACAACCGTTCGGCCCTGGTTCGCGTGCCGCTCTACAAACCGGGCAAGGGCCAGTCCGCACGGATCGAATACCGCGGCATTGACTCCGCCACCAACCCGTATCTCGCCTACGCAGTGTTGCTCGGTGCCGGGCTCAAGGGTATCGAGGAAGGCTACGACCTTCCGGCCGCCGCGGAAGACGACGTTTGGTCGCTGACTTCGGCCGAGCGCAAGGCGATGGGTCACACGCCGCTTCCGGCCAGCCTCCACGACGCCATCCGCGCCATGGAGGATTCGGAACTCGTAGCGGACATCCTCGGCGAACAGGTCTTTGACCACTTCCTGCGCAACAAGCGTGCGGAATGGCAGGACTACCGGCTCCAGGTCACGCCTTACGAGCTCAAGCGCAATCTCGGCATTCTCTAGGCTGTGAGTGTGAGCCTGGCCCGCCGGCTCATCTCGGCCGGTTTCAGCGACCTTGAAAAGGGTGAGCGGTTCCTTGCCGCGCGTGAACTCGACGGCATCGACCAGGACACGATCTTCGCCGGTCTGCACCTCAGCGCCAACCCGGACACCGCGTTGCAGTCGCTGGTCCGTCTGATTGAGAAGCATCCCTCGCTCAGGCAGCTCGCTGGGGAGCACCCGGATCGGAGCGAGCCGCTTTACCGCTTGCTGGGGGCATCCGAAGCCTTGGGGGAGTTCCTGATCAGGCATCCGGAACACCTGGACGTCTTCGATGTCCGCGTCAGCCCGGAGCCCTTGTCCGCCGATGCCAGTGAGCTCCGGACGAAGCTGCTCCGATCGGTCAAGGCAGACCCCAACTCTCCCCGGCCCGTTGCGCGATGACTGGAGCCAGCGCCTACACGGCTCTCCGGACGGCTTACCGTCGCGGGCTCACCGAACTGGCCATCAAGGACCTCTGCGCCGCCAGTCCGCAGGACTTCATGCCCGCCGTCGGTGCCGAACTGGCCGACCTCGCAGGTGCCGCGATAGAGGCGGCCCTCGCCGTTGCCAGGGCCGAAGCCGCGGCGACTTTCGATCCCGCCGATATTGCCGGCGTCGGGCTGGCCGTCATCGGCATGGGCAAGTGCGGTGCCCGGGAGCTCAACTACATCTCCGACGTCGACGTCATCTACGTGATCGAGGCACCGGACCTGGAGGACGCCGAGGCCGCGACCATCGGCACGGCCTTGGCCGCCGGGATATCCCGTGCCATTTCATCCACGGGGACCGAACCGGGTCTGTGGGAGGTCGACGCGAACCTGCGGCCCGAGGGGAAATCCGGTCCCCTCGTCAGGACGTTGCCCTCGCACTTGAGCTACTACGCGAAATGGGCTGAAAGCTGGGAGTTCCAGGCGCTCCTTAAGGCCCGGACCATCGCAGGAGACAGGGACCTGGGCTCGCGTTACGAGCAGGCTGTCCAGCCGCTCGTGTGGCTTCCGCCGGCCGGGAAGGGTTCGTGGAATCGGTGCAGGCGATGCGCCGCAGGGTGACGAACAACATCGCCCCGGCCGAAGAGCAGCGCCAGATCAAACTCGGTCCCGGCGGGCTGCGCGATGTCGAGTTCACGGTCCAGCTCCTGCAACTTGTCCACGGAAAGTCCGATGAAACGCTCCGTTGCCGGGATACGACGTCGGCAATATCCGCGTTGTCCGCGGGCGGCTACATCGGCCGGGTGGACGCCGCTGCCTTCGACGCGGCCTACCGCTATCTGCGGGTACTTGAGCACCGCATCCAGTTGTTCCAGATGCGCCGTACCCACCTCATGCCCACAAGCCAGGAGTCTTTGCGGTTCCTCGCCAAGGCCGTCCTGGGGCCCTTTTCCACAGGCAGGCCGCATCCGGACGCGCTGGTTGAAACCTGGCAGAAGACCAAACGGTCCGTTCGTGAACTGCATGACCGCATCTTCTACCGGCCGCTGCTCAACACGGCCGCGAAGTTGAGCACCGAAGACGCCCGGCTCACTCCGGAAGCCGCCCAAGGGCGGCTTGCGGCACTCGGTTACCGCGACCCGCAAGGCG
>NZ_DF952472.1:367305-373516 GCF_001263615.2 Arthrobacter sp. Hiyo1 | reverse complement strand
GGCCGGGGTCAGCCGGCGCGCCGCATTGCAGCGGCAGTTGCTCCCCATCCTTCTCGGCTGGCTCGCCGAAGGTGTGGATCCCGACGCCGGACTGCTTGCCTTCCGCCGTGTCAGCGAAGCACTCGGTACCACCCATTGGTATCTCGGGATGCTCCGGGACTCGCAAGCGGCGGCCGAGCGGCTTTGCCACGTGCTCTCCAACTCACGGCTCATCGCGGATCTCCTGGAGGTTTCCCCGGAGTCCGTTGCGTGGCTTGGTTCCGACAAGGAACTCATGCCGCTGAGCTTCGAGGCGCAGTGGCAGGAAATCCAGTCCAAGATGTCGCGCCACGCCGATCCGGAAAACGCGATGCGGCTTATCCGGCTCATCAGGCGCCGGGAAATCCTCCGGATCGCCATCGCGGACAGTTCCGGCCTCCTGGAACAGGACGCAGTGGGCACGGCGTTGGCCGATGCCGACCGGGCTGCGGTTCTGGGCGCCTTGCACGTCGCCGAGTCCATCGTGGCTTCCGAGGGGCCCCTCACGACGCACGTGTTGGTGGTCGCCATGGGCAGGCAAGGCGGACGCGAGATCGGCTACGGCTCGGACGCCGACGTCATGTACGTCCACCGTGCCCTCCCCGGGGCGGGTGAATCCGAAGCCCAGCAACAAGCCCTTGCCATTGTGGGTCACATTTCCACCTTGTTGACCCAACCCCTCAAACCGGCCATCCTGGCGGAGCGGGTCCTCACCGTCGACGCCGATCTTCGTCCCGAGGGGAAGAACGGGGCCATGGTCCGTTCCCTCGAGTCATACGCGGAGTATTACCGGCGATGGTCCCTCATCTGGGAAGCCCAGGCGCTGTTGCGGGCACAACCCATGGCCGGCAACGACGAATTGGCCGCGGAATTCCTTTGGCTCATCAACCCGATCCGGTACCCCGAATCGCTCGCCGAGACGGATGTGCGCGAGATCCGGCGCGTCAAGGCACGGGTTGAGTCGGAACGGCTCCCGAGAGGCGCCGATCCAGCCAGGCACGTCAAGCTCGGCCGGGGCGGACTGAGCGACGTCGAGTGGCTGGTGCAGCTGTTGCAGCTCCAACACGCAGGGAAGCATCCACAACTGCGGACCACGTCAACCCTGCAGGCCCTCGACGCGATCGAGTCGTTGGGCCTGATCGACAAGGGCGACATCGTGTTGCTTCGCGAAGCCTGGCGGCTCGCGAGCCGCATCCGCTCGGCGAATGTGATCTGCACCGGGCGTGCCTCGGATCTCCTCCCTGCTTCCCGAAGGGACCTGGAGGCCGTTGCCAGGTGGTGCGGTTACCCTCCCGGGCAGGCTGCGGTGTTCGAAGAAGACTATCTTCGCTTGAGCGGCGGACCCGGGCGGTGTTCGAAAAGGACTTCTACGGCCAGTGAGCTCCAGGCTGAGCCGTCCCGCGAAGTACGGAGGCGGCTAAGCTCGAAGGATGCTGGAAACCGTGTGGCTCATTCCCCTGAAGGATCTCGACGACGATGCCCGCGCCATCACGCTCGGCGACGTCGCCGTCATGGAATTGGCCGCGGGGCAGGAAGACTTCGTCGGGGACCCGTTCAAGATGATGCTCATGGGGTTGGAAGACGAAAGCCGCCTGCCGTACGTGATCGAAGCGGCAGGCGCCGCCATCGGAGTATTTACCTTGCAGGCTGGTGCCGCAACCCTGGCAGGATGGCACGACGACGATTCCGCCTGGCTCTTGCGCGGGTTCCTGATCGACCAGAAGCGCCAGGGGAGAGGCCTGGGCTCCCTGTCTGCTGTGGCCGCTGCCCGGGAAGCGCAGAAGCTGACAGCAAGGCTGGGTGGCGGGCAGGCCGGCGTCGTGCTTTCCGTCAACGAACACAATCCTGCCGCCAAGGCTGCCTACGCAAACGCGGGTTTTGTCGAGACCGGCAAGTATTTGGGTGGTTCCGCCGGTCCGCAATGGACCATGTACCGGGGTTTCGGCGACTAGGCGGTACCTAGGACTCGACCAGCGTCACGATTGTTTCCGGGCGCACGCCGTCGAATTTCATCGCCTCGGCGGCAGCTTCGGACTCCAGCGTTCGCTGGAACGTCTCCATGTCCGGGACGTCGACGATCAAACCAACCCGGTTGGTTTTTTCCGGGTCCACGAACGTTCGAACCGTGAAGCCCAGGGGTCCGAAGAGTTCTTCCCGTTTCGGCGAGCTAAGCCAGTGCTCAACGTCATCGACCTCGTGGAAGATCATCAAGGTTGTCATCGTATGCCTCCGCTTTGAGTAGTTGCGTCAGGAGCCGGAAGGGATGAGGACTCTCTCTCAAGCATCCTGATCACGCTGAACGTACCACGGCGTCCACGCCCGCGACAGGGGCGTTGGAATGGCAGAACCGGGCGTGAATGCCCGTTCCGGTAGGCACGCCGGATTGCCCCATGGTTTCGGCTCTGCGACGCGCCGCGGACACAGACGCTCGCTCACTTATGTGGGTGTTTGGCCGGACGCTCGCTCACCTATGTGGGTGTTTGGCCGGACGCTCCTGCAGACATGACCTCAAGGTGGACGTGTCCCTTTATGTGAGCGGGCGTTCCGGGAAGGATTAGAATAATAAGCATACTTATAGTAAGGTTGCTGAGGTTTGCACAGCGATAAAGGCAATCATCAGAATGTTTACGACTGAAACTGGAGCTACATCATGAATGTCATCCTCGGAATCGTCGCGGTCATCGCGATCCTTTTCTTTATCATTGGCGGCACCGTAAAGGCCCTGGGATTCCTTCTCTGGATCGCCCCGATATTGATCGTCTTGGCGATCATCGTCTTCCTCTTCCGGTTGATTAGCGGGCGCCGGCGGGTGTAGGAAAAATTGGGGGTCCGGCCCCTGCGATCCGGGGTCTTTACCAAAAGAACGGCTGTGTCTTAGCGGGCACAGCCGTTCTTTTTTGTGGGCACGAGTCCGCCGGCGTTAAAGGGAAAGGGCCGCAGTTCACAAAAATGAACTGCGGCCCTTCATTTGCCTCGTGCGGTGTTACTAGACGCCGTAGTAGAGCTCGAACTCGTACGGGTTCGGGCGCAGCGACAGCGGACGGATCTCGTTCTCGTACTTGTACTCAATCCACGTGTCGATCAGGTCCTGGGTGAAGACACCGCCGGCCTGCAGGAACTCGTTGTCCTCGCGCAGGGCCTCGAGTGCTTCCTCAAGGGAGCCCGGAGCCTTGGGGATGTCCTTGGCTTCCTCTGCAGGCAGTTCGTACAGGTCCTTGTCGATCGGAGCCGGGGGCTCGATGCGGTTGCGGATACCGTCGATGCCGGCCATGAGCTGGGCGGAGAACGCCAAGTACGGGTTGGACGCGGCGTCCGGAGCGCGGAACTCGATGCGCTTGGCCTTCGGGTTGGAGCCCGTGATCGGGATGCGGATGCCGGCGGAGCGGTTGCCCTGCGAGTAGACCATGTTGACCGGAGCTTCGAAGCCCTTGACCAGGCGGCGGTAGGAGTTGACCGTCGGGTTGGTGAAGGCGAGCACGGCAGAGGAGTGCTTCAGCAGGCCGCCGATGTACCAGCGTGCAGTGTCGGACAGGCCGGCGTAGCCCTTCTCGTCGTAGAACAGCGGGTCGCCGTTGCTCCAGAGCGACTGGTGGCAGTGCATACCAGAGCCGTTGTCACCGAAAATCGGCTTCGGCATGAAGGTTACGGACTTGCCGTACTCCCACGCGGTGTTCTTGATGACGTACTTGAACTTCTGCAGGTCGTCGGCTGCGTGGACCAGCGTGGTGAACTTGTAGTTGATCTCGGCCTGGCCGGCAGCGCCGACTTCGTGGTGCGAGCGCTCGACTTCGAGGCCTGCTTCGTCCAACGCGATGCACATGGCGTCGCGGAGGTCAGCCTGGTGGTCAACCGGGGAAACCGGGAAGTAGCCGCCCTTGAAGGGGGTCTTGTAACCGAGGTTTCCGCCTTCTTCTTCGCGGCTAGTGTTCCAAGGTGCTTCAATCGAGTCGACCTTGTAGAAGGAACCCTGCGGGGAGGATTCGAACTGGACGTTGTCGAAGACGTAGAACTCAGCTTCGGGAGCAAAGAATGCCGTGTCCGCAATGCCGGTGGAGGCCAAGTAGGCTTCTGCCTTTTCGGCAACGCCGCGCGGGTCGCGGTGGTACGGGTCGCCGGTGCGCGGGTTCACGATGGAGAAGTTCAATGCCAGGGTCTTCTCGATGCGGAAGGCGTCGATGAAGGCCGTGGTGACGTCCGGGATGAGCTGCATGTCGGACTCGGCGATGCCCTGGAAACCGCGGATGGAAGATCCGTCAAAGAGCTGGCCGTTGACAAAGAAGTCAGCGTCAACGCTCTTGGCCGGCACATTGAAGTGCTGCTGGACGCCCGGAAGATCGGTGAAGCGGATATCGACGAACTTAACATCTTCGTCTTTGATGAACTTGAGGACTTCGTCCGCAGTCTTGAACATCTATGCTCCTAACGCATAACAGGTAACAGGCCCCTCGGGCCGTCTGGTCCAGCGCAAACCGAAAGCAGGGAAACAAAAAAGTATCCCTGATGCGGCGGCTAGCAACTTCTCCAACCATAGGGAAATGGGATTTCCCCGGAGTGTCAGTATTGTTTCGAGCAGGTTACAGAACTGCCTGCCGTGTAAACGCTACTGGTCTACTGCAGTGCCAGTCTATGTCTTTCGCCTGTGTGTCTGTTTCCTTGTGAAGACAGCCAAGAGCGCACCGGCGCCACCTCCCGCCGTCGGGCGTGCGATGGTGAAGCCGTAAGCTTGAAGTGTGGTTGATCGTAAAGATATTGGTTCATGGCTCACAGGGCCGGACACGTCCGGAATTTCCAAGTACCCGGGAGCGCGGCTCGGCCTCCCTGAATCCGGTCCAGGCTCCATGGCCCGGGCCGGCCGTCGCATCCTGGCAATCTGCATCGACTGGGTCATCGCCCTGGTGATCAGCAACTTTGCCTTCGGCGGCAACCAATGGGCGACACTCGCTGTCTTTGCGGTGGAACAGGTCCTTCTCATCGGCACACTGGGCTACAGCATCGGACACCGGGTTGCGGGCATCCACGTGGTACGGCTCGGAGGAGCGCAGGCAGGACCCTTGGCCGCTTTGGTCAGGACGATCCTCTTGTGCCTGGTGATTCCCGCGGTTGTTTTCGATCCTGACCAGCGTGGCCTCCACGACAGGGCCATGAACACGATCCTCATTCGGATGTAACTTTTTGCGCAGGCAAAAAGCCGCCCGTTCCTGGAGATTCCAGGAACGGGCGGCTTTTGTCGTGGTTAGCGTCCGCGTGCGGCCTTGCGGTCAGGGCGTGCCTTGTATGGGTCGATGCCCTTCGGGATCGGCAGGCGGTTGCCCAGCGAAGAGATTCGCTTGCTGACAGCGCCGACCTCAACCTTGGTGAGTTCGTTCTTGTATTTGTTCATGGTCTTTGCGATCTGGCTAATGGGCACTTGGCCTTCGCCACGACCGCTTTCGATCACGTGAATGGTGACGTTCGGCAGGATACGGGCGAGCTTCTTGCGCTCGGCGTCAACCAGCGGCTTGACGCGATGCGACGGTCCCTCGCTGACCAGCACGACGCCGGGCCGGCCGATGGCGCGGAAGACGGCGTCCTGCGTACGCGGGTTGACGGCGACCGGCTGGTCTTCCGTGATCCAGCCGCGGCGCAGGGTTCCCAAAGCCGCACCGGAAGCTCCGGGCTGGTTCTCGATCTGCGCGAAGGCGGCACGTTCCGCGCGCCGCGAGAGGATGAAGACAGCTGCCAGCAGGCCCAAGGGGATGCCGATGATCAGGCCGGTGACCCAGTTGTTCAGGAAGAACCCGACGACGAGGCTGACAGCAACGACGCCAAGGAACGCCAACAGCATGAGCCACACGACGATAGGGTCATTGCGGCGGGTCATCTTGAAGACCTCGCCGATCTGCTTCAGCTGGCTCGGCTTCTTGGCCTTGGCTTCCTTGGGCTTGCGGGAAAACAAGCCACGCTTGGGAGCGTCGGCAGCCGATGTTGTCGAGTTGCTGGAATCAGGGGATTTCGCCATAGTGCCTTAATTCTACGTGATTTATGCCAAAGGACCGGACGCCGGATTTGTCCGGGGTCCGGTCCTTTGACCGTGCTTTAGCCGACGTGCTATGCGTGGTGTGCGAGGAGGGTGCGGGCTTCCTGGCGGGTGGTGCCGGAGTCCTGGATGCCTTCGGCGATGTGGGCCAGATGGGCGGGGATCTCGCGGCCTTTT
>NZ_DF952472.1:363876-366822 GCF_001263615.2 Arthrobacter sp. Hiyo1 | reverse complement strand
CTGGAGTGCTCCTTCGGGGCTGGATACGAGTGCTTCTTCGTGCTTGCGGAACTCTTCGATGAAGCGCTCGGCAATGTCGGCCGGGTTGATGGTCTTGCCGGTCTCGATGGACATGGTGGTGACGCTCGCGTCGGTGATGCCGCACGCGATGATCTGTGCGTAGGGAGCGAGGTCATTGCTGCAGTTGATGGCCACGCCGTGCATGGTCACGCCGTCGAGGACGCGGATACCGATCGCGGCGATCTTGCGGTCCGGACCCTTGTCGTCCGCGAGGACCCAGACTCCCGCCCGGCCTTTGACCCGCGTGGCCTTGATTCCGTAGTCCTCCATGATCGCGATCATGACGGCTTCGAGACGCTCGACGTAGTCACGGATCCCGGCGCGGTTCTTCAGTTTGAGGATGGGGTAGGCAATGAGTTGGCCGGGTCCGTGCCAGGTCAATTTGCCGCCACGGTCCACGGGAACAACCGGCGTGCCGTCAAACGGGCGCTCGTGGTCCTCCGTGAGCTTGCCTGCCGTGTACACCGCGGCATGTTCAAGGAGCAAGACGGTGCTGGGTTTGTCGCCGGCAACAACCTTGTTGTGGAGTTCGCGCTGGATATCCCAGCCCTGCATGTAGTCAACGAAATCCGGGGCAAGACCCAGCTGTGAAAACTCAAGAGTCATGGGGACAAGCTTAGACCCCGCGGGGCGCAGGCCATGATTTTGTGGCCAAGCTCTCAGTCGTACTCGGCTTGCTTGCGGGGCTCCGGTCCTTGGCTTGTGGATAACTTCTGCGGGAATCCGCGATTTCCGGTATTTGTTGAGGCATGGAGACTTTTTCGACCTGCGGGAGTGCCCAGGACCGTGAGCGGGACATGCCCTCCCAAGGGATCGAACCTTCCGAACCTGTGATCCCGGGCTTTGTTGCGGTGCGTGAACTGGGCCGCGGCGGAAGAACCACGGTGTGGCTCGCAACGGAACAGCGGTCGGGGAAAAGCTTCGCCGTGAAATGCCTCGGCCGGAAACCGGAGACGGCGGATCCACGCGACGCCAAGTCATCCCTGCTGCGTGAGGTGCGGCTTCTATCCAGGCTGGACCACGAGCACCTCGTCAAGGTCCATGGCGTTGTTGAGTTGGCAGAGTCCGTCGACGGCGGCTTGGGCGTGGTCATGGACTACGCCCCTGGCGGCTCGCTTGGGCAGTTGGTGTCCAGCAGGGGGAGTCTTGGCGTGGGCGAGACAGTGACCATCCTGACGCCCCTGGCACAGGCCTTGGCCTATCTGCATTGCCAAGGGGTGACACACTCCGATGTTTCGCCCGGAAATGTCCTCTTCACCGCGCAAGGGAAACCGCTCCTCTCGGACATGGGCATTTCCCGCATGGTGGGGGACGCCGCGGGGGTTCCGGACTCGGGCACCCCAGGATTCGCGGATCCTGCTCCGGCTGTCCGGGGGACAGCGGAACTGGAGCCGCAGCGCGATACCTACGCCCTCGCCGCGCTTGGCTGGTATTGCCTCACGGGTTCCGCCCCGGACACTGCGGCACGCCGGCCGCCCTTGACACTCTTGGTGCCTGCGGTGCCTACTGCCTTGGCCGTTGCGATCGAGGCCGGGCTTCATCCAGAGGCGCAGCAGCGGCCGTCCGCGGCCGAATTGGGTGTTGCGGTCTACCGAAGCGCACCGCCGGAAGCTGTGGACCTTTCCGTTTCGGTGCACGCGACGGTTGTTCCGGAACTGATGACCCGGCGTCGGGCTTCTGCTCCTCGCCCAAAGCGCGCCCGCATCGCGGCGCTTTTCGGCCGCTTCCGCCCTCCAGGGTCGGGACGCAGACACCGGCGTGCGGTTGCGCCGGTTTCCGAACGACGGCGGGCGGCGCCCGTCGTGCTCGCTCTGGGGATGATTGCGGGCGCCGGATCAGTAGCCGCTGTGTGGTTGGCTGGTGCGGTGTGGTGGGCTGGCGATCGAGGACCGGGAGCCGGGCAAACGGCCCCTGGCCCGGCGTCGAGTGCTTCCCAGGAAGAACGAGTCGCGAGCGAGCCCGGCATGCCGCGCAATACCCAGCAGGGGGCCGGTCCCGATAAAGTCCCGGTGGAGGCAGAAGTTCCCGCGGTGGTATGGGGCCGGATCCGATCCGCAAACCCGGAGGAAGCCATACGGGGACTGTCGGCACTCCGGGACAAGGCGCTGAGTTCCGGAAAGTTCGAGCTCCTGGAACACGTTAATGTGCAGGGCTCGGCGGCTGCCGCCTCCGATGGAAAGCTCAAGGACGAATTGCTCGGCGCCGGCTTGGTTCTCGCGGGCTTTTCCACCACCCTCTCGAGCGTGAGTGTGGAGAGACCTTCCAGCCCGGACCGGGCAGCAGTTGCTGTCACGGTGGAAACGTCCGCCTATGAAGAACGGGACGCAGCAGGGGAGATCGTCGGAGCGCGGCCCCGGGGCGAACCACAGGAACTCAGGGTGGTTCTCCTGCGTGGCGAGGACGCGTGGAGGATCACCGAGATCCTGGCCAAGCAGTCTTAAATGATCACTTGCCGCCGCTTGCCACCCATTGGGCGGCATCCGCCAGCGCGGGGTGCTGCCAGGCAAAGCCTGAGTCCACCAGCCGTGCCGGTTCCATGCGCTGGTTGGCGAGGACAAGTTCCTCCGCCAGATGGCTGCCGAGGACCAAGCGCAGCGCGGGGGCAGGTACGCGAAGGAACGCCGGCCGGTGCAGGGCCGCCGCCAATTGCGCAACGATGGCGTTGACGTCAGCGCTTTCCGGGGCGCACACGTTGACGGGACCTTCGAGCGAGGAGTTGAGCAGGTATTCGAAGGCTGAAACTTCATCCACAAGGGAAATCCAGGGCCAATATTGCCGGCCGTTTCCCAACGGTCCGCCCACGCCCATCTTCAGCAACGGAAGGAGCGGACCCAGCGCTCCGCCATCAGGGCTGAGGACCACGCCGGTGCGCGGCGTCACCACCCG
>NZ_DF952472.1:360402-362879 GCF_001263615.2 Arthrobacter sp. Hiyo1 | reverse complement strand
GGCGGCGGCCTCCCAATCGACGCACAGGGTGGCCAGCATGCCTTTGCCTGGCCCCGCGTCTTCCCGGAGCAGGCCGGCACGAGACGAGCCGTAATAACCCGAGGCTGACTGGCTCAGGAATGTTCCGGGCGGAGTTCCCAGCCGTCCCATGGCTGCCGTGAGAGTTTTTGTGGTCCGCAATCGTGAGTCGATAATTTCGCGCACGCGTGCTTTGGTCCAGCGCCGCTCCCCGATGCCTGCACCGGAGAGGTTGACCACAGCGTCTGCGCCATCGAGTACCGCCTCATCCAGTTGGCCCGCGGCCGGATCCCAAGAGGCTTCGCCGGTTCCTTCAGGCGGGCGGCGAACCAGCCGGACGACGTCGTGCCCGCTGCCGAGGAGATGCGCGGAGAGCGCAGTTCCGATGAATCCCGAGGCACCCGATATCACGATTCGCATGCCCTATCTCATCATGGCAAGCATCACTCCGGCATTACGGCAGGCCTCAAAAGCCCTCGCGACTCCTTTGACTATGATCGAACAATGACCTCCTCCAGCTACTTCCGTTTCCCGCATTTGCACGGTGATTTGATCACCTTCGTGGCCGAAGACGACGTTTGGATTGCGCCCGTGGCCGGAGGCCGCGCGTGGCGGATTTCGGCCCAGCAGCTCCCTGCGCGCAATCCCCGCTTCACCCCGGACGGCAAGCGGCTTGTGTGGACGACGATCGTCGGGGCTGCTCCCGAGGTGGTGACAGCGAACGTCGACGGCGGCGGGTACCGGCAGTTGAGCTACTTCGGTCACAGCACCACCCGTGTCAAGGGATTCACCTCCTCAGGCGACGTTGTGGTCACGACGGCTTTTGAACAGGCCGAGGGGCGGCACACGCATGCTTACGCCTTGCCGTTCGACGGCGGCCCCGCCGTCGAGCTTCCTTTCGGCCCCGTCGAATCGGTGGCGTTCGGCCCGGAAGTGGGGGACGAGCGACCCGTTGTCCTTGCCAGTGTGCTCTCGCGCGAGCCTGCCTGGTGGAAGCGGTACCGTGGCGGTACCGCCGGTAAATTGTGGATCGACGCCGACGGGAACGGCGAGTTCGCCCGCTTGCTTTCCGGGCTCGACGGGAACCTCGCGGACCCGCTGTGGGTAGGCGGACGGATCGCCTTCCTCTCGGATCACGAGGGCTACGGAAATCTTTACTCGGTGCGGCCGGACGGTTCGGACCTGCGCCGGCACACCGATCACGAGGACTTCTACGTCCGGCACGCCGCGAGCGACGGCAAGCGGGTCATCTTCGAATCGGCTGGCGAGTTGTGGATCCTGCCGAGTCTTGAGTCCGACGCCGAGGCAGTACGGCTTGACGTCAGCCTGGGCTCGGCATCCCAGTCGCGGCGGCCGGCACCCCTCAAAGTCGCCGCCCACTTGGGCGACGTCTTCCCCAACGCGGCCGGTTCGGCAAGCGCTGTGGAATCCCACGGAACCATCCACTGGCTGCGCCACAAAGACGGACCGTCCCGCGTTGTCGAAGCGACTCCCGGCGTGCGGGCACGGCTTCCCCGGCCCCTTATTGACGGTCGTATCGCCTACGTAGCGGACCATGACGGCGTCGACGCCATCTACATCAAGAGGATTGCCCCGCGCTTGTCGCAACCGGCGGTCGAAGCACCAGTCCAGGACGCCGCACCCGCCCGACGCGAAGGTGAAGAGGACGGCGCCGGACAACTGCCCCGCCCCGTCTCGGCATCGGCGATCACGGGACAGCCCGAGACGTCCGGGGTTCGGCTGCAGGAACCGCACGCGGAGCCAGCTCCGGCGTCCGCGGATAGCGTGACTGCACCGATGAGCGCCACACGTGGCGGAGCCGAAGAGCCACGGCTCGACTTCCTGAGGATCGATTTCCCCAGGGCAGCCCGTCCGAGCGCCCTCGAAGCCAGTCCCGATGGCAAGTGGCTTGCCGTGGGTACCGCGTTCGGGGACGTTTACCTGGCCGACACTGCCAATGGCACCTTGTCGCGGCTTGTCAGCGTAGGGGACGGCAGCATTGACGGCCTCGCGTGGTCGCCGGACTCGCAATGGCTCGCATGGTCAGAGCCTGTGACATCCTTCGGCTCACGGAGCAAGTTGCGCATGGTCAACACCGCCAACCCTGGAGACATCGTGGAGGTCACGGACGGCCGCTTCTGCGACGAATCGCCGGCCTTCACTCCCGACGGAAAATTTCTGGCGTTCCTCTCGAACCGCAGCTTCGATCCCGTGTACGACGGCCATGCCTTCGACCTGTCGTTCCCCAGCCCCATCAAGCCGTACCTTGTGGCACTCGCTGCAGCCACTCCTTCGCCTTTCGGCCCGGTCGTGGACATGCTGGACGAGGAGGAAGCGGACGCCGTACCCGAAGGGAGAACGGCGCAAGGAACGCGAGAAGGACGGTACCGGGGATGGTGCCGGAACCGCCGTCACGGTCCGGGTGGACCGTGAGGGCCTGCCGTTGCGCGTCATCGGCG
>NZ_DF952472.1:359639-360377 GCF_001263615.2 Arthrobacter sp. Hiyo1 | reverse complement strand
CCGGTGCCGCAGGGCAACTACTCGGCGCTTTCGGCCTCCAGCGGCGCGCTGCTGTGGCTCGATACCCCCCTCTCAGGCGTCACGGGAGATGGCCGTGGCACGGTGCAGGACAAGGCACCTGCTCCAGCGCTGGTCCGCTACGAGCTTTCGAAGCAGAAACAGGTCACACTCGTCCCCGCCGTGGAGCGCTACCGACTCTCCGGAGACGGCAAGAAACTGGTCTTCGTCAATGATAAGCAGGTTGTCGCCGTACCATCCGACGCCAAGGCCGAGGAAGAATCGGGAGAGCTTGTCAAGGTTGAGCTGAACCGGATCCGGATGGTCTTGGATCCGTTGTCCGTATGGGGACAGGCATTCGACGAAGCATGGCGGCTGCAGCGGGACTTCTTCTGGACCGAAGACATGGCGGGCCAGGACTGGGATTCGGTCTACCGGCGGTACCGTCCCGTCGTCGAACGCCTCGGCTCGCACGACGACCTGGTGGACCTTCTGTGGGAACTGCACGGTGAGCTTGGCACGTCCCACGCATACGTTCGTCCGGCTGCGGTGGGCGAACCAGGGAGCAACGGCCAGGGCAGGCTCGGTGCCGACCTCAAGCTCACGGAAGCCGGTTGGGAGATCACGCGCATCCTGGCGGGAGACACTTCCGACCCCCTGGCCAACTCGCCGCTGACCCGGCCGGGAGCCGACGCGAAGGTGGGCGACGTGATCCTGGCGATCGACGGCGTCGGGCTCTCC
>NZ_DF952472.1:356125-358857 GCF_001263615.2 Arthrobacter sp. Hiyo1 | reverse complement strand
GCACGCGGGCGGCAGGCCGGCAGCGGCGGATCGCCGTGGTTCCAGTGAAGGACGAGGAACGCTTGCGGTACCAGGAGTGGGTTCACGCCAACAGGCGCACCGTGCGCGAGGCCTCGAATGGAAAGTTCGGCTATCTGCATGTACCGGACATGATGGCCAACGGCTGGGCGCAGCTTCACCGGGACCTTGACACCGAGACCGCGCTGGACGGGTTGATTGTCGATGTCCGGCGGAACCGCGGTGGCCACACGTCGCAGCTCGTGGCTGAACTGATCGGCCGCAAGGTCACCGGCTGGAGCATGCCGCGCGGCGAAAAGCCGCTACGTACCCGCACCACGCCCCGCGCGGCCCCGTTATTATCCTCGCCGACGAATTCGCCGGCTCCGACGGCGACATCATCACGCAGGTGTCCAAACTCCGCGGCATCGGCCCGGTCATCGGCACCCGGACCTGGGGCGGCGTGGTCGGCATCGACAACCGTTTCGCCCTGGCTGACGGCACCGGCGTGACCCAGCCGCGCTATGCCACGTGGTTCTCCGGCGGCATCGGTTGGAGCGTGGAGAACTTCGGGGTTGAGCCTGACATCGAAGTAGTGTTCCCGCCGCACGCCTACGCGGCCGGTACCGATCCCCAGCTGGAGTACGGGATCGGCGCGCTCAAGGAAATGGTGCAGGAACTACCCACGGACCGGCCACCGCTGCGTGAAGGCTACCGCAAGCTCCGCCCGGCCGCGTTGCCCGCAAGGCCGCAAAAGAGCTAGCTGGAGGCCCGCACGACGAAGTCCCCGCCCTTCCGGAAGGAAAGGCGGGGACTCGCTTTTTGGACAGGTTTCGGACGGGTTGCCGCTAGGAAGCGAGCGTGGCATCCAGCGTGATCGGGGTTGCCCGGAGTGCCTGGGAAACCGGGCAGTTGAGCTTGGCGTCTTCGGCGAGGCGCTGGAATTCTTCTTCGGAAACACCGGGGATGCGTGCGCTCACGGTCAGGTGGATGCCCGTGATGCCTTCGCCTGGCTGGAAGGTGACGTCGGCCTTGGTGTTGACCTCCTCCGGCGTGAAGCCTGCGCCTGCGACGCCGTTGCTGAAGGCCATCGAGAAGCATGCCGAGTGCGCGGCGGCAATCAGCTCTTCGGGGCTGGTCTTGCCCTCTGCGGACTCCGCGCGGGCCTTCCAGGTGACGTTGAAGGGTCCGAGTCCGGAGCTGTCCAGCGTGGTGTTGCCGGCGCCTTCGATCAGGTTGCCGTTCCATACGGTGTGTGCGGTGCGTGTTGTAGCCATGTCCACTCCTCAGCGTCGTTGCGAATTGGCACCCGGATACCGGATGCCGCCGGGTTCAATCCTAGGGATTCGACGGCGGCGGCGCACCGCTTGTCCGCTCTCAGAGGATTGTGACTGCCGTGGTTCGGGCGGCCACGGATTAAGCGGCGACGGCCGCCCGGACGAATGGTCCAGGCGGCCGCGCGGTTTGCTCCGGTCAGCGCTTTTCCGCTCCTACTGCCAGATCGTTGCGATGGCGATGTTGAGCAATCCCAGGCCGCCGACGCCATGGGCCAGTCCTGTTGAGACCGGTTCGCCCTTCTTGACCTTGCGTGAGCCGATGACGGCGAGCACGGCCACGGCGAGGCCGATCGCGAACTTGATGCCCAGCTTGAAGTAGTTGGGGTCGGCGTTGGGCAGCATGGGGAGGATTCCCATCATGGCAATGCCGGTGATCAGCTGCACGAAGGCGCCGTCGCGCTGGCGCGGGTGGACGGTCGGCTGCTTCATGGTGGCGATCCAGTAGCCCACAATCATGGCTGCGCCGACGATATGCAAGAACAGCAGGACGTTGAAGAGGATAGTCATGGCTCCAGCTTAGCCAGATTCTTCTACGAGCCGTAGCAAAGCCACGGAAGAAAATGCATGCAAAGACGGGAAGGTCCCGGCAGTTTCCCGCCGGGACCTTCCCGTCACGTGATGATACTTATTAGAGGCCGAGGTCGGCTTCGAAGGCACCTTCCTCAAGGCGGGCCCTGAGGGTCTGCAGGAAGCGGCCGGCGTCGGCACCGTCAACCAGGCGGTGGTCGTACGTGAGGGACAGGTACATCATGGAGCGGATGGCGATCGAGTCGTCACCGTTTTCGTCCGCAACCACGACAGGACGCTTGACGATCGCGCCGGTGCCCAGGATGCCCACCTGCGGTTGGTTGATGATCGGCGTGTCGAACAGTGCGCCGACAGAACCGATGTTGGTGATGCTGAACGTACCGCCGGACAGCTCGTCCGGACCGATCTTCCCCTGGCGGGTGCGGCCGGCGACGTCGGCGATCTTGCTGGCCAGGCCGGCAAGGTTCAGGTTGCCGGCGTCGGAAATGACCGGAACCAGCAAGCCCTTGTCGGTGTCCACCGCAATCGCGAGGTGTTCCGCATTGTGGTAGGTGATTTCCTGCTTGTCTTCGTCATACGCAGCGTTCAGCTTGGGGTGCTGCTTCAAGGCTTCGGCCACGGCCTTGGCGATGAATGGCAGGAAGGTCAGCTTGACGCCGTTCTGGGCCTCGAAGGAGCCCTTGGCCTTGAGGCGGAGCTTGGCGATCTTGGTCATGTCGACCTCGTGCACCTGGGTCAGCTGCGTTGAAGTTTCGAGGGACTCGCGCATGCGGCGGGCGATGACCTGGCGGATGCGGGGAGCCTTCTCCACGGTACCGCGGAGCGAGGAAGCAGCCACGGGGGCGGCAGCAGGCTTGCCGGGTGTCGCGG
>NZ_DF952472.1:353654-356100 GCF_001263615.2 Arthrobacter sp. Hiyo1 | reverse complement strand
TCCGCAGGTGCGGCGGCGGGCGCTGCAGCGCCGTTGCTGCCGCTGCCGATCCGGACCAGGGGAGCGCCGACTTCGGCGGTCTCGTCTTCAGCCACGAGGATTTCTTCGATAATGCCGGCAATAGGAGACGGGATTTCAGTGTCTACTTTGTCGGTGGAAACTTCGAGCAGGGGCTCGTCGACTTCCACTCGGTCACCAACCTGCTTGAGCCAGCGAGTGACGGTGCCTTCGGTGACGCTTTCACCAAGGGCGGGCAAGTTAACGGATTCAGACATGTCGTCCCCGTTCTCCTTATTGATCTTTAGTGCGGATGAGTGTTGCCTGCTGGGTCCTGCGCCCGCAGTTCGTGCGGGCGCAGGACCGGGTGTCTTGCGTAAAGACTTAGCCGTGGAGCGGCTTTCCTGCCAGCGCGAGGTGGACTTCGCCCAGGGTCTCGTTCTGCGTCGGGTGTGCGTGGATGAACTGTGCCACGTCCTCCGGGTGTGCTTCCCAGTTGACGATCAGCTGTGCTTCGCCGATCTGCTCGCCCATGCGGGAACCGATCATGTGGATACCGACGACGGGGCCGTCCTTCTGGCGGACAACCTTCACGATGCCGCCGGTGCCCAGGATGGAGCTCTTGCCGTTGCCGGCCAGGTTGTATTCCTGGGTCTGGACCTGGTCCTCGCCGAACTTCTCCTTGGCGCCCTTTTCGGTGTAGCCGACGGTGGCGATTTCAGGTTCGCAGAAGGTGACCTTCGGGATGTTCACGTCTTCGACGACTACCGGGTTCAGGCCGGCGATCTCTTCGGCGACGAAGATGCCCTGCTGGTAACCGCGGTGGGCCAGCTGGACGCCCGGGACGATGTCGCCGACGGCGTAGACGTTGCCGACGCCGGTGTGCAGGCGCTCGTTGGTGATGACGAAGCCGCGGTCGATGGTGACGCCTGCCTCTTCGTAGCCGAGGTTGGCGGTGACGGGGCCACGGCCCACGGCAACCAGGAGGAGATCGGCTTCGAAGGTCTGGCCGTCAACCAGGGTGACCTTCACTCCGTTGTCGTCCTGCTCGACGCCCTGGAAGAAGACGCCGGTGCTGAACTTGATGCCGCGCTTCTTGAAAGCGCGCTCAAGGTTCTTCACGATGGCGGTGTCTTCGTTGGGAACGAGGGAGGGGAGGCCTTCGACGATCGTGACGTCGACGCCGAAGGACTTCCACACGGAAGCGAATTCGACGCCGATGACGCCGCCGCCGAGGACGATGACGCTCTTGGGGATGTAGTCCATGGTCAGCGCTTCATCGGACGTGATGACGCGGCCGCCGATTTCCAGGCCGGGCAGGGAACGGGAGTAGGAACCCGTAGCCAGGACGATGTTCTTGCCCTTGTAGGCTGTGCCGTTCACGACGACGGTGTCGGTGCCCTGCAGCTTGCCTTCGCCTTCGATGACCGTGATGCCCTTGGACTTGATGAGTCCCTGCAGGCCCTTGTACTTACCGGCGACGATTCCGTCCTTGTAGGCGTTCACGGCCGTGATGTCGATGCTGTCCAACGTGACGTTGACGCCGTACTTGGCGGAATCGCGTGCGTGGTCGGCCAGTTCGGCCGAGTGCAGCAGGGCCTTGGTGGGGATACAGCCGTTGTGCAGGCAGGTGCCGCCGAGCTTTCCCTTCTCGACGAGGCCAACGGTGAAACCAAGCTGAACGGCACGCAGAGCCGTGGCGTAGCCGCCGCTGCCGCCACCGAGTACCAGGATGTCGAATTCTTGCGCAGTTGCCTGATCGGCCACTAGGACGCTCCCTCGCGTGAGCGATGACACGCGACTACGCGTCATCTGGTCTTGGAACTTGTACTGCCGCGATTATGCCAGCACCGAAGTTCTCTTGCATTTGTGACTACCGTGGTTCACCTTAGCGAACCACTTATCCATGCTCCACCCTGCCGGGGCATTTGTGGGGCGCTTGTGGCCAGACTCACGTCGGGCCGTGGGGCCGGTCATGAACCGGCCCCACTTGGGACTTGCTTAGGCCGTCGCCAGCACGTCTTCGACGTAAGCGAGAAGCGTCCGGACAGTGCAGCCGGTGCCTTGCTTGGGCGTGTAGCGTAGGGGCTGCCGTTGTTGAAGGACGGGCCGGCGATGTCGACGTGCGCCCAGGGGATCTGCTTGCCCTCGGCGTCCTTCCCGACGAACTCACGCAGGAACACGGCCGCCGTCATCATTCCACCGTGGCGTTCGCCGATGTTGGCGATGTCCGCCACCTGCGAATCAAGGCTGGCCCGAAGCTCCTCCGGCAGCGGCATCGGCCACACGAGTTCGCCCGCGCGATCTGCCGCGGACTTGAGCGCGCCCGTGACGGAGTCGGAACCCATGACTCCGGCAGTGCGGTTGCCGAGGGCGATCAGCTGGGCGCCCGTCAGCGTCGCGACGTCGATGATGGCGTCCGGCTGCTCGAGGCTGGCCGCGACGATTC
>NZ_DF952472.1:349604-352483 GCF_001263615.2 Arthrobacter sp. Hiyo1 | reverse complement strand
TGCCGCCGTACACGGTAAGGACGTCTGCCGGGCGCTGTGCAGCGCCCGAGGGCATGTTCTCGGCGATGCAGAGCCACGCGGTCACCTTGACGGGCAACCCGAGCCCCGCGACGGCCAGGACAGTATTAAGTACGACGGCGGCGCCCGCCATGTCGCTCTTCATGTCGCCCATGCCGAGGGCCGGCTTGATGGAAATGCCGCCCGTGTCAAAGGTGATGCCCTTACCGACCAGGGCGATCTTCTTGGTGGCCTTGGCCAGGGCATACTCCACCTTGACGAGGCGCGGCTGGCGGGTTGAACCTTTTCCAACGCCCAGGATTCCGCCGAACCCGTCCTTTTCGAGGCGTTTTTCGTCCCACACGGTGACCTTGACCGGCAGCCCCTTGGAGAGTTCCTTGGCAGCTTCGGCAAAGGACTCCGGGTAGAGGTGGCTCGGAGGCTCGTTGACCAGCGTGCGGGTGGCGTTGACCGCGCGTCCCACGAGCAAGGCCCGATCGAGCGCGGGCTGGACGTCCTTGCCGTCAAACGCCGTGTGGATCAGGACCTTGCCGACCGGGTCCTTGAGGCCGTCCTTGCTGGAGCGGTGCTCTGTATAGGAATAGGAACCCAGCACAGCGCCTTCGGCGACGGCTGCGACGTCGGCGAGGGACGCCGTCGGGAGGGCCAGTGTCACGGAGGACAAACCGGCAAGTTGGCGGACGGCGGATCCCGCAGTCCGGCGCAGGGTTTCCTCGGCCAGGAGGGCGTCGTCGGCGACTTTGCCGACACCCGCCAGGACGAGGACGCCCGAACCGGTCTCCGGAAGACCCGGCAGACGGTGTACCTGATCGGCTGCTCCCGTGATGCCGAGGAGGCCCAATGAAGCCGCGAGGGTTTCCGCGGCCTTCGCGCCCAAGGGGTTCCCGAGCAGTACCGGCCCGTCTTCCCCCTGACCGACGGCTATCACGAGTGCGTCGCTGGGCGCCTTCTTCAGGTCCTTGGCGATAGTGCCAAGGGTGATGTCTGTAGTCTTCACCACGAGGATTTGTCCTCATCTCTCTCTGCATGGCTTGGCCGGGCTGCATGTTAGGCGCCCGGCCCTGGTACCCCTCCGTTGTCCGCCTGGGACAACGTCGGTGGTTGCTTGGGTCCGCACACGGCGGCACGTCTCGATCGTAGTCTGTCTGCCGCGCCGGAAAGCAATTAAATGAGAGTTGCGGCACATTGGCCGACAGGAATGCGCGGCCCGTCCGGGGCGTTGTACCAATACAGGGAGCGTGGCCGGCCGCCAAGGCATCCGCTGCGGCGTGCAGCCGCCTGCTCCTCCAATGAACTTGAAACTGCGAAAGGAACATGCCGTGCTTGAACGGATTTCCGGCTCACTCCTTGACCCTGAGCCGCTCTACGCGAGCAACATCGAGCTCTTCCACAGCCCGGACACCAGGGGCCTCAACATGCTGATGGGCTTCACGGGATTCGCTGACGCCGGGCACGTGGTCCAGCAGATCAACCGGGAACTGCTGGATACGCTCGAAGTCGAAACGGTGGCTGTGTTCGACGCCGACCAGCTCATCGACTACCGCACGCGCCGTCCCCACATCAGCTTTGTCGAAGACCATCTGGAAGACTACAAGGCCCCTCAATTGGCGCTTTACAAGCTGAATGACGGCTTGGGCGAGCCGTTCCTGTTGCTTGCCGGTTTTGAACCGGACCTCCAGTGGGAGCGTTTCGCGCGCGCCGTCGTCGGGATCGTGGAAAAACTGGACGTCAACCTGGTGACCTGGATCCACTCCATCCCTATGCCGGTTCCGCACACCCGGCCGGTTGGTGTCACGGTGCACGGCAACCGTCCGGAACTCATCGAGGGCATTTCCACGTGGAAGCCGACGGTCGAGGTTCCTGCGGCCATTGGCCACATCCTCGAGTTGCGGCTGGCCGAAGCCGGGCGGAAAGTGGCCGGGTATGTCATCCACGTCCCGCACTACCTTGCGGATGCCGAGTACCCGCCGGCAGCGGTGGCGGGACTCGAATACCTCGGTGCAGCCACGTCCCTGATGCTGCCGACGGACCGCCTTCGCGAGGCCGGCAGGGAAGTGGGCAGGCAGATCGCCGAACAAGTGGAAGCATCCGAGGACGTCCAGCAGGTCGTTTCCAAGCTGGAGTCCCGCTATGACGACAAGGCCGAGGGAACGGTCCGCCGTTCCCTGCTGGCCGACGAGAACGACGAATTGCCCAACGCCGAGGATCTGGGCGCGGCGGTTGAGGCGTATCTCGCACGTAAAGATGCGCGCCCATAAAGCAGCTTTAATGCGGCCCCGGGCATAATGGAAGGGTGAACGCACCCCGCGCCTGGCTCATTTGGACGATCGGGGTGCTTGCCTACCTTGTGGCAGTGGCCCAGCGCACATCCTTTGGTGTGTCCGGGCTGGAGGCTACCGAACGGTTCCATGCCAGCGCGGCGGCCATCTCCTTCTTCACCGTGCTTCAGCTGCTGGTCTACGCAGGCCTCCAAATACCGGTTGGGCTCCTGGTTGACCGCTTCGGCTCGCGCGCCATGATCGCCAGCGGTGCCGTACTCATGGGCCTCGGTCAACTCCAGCTGGCATATGCCGACGCTGTTCCGGCTGGAGTGCTCGGCAGGGTCCTGGTCGCGCCGGGGACGCCATGACCTTCGTCTCCGTGATCCGCCTCGTGCCGATCTGGTTCGCGCCGGCGAGGGTTCCGCTCGTCACCCAGCTGACGGGAATGTCGGGCCAGCTCGGCCAGCTCATCAGTGTGGTGCCCTTCGCCCTCGTCCTTCATTCGGCAGGCTGGAACACGGCTTTCCTGGCGTTGAGCTCGTTGTCCGCGCTCGCCGTCGTCCTTGTCCTTGCCTTGCTCAGGGACGTTCCGCCGGGCCA
>NZ_DF952472.1:344659-348788 GCF_001263615.2 Arthrobacter sp. Hiyo1 | reverse complement strand
GCCACGGGCGTGACCCTCGCGCGTGCCTGGAAGCAGCCCGGCACGCGCCTGGGACTCTGGTGCCACTTCACTGTCCAGTTCAGCGGCAACGTCTTCGCCATGTCCTGGGGCTACCCGTTCCTGGTCTCGGCGCAGGGCCTGAACCCGGCCACTGTGTCCGCCCTGATGGGACTGTTCGTCGTCACCAGCATTCTCGTGGGCCCTCTGTTTGGAACCTTCGTGGCCAGGCACCCGATGCGGCGCTCGGCCATGGTGCTCCTGATCACGGCGGCTACGGCACTTGCCTGGGCTGCTGTCCTGCTGTTGCCCAGCAGGGCGCCCCTGTGGTTGCTTGCATTGCTCGTGATTGCCCTGGCGATCGGCGGACCCGGGTCCATGATCGGCTTTGATTTTGCCCGGACATTCAATCCTTCCCACAGGATTGGTACCGCCACGGGCATCGTCAATGTGGGCGGCTTCGTTGCCGCGCTCCTGACGATCTACTTGGTTGGGCTCATCCTCGACATTCTCCACACGAGTGGTTTCTCGGGCGGGGAGCTGTACGGCCTGGCGTCCTTCCGCATCGCATTGAGCGTGCAGTTCCTGTTCCTTCTCGTGGGCACGGTGTTGATCCTCATGACCCGTCGCAAGGTGCGCCGTCAGATGGCCGCCCAAGGCGTCCACGTCCCGCCGCTCCTCGTGTCGTTGGCGAACCAGCGCCGGCGCCGCGTGGAATTGCGCCGCGAACGTCTCGCGAAGCAGCGGAGTTCCACGCCGTAGCCTGTTTTCGCGGTGTTCCTCCACAGGGGTCGACGGACACCTTTGTCCACATAGGGCAATTGAGGCCTGCCGTGGCCCGCCATTGATGCCGATGCTGGATTCATGACAGCAGACAACCGCGTGACCGTCTTCCGGCCCGAGGACATCCTCGGCTTCATTCCCCACGCCTTGGGGCTCTGGCCAAAGGAGAGCCTCGTTGCCATCACGCTGCGGGGGCAGACACTTGGCGCCACACTCCGCGTGGACCTTCCGGGCGAGAGATCCGACCGCGCGCTTGCCGCGTACTCACGGAGGATCGGTGAGTATCTGGAAGCGGACCATGACGCCGACGGCGTGCTCTTGGCATTCTTCAGCGACGACGGTTGGGACGCCGGCGGCGCCGTGCCGCACGGCCTGCCGCTGCTGGAAGCCCTGGTACGCGTCCTGGATCATCGGGGCTTGGTGTTGCGGGATGCATGGTTCATTGGTTCCGACTACTGGCGAAGCGCATTCTGCACCGATGTGGAGTGCTGTCCCCTTCCCGGCCGTCCCGTAGACCAGATCCTCGATAGCCGGCTCAACGCGGAAATGGTGTTCCGGGGGAGCAACGTCTTGGAATCGCCACTGTTGTTGGGGCCTGAGGACGAGCCCGTCCGTGATCCGGAATTCATGCGCACGGAAGACGCCACGCTTGGGGAATTGCTCCGGCTATGGCGGAGCAGGAAGGCATTCGAAGAAATGCTGGATGTGTGGAGCGGGGTCCTCGATTCCGGCCGCCCAGCGGAGTTCGACTGCGAGGCTGCGGCGTTCCTCCGGGCAAGCCTGCGGGTCTCCGCCTGGCGCGACGCCGTGGTGGTCCTGGCGGCTGCCGGGAAAACCGTCGCTTGTGGCGGTGCGGAGGCCTTCGGCTTCTTTGACCAAGACGACGATGAACAGGGTTCCTTGGTCGTTCCGCCCGGTCTCTGTCCCCCTCCACCAGCAGCGGGCAAGCGGACTCCGGCCACGGATGTCAGCGTCTTGCGCTATGGAGACGTGCTCCTGGGCCTCTACCCGGAGAACCCCGACTGGAGACGGTTGACGAGCCTGGACGGGGTTCTGGCGATGCTCTCCCGGCGCAGTGGTGGGGAGGCGCGCGCTGCAACGCTTACGATCCGGGGGTGGATTCAGTGGTGCCGGGGGAGCGGTTCGTTCGCCCGCGAGCTCCTGTCCCAGGCTGACGCTGAACAACGGGGCTATCGACTCGCGGAGTTGCTCGCCGAGGTGGTGAGGCGCGGAACAGTCTGCGGCTGGGCCAAAAGCAAGTCGTCCGCGTGGCGGAAGTTCGGTGGTGCGGTGGCATGACTCCAAGCCCCGGGGTGACTCCAGGAGCGTCACATTGAGTGAAATCCGTGCGGCACGTAATTGTCTGCCCGGTAGCGGATATCGACCCCCGGAACTCAAAACCGTGAGACAATGGTTGCCGAGACCCGGTTGGGTCCGTGTTTCAAGTGCCGTTAACGTCCCCTGAACTCTAGGGAACATTAAGGCGCCGTCGGGAGTTTTACCTAGAGACTCTGCAGTCGGCGATGGCACTTGATGTTGATCACGGACTTGACAGGGTCATAGTGGTGTTGCCCCCATGGTGATTCCACAGACCGCCGCTAGAAAGGTTTTCTGTGACCCCGTCTTCCGCCGAGAAGGAACCCGCCGCCCTGGCCGAACTGTCCGCCGAAGAAAAGAAGGCGGCTACAGCTGCGAAGCGTGCGGCAACGCGTGCTGCCAATGCTTCGACTGCAGGTGCAGACAAGCCGGCACCCAAGAAGCGCGGGCCCAAGCCCGGCGCCAAGGCCGCTGCCGAAGCAGCCAACAAGTCCGCCGGCGCCGACGAGGACTCCGAAGAAGAAGCCGAGGATTTTGACGCCGTCGTTCCCGACGAAGCAGAGCTCACGGAGGAAGTCGAAGAAGGCGAAGAGGGCAAGAAGCCCGCGACCACCGGCTCCGGCTTTGTTTACTCGGATGCCGATGACGATGACGCGCCTGTCCAGCAGGTCATGTCAGCCGGTGCCACGGCCGACCCCGTCAAGGACTACCTGAAGCAGATCGGCAAGGTTGCCCTGTTGAACGCTGAGCAGGAAGTCGACCTTGCGCTCCGCATTGAAGCGGGTCTCTTCGCAGAAGAGAAGATCAACGCCGACGACGGCTCCATGGACCCGAAGCTGAAGCGTGAACTCGAGTTCATCATCCACGACGGCAAGAGGGCCAAGAACCACCTCCTCGAAGCCAACCTGCGCCTCGTGGTCTCGCTGGCCAAGCGCTACACAGGCCGCGGCATGCTCTTCCTGGACCTCATCCAGGAAGGCAACCTGGGCCTGATCCGTGCAGTGGAGAAGTTCGACTACACCAAGGGCTTCAAGTTCTCCACCTACGCCACTTGGTGGATCCGTCAGGCCATCACCCGCGCCATGGCGGACCAGGCCCGTACCATCCGCATCCCGGTGCACATGGTGGAAGTCATCAACAAGCTGGCACGCGTCCAGCGCCAGATGCTGCAGGACCTTGGACGCGAACCTACGCCTGAGGAACTTGCCCTCGAGCTGGACATGACTCCCGAGAAGGTCGTTGAAGTCCAGAAGTACGGCCGCGAGCCCATCTCGCTGCACACTCCGCTGGGCGAGGACGGCGATTCCGAATTCGGCGACCTCATCGAGGACTCCGAAGCGGTTGTGCCCGCGGACGCCGTAAGCTTCACCCTCCTCCAGGAACAGTTGCATTCAGTGCTCGATACCCTGTCCGAGCGGGAAGCAGGCGTCGTCGCGATGCGCTTCGGCCTTACCGACGGCCAGCCGAAGACTTTAGACGAAATCGGCAAGGTCTATGGAGTCACCCGCGAACGCATCCGTCAGATCGAATCGAAGACGATGTCAAAGCTGCGCCACCCCTCGCGGTCGCAGGTTCTGCGCGACTACCTTGACTAAAGCAACGGACGCCATGCCTTAGCCGGCACCGCCCGTCAAAAGTGGACCCCCGGATTCCCCGGGGGTCCACTTTTGCATCAGCGGCTGTGTCTAAGGGCTGTTCCGTTCGAGCGCGTGGCCAAGGATGCGGGCACCTTCCGGGAACGCCGATGGGTTGGGTCCCGCATAGTTGAGCCGGATGAACGGTCCCGCCGGTTCGGCGGGGAACCACTCAGTACCGACCGCGATCATCACCCCGGCACTCTCGCAGTCACGGGTCAGCCCCTCGAGGTCCGTGCCGTCCGGCAGGCGTGCCCAGAGATTCAGCCCTCCCTTGGGGATGAGGCTGAGGTGGGCCTGGGGGGGCGTGCTCACGAAGGCTCGTGACAAGGAGGTCGCGGCGCGACTGAAGCTGATGGCGGAGGCTGCGCAGATGCGTCTGCCAGGCCGGCTGCGTG
>NZ_DF952472.1:343343-343964 GCF_001263615.2 Arthrobacter sp. Hiyo1 | reverse complement strand
GGAGTGGAAGGCAATAGTGGCGTTCGAGGTGTCGCGCATCGTGGTGGAGGCTGAGCGGGAAGGAGCCTGCGGCGCACGCAACGCTGCGGTTTGCCAGCCGTAGTCCGAGGGGCGCGCTGTCCGGACGGCCCGGACGAAGGTCCCGACGCCGGGCCGGCTCTCGATCAAGCCCTGCGAAGTGAGCGTCTGCAAGGCCTTCTGCACCGTCACAGGGCTGGCCTGGTACTCGGCAACCAGTGACCGCGTGGACGGCAGCCGGGATCCCGGAGCGGCCCCGGTGATCCATTCCCGCAGTCGCATCGCAATCCTGGAACTGCTATCGTTGTTCATGAAAGACAATAGTAGCGCTACTACAATTATTCGAGAAGTGATACCGTCCCGCTCGATAACGGGCCTCTGGTGGGGCCTCCTCGGAGTAGCGGCGTTTTCCTTCACTGTTCCCTTCACCCGAGTGGCGGTGGGTGGCCTGTCGCCGCTGTTCATCGGCTCCGGCCGTGCCGTCGTCGCAGCGATACTCGCGGCATCCGCCCTCGTGCTCACCAGGCAGCGCCTTCCGCGAGGCAAACAATGGGCACGGCTCGCGGTGGTCGCCGCCGGGATTGTTGTCGGCTTTCCGCTACT
>NZ_DF952472.1:337168-341080 GCF_001263615.2 Arthrobacter sp. Hiyo1 | reverse complement strand
GGCCTGCTCGCCCGGCGAACTCGGCGCATGGCAGACCGTATCCTGGGCGCTCGTCCTGGCCCTGCCGTTGATGGCCGGCCTGACAGCACTCTCCGTGTCCCAGCAGCCGCCGTCAGCCTCACCGGTCCAATGGGCCGCTTTTGCATACCTCGGAGTCGTCAGCATGTTCTTCGGCTTCGTCGCCTGGTACCGGGGCCTCGCCGTCGGGCCCATGGCCAAGGTCAGCCAGGTACAACTCATCCAGCCCGTGCTGAGCATTTGCTGGGCAGGGCTGTTGCTGGGCGAATCCCTGGGCTGGACCACGATCGTCGGCGGGCTGGCCGTCATCGCTTGCGCCGGCATCGCGGTCCGGGTCCGCCTTAATCCGCAGCCCGCCGACCAAGGCCGCTGAAGACCAATAGAACACCGAGACCACCCGCCACAGAAAAGGAAGAATAGAACCCATGTACATCCCAGCGCACTTCGAGGCCGGTCCTGACGTGATCCACGACCTCCTGACGCGGCCAGGTGCAGCCAATCTGGTCACCATGACATCACAGGGCATGCTTGCGACTTTCCTGCCGCTCATCTACGAGCCCTCGATCGGCGAACACGGCGCGCTCCACGGACACCTCGCCCGAACCAACCCGCAATGGTCCGAGCCCTCGATCGGGGAATCACTCGTCATCATCCAGGGCGCGGACGCCTACATCTCGCCTACCTGGTATGCATCGAAGGAAGAGCACGGACGCGTCGTCCCGACGTGGAACTACTCCACGGCCCACGTTTACGGCAGGCTTGCCGTCCATGACGACGCCGAGTGGCTCGGGAATCATGTCAGGCGGCTGACCGGGCTCAATGAAGCCCGTTCCGAGCGGCCGTGGTCCGTGGATGATGCCCCGGAGCGCTACGTCTCCGGCCAGTTGCGTGCGATCGTCGGCATCGAGCTGGTGATCAGCCGTATCGAGGCGAAGGCAAAACTGAGCCAGAACCGGCCCGATAAAGACATCATTGGGGTCGTGGCCGGCCTTGGCGCCCAAGGGCACCAGGAGATCGCTGCCGACGTGGCCAGGGCCAGGCAGGATAGGACGCACCGGGACGCGGGCCGCGCCTAGGCAACGTTGCGGCCTGGGCCGGGAGACCCCGGTTAACGAAGCGGCCCCCTCCGTCCGGAGGGGGCCGCTGTCTCTATGAAGTTTTGTCAGCCAGGTGGCCGCGGGGGCCAGCCATTGGGGCTAGTCGGCGAGGACGGGTTCCTTCTCCTGAAGGCGCGCCGTCTCGTCATGCCAGTCCGAAGTCATCGGCCGCAGCGTGGCCTCTACTGCACGTGCGTGGTGGCCGCAGAAGAGCAGCTCACCGCCGGAGGACTCGAGTACAACGCGGACATATGCCTGGGCCCCGCAACGGTCGCACCGGTCGAGTGCATTGAGTGTGCGGTCTGCAACTGCTGTTGTCATGTTCGGCCTCCTTAGTAGTTCTGTGTATCCATATAACCAGCATTCGAAGCAAAACCATGGCAAGGATGGGTCACGTTCGCTGTCCGCGTATCACATGTGCGTAACACCGGGAAGTGGCGTCCAGCACGATTGGGAGTGGCAGCTCTCGTCCGGGCTCCGGGGCAGCTAGCTAGGAGGAGTGTTTTTTGCCTCTGTTACACCCCCGAAGGAGCGCCCCGCCCGTGGCACCGAGTTCTGAATACAACGCCCGGCACCTTTCAGTTTTGGAAGGACTGGAGGCGGTCCGCAAACGTCCGGGCATGTACATCGGCTCCACCGACTCCCGCGGCCTCATGCACTGCCTGTGGGAGATCATCGACAACTCCGTGGACGAGGCGCTGGCAGGCTTCGGACACGACATCCAGATCATCCTCCATGCGGACAATTCGGTGGAAATCCACGACGACGGCCGCGGCATCCCCGTGGACCTGGAACCCAAGACCGGGCTCACCGGCGTCGAAGTTGTCTTCACCAAACTTCACGCAGGCGGAAAGTTCGGCGGTGGCTCCTACACGGCGTCCGGCGGTCTGCACGGCGTTGGCGCGTCGGTAGTGAACGCGCTCTCCGCCCGTCTGGACGTGCAGGTGGACCGCGGCGGCAAGACCTACCAGATGTCCTTCCGCCGGGGCGAGCCCGGACGGTTCAAGGACACCGGCTCGAAGCTCAGCCCGACGTCGGTCTTCGAACCGTTCGTCGAGAACTCGGTGCTCGACGTCGTCGGCAAGGCCAAGCGCGGCGTCACCGGTACCCGCATCCGCTACTGGGCAGACCGGCAGATCTTCACCCCGGACGCGAAGTTCGCCTACGAGGACTTGGCCGCGCGCGCCCGCCAAACGTCTTTCCTCGTTCCGGGCCTCAAGCTCACTGTCCGGGACGAGCGCCGGCTCCCCGGCACCCCCGGCGAGAGCGGCCCGCACCAGGAGGTCTTCCACCACGACGGCGGCATTTCCGAATTCGTCGACTTCCTCGCCGCGGATTCGGGCGTCACGGATATTTGGCGGCTCCATGGTGCGGGCAAGTTCAAGGAAACCGTTCCGGTCCTTGACGAAAACGGGCACAGCAAGATCGCTGAAGTGGAACGCGACTGTGAAGTGGACATAGCGCTGCGCTGGGGAATCGGCTACGAAACCACCATGCGGAGCTTCGTCAACATCATCGCCACGCCCAAGGGTGGCACGCACCAGGCCGGCTTTGAGCAGGCACTCCTGAAGACGTTCCGCAAGGCCGTCGAAACGAACGCGCGCAAGCTCAAAGCGGGCAACGACAAGATTGAAAAAGACGACGTCCTGGCTGGCCTCACGGCAGTGCTGACGGTCCGCTTGGCCGAGCCGCAATTCGAGGGCCAGACCAAGGAAATCCTGGGGACATCGGCTGTCAGGGCGATTGTTGCCAAGGTGGTCGAGGATGAGATCACCGCGCGCCTGAACTCGGCGAACCGCAACGACAAGGCCCAGTCCGCCCTGCTGCTCGAGAAAATCGTCAGCGAAATGAAGTCCCGTATCTCGGCCCGCGTCCACAAGGAAACGCAGCGCCGGAAGAATGCGCTGGAAACGTCGTCGATGCCCACCAAGCTGGCAGATTGCCGCACGGACGACGTCGGACGCTCTGAGCTGTTCATCGTGGAAGGTGACTCCGCCCTGGGCACCGCAAAGCTGGCGCGGTCCTCGGACTTCCAAGCGCTGTTGCCGATCCGTGGCAAGATCCTGAACGTGCAGAAAGCCTCGGTGGGGGACATGCTCTCCAACGCGGAGTGCGCAGCCCTCATCCAGGTGGTGGGTGCCGGCTCGGGCCGCAGCTTCGACATCGACGCCGCCCGCTACGGCAAGGTGATCCTGATGACCGATGCAGACGTCGACGGCGCGCACATCCGTACGCTGCTGCTCACCTTGTTCTTCCGGTACATGCGTCCGATGATCGACGAGGGCCGGGTATATGCGGCCGTCCCGCCGCTGCACCGTGTGGAAGTCATCAACGCCGGCCAGAAGGCCAACGAGATGATCTATACGTACTCGGAGGCCGAACTGCACGTCCTGCTGGCCAGGCTCGCCAAGGAGGGCAAGCGCTACAAGGAGCCGATCCAGCGCTACAAGGGCCTCGGCGAAATGGACGCCGAACAGCTCGCCGAGACCACGATGGATCCGCGCCACCGCACCCTCGCAAAGTGGGGATCGAGAACGCGAAGATGGCGGAGGACACCTTCGACCTACTCATGGGATCGGATGTCGCCCCGCGCAAGGACTTCATTATTGCCGGCGCAGCGGACCTGGACCGGGAACGCATCGACGCCTGATCCGGTGATCCGGTGGGCCTGCGTAGCCCGGCAGCCTGCTCAGTCCAATCCGGTTCAGCCCAGCAAACCCGGGACAATCAGCAAGCCTGTCGGCACAGCGAGCAACATGGCCGACGCCGCGAGGACCAGGGCGCGCTGGGCTGCCGG
>NZ_DF952472.1:333121-335777 GCF_001263615.2 Arthrobacter sp. Hiyo1 | reverse complement strand
GAAACAGCCTGGTAGCGGTGCGGGCGGGTGCCGCGTTCGCGCTCCACGAGGCCTTTCTTCTCGAGGCGGGACAAGACCGTCAGCACCGTGGTGACTGCGAGGTCCTTGCCCTGGTGTCCTGCAATACCATCCGTGGCGGCGGAATCCTGCGCCAGCAGATCACGGAGTTTGTTGGCTGTCGCTGCCTCCTGGCCCGCCCAAAGGAGATCCATGACCGCCCGTTCCAGTTCGCCAAGACTTGCCATCAACGCATCCCTACTTTCCGCACTTGCCTTGCCCGTTTTCGCGGGCTGCATGGAAGTGCGACGATCCAACATTCCTCCCTCAATCTACCGCTTTTCGGGCGGCGATTCTACGTGAGGTAGAACATGCGGCGCGGCGTGTCCTTGCGGCACTGTGACACCGCTGGAAGAGTGGTGAGCACATCGCAGGGGTTTGTTCTACACTGTGTAGAAGAAGTCGGTTCTACGCAACGTAGAAAATGGACGCCGCCAGCGGGCGGCGGAACAATAAGGACAGCCATGGACGCCTTGGAAATCGCACGCTGGCAATTTGGAATCACCACGGTCTACCACTTCATGATGGTGCCGTTGACCATCGGGCTGGGCCTCGTGGTGGCCGTCATCCAGACCCTCTGGTATCGCACCGGCAAGGTGGAATACCTGCGGATGACCAAGTTCTGGGGCAAGCTCTTCCTCATCAACTTCATCATGGGCGTGGCCACGGGCATCGTGCAGGAATTCCAATTCGGCATGGCGTGGAGCGAATACAGCCGGTTCGTCGGCGACGTGTTCGGTGCGCCCCTGGCCTTGGAAGCGCTTCTGGCGTTCTTCGTGGAATCGACCTTCCTGGGACTCTGGATCTTCGGCTGGAAGCAACTCAAGCGCGGCATCCACCTCGCGTGCCTCTGGATCGCCGTGATCGGCTCGGTCTTCTCGGCCTATTTCATCATCGTGGCCAACTCCTGGATGCAGCACCCCGTCGGCGTCACGATGGTCAACGGGCGTCCCGTCATGACCGACGCCTGGGCGGTCTTCACCAACAACACCGCCATGGTGGCCGTACCCCACACGCTCTTCGGCGCGCTGGCCGTCGCCGGTGCGTTCCTCCTGGGCATCGCCTGGTACCACCTCTGGCGCCGCCGCCACGATGGCATTGACACCGTAGGAGCCGATGGCCGGGCCGTAGCAGGCGAAGCCGTCATTCCCGGACGGGACAAGGCCGACTACAAGGTGTGGATCACCTCCCTGCGGATCGGCGCCGTCGTCGCCATGATCTCGTTCGCCGGCACCGCATTCACGGGCGACTTGCAAGGCAAGCTGATGTTCGAACAACAGCCCATGAAGATGGCCGCGGCCGAGGCCGCCTGCCACGACGGCACCGGATTCTCCGTGCTGAGCGTCGGCAACCTCGGGTCCAAGAGCTGCAACGACATTGTGGCCGTGATCGAGGTCCCCGGCATCCTTTCCTTCCTGGCCAAGGGTGATTTCAACACCGAAGTGAAGGGCGTCAACAGCCTCCTTGACGAATACAAGGCCAAGTACGGCACCCACCTGCCGGACAATCCCCTGTACGGCGATCGGGCAGGCCAAGACATCCAGTACGTACCCGTCATGGAAGTGACCTACTGGGGCTTCCGCATGATGATCGGCTTCGGCGGGATCGCTGCCTTTGCCGCGTTGCTCGCCCTGTGGGTGACCCGCAAGGGCATGGTCCCGCAATCCCGCTGGATCATGCGCCTGGCGGTCTTCGGCATCCTCGCTCCCTTCGGTGCAAACGCCGCCGGTTGGATCTTCACCGAAATGGGCCGGCAGCCGTTCGTCGTCGCGCCCAATCCGGACGCCAGCGGCGTCGACCAAGTGTTCATGTTCACGGCCGCGGCCGTCTCACCCGGCGTCTCCGCCGCCGAGCTCATCACCTCGCTGGTCGTGTTGGCCTCCATCTACGCGGTCCTGCTGGTGGTCGAGGTCCGGCTGCTGGTCAAATACGCCCGGGGCGGAGTGGTGTCCGCCATGCCGGAGCTCGCTGAGGCTCGCAGCAGCGAAAAGAAGGAAAAGAAGGACGACGACGGCGGGACGCCGGGTGCTCCGGGCCAGCCCGGTGACAGCGACGACGTCCTGGCATTCGCCTACTAGGAAGCAAAGGGATCTTTCGAATGGAACTGTTGCCTACCGTCTGGTTCGTGGCCATCGCCGTGCTGTGGACGGGTTACCTCTTCCTGGAGGGCTTCGACCTCGGCGTCGGAATGCTCATGAAGCTCTTCGCCCGGAACAACACCGACCGCCGGGTGCTGCTGAACACGATCGGCCCGGTGTGGGACGGGAACGAGGTGTGGCTGCTGACCGCGGCCGGTGCCACCTTCGCGGCTTTCCCGCTGTGGTATGCCTCGTTGTTTTCGGCGCTCTACTTGCCGCTGCTCATTGTCCTGGTGGCCCTGATCTTCCGGGCTGTGGCCTTCGAGTACCGGGGAAAAGTGGACACCGCGCGCTGGCGGACCGTCTGGGACTGGGCGATCGCCTTGGGCTCGTTCACGGCCGCGTTCGGCATCGGCGCTGCCCTCGCGCTGACCACCACCGGGCTGCCGATCGACTCGAACGGCGACCGCCAGGGCGGCCCCTTTGCCTGGTTCAGCGGATACGCGGTGCTGGGCGGATTC
>NZ_DF952472.1:326774-328663 GCF_001263615.2 Arthrobacter sp. Hiyo1 | reverse complement strand
AGCGCCAACGCGCAGCGACTCCACGGCCATCCGAGATACCGCCGGCCGCGATGACCGGAACCGAGACGGCATCCACCACCTGGGGCACCAGTGCCATGGTCCCCACGAGCGAGTCCTCCGGGGCGCGCAGGAAGGAAACCCGGTGTCCGCCGGCCTCCATCCCCGTGGCGACGATGGCGTCCACGCCGCCGGCATCCAAGGCCACCGCTTCGTCAACAGTGGTCGCGGTACCGACCACCACAATGCCGTTCCGCCGGGCCTGTTCAATGACGGCCCCCGATGGAACACCGAATACGAAGCTCAGCACAGCCGGCCGGGCCTCGATGGCCGCTTGGATCTGTTCTTGCAGATCGGGCAGGTAGGCGTCCGGTTGCGCGGGTGGTTCCACGCCCACCAGCTCGAAGTACGGCCGGAGGATGTCCACGTAGGCGGCGAACTGACCGGGGTCCGCGGTTGGCGGTTCCTCGCCCTCGATGGGGAGCCAAAGATTCAGTGCGAACGGCTTCCCGGTGGCCTCCCTGAGGTCGCGGGCCGTGGCCGCAATCCGTTCCGCATCGTAGCCGTAGAGGCCGTACGAACCCAGCCCACCGGCTTCGCTGACTGTGGCCGCCAGCTCCACCGATGACAGGCCGCCGAATGGTCCGAGGACAATGGGCAGATCAATGGTGAACAGGCGGGTTGCCCTCGTGTCTTTCCACGACATCGCGGCGCCTAGCCGTCCACGTCGTGCAGGTGATGGACGACATCGTGCAGGAAGTACTGGGCGAACGTCAACACGGTGAATGTCGAGCCGTTGCTGCGCACCCCCGTGCGGGGCCATTCGTCCTCGTGCACGGCAGCGAAGGAGTTGGCAATCTGGGTGCCCTCGGCGGCCAGCTGCCCAGCGACTTCGGCCGGATCCGCATTCGCGTAGTCGCCGTCGATCGCGGCCTTGTCCTGGTCCCAATTGGCGAAGCGGGCGTCGTCCTCCCGCAGCATCAAGTTCAGGCGCTGGTCGAAGAGGCTGAAGACATCCCGCACGTGGCAGGCATACTCCAGCGGTGACCACGTGTGTTCGTCCGGGCGGGTGGAGGCGTCCTCCCGGCGCAAAACGGCCCGCCAACGCGGCAGCATGTTCAGGACTGTCCCCGGGACGGTGGACGGCGTCACAGTGGCGGCGTCGAAGCCGCACTCGGGACAGGGCGTGGACAGGACCCAGGTCCAGTCCTTGTCATCGGGAATGATCGGCATGGCAGTAGTCTAGGGCCCGGATTCCTGATCCGGTCACACCGCACGTAGAGCCCCCTGTTCCAGCCCTGATCAGCCCGATCAGGAGTAAAGTTAGGTGCTGGGGAAGCCTGGAAAGTGAAACTGCCATGCTAAAGGATCTAAACGTCGCCGGCGTGCTCCCTGCCAGCGATATCGCCCGCGCACGCGACTTCTACCGCGACAAGCTAGGCCTCGAACCGGATAACCCGGAAGCCACAGACAACCTGATGTACAAGTGCGCCAACGGCACAGCCTTCCTGCTCTACGAGACGCCCAATGCCGGGACCGCGAAGAACACCCAGTTGGGATTCCAGAGCACGGACCTGGACCAGGACATGGCCGATCTCAGGGAACGCGGAGTGGTCTTCGAAGAGTACGACTTCCCGGGCCTGAAGACCGAAAACGGCGTAGCCACCATGCCGAGCGGAGAACGGGGAGCCTGGTTCCTCGATTCGGAAGGAAACATCCTCAGTATCGCCACGATGTAGCCCAGCGCGGCCGGGACGTAGCCTTCAACGGTTACGTCCCGTCATTTCTCGCCGGCGTTTCCTTCTTCCCAGGCCAAGCTCGCACCGATGGCATCCACGGCTGGGAGAGGGGAACGCCGGAGCCGTCGCGGCGGCCGTGTTCTTGTGGGAGGG
>NZ_DF952472.1:324809-326749 GCF_001263615.2 Arthrobacter sp. Hiyo1 | reverse complement strand
GATCTTCGCCGTGCCCGGAGCGGTTCCCGGCAGCGCGCCGTTGCTGCCCGCAATCGTCACCACGACGGCGGCTGGATCATTGGCGCGCACCGTGCCGAAGTGGATGACGTCGTCGCCGACCCCCAGCTTGATTCCTGCCATGCCGCCGGCGGTACGGCCCTGCGGCCGAACGGCGGAGGCGCTGAAACGCAGGAGCTGCGCAAGCCGGGTCACGAAGACGAGGTCGACGTCGTCGTCCTGGGCGGGCTCCACGCCCACCACAGTGTCCTTGTCCTTGAGGGCAATGATTTCCCAGTCTTCGCGGTTTAGCGGGTAGTCAGGCTGGACGCGCTTGACCACGCCTTGCGCCGTTCCGATGGCCAGCACGGCATCCAGCGGCACGAACGCCACGAGCGATTCGCCCTTGAGCAGGGTGATGAAGTCTTTTGCCGCGACGCCCCCGGCAAGGTTGGGCAGGCCGGACATTGCCGGCAGTGCCGGCATGTCCATGACCTGTACCCGCAGCATGCGGCCCTGCGAGGTGACCGCGCCGATCTCGCCGCGTGCGGTTGTCTTGACCACGGAGCGGTAGACATCATGCTTGCTCCGCGGGCCGGATTCGGCCAACGGCTCCTGATTGGAGGTCCGTGCGATCTGGCCGGAGGCGCTCAGGAGTGCCCAGCAAGGGTCATCGGGGATTTCGAGCGGGAGCGCGGCGGCCTTGCCCTTGCCGGCCGGGATGGCTGCTGCGAGGGCGGCGGCGACGGTGGGGGAGACAGCCTCGGATTCGAGGAGGACCGTGCGTCTCGGGGTACCGTACTTGTCGGCCACTTCGGCCAACTCTCCGGACACCAGCTCGCGCAGGAGCACGTCGGATGCCAGGATCGCCTCGAGCTCGGCGATCTCGCGCCGCAGTTCTTCCTGCTCCTTCTCGAGTTCGATGCGCGAGTACTTGGTTAGTTGGCGCAGGCGGAGTTCCAGGATGTAGTTGGCCTGGATCTCTGACAGGTCGTAGATGGACATCAGCCGTTCGCGGGCAGCCGATGCCTCGTCCGAGGAGCGGATGATCTGGATAACTTCGTCGATGTCGACGATCGCGATCAACAGGCCCTCCACCAGGTGGAGGCGGTCCTTTTTCTTGCCCAAGCGGAAGGCTGTGCGACGGCGCACGACGGAAAGGCGGTGGCCGACGTACACCTGGAGGAGCTGGAGTAAGCCCAAGGTCTGCGGCTGCCCATCCACCAAGGTCACGTTGTTGATGCCGAAGGAGTCTTCCATCGGCGTGAACCGGTAGAGCTGCTGCAGCACGGCGTTGGGGTTGAAGCCGTTTTTGATTTCGATCACGAGCCGCAGTCCGTGCTTGCGGTCGGTGAGGTCCATGACGTCGCTGATGCCGCTCAGCTTCTTGGCGTTGACGGCATCCTTGATCTTTTCAATGACCTTCTCCGGACCCACCATGTAGGGGAGCTCGGTCACCACGAGGCCGGTGCGGCGCGCCGTGAGCTGCTCGATCTCCACCTTGGCGCGGGTCTTGAATGAACCGCGTCCCGTGGCGTAGGCGTCGCGGATTCCGTCCAGGCCCACGATCCGGCCGCCGGTGGGCAAATCCGGGCCGGGCACGAACCGCATGACATCTTCCAGCGTGGCATCCGGGTTGGCGATGAGGTGCCGGGCGGCCGCGATGACTTCCACGAGGTTGTGGGGTGCCATGTTGGTGGCCATGCCGACGGCGATGCCCGTAGTGCCGTTGACCAGCAGATTGGGGAAGGCGGCCGGGAGCACGTCCGGCTGGGTGAGCTGGTTGTCGTAGTTGGGGACGAAGTCCACCACGTCTTCGTCGAGGTTCTCGGTCATCGTCATCGCAGCCGCGGCGAGCCGGGCTTCCGTGTAGCGCGGTGCTGCCGGGCCGTCGTCGAGCGAACCGAAGTTTCCGTGCCCGTCGATCAGGGGCAAGCGCAGCG
>NZ_DF952472.1:320651-323776 GCF_001263615.2 Arthrobacter sp. Hiyo1 | reverse complement strand
GAGCTCGTGCGCCAGGCGAGGTCCTATGGGATGCGCGTGATCGGCCCCGAGTCCTTGGGGATCGTGAACACGAACCCGGAGGTTTCCCTCAACGCCTCCATGGCCCCGAACCTGCCCCGGCGCGGGGGACTGGGGCTGTTTTCGCAATCCGCGGCCATCGGGGTCTCCGTCTACGCGGCAGCGAGCCGCCGGGGCCTGGGCCTTTCCTCGTTCTTGTCTGCCGGCAACCGCGCCGATGTCTCCGGCAACGACGTCATGCAGTTCTGGGAAGACGATCCCGATACTGTCGCCGTCGGGCTCTATTTGGAGTCGATCGGCAATCCGCGCAAGTTCTCCCGCCTGGCCCGCCGATTGTCGCGGAGCAAGCCGGTCATCGTCGCCAAATCGGATGTGACGGGGCTGCGGCTTCCGCCGGGGCACGTGGTGAGGACCACACTGGCGCCTGCGGCCGCCCTGGACGCGATGATGCGCCAACCGGCGTCATCGCCGTCGAAACCATCGAACAGCTCATGGACGTGGCGCAGATCGTGTCCAGCCAGCCCCTGCCCAAGGGCCCGGCGCTCGCCGTCTACAGCAATTCCGCGGCCTTCGGCAAGGTCGTGGCGGACAACGCGGCGCCCCAGGGGCTCGTCGTCGACAGGATCGTCACCGACGTGGATCTGGACGCGGGGATGTCCGCATCGCGGGACGGGCTGCGGCGCAGCCTCCGGAAGAATCTTGCAGACGATTCCGTGCATGCGGTGGTGGCGGCCATGGTGCCGTCCCGCAGCCTCACGATGGAAGCGATCGCGGGAGTGCTCGCTGAATGCGCGGCGGAGGCCGGAAAGCCCGTCGTCGCGGCATTCACCGGGATCCTCGACACTTCCGTGCAACTGGACGGATTACTCGCCCCAAACGGGGAGTCCGGGTCTTCCCTTCCTTGCTACTCCAGCGCGGGCAGCGCAGTGGCGGCCTTGGCGGCTGTGGTCCGTTACGCGAAGTGGCTGGACCGGGACCAAGGCATGTTCATCGAGCCTCCTGGTTGCGACCGCGAAGGTACCCGCGAACACATCGAGCGGCTCCTGTCTGCTGTCGCGGGGGAGCAATTGGTACGGCTCGACGGCGGCGAATCGGCCGCGCTTCTGTCCCGCTACGGAATCCCCGTGGTGCCGTCGGCTGTGTTCGAGAGCGACGACGAAGCGGTAGACGCCGCCGAACGTCTCGGCTGGCCCGTGGTGCTCAAGACCACGGATCCCGCCCTCCGGCACCGCCTGGACCTGGGAGGCGTGCGTCTCGACATCGAGGATGCGGACTCGCTTCGGCGCAACATCGCGCAGATGCGTCGCGCACTAGAGCCCTACGGTTCATCGGCCATAGAGGTGCAGGCCATGGTTCCAGTGGGACAGGCGTGCACCTTCCGGGCCATCGAGGATCCGCTCCTGGGGCCCGTGGTCTCTTTCGGTTTGGCGGGAGACGCGTGAACCTCCTGGACGATTGGGCGCACCGGGTACCTCCCTTGTCCACGACTGATCTCCACGACTTCATCAGGGCACCCCGGGCTTCCCTGAAACTGTTCGGCTACCAAGGGCTGCCGGCCGTGGACGTGGCCGCCCTCGAAGACCTCGGAGCACGGCTGGTCCGGCTCAAGGATGAACACCCCGAAATCGCGCTCGTGGAGTTCAATCCCGTCCTGGCCGGGACCCGGGGCGCGAAAATCCTTGCCGCCGAGGTGTGGATCGGGAACGCCGCACAGCGCACAGACAGTGCCCGCCGTGCGATGCTCAGCTGAGCTGGCAGTTGACCGCCGGAGGGCCGGACGGTTATGAAGTCCCCAGCCGATCTGTGAAAATGGGGGAATGAGCTCGAAGTCCCCGACGCCTCCGTCCGGTCCGGCTACCACCGGGCACCATGCAGCACACAACCACAGCTCGCAGGGGCAGAGCCTGGACCAGTCACTTCAACGGGCAGGCTTCTATCCTGTCCTGGTTGCCGATGTTGTGGCCGACGCCTTGGACGGGCGCGACTGCCTTGCGCATCTGGTGCATTTGGAAACACATTTCGACCGTGCCGAGGTCCGGCGGCACATCACGGTCCTCGTCCTCACCGAGGACATGCTGGTGATCACCCACGTCGACGACCAGCAGCTCGACGAAGCCGGGGAGCAGATCGTCGCCCAGATTTCCACCGAGTCCGTCCCCGTGGCACAGATCCGCTCGGTCGTCCTCAGCTACATGTATGCGCAGCCGCAGAACTACACTCCCAGCGACCCCGTCAGGGAGCTGACCCTCTCCATTGCCTGGTCCGGAGGCCAGCGGCTGGACGTGGGACCCGCCAGCTGCGGCGATCCCCAGTGCGAAGCCGACCACGGATACACGGGCACCATCTCCCAGGAGGACATCGTGCTGCGGATCAGCTCCGAGGCTGACGGACCCCGGGCCGTTCAGGACGCGAAGGTCTTTGCCCGCGCGCTGCGGGCCGTGAATACGGGCGCTCCCGGGCCCTCGGTTCACGCAAGTACCATCTCCGGTCCGCGACTCCGCTCCGGCGTCTTCGGCAACAGGCTGAGCCGCGGGCACCAGCGCTGATGGCGACGTCGGAACCCGTCGCCCAGGACACCGTCCCCGTTACCGGCGCCATCCCCGAGCTTCCCGGCGCGCCGCTGTATGGCAGCAAATCGATCGCCGAGGTTTTCACGAGCGCCGCGGCGAGCATGGGCCTGCCCGGCTTCGACAACAAACTGCACTTGCCCGCATCGCAACGCGTGTGCGTTGTTCTCGCCGATGGCCTGGGGCGCAATCTCCTGAAACAGAAGGCCGCGCACACCCCGTTTCTGAGGTCGATTGCGAATTCGGGACAGGGTGCCGTCCCGGTGTGGCTTGATTCGGCTTTTCCTTCCACCACGGCATCGTCCTTGGCCAGCCTTGGAACCGGCCGCACGCCCGGTGAACACGGCATGGTGGGCTATGACGTCCTGGATCCTGCCCAGGACAAGGTAGTCAACTTGCTCGGCAATTGGGACGCTGGTGTCGACCCCTTGCGTTGGCAGCCGTTCCCGACAATCTTCGAACGGGTGGCCGCTGACGCCGACGTCGTCACCGTGAGCCTGCCCCAGTTCGGGGCGTCGCCGATGACCCGCGCGGCGCTCC
>NZ_DF952472.1:313172-317755 GCF_001263615.2 Arthrobacter sp. Hiyo1 | reverse complement strand
CAGCGACTTCGACTTTGCGTGCCTGCTGGGCGATGTACTCGCGTTCTGCAAGCACAGGGCCCTCATACCGCTGCACGTTGGCGAGCGGCATCCCGGACAGCTCCGCCACTTCCGCGGCCGTAGCGCCGCTGCGGATGCGTGACTGAATGTCACGGGGGGGACATGGCGACGGGCGTGATCGAGGAACGTGCGGCCACCTGGGCAGGTGTCCGGCTCGCTGCAACCCGCAACGCCTCATCAATCGGAAGCTGGAACATCTCGCCGCCGGTACCGCTCAACAGGAGATGTCCGCCGTCGTCGTGGACGCCAACCAGCCGTAGATCCCGCATAAAATCCTCCACCATGGCCTATCTGACATTCGAAACTCTGCCACCCGGTACGGCCTTTTCCTACTAGGACAAAGGGCGCGCCGCGATATTCCGCGATTTCCGGCATTCCGTGCGCAGGCGATCGGCACCGGGGTATGGACATTCGAGACATCCGGGAGGACAATCTGCCGATATCGGGCACAAAAATGCGGCCCGCTGCGTTACATCCTTAGACCGGGCGAGGTTCCGGTCGACAGGATCGCAAGCCCTGCGTGACGTGCAAGGGAGAACGAAGAAGGGACCATGGCAACGGACTACGACGCCCCTCGGAAGACCGAAGAAGACACCGAGGACTCGATCGAGGAACTCAAGTCGCATCGCACCGAAAAACAGTCGTCATCGGCTGTTGACATCGATGAGACTGACCTCGCGGACGCCTACGAGCTCCCCGGGGCGGACTTGTCCGGCGAAGAGCTGCTGGTCCGCGTCCTGCCTCCGCAACCGGACGAATTTACGTGCTTCAATTGCTTCCTCGTCAAACACCGCTCCCAGATTGCGCGGGAGAAGGACGGGCACCTTTATTGCAAGGAATGCGAAAGCTAGCCTCGCGAAGACTGCGTGGACAGCGCTGCCAGAAGTTCTTCGGGGCGGCGCGTGGACGTCAACCAGTACGGGGTGCGGTCCGCCGGGTCGGTGATTTCAATACGCACCACGGGATCGATCCAGCCCCGGAGGCACAGGAACGCCAGTCCGTGGAGACGGGTTCCGCGCTCCGCGGTGGCCTCGTCCTTGCGGTACGCGGTGACGGCGCCGACAAACTCGCGCTGGATAGTAGCGCGTCCCACTTGGACGGTGTCCCGGTCCACCACAATCGCCGGGGTGGACAACACCAGCATGGTGGTCATGATCGCAAAGAGGACCAGCGCGGCGATAATCCCCGCGGTGATGCTGATCGGCGCGAACATCAAGATGCCCGCGGCGGACAAGCCGACCACCACAATCCAAATCCAGGGGGAGGGCCAGAGCTTTTCCGTAAACAGGACGCCCGTTCCACTCGAGGAATGGTGCGGCGCGGGTACGGAAGCAGTCGATTCAGGCATACCACCAGCTTATCGGGACTGTGCCCCCGGGAATTAACGCCCCTCATGCCCTGCGGCCGGCGTGCAGCCGCAACCGGGGAAGACTCCGTGGGCGATAGAATGTGTGACTGTGAGCCACGAGACAGCAGTAGCCAGCCCAGCAGACACCTCCGCCGAATACGGCGCGCCGACCCTTCAGGTCCAACTGAAAATGCTCGACGCCGGATTGGAAGCGCCGTCCTACGCCCACCCCGGTGACGCCGGGGCGGACCTTCGGGCCCGCGCGGACGTATCGCTTGCGCCGGGTGAGCGGAAGCTTGTTCCCACGGGCGTCTCAATCGCACTGCCGAACGGCTTTGTCGCGCTGATCCACCCCCGGTCAGGGCTGGCAACCAAGCACGGACTCACGGTGGTGAACGCTCCCGGGACGGTTGATGCCGGCTACCGAGGTGAAATTTCCGTGACGCTTTTGAATACCGACCAAAACCACGCAATCGAACTCAAGCGCGGCGATAGAATTGCTCAAATGGTGATCCAGCGCGTCGAGTATGCGCAGTTCGTATCCGTGGAGGAGTTGTCCGACACCTCGCGCGGCACCGGCGGCTTTGGATCCACCGGAGGCTTCGCGCCGGCCGTGAGCTAGCAACAACCCTCGACAATCGGCGCCGCACGGAGCTGATTGCCATGCTGCCCGCGAGTTGATGGGCAGTCTGCGGTTTACTGGGGATAGACCACTACTAAGGAGACAACCCGATGCTTTTTGGGCGCGGAAAGAAGTCCAAGGCTGAGCAGCCGAAAGACAACGGTACTGAGCAGGCCAATGCCGCGACGACGCAGCAGGACGCCGGCACGGTAGCCAGTGGAGCCGCCAAGGGCGACTTCCGCCTGTCCAAGGGGCCATTGGATGCCAGCGAAATAGATAGCCAGGATGGCTACGTGGATCTTGGCGCCTTGCTGATCGAGCCTTCCGAGGGCCTTCAATTGCGCCTCGAAGTCGAAGAAGCAACCCAGCGGGTAGTGGCCGTCACCATGGACCTCGATGGCTCGAGCCTCCAGCTCCAAGCATTTGCCGCGCCACGCTCCGAAGGGCTGTGGGACGAGATCCGCGAACAAATCGGCCAGTCCGTATCCAGCCAAGGAGGCGAAGTCGAGGAGATCGTCGGCACCTTCGGCACGGAACTCATCGCCAAGCTTCCCACCGAATCCGCCGACGGCGGCCGTGGCTTCCGGGCCGCCCGGTTCATGGGCGTGGACGGACCCCGCTGGTTCCTCCGTGGCGTCATCGGCGGCAACGCGGCTTGGACAGGAAAGCGGCCGAAGGACTGGAGAACCTCTTCCGCAAGGTTGTGGTCATTCGCGGAGACAACCCCATGCCGCCCCGCGAGTTGCTTCAGCTGAAGCTTCCCAAGGATGCTGTGGCCTCCGGCCAGCACGGCGCTCCCCATGAAACGCCGGAGCTTCAGCGGCCGGAACGCGGCCCGGAGATCACCCAGATTGGCTGACAAAGCGGCGCGTGCCGCTGCCGCCCATGGCAGCTCGGCGTCCCTGCCCCTCACTGAACTCCCTGTCCGGGGCAGGGTCGACTGCACGGGTTTCATCGAGTCGGTCACCTACCAGCCCGCCAATGAGCAAGCACACTTCTCGGCTATCGTCGTCGACCGGATTGCGCATAGGGGCGACACCGGTCCGTTGACCCGGCTCCGCGTCATCTGGCTCGGGCGCCGCAAGGTGCCCGGTATTGAACCAGGGACGGTCCTGCGGCTCGAGGGCATGGTCACGCCGAAAGACGGGATGCCCACAATGTTCAATCCGCGCTACGAAATCCTCTCCCGGCAGGAGCACCAATGACCGTCGCCAATGGATCCGGCCCCCACGAAAAACCAGCGGAGGAGGAGCCCGGCTCGGCCGAGGAGGCCAGGCAGGGCGCCCAGGGGCCGAGCATTGCGGACATTGCCGCCGGCTATGCCGAGAAAGCCGGACTCCAACGCAACAGCCACGGCACGTGGATATCCTCAAATCCGCCGGGGGTGTCCAGGGCATAGCCGAGAGCATCGTGCCAGGCCTCGTCTTCCTGATCGCTTTCATGGTCACCCGCGACCTTCCGGCGTCCCTGATCGCCTCCCTCGCGGCGGCAGCCGTCTTCACCGTAGTCCGGCTTGTCCAACGGCGCCCGTTGACCCAGGCGCTTGCGGGGATCGCCGGCGTCGCCATCTCCGCTTGGCTCGCGAACACCACCGGCAAGGCCGAGGATTTCTACGTCCTGGGCTTCTATACGAATATCGCCTACATCGCCGGAATGGTGCTGTCGATCCTGCTCAAGTGGCCGATCGCCGGCCTGCTTTTCGGATTCGTCCGCAACGAGGGCTTCGAATGGCGGAAGAACCCGGAGCGCCTGCGGGCCTACGCCATCGGCACGTGGGTAGTCATTGCCGTCCTGGCACTACGGCTGGTGGTCCAGGTGCCCCTGTATTTCATGGGCGAACCCGGCCTTGCCGCGCTCGCTACCATGAGGCTGATCATGGGCGCTCCGCTATACATCCTTGGGCTCTGGATTGCCTGGCTTCTGACCCGGCCGGTGCCGGGCCAGAAGCCGGATCGTGATCCTCAGCCGTCGAAGCCGTCGTCGTCGGACTGATCCGAAAACTCTTCTTCGACGTCAACTGAGCCGTGGTCCGCGGCGGACGGGGAAAGCAGCCCCCTGAGGCCGTCCTCAGCCGCAATGGTGGTGACGAAGAACAGCTCGTCGCCGCCGTCGATCACGTCGTCGCGGCTCGGCGTGATGGGCGCATGGTCCCGAAGGATCGCCACCAGGGTGGCGTCTTCGGGCCATTCGATGCCGCCCACGGTGCTGCCGATGATGTGCGAGTCGTGGGGAACGGTGAATTCCACGAGTGAGGAGACGCCCGTCTGCAAGGTCAGCAAGCGGACGAGGTCACCGATTTCCACGGCTTCTTCCACGAGCGCCGTCATGAGCTGCGGGGTGTTGACTGCGACGTCGACGCCCAGGAATCGTTGAACATCCAGTCGTTCTTGGGATTGTTGACCCGGCCAACCGTGCGGCCCACACCGAATTCGGTCTTGGCCAGCAAGGACACCACGAGGTTGACTTTGTCGTCGCCGGTCGCGGACACGACGACGTCGGCCCTTCCAGCTTCGCTTCCTGCTCAGCGTGCTCAATTCGCACGCGTCGCCCACG
>NZ_DF952472.1:309854-313147 GCF_001263615.2 Arthrobacter sp. Hiyo1 | reverse complement strand
GCCCCGCGGAGCCCGCTGCGACCGATGACCTCCGGTTTGAGGTCGATCAGCATGATCTCGTGTTTGTGGGCGAGCAATTCACGCGCGATCGATGAACCGACGCTGCCCGCGCCGACAATAACGACTTTCACTCAGACTCCTTGGCAGGTGCGCTGGAAAGGATGCGCGCCACCTCGGCGCTGCGGTCCAGATTCAACATGGCGTGCACGGTGTCGCCCTCCTGGTACGCCGTTCCGGCCTGGGGCAGGACGCCCTCTCCAAAACGGGTGAGGAAAGCGACACGGATTCCGGATGCTGCCTCGATGGCAGTCAGCGGGTGCCCGATCCAGCCTTGGTCGAGGTCCACTTCGGACAAAACCAACCGGCCCGAGGGTTCGCGGTAGTCGCCCGCCAAGTGTTGCTCAGGCAGGATCCGGCGCAGGACCTGGTCCGCGCTCCAGCGCACGGCGGCTACCGTGGGGATGCCCAGGCGCTGGTAGATTTCGGCGCGGCCGGGATCGTAGATGCGTGCAACAACATGCGAAACATGGAAAGTCTCACGGGCTACCCGGGTGGCGAGGATATTGGAGTTGTCACCGCTGGAGACGGCGGCGAAGGCGTACGCTTCCTCGCAACCTGCCTGCTTGAGGGTGTCCCGGTCGAAGCCGACGCCGGTGACTTTCCTGCCGGTGAACCCGCTGCGCAGGCGGCGGAAAGCACGGTCGTCCTGGTCGATGATTGCCACCGAATGGCCGGCGTCTTCCAAGGTGTGCGCCAACGTTGCGCCAACTCGTCCGCAACCCATGATCACAAAGTGAGCCACGGTTTCTCCTTCACTCTTATGCATGCCGCTCGGTAAGACTCTACCGGGGCAAGTCGCGGAAGCCAGTCCGCCGTCATGACATCGCGTTCGATTCAGAGTAGCTTTGCGGAGTGCTGACAATTCTCAACGCCGCGAAGCGGGTGTTGGTGGGGCGGCCGTTCCGGAACGACCGCCTGGCCCACACCCTGCTTCCCAAGCGCATTGCCCTGCCGATTTTCGCCTCGGACGCCCTGTCCTCCGTGGCGTACGCCCCTGACGAAATCCTGCTGACGCTGGCCCTCGCGGGCGTGAGTGCCGTGGCTATTTCGCCGCTCGTAGGCCTCGCGGTCATGGTGGTCTTGCTCACGGTTGTTGCCTCGTACCGGCAGAACGTCCACGCCTACCCTTCCGGTGGCGGCGACTACGAAATCGCCAACGTCAACCTGGGGAAGTTCGCTGGCCTGACCGTCGCCGCCGCGTTGTTGGTGGACTACGTCCTCACCGTCGCAGTGTCGATGTCCTCCGCCGCGGCGTACCTGACCACGGCGATCCCCTCGCTGCACGGGCAGCAGGCGCTCATCGCCACAGTCGGCGTCATCGTCCTGGCACTCGTCAACCTGCGCGGAATCAAGGAAGCGGGCAGTGTCTTCGCGGTTCCCACCTACATCTTCATGTTCTCCATCCTGGGCATGACGGCCGTCGGTATCTTCCAGGCGGCCACGGGCCAACTCGGCCAGGCTCCCTCTGCAGCCTTCACCATCGTCCCGCAAGAGGGATTCGACCAGGGACTCGTGGGCCTGGCAGGTGCGTTCCTGCTGCTGCGGGCTTTCTCCTCCGGCGCAGCCGCACTGACCGGTGTGGAGGCCATCAGCAACGGTGTGCCGAACTTCAAGAAGCCCAAGAGCAAGAACGCCGCCACTACGCTCTTGCTGCTCGGCGTCATCGCCTCGGCCATGCTCGCGGGCATCATCTACCTTGCCAATGCCACCAAGGTCCACATCGTGCTGGATCCGGCCAAGGAATTCCTCCTGCATGGCCAGCCGCTCCCGGACGACTACATCCAGAACCCTGCCATCAGCCAGATTGCACAGACGATCTTCGGCGCCGGGTCCATCCCGTTCTACGTTGTTGTCGCCGCGACGGGCGTCATCCTCGTCTTCGCCTCCAACACGGCGTTCAACGGATTCCCGGTCCTGGGGTCCATCCTCGCCCAGGACGGCTACCTTCCCCGCCAGCTTCGGACCCGCGGAGACCGCCTGGCCTTCAGCAACGGCGTCCTCGCCCTTGCTGCCGGCGCCTTGGTCCTCATCATTTCCTTCAACGCCGATGTCACCAAGCTCATCCAGCTGTACATCGTGGGCGTCTTCATTTCCTTCACGATGAGCCAGTTGGGCATGGTGCGTCACTGGGGCAGGGAACTCAAACTTGCGCAGGACAAAGCCCTCCGCCTCAGGATCGTGAAGTCCCGCACCATCAACATGCTCGGCTTCGCCATGACGGCGCTGGTGTTGACCATCGTGCTGATCACCAAGTTCGAACAGGGTGCCTGGATCGCCCTTCTCGCGATGTTCGTCCTGTTCCTCATCATGTGGAGCATCCGCGCCCACTACGACAACGTGGCCAAGGAACTGGCCGTTGACGAGGATTCTTCCCCGCGTGCATTGCCTACCCGTCCATGCCGTGCTCCTGGTGTCCCACGTCCGCAAACCGGTGCTGCGCGCCTCGCCTACGCGCGGGCGCGAGGCCGTCCCGGCTGGACGCCATCATCGTCGACATCGACCACGAGGAAACCGCGCACACCGTCGAGGCCTGGGACAAGCTGGACATCCCTGTGCCGCTGACCGTTTTGGCGAGCCCGTACCGCGAAACCGTCACGCCGATCCTGGACTACGTCAAGAACATGCGCCGCGATTCCCCGCGCGACCTGATCGTCGTCTACATCCCGGAATACGTCGTCGGCAAGTGGTGGGAACAGCTCGTCCACAACCAGACCGCCTTGCGCATCAAGGCCAGGCTCCACTTTGAACCCGGCGTCATGGTGGCCAGCGTCCCCTGGCAATTGAAATCCTCCGAAGAAGCAAAGGCATTGCAGGATACCTGATGACCCACCCGATCAACACCGAGTCCAGCTCGCCCACGGCCCAGGACGGAGCTGCCACGGAGCTGGTGGTGGACGTCGGCCCCATCGCCCATGGCGGCCACTTTGTCGCACGGCACGAAGGCCGGGTTATTTTTGTCCGGCACGGCATCCCGGGGGAGAAGGTCCGGGTCCGGCTGACCGACGCAGGAGAGTCTTCCCGTTTCTGGCGTGCCGACGTCGTCGACGTCCTGGAAGCGTCAGACGACCGGACGCGCCATTTCTGGCCGCTCGCCGACTCTCTTGCCGCCTGGCGCAAGGGCGGTCCGCCCGTGGGCGGCGCGGAACTCGGGCACGTAACACTGGAACGGCAACGGCTGCTCAAGTCCGAAGTCCTCGCCGAACAGTTGAAGCGGCTCGCCGGCGTCGAACTCG
>NZ_DF952472.1:307507-309171 GCF_001263615.2 Arthrobacter sp. Hiyo1 | reverse complement strand
GGATGCATGCCCACCGCTCCGACGTCGTGATTCCAGTCCACGAGATGCCCTTGGCGCTGCCGGGCATCAACGAGTTGCGGCTTTGGGACATCGATCTGCGGGGGATCTCGCGGGTGGAAGTGGCCGCGCCCGCCAACGGATCGCGTCCCCTCGTCCTTCTCGCCCCGGAGGAGGGTACTGACGCCCGGCGCCTCAACCGGATCCTGGGCCAGCTCCCGCAAGAAGTCTCAGTGGCGAGCTTCGACCCCGTGGGTGGAGACGTCCTGCAGTTGCGCGGCAGGACGTGGGTCCAGGAATCGGCTGCCGGCCACGAATACCGGGTGACGGGAGAAGGGTTCTGGCAGATCCACAAGGACGCGCCCGGGACCCTGGTGGGGGCGGTGACGGGATTCCTGCACGACGGCGGCTACCTCCTTCCGGGATCGGCCGTCGCCGATCTTTACGCGGGAGCCGGATTGTTTACGGCGCCCTTGGCGGATGCCGTGGGGATCACCGGTTCGGTGCTGTCCGTCGAAGGATCGCCCGGGACCAGCCGCGATGCCCGCAAGAACCTGCACGGAGAGACCCAGGTGGATATTGTCCAGGGCAGGGTGGAACGTGTCCTCCGGCAGCGACCCCGGAGCTTCGACGCCTTGGTGATCGACCCGCCGCGGGCCGGCGCCGGCAAGGCCGTGGTCAGCCAGCTCATCGAGTCCGGGCCCCGCGCAATCGCCTATGTGTCGTGTGATCCGGCCTCCTTCGCGCGTGATCTGGGGTACTTCCGGAACGGCGGATGGCGCCTCGAATCCCTCCGGGCATTTGACTTGTATCCGCACACACACCACCTGGAGACCGTTGCGTTGCTGGTGCCCGCGGCATAGGCGCCACTACGATGGGGGAGAAGTCCTACGTCGCGCTTCACTTCTCCACCGGCCGGCAGTCGCTCAGATTAGGTTTGCCTAACTAGCTAGCGGTCAACCACGCGACAAAGATGAAAGCTGTTGCGAGAGGAGTCCTGCCATGAGCACTGTGGACAGCTTCGGTTCCAAAGGCGTACTGAATGTAGCCGGCACCGATTATGAAATTTTCCGGTTGAACTCCGTTGAGGGCGCAGACAGCCTTCCGTTCAGCCTTAAGGTATTGCTTGAAAACCTCCTGCGGACGGAAGATGGCGCCAATATCACGGCCGACCACGTCCGCGCCCTGGCCGGCTGGGACCCGGATGCCCAGCCAGACACCGAGATCCAGTTCACCCCGGCCCGAGTCATCATGCAGGACTTCACCGGGGTTCCCTGTGTGGTTGACCTTGCCACCATGCGTGAAGCCATCAAGGACCTCGGCGGCGACCCCAAGCGCGTCAACCCGCTGGCTCCGGCTGAGATGGTCATCGACCACTCCGTGCAGATCGATGCCTTCGGCAACTCCGGCGCGCTTGAGCGCAACATGGAGATCGAATACCAGCGCAACGGCGAGCGTTACCAGTTCCTGCGTTGGGGCCAGACTGCTTTCGACGACTTCAAGGTTGTCCCCCCGGGAACCGGCATCGTCCACCAAGTCAACATCGAATACCTGGCACGCACCGTCATGACCCGCGAGGTTGACGGCGTCCTCCGCGCCTACCCGGACACCTGCGTCGGCACGGACTCCCACACCACCATGGTCAACGGCCTGGGCGTGCTCGGCTG
>NZ_DF952472.1:300202-306689 GCF_001263615.2 Arthrobacter sp. Hiyo1 | reverse complement strand
TGCTTGGCCAGCCCGTTTCCATGTTGATCCCGCGCGTTGTCGGCTTCAAGCTCACCGGCTCCATCCCCGCCGGCGCCACCGCCCACGGACGTCGTCCTGACCATCACCGAGCAGCTGCGCAACCACGGCGTGGTCGGCAAGTTCGTGGAATTCTACGGCGAAGGCGTTGCGGCCGTGCCGTTGGCCAACCGCGCCACCATCGGCAACATGAGCCCGGAGTTCGGCTCAACGGCAGCGATGTTCCCGATCGACGACGTCACCCTCGAGTACTTGCGCCTCACCGGCCGCTCCGAGCAGAACGTCGCCCTGGTCGAGGCCTACGCGAAGGAACAGGGCCTCTGGCACGATCCCTCGCACGAGATCAAGTTCTCCGAGTACCTCGAGCTCGACCTGTCCACGGTTGTTCCCTCGATCTCGGGCCCGAAGCGTCCCCAGGACCGGATCATCCTCACCGAGTCCAAGGCGCAGTTCCGCGAGGACCTGCGCAACTACGTGAAGGAAGACCTGGCCGACGGAAGCCTGGACGAAGCGATCGACGAGAGCTTCCCGGCCTCCGATTCGCCGTCGTTCACCGCCACCGCGACGCACCTGTCCGACGTCGCGCCGCACGGACACGGCCCGAAGTCCAACGGTCGTCCGTCGAACAAGGTGAGCGTCACAACAGCTGACGGCCGCGAATTCGAACTGGACCACGGTGCCGTTTCGATCGCTTCGATCACGTCCTGCACCAACACGTCCAACCCGTCGGTGATGCTTGCCGCCGCGCTGCTCGCCCGCAACGCCGTCGACAAGGGCCTCACGTCCAAGCCGTGGGTCAAGACTTCGGTTGCTCCCGGCTCCAAGGTTGTCACCGACTACTACGAGAAGTCCGGCCTGACCCCCTACCTGGAGAAGCTCGGCTTCTACATCGTGGGCTACGGCTGCGCCACCTGCATCGGCAACTCTGGACCGCTCGACGCCGAAATCTCCGAGGCCATCCAGGCCAATGACCTTTCCGTCTCGGCTGTCCTCTCCGGCAACCGCAACTTCGAAGGCCGCATCAACCCGGACGTCAAGATGAACTACCTGGCCTCCCCGCCGCTGGTCATCGCCTACGCCCTGGCCGGAACCATGGACTTCGACTTCGACGCCGATCCGCTGGGCCAGGACCAGGACGGCAACGACGTCTTCTTGAAGGACATCTGGCCGAACCCGGTCGAGGTCCAGAAGGTCATCGATTCCTCGATCGACAAGGAAATGTTCGCCCGCGGCTACGAGGGCGTCTTCGACGGCGACGACCGCTGGAAGGCACTCGACACTCCGGCAGGCGACACCTTCGCCTGGGACGCCAAGTCCACCTACGTGCGGAAGCCCCCGTACTTCGAAGGCATGAAGGCGCAGCCGGAACCGGTAACGGACATCGCCGGAGCCCGCGTGCTGCTGAAGCTCGGCGACTCCGTCACCACCGACCACATCTCCCCGGCCGGTTCCTTCAAGTCGGACACCCCGGCAGGCCAGTACCTTCTGGCCAACGGCGTGGAGCGCAAGGACTTCAACTCCTACGGTTCGCGCCGTGGCAACCACGAGGTCATGATCCGCGGAACCTTCGCGAACATCCGCATCAAGAACCAGCTGCTCGCTGACTTCAACGACGGTGCGGGCGTCGAGGGTGGCTTCACCCGCGACTTCACCCAGGCGGACGGCCCCCAGGCCTACGTCTACGACGCTGCCCAGAACTACCAGGCAGCCGGCACCCCGCTGGTGGTCCTGGCCGGCAAGGAGTACGGCTCCGGCTCGTCCCGTGACTGGGCTGCCAAGGGAACCGCGCTGCTTGGCGTCAAGGCTGTCATCGCCGAAAGCTACGAGCGCATCCACCGCTCCAACCTCATCGGCATGGGCGTCCTCCCGCTGCAGTACCCGGCCGGCGAATCGGCTGCGTCGCTCGGCCTGGTCGGCACGGAAACGTTCTCGGTCGAGGGCGTCACCGAGCTGAACAACGGCACCACGCCGCGGACGCTCAAGGTCACGGCAACGGCCGAGGACGGCAGCACCAAGTCCTTCGACGCCGTGTTGCGTATCGATACGCCGGGCGAAGCGGACTACTACCGCAACGGCGGCATCCTGCAGTACGTTCTGCGCCAAATCTCGGCCCACTAGCCGATACCGGCGCGGGCTCCGCCTGCGCCAAAGGCAAAAGCTACAGCCCCGGCTGGTCATCGACCGGCCGGGGCTGTAGCCTTTCCTGCGGCTTGGTTCCGGCCAAGGCGTTAGAGTTGTATAGCACGTCAACCACCCTAAGGAGGGGCCGTTGGGACTTTTGGAGACAATCCGGAACCCGCAGGACCTGAGCAAGCTCACCAGTCAGCAGCTGGAGCAGCTTGCAGGCGAGATCAGGACTTTCCTCATCACCAACGTCGCCCAAACGGGTGGTCACCTTGGACCGAACCTTGGCGTGGTGGAACTCACCATGGCCATCCATAAGGTCTTCGATTCGCCGCGCGACAGCATCGTTTTCGACACCGGCCATCAGTCCTACGTCCACAAATTGCTGACCGGCAGGCAGGACTTCAGCACCCTCCGGCAGCAAGGTGGCATGTCCGGCTACCCCGATCGTGCCGAGTCCGAGCACGACATCGTGGAAAGCTCCCACGCGTCCTCCTCTTTGTCCTGGGCCGACGGTATCTCCCGTGCCCGCCAGTTGACCGGCGAGGGCGACCGCTGCGTTGTCGCCGTCGTCGGAGACGGTGCGCTGACGGGCGGCATGGCCTGGGAGGCAATCAACAACATCGCCGCCGACAAGCGGCGACGCGTGGTGATCGTCGTCAACGACAATGGCCGCTCCTATGCCCCGACGGTCGGCGGTCTTGCCGACTACCTCGCTTCGCTGCGCCCCACGATCGATTCCTTCCGGGCAGCCCCCACCTATGAAGTGGTGTTGGACTGGTGGAAGAAGAAACTCCAAAGCGGCGGCCCGATCGGCCAGTTCACCTACAGGAGCCTGCATGCCATGAAGAAGGGCATCAAGGACTGGTGGGCTCCGCAAGGCATGTTCGAAGACCTCGGCATGAAGTACATCGGCCCTGTCGACGGCCACAACATGCGTGCCCTTGAGCACGCGCTGACTACCGCCCGTAATTACGGCGGCCCGGTGATCGTCCACGCCATGACTGAAAAGGGGCACGGCTACGCGCCTGCCCTCGCCAATGAGGCGGACCAGTTCCACGCCGTCGGGATCATCGATCCCGAAACCGGCGAACCCACCGAAGCGGGTGGAGCCCGCTCGTGGACATCTGTGTTCGCTGAGGAAATCGCGGACATCGCCGATGAGCGCGAAGACATCGTCGGTATCACCGGAGCCATGCTGATCCCCGTCGGGTTGCACAAGTTCGCTGAACGGCACCCTGAAAGAGTGATCGACGTCGGGATCGCCGAACAGCACGCCCTCACCTCGGCCGCAGGCATGGCCTTCGGTGGACTGCACCCCGTCGTCGCCGTTTACGCGACGTTCCTGAACCGTGCTTTCGACCAGCTCCTCATGGACGTCGCCCTGCACAAAGCCGGAGTGACGGTCGTGTTGGACCGCGCCGGCGTGACGGGCCCGGACGGGGCCAGCCACCACGGCATGTGGGACATGGCGATGGTCCAGATCGTTCCAGGGCTGCACCTCGCGGCTCCGCGGGATGCCAGCCGCCTGCGGGAAGAACTTCGCGAAGCGGTTGCCATCGCCGACGCGCCCAGCGTGGTGCGCTTCTCCAAGGGCAGCGTGGGAAGCGAGATCGAAGCGATCGAACGGCTTTCCGACGGCGTCGACGTGCTCGCGCGCCGCCCCGAAGGCTCTACCGAGAACGATGTCCTGGTTGTCAGCGTAGGCGCGATGTCCGAACTCGCCCTCGACGTCGCGTCCCGGCTCGGATCCCAAGGCATCAGTTCCACCGTGGTGGATCCGCGGTGGGTCCTGCCTGTACGCAAGTCCATCATCGCCCTCGCTGCCCGGCACCGTTTGGTGATCTGCATCGAAGACGGTGTCCGGGCAGGCGGCGTCGGCTCCCGGATCCGCCAGGAGATGCGCGCGGCCGGCGTGGACACGGCCCTCAACGAAGTGGGGCTTCCGGTCGAATTCCTCGACCATGGAACCAGGAGCCAAGTCCTTGAGCGCGTGGGCCTTACCGCCCAACAGATAACGCACGACGTCGTCGCGCAGGTCCTGGGGACAAAGGTGCCTTTCGCGCGGCCCCTGCCAGGACAAGAACACCCCAGCACAGGCAGTCTCCCCAAACTGTGAACCGCCTGTTCAAGGCAGTATCCAACAAACAGGCACCCTTCGACGGCACAGGTCCGAACAGCACTTGCCCGGAGTGGTTCAGAAAAGGACAGGCATGAGCGGCATCATCCGCACCTATAAGCGCGACGACGAAGCGGTCCTGCATTTCCGGGAAGCTTGGTATGACGACGAATTCAAGCAGTTCGTCATCAACCACGGGGTCGTAGGACACCAGAGCAGCACTGACGAAACCGACGTCGACGACGAATCCGCCGTCGAAGGCCTCATGACGGCCTTTGCCGCGCAATGCGAAGAAGACGGCTACGCGGAGATTCCCGAGACCGAGCAGTTTTGGGTGGTCGCTCAGATCGCGCTCAAGACAAAGGACGGTACCGACCGCGACCGCTACCTTGAACGCAAGGCGAAGGCCGCGCTGACGAGCGAACTAGCCTGGCGCGGTTTGGGTACCGTGGATCGATCCGATATCAGCGACTCGAAGCTCAACATTTTCTGCCTGTGCCCGGATGTCAACAAGGCCGTCAACGCCATCAAGGTGTGCATCAGGGGAGAAGACCTGGACTTCACCAAGCTGAGCATCGCGGCGGCGCCCCATGCCGAACCCACCGCATTCAAAGTAAAACACTCGCCGAAAACGGGCGCGGGCTTTACCCTCTAAGGACCACATCACCGCTTCGAAGGGACACGCATGGCGCCCAAGAGCAACTGGCCCGGACACACTCCGCTGCCCAAGGGCTTGTCCGCTCCCGCACGAAGGGCACTCGCCCACGAAGGTCTGGAAACCCTGGAACAACTCGCCGAGTTCGGCGAGCGACGGGTCGCGGCCCTGCACGGCATGGGACCCAAGGTCATGGCCCAGTTGCACGATGCGATGGAAGAGGCGGGAATCGCCTTCGGATCCTGAGCGGCGGACCCGCCCCCGCGGTCGTTGTAGGGTGAAACCATGACTGAATATCGCCGTCTTGGAAATTCCGGATTGACCGTCTCAGTAGTCGGTTTGGGGTGCAACAATCTCGGGCGGGCCAATACGGCCACTGAATCGCAGGAGGGTACCAACGCGGTAGTGCACGCCGCCTTGGACGCCGGAGTGACGCTTTTCGATGTTGCAGACGTCTACGGCCGGGAGCCCGGCCTCAGCGAGACCATGCTGGGCGTCGCCTGAAAGGTCGCAGGGACGACGCCGTCGTGGCCACGAAATTCGGCATGGACATGCACGGCGCCAACGGCAACGATTTCGGCGCCCGGGGATCGCGCCGCTATATCATCCAAGCAGCCGAGGCATCGCTGCGCCGCCTCGGCACGGACTGGATTGACCTGTACCAGTACCACACCCCGGACCCCCTCACCCCGGTTGACGAGACCCTCGCAGCCCTCGATGACCTCGTCACAAGCGGCAAGGTCCGGTACCTCGGCCATTCCAACCGTGCTGGGTGGCAGATCGCCGAAGCCGAATACGTCGCACGGATACAGGGCGGTGCACGGTTCATTTCGACGCAGAACCACTACAACCTTCTGGACCGCCGCGCGGAACTCGAAGTCCTTCCGGCCGCCCAGGCTTTCGGGCTCGGTGTCCTGCCGTATTTCCCCCTGGCGAACGGGCTCCTGACGGGCAAGTATGCTCCAGGCAGCGCCCCGGAAGGATCGCGCCTCAGCCACACGCGGACCAACATGGTCCACGACGCCGACTGGGTCCAGTTGGGCAGGTTCAGCCAATTCGCCAAGGAGCGGGACCTGAACGAATTGCAGCTGGCCTTCTCCTGGCTGGCCGCCCAGCCCGCAGTCAGCAGCGTCATTGCGGGAGCCACCAGCCCGGAGCAGATCGCAGAAAACGCGAAAGCCGTGCGCTGGGTGCCCACGGCGGAAGAACGTGCCGAAATGGACGACATCTTCCCGCGCACGCCCAAGGTAGCCCTTTTCTAAGGAGCGTTCCATGAGCGGGGAGCAGGCAGCGGCTGCAGGCCGGCGCGAATCCGTGAGCTTGCTGGTGGACTGCGACACAGGAATCGACGACGCCCTGGCCCTCGCCTACCTGTGCAGCCAGCCGCAGGTGGAACTCGTCGCAGTGAGCAGCACTCCGGGCAACGTCGGGGCGGAGCAGGTGGCACGCAACAACCTGTCCCTGCTCGAGTTGTGTGGCCGCCCTGACGTGCCCGTTGCCATCGGGGCCCGGGCTCCGCTGCGGATCCCGCTGACCACCACGCCGGAAACCCACGGTCCCCAAGGCGTGGG
>NZ_DF952472.1:296028-298691 GCF_001263615.2 Arthrobacter sp. Hiyo1 | reverse complement strand
CTACCGGCGGCCGGCTTCGACGCGATCCCGGGAGCCAGGAAGCGTTTGCCGTTGACACGCTCGGAGGCGCCCACCCGATCCAGATACGGTGTGATGCCGCCCAGGAACATCGGCCAGCCGGCGCCGAGGATGACACAGAGGTCAATGTCTTCAGGCCCGGCCACCACGCCTTCGGACAGCATGAGTCCGATTTCCTCGGCCAGGGCGTCCTGCGTGCGACGAAGGACCTCCTCGGAAGTGGACGGCGTGGTGCCGAAGGACATGAGTGCCAACGTGTCGGCCGGGATGACCGGCTGTCCGTCAGGACCCGGGGCCCAGAGTGACTTCACGCCGTTGTCAACCAACTTCTGCAGGTTCTGGGATACCGCAAAACGCTCGCCGAAGGCAGCATGCAGCGATTCCTGGACGTGCTGGGCGACCGGAAGGCCCACCATCGCGCTGAGGGTGAACGGACTCATCGGCAGGCCCATGGGGCGAAGCGCCGAATCGGCGACGTCCGCCGGCGTCCCTTCGTCGAACGCGGCAATGACTTCGCCCATGAGTCGCAGCAGGATCCGGTTGACAACGAAAGCGGCGGCGTCCTTGACCAGCACGGCTGTCTTCTTCAATCCCTTGGCGAGCTCGAACGCGGTGGCCAGCACGGCGTCGTCGGTCTTCGGAGCACGCACGATCTCCAGGAGCGGCATGACGGCGACGGGGTTGAAGAAGTGGAACCCGACCAGGCGTTCCGGGTGCTGCAGATCCTCAGCCATCGCCGTCACGGACAGCGAGGACGTGTTGGTAGCGAGGATGCACTCGGGGGAGACAATGGCCTCCACTTCGGCGAAGACCTGCTTCTTGACGTTGAGTTCTTCGAAAACTGCTTCAATGACGAAGTCTGCGTCGGCGAATGCCTCTTTGGAGACGGAGCCGCTGACGAGGGCCTTGGTCCTGTTCGCGGCGTCGGAACTGATCCGCTTCTTGCCGAGCAGCTTGTCCACCTCCGCATGGACGTAAGCAACTCCCTTGTCCACGCGTTCCTGGTCGATGTCCGTCAGGACCACGGGCACTTTGAGCTGGCGCGCGAACAGCAGGGCGAGCTGGCTCGCCATCAGGCCGGCACCGACGACGCCGATCTTCGTCACCGGGCGCGCGAGCTTGCGGTCGGGCGCACCTGCAGGCCGCTTGGACCGTTTCTGCACGAGGTCCAGGAAGGCGTAGACGGTGGAGCGGAACTCGTCCGTCTGCATCAACTCTGCGAGCGTCTCGCATTCCAGGGCCGCGGAATCCGCCTTGCCCATGGTCCGGTTGGCCTCGAGGATATCCAGCACCTTGGCCGGAGCCGGTGATGCGTTTGACGTTTTGGCTTCCACGAACGCACGGCCCGCCGCCACAGCGCCGGCCCAGCGTTCGACAACCGAGGGGTCCTCCGGGTCCACGGAGTTGCTCCGATCCGGGACGGCCTCGCCCGCGATCACTTTCGCGGCCCAGGCAATGGACTGCTCCACGAAATCCGCGGGTTCGAAGATCGCGTCGGCAATGCCCAGCTGGAAAGCCTGGGGACCGGTGAGCGTGCGGTTGTTGCTCAGCGGATTCTCGATCATGACCTTGACGGCGTTTTCCGGGCCGATGAGTCGCGGCAGGATGTAGACGCCGCCCCAACCAGGGACGAGCCCGATGAAGGCTTCGGGCAAAGCGAGGGCGCCGGCACCCGTCGAGACCGTGCGGTACGTGGACTGGAGGGCGATTTCGAGGCCGCCTCCGAGCGCGAGGCCGTTGATGAAGGCGAAGCTGGGAACACCCAGATCGGCGAGCGTCGCGTAGACATCGTGGCCCAGTTGCGCCATCCACAGGCCGTGTTCCCGCTCTTCGAGTCGCTTGACCGCAGAGAGGTCCGCGCCGGCCACCAGGAAGTATGGCTTGCCTGTGACGCCGACGCCGACGATCTCGCCGCGCGCAGCGCGATCCTTGAGGCCTTCAAGTACCGTCCCGAGCTCGACGAGGGTATTCGGTCCGAGGGTGGTGGGCTTGGTGTGGTCCAGGCCGTTGTCGAGGGTGATCAGGGCGAACGTTCCGGCGTTGCCGGGGAGTTCGATGTCCTGAACGTAGGAGTGGGTCACGGTCTCGTCCGGGAACAGTCCGGCCAGTTTCTGGAATTCTGCGGCGCTCATGCTGCGGCTCCCTTGCTCTCGGTCTCGACGGCGGTCTCGGTCTCGCTGTTGTAGCTGTTGTAGCTGTTGTAGTCGGGGTGGTGCGGGTTCTCCCAGATTACTGTGGCACCCATTCCCAAACCGATGCACATGGTGGTGATGCCGTACCGGACGGACGGGTCTTCCTCGAACTGGCGGGCCAGTTGATTCATGAGCCGAACGCCGGATGACGCGAGGGGATGCCCGACGGCGATCGCTCCGCCGTAGCGGTTGACGCGAGGGTCGTCGTCGGCGATTCCGAAGTGGTCCAGGAAGCTCAGGACCTGAACCGCGAAGGCCTCGTTGATCTCGAAAAGGTCGATGTCCCCGATGCCGAGTCCGGCGTTCTTGAGGGCCTTCTCAGTGGCCGGGACCGGGCCGATACCCATGACCTCGGGTTCGACCCCCGCGAAAGCATAGGAGACCAGGCGCATTTTCACGGACAGGCCGAGCTCTTCGGCAGCTCCGCGGAGGCCAGGACTGCCGCCGTCGCGC
>NZ_DF952472.1:292791-293871 GCF_001263615.2 Arthrobacter sp. Hiyo1 | reverse complement strand
CTCCAGGCCGGACAGGGTGTCGATGACAAGCGGCACCCCTCGCGCGGGGCATCCAGATCGATGATCTCGGGTATTCGGCCTTCGAAGCCGTCTACCGTGATGTGTGGTGTGGGATCAGCAGCCGGAGCGCCGGCTGTGGTGGGTTCCAGATTTTCAGGGGTCATGGTGCCTTCAGTTTACCGACTCTGTGCCCGGCCGGTCCGGCCAAGGGCTCCAGCACACCTTCACAGGCTTCATGTGAGCCGCCGATTTGGCAGGGGCGTGACACCGGGAGGCAGGGGAGGGAGCCCCGCGAACGTGCAGACCATATCGCACCATGCCTCCAGATGGGCCTGGACATCGGAAGACGCTGGTGTCCATGAGGCGCGGAGTTCGATGTCGATGGTTTCAGGTCTTTCGGCCAACGTGCCGAAGCTCTCGGACAGGATGCGCGTGGCCGTTCCGCCAGCCGCCCGGTACTGGGCTGAATGGTTCTCCAGGGAGTCCACGAGCCATGTCCACGCAACGGAACCGAGCATGGCGTCATTGCCCATGTCGGCTTCCAGCTGGGCGCGGATATAGGTGACGATCCGGAATTCGCCGTCCCATACAGCCGAGCCGTCGGGATCATGGAGCAAGATGAACCGGCCTGTTGCAAGCTCGTCGTCTTCGTCGTCGGCCGCGCCGGGGGAACCCGGTGTGTTTTCGCTGGAAAATGCCATGGCGGCGGGGCCATGGACCGGGGTCCGGCCGGGACGCGTCGACCGGCTGAATACCTCTGCCCCCAGGGCAACGGCGTAGGGGGCCAAGCGGGAGGGCGCCGGGATTTCCGCGAGCCGCAGCTCGCTCCGGCACTTTGCTTTTCGTAGCGTTCCCAACGCATGCAAGAAATCCGCGGGAACCTGTGCGAGTGCGTTCACCTTCGCAGATTATGTGTCCGGGGCGGCGAAACCTTGAAGCCACGCCGCCCCGTCCTGCGGCCTATGCCGCGGCCAGTTCGCGCTTGATTGCGGCAACGAAGGAATCGATGTCCTCTTCGGTGGTGTCGAAGGAACACATCCAGCGCACCTCCCGGTTCGCTTCGTTCCAGTCGTAGAACTT
>NZ_DF952472.1:291616-292739 GCF_001263615.2 Arthrobacter sp. Hiyo1 | reverse complement strand
CGACCGCCGCACGCAGCCGTGAGGCCATGGCATTCGCGTGTTCCGCTGAGCGAAGCCACAGCCCGGACTCCAGAAGCGCGACGAACTGGACCGAGATGAAGCGCATCTTGGAGGCCAGCTGCATGTTCATCTTGCGCAGGAACTTCAGCCCGTGGGCGGCCTCGGGATTCAGGGCGACCACCACTTCGCCGAACAGCAGCCCGTTCTTGGTGCCGCCGAAGGACAAGATGTCGACGCCGGCGTCGCGGGTGAACGTCCGCAAGGGCACGCCAAGGTGGGCGGCAGCATTGGCGAGCCGGGCGCCGTCCATGTGCAGTTTCATGCCCTTGGCATGGATGTGGTCGGCGATCGCCCGGATTTCTTCCGGCGTGTAGCACGTGCCGAGCTCCGTGGTCTGCGTGATGGAGACGGCCAGGGGCTGCGCGCGGTGTTCGTCGCCCCAGCCCCACGCTTCGCGGTCGATCAATTCCGGGGTCAGCTTGCCGTCCGACGTCGGGACCTGGAGAAGCTTGATGCCGCCGATCCGCTCCGGTGCGCCGTTCTCGTCCATGTTGATGTGGGCGGTCGATGCGCAGATGACCGCACCCCAGCGCGGCAGCAGCGACTGCAGGGACAACACGTTCGCGCCAGTCCCGTTGAAGACGGGGAAGCATTCGATGCCTGCGCCGAAGTGCTCCTCCATGACTTCCTGGAGCCGCTCCGTGTACTGGTCCTCCCCGTAAGAGACCTGGTGGCCGCCATTGGCTGCGGCCAGGGCCGCCAGGATTTCAGGGTGGACGCCTGAGTAGTTGTCCGAGGCGAAACCGCGGACGGAGGGATCGTGGAGGCGCCCAACGGCTTCCGTGTCGAGGGCAGCCGGGAATTCTTCTGTAGTGCTCGTCACTTGTTCATTCACGCTTTCAGTCTATTTGGCCAGGAGGAGGCGCTGTCCGTTCAGTTCCGCTGCAGGCTTGTCGAAGAGCCCGACGGCGGCCGCCGCCAAGTCCTCGACGTCCGTGTACCCGGGGAATTTCCGCTCCGGGTGCTCCCGCCGCATCGCCGCGTCCAGGAGCGACTTCACCACGAAGACGACGGCGGCGCTGTGCTGCTCCGTTGGTTCGTCCTTGTTTCCTGATTGATCGCG
>NZ_DF952472.1:282939-290845 GCF_001263615.2 Arthrobacter sp. Hiyo1 | reverse complement strand
GGTCCAGGTCTCCGCGGCAGCCTTGGCCGCCGCGTAGGTGGCGGCCCCGGGCGGTAGGTGCGGCGACCGCCGTCGAACTCACCATGGCGAAACGGCCCGTGGGGAAGAGCCGAGATCCTTGTAGAAGACCCTGGAGACGTTCCTCAGGGTGGTGATGGCGCTTTGCTCAAGGGCGGCCCAGTCTTCGTCCGGCTGGTCTTCGATTCCTTTGGCTCCGCGCCACCCTCCCACCAGATGGATGACGCCGTCGACCCTTTCCGTGCTCCCGTGGATCTCCGAGGCGAGTTCGCGCACGGACTCAAGCCGGGAAAGATCGCATACGAGGGGAGTGACGTCGTCGCCCGCTTCGGCCGCTGCAGCCTCGATGCGGGCCTCGTTTGAGCCGATGGTGAAGACCCGGTGCCCGGCCAGCGCGAAGGCGCGGGCCACGGCGATGCCGGAAGAGTTGCTGCCACCTGTGACGACGACAGTCAGCGGTCCGCCCGTCATGAGGTTGCGGTCTGCCCGGTGATACCGGTGGTTGATTCGATGATCGGACGCATTTTCTTCTCCAGTGCTTCGTAGAACATGGACAGGGGGAATTCGTCGTCGAGGACCTGGTCTGTGAGGCCGCGGGGCGGCCCGTCGAGCGGCAGTGCCTCCGGGCCCTTCGCCCAGACCGAAGCCGGGTGCGGAGTGACCGTACCGGAAATGAGCTTATACGCTGCAAGCCAGTGGGCGGCCTTGGGGCGGTCGATCGAGCGCCAGTACAGTTCTTCGATCCGGGCACCGAGCTCGATCACGACGTCGGCCGCCTCGTCCCAGTCGATGCTGAGCTTGCTGTCGGTCCAGTGCAGGACGTGGTGCTGGTGCATCCAGGCGAAGAGGAGCTGGCCGCCCAGTCCGTCGTAGTTGCGGACCCGGTTGCCGGTGATCGCGAAGCGGAAGATGCGGTCGAAGATGACGGCGTACTGCACGAGCTTCGCGTGGCGCCGGGCGTCCGGGGAGGCATCCTCGTCCTTTTCGATCCGGACGGATTCGCGGAAAGCCGTCAGGTCGCAGCGGAGCTCCTCGAGCGAGTAGAGGAAGAACGGCATCCGTTGCTTGATCATGAACGGATCGAAGGGAAGGTCGCCGCGCATGTGGGTGCGGTCGTGGATCAGGTCCCACATGACGAACGTGCGCTGCGTGAGTTCCTGGTCATCCAGCAGCTCGGCGGCATCTGGGGGAAGCTGCAGGGACGTCGTTGCGGCGGCTGCTTTGAGCACGCGGCGGAAGCGGGCGGCCTCGCGGTCTGCGAAGATGGCGCCCCACGTGAAGGCAGGCGTTTCCCGCACTGCAACGGTCTCGGGGAAGAGGACGGCCGAATTCGTGTCGTACCCGGGAGTGAAATCCACGAAACGGATGGGTACGAACAGCTTGTTGGAGTAGTCGCCGGCCTCCAAGGCGCCGATGAACTCGGGCCAGATCACCTCGATCAGGACCGCTTCCACGAGACGGCTCGTGCTGCCGTTCTGGGTGTACATGGGGAACACTACGAGGTGCTGGAGCCCGTCTTCGCGGTGTTCCTGCGGCTGGAAGGCCAGCAGTGAGTCGAGGAAGTCCGGAACTCCGAAGCCGGCGTCGGCCCAGCGGCCGAAGTCCGCGACCAGGAGTTCGAGATAGGCGGCGTCATGCGGGAACGCAGGGGCCAGGCTCTTGATGGCTTCCGTGATGGTGGCCGTGTATGCCCGGGCAGCCTCGTGGTGGAGGGCATCCTGGATGGAACCGTCCTGGCTTTGGAACGCCTGGAGGGCAGTGGCCGCGGCCTTCAGGGAAATCCAGTCCCGGTTGTCAGAGGTGATGCGCGGACGGGTGGTGGTAACGGTGATGGTCATCGTCGACTGTGCCTTTCCTCAAGAATCGTTGTTCTGAGGCGAGCGTAGCAAGCGGTCAGAGTCGCTAATTCAAAAGTGGCTCGAGCATAAGAAACTCTTTCGCAAGTGGCTCCGGCAGCCCCGGAAGATCCAGCCCGGGGAGGGCTGGCCTTGGGGGCTGCCGGCAGCTTGGCGCTACTGCCCGGCCGGGGACTCGACAAGCCTGAGCGAAACGGAGTTAATGCAATACCGCTGGTCAGTAGGTGTGCCGTAGCCCTCACCCTCGAAAACGTGCCCCAAGTGGGAATCGCAATTGGCGCAGCGGACCTCCACCCGTTCCATTCCCAAAGTACGGTCGTGGATGTAACGGACCGTGCCTTCCGCGAGTGGTGCCCAGAAGGACGGCCAGCCGCAATGGGAATCGAATTTCTCGTTGCTGGTGAAAAGCTCTGCGCCGCACGCGCGGCACTGGTAGACGCCTGCCGTATGGGTGTCCCAGTACTCACCCGTGTACGGGCGTTCCGTTCCGGCTTGGCGAAGAACCCTGAACTCCTCCGGGGTAAGTTCCTCGCGCCACTCGGCGTCCGTTTTCTCCACGCATTGCCCGTCCTTCGGGACATCCTGGAGGGGAACCCCGGCCAAGGGGTCCGCGGCTTGGAAGTACTTCCTGTTATCTGCAGTGCTCATGCTCACTCAACGCTCACGAGTCGCCGATAAATCCCGAGCCGGCGTAGAGATGCAGCACGGGCAGCCCCAACTGATCCTGGGCTTTGTTCGCCCAATCTGTATGGAAGGTATCGGCGATCGCGTGCGGGCGGGTCACGACGACGGCCTGCGCGGCATTGAGAGCCTTGACCTTGGACACCAAGCCGGCCACCGCGCCGCCGTCGACGATTTCACCAGTCACCCCGCCACCCAGCCCATCCAGGGCCGCGAGCGACGCCGACAAGGCCTCGGCAGCCTGGGCCCGCTCCGACTGCGGATCCGGCGCCTCCGCGAGCAGATCCCGGAATGCCTTGGCTACTTCAAGCAACGAGAGGTTCTCAAGGAAGTCCACCAACAAATGCCGTTCGGTGTTTGCGGGCACCAGCACCACCAGGGGCGAGTCTCCGCCGTCGATCAGTTTGGCAATATTGACGCGGTCGTCCGGGCCGAGAGGCTCTTCGGTAAGGATGACGATTGGTTCACTCATGGCTACAGCGTAGACCTGAGCCGTGCCGGGAGGCATGGTTTCGCGCGGCAATTCTGTTCTCGCCGCGGTGTTGCCTCCCGCGAGGAAACGCCACGGAGGGCGCTGTTCGGAACACTGCCCCGCAACCGGGAGAATGGTCACATGGCATCCATGACCCGAGCTGCGCCAAACGTTGAGACCGGTGCGAAAATGTCCGTCCGCGCCAAATGGGCCGTTGCGGGGATCGTTGCTGGAAGCAGCATCGCCGGCTTGCTGGGCGCAGGGTCTTCTGCGCTCGCAGCCTATTTTGCCCGGCGTGTCATTACCCCCTCAACGCGCGAGGCCGACCAGGAGGTGTTGGCGGTGGTACGCGGTGATAAGGGGCTCCAGGTCATTCTCGCGGCCACCCCGGACACCACCGTCGACGGCGTGTTCAGCCTCTTCTTCGCGGGCGGGACAGGGTTCGCGCGGATCGGTCGGATCGTGTCCTATTCGCCCGCCGAACGGACGGTGCAGCGCGAAGTCGAGGAAGTCTATAGCGGGGATCTGTCGACGGCCCGGCGCGGGTGGTGGAGCGGTGCTGTGTACGACTCCCCGGCGGCGCTTGGCCTGGACTCCGAAGACATACAGATCGACGTCGAGGGTGGGCAGGCGCCTGCGTGGCTGGTTCCGTCAAGCGCGGGAAACCGGCGAAAACCTGGGCGATCATGGTCCATGGCCGTGGGGCCACGCGGCTCGAAGGCTTGCGAGCCGCGCGCGTAGCGCACGACCTTGGGCTCAACAGCCTGCTCATTTCCTACCGGAACGACGGCCTGGCGCCGTCTGCCCCGGACGGGCGGTACGGCCTGGGGTCGACGGAATGGCACGACGTCGACGCCGCCATTGAGTACGCACTCGCGCACGGCGCCCACGAAGTGGTCCTGTTCGGGTGGTCGATGGGCGGGGCGATCTGCCTGCAGACGGCCGATCTCTCGCATCACCGCCATGTGATCAGGGCCATGGTCCTGGACGCACCCGTGATCAACTGGGTCAACGTCCTGGCGCACCACGCGCAGATCAACAGGATCCCCTACGCCGTGGGCCGTTACGGGCAGCTCATGTTGGGGCACCCGTTGGCAGGCGCCTGACCGGCCTGGCCGCGCCCGTCGACTTGAAGGCGATGGACTGGGATGCCCGCGCCGTCGAATTGCGGACTCCAACCCTGGTCATCCACAGCGTGGACGATGAGTATGTTCCCTACGAACCCTCGGCCAGCCTCGCCGAAAAGAATCCCGACATGGTCACCTTCGAACCTTTCGAAGGCGCGCGCCACACGAAGGAGTGGAATGTGGATCCGCAGAAATGGGAGCGGTTGGTGCGCTCATGGCTCGCTCCGCACCTCACGCCCCGCGGCGGGCCTGTGTCGGCGTGAGCATGCCGGTGCTACTGCCGGTGTTTGCTAGGGGCTGCCGATAGAGGCAGTCCGAGCGCCGGTCAGCCGGATAAGGTCTGCGGGATCCAGCTCGATGTCCAGGCCCCGGCGTCCACCGGACACGAGGACCGTGCCGAAGGCCAACGCCGATTCGTCGAGTACAGTTGGCGACGGCTGGCGCTGGCCCAGCGGGGAAATCCCGCCCAGGACATAGCCGGTGCGCCGCTCGGCCATCTTGGGGTCGGCCATGGTGGCCTTCTTCGATCCGAGAGCTGCCGCGATTGCCTTGAGATCCAGCGTGCCGCTGACCGGAACTATGCCTACCGCCAGCTTGCCGTCAATGTCCACCATCAAAGTCTTGAAGACCCGCTCGGGATCGATACCCAGGACCTCGGCCGCTTCAAGCCCGTAGCTGGCCGCCGAAGGATCATGCGTATAGGGGTGCAGTGTGAAAGAAACGCCGGCCGCAACCAGTACGGCTGTGGCCGGCGTTCCTTGTGAGGCCTGTTTCTTAGCCATTCCCGGTATCCCGGATCAGGACAACAAGCGGTCCGCCGCGGCGACCTTGCGCTTGATCCGCCCCAGCATGGCCGTCATGCCACGCATGCGCAGGGGAGTGATTGCCCGGGTGAGGCCCAGCAGTTCCGGCATGTCATCCGGTACAGCCAGGATCTCCGCGGCAGTCAGCCCATCCAGTCCTTCGTGCAGAACCCCCGCGAAGCCGCGCGTGGTAGGTGCCTCCGGCGGTGCCTTGAAGAACAAACGGTAAGCGACGCCGTCGGGGTTCTTTTCCTGTTCAATGGTCAGGAACAGCGGCGATTGGCACTCCACCACTTGTTCCAGCAGCTCAGGGTGGTCCAGCAGCCGTTCCGGCAAAGCCGGGAGCCCACGCGAGAACTCAAGCAACAGCTGAAGGCGATCGGGCTCGGTCAGTGCCTGGAAGTCATCGACAATTTCCGCCAATGCGGCGGGCAAAGCATAAGTACTCATCACTTCCAGCTTACGCAAGTCCGGGCCGGTCTGGCTCCTGTTGCTTGAATATGGCCTAGCCAATGTGGCAGGCCCATCGGGCAGGCACGGAGATTCCGGACTACTTTCCGGCGAGTGCGGGGACGGAGCCCCGCTCAGCGCCCTTGGCGATCGGGACGCGCACCGCGTTGCCCCACTCCGTCCAGGAACCGTCGTAGTTGCGGACCGTTTCGAAACCAAGCAGGTACTTCAGGGCGAACCAGGTGTGGCTGGAACGCTCGCCGATACGGCAGTAGGCCACGACGTCGTCGCCTTCCGTGAGGCCCGCTTCCCCGAGATAGAGGTCCTCAAGTTCGGTCCGGTTACGGTACGTGCCGTCTTCGGCAGCGGCGCGTGCCCACGGGATGGACGCCGCGGTGGGGATGTGCCCCCCGCGCAGGGCGCCCTCTTCGGGGTAGGCAGGCATGTGGGTGCGCTGGCCGGTGTATTCCTCAGGGGAGCGGACGTCGATCAGCGGCTTGCCGAAGTGGGCCAGCACGTCATCCTTGAAGGCACGGATCGGGGCGTCGTTCCGGTCGATCACGGGGTACTCGCCCGGGGCGGGCTGGGGGATGTCGGTGGTGATGTCGCGGCCCTCGGCGATCCACTTGTCGCGGCCGCCGTCCAGGAGCCGGACGTCCTCGTGGCCGAAAAGCGTGAAAACCCAGAGGGCGTAAGCGGCCCACCAGTTGGACTTGTCGCCGTAGATCACCACAGTGGTGTCCCGGGAGATGCCCTTGGCGGCCGCCAGGGCCGCGAAGGCTTCACCATCGACGTAATCCCGGGTGACTTCATCGTTCAGGTCCGTATGCCAGTCGATCTTGACCGCGCCCGGAATGTGGCCGGTCTCGTACAGGAGGACGTCTTCGTCGGATTCGACAACAACCAGCTTGCCGTCGCCAAGCGCGCCGCCTTCAAGGGCTGCGGCAAGCCACTCGGTGGACACCAGGCGTTCGGGGTGGGCGTACGCGGCGAACTTTTCGTTCTGTTCAACGGGGTAGGACATTGGTATGGCCTTTCACTGACACTTTCACTGACACCGGGCGGCACCGGGCGTTAGGACATGCCCGGGCTTTAGTCCCACAGTATCGAGGGCCGGGGACTAAAGCTCCTCCCCGTTCATATGGTGAAATATGGCCTTCATCACGTGTCCGCCCTGGGCATGGCATTGCCGGTATTCTTGCTGGGGACTTACGACACGAAGAACGGACCGCATTGGTACAGATCGAACAGCTCGCCGCGCGCACGCCGGCGGTCTCAGCGGATGAGATTCTCAAGGGTTTCTACCCTTCTCCACGGTTCGGCGAGGTGTCCTTCAAGAGCTACCGGCCTGATCCGAACCAGCCCAGCCAGGCAGCAGCGGTCAAGTCCCTGGAAGCGTTTGGGGCGACGGTCGGAGCCGGCGACGGAGACGGCCTGTTCAAGCGCCTTTTCAGCAAGAAGGCCAGCACCAGGGCCGGCATCTACCTCACGGCGGATTCGGCGTCGGAAAGACCCACTTGCTGGCCTCCCTGTGGCACTCGGCTCCTGGTCCGAAAGCCTTCGGGACATTCGTGGAGTACACCAACCTCGTGGGCGCCCTCTCCTTCCGGAAAACCGTAGAGGCTCTGAGCAGCTACAAGCTTGTCTGCATTGACGAATTCGAGCTCGATGATCCGGGCGACACGGTGCTGATGTCCCGCCTCATGCGTGAATTGTCCGACGCCGGTGTGAAGCTCGCTGCCACATCCAACACTCTGCCTGGTTCACTGGGAGACGGCCGCTTTGCCGCCGTCGACTTCCAGCGGGAGATCCAGGTCCTTGCGGACCAGTTCGATGTTGTCAGGATCGACGGGGAAGACTTCAGGCACCGCGGCTTGCCCGCGGCTCCGGCACCCTTGAAGACCGAAGACCTCAAACGGCAGATGCACGCCGAGTTCGACGGCCAGACCGTGGCCGTGGACGACTTCCGCGGCCTGATCGACCACCTCGCCGGTGTCCACCCCAGCCGCTATCGCAAGCTGATCGCAGGCATCGATGCTGTTGTCTGGCGCGACGTCGAAACCATTACCGAGCAGGCCGTCGCCCTACGCTTCGTGGTACTGGCCGACCGCCTGTACGACAAGGACGTCCCGATCCTTGCTAGCGGTGTGCCCTTCGACAAGCTCTTCACCGAGGAAATGATGACTGGCGGGTACATGAAGAAGTATTTCCGCGCCGTGTCCCGTCTGACCGCCCTGGCGCGCGAGGGCCAAAACCACGAGCCGTCTTAGAGATTGGGGCAGGCTGCCCACGCTCTACTTTTGGGGTTCCCTGTCTTTCAGGACCCAACGCACCAGGATTCCGGCGGCAAGCGCCCAGAACGCGGCGCCGATCCCGGCGAAGCTGAGGCCCGAGGCCGCGATCAGGAACGTCACGGAGGCTCCCATGCGTTCTTCGGCAATAGCCAGGGCAGAGGCGATGGCGGATGCCAGGGTGCCCAGCAGGGCCAAGCCCGCGACG
>NZ_DF952472.1:282279-282914 GCF_001263615.2 Arthrobacter sp. Hiyo1 | reverse complement strand
GGTCACCAACGCGGCGGAGAAGGCTGCCAGCATGAGGTAGGCCAGGCCTGACGTGAAGGCCGCGATCCAGCGCCGGCCCCGGTCCGCACCTGCTTCTTCCCCTGCCGCCAGGGCAGCGCTCAACGCCGCCAAGTTGATCGCATGCCCGCCAAAGGGAGCCCCCAGTGCGGTCCCTGCGCCGGTCACCAGCATCGACTGGCGCCACGGGACGGTGTACCCGAAGGACTTCAGCACGGCCACCCCCGGAATGTTCTGGGAAGCCATGGTGACAATGAACAACGGCAGGGCGATGCCGGCCACTGTGGTGGGAGTGAAAGCAGGGGTGGTCCACTGCAACTCAGGCAACAGTCGGTTCACAGGAATATCCACGCCGTTGACCACGATGTAGATTCCGATGACTGCGAGTGCCACCAACAATGCGGCAGGGACCGACCAGCGGGGTGCCAGCTTCATCATGACCAGCCAGCAGAGGATCACCGGAGCCACCAAGAGGGGAGCGGTGCCCAAGGCTTTGAACGGGGCAAGGCAGAGGGACAAAAGCACTCCGGCCAGCATCGCCTGGGCGAGGGCCGTGGGAATCTTCGCCATTAGCTTGCCAAGCGCCGGAATGAGCCCGGTCAAGGCAATCAGTACAC
>NZ_DF952472.1:278755-281019 GCF_001263615.2 Arthrobacter sp. Hiyo1 | reverse complement strand
GAGGGCCAGGAGCCCGCTGGCGGCTTGTTCCTGGGTGGCCCCCACCGCCCGGAGGCCTGCGAGCACTACTGCGAAGGAAGAAGTAAAACCGACCAGGGCGGTCACGATTCCAGCAACAAGCGGGCGGGAGAGCTGCCGGGAGGCGGAAGCTGGACGTGGCTGTCCGGTGTGGAGTGATGACGCTGGCATAGTCCATCACGTTACCGGAGCTTGGTGCGCGTGCCGAGGCGGCAACAGTTAAACGCCAAGGGCACCGGCGGCGCCTCGCGGCGGGACCGGTGCCCCGTTGACGTAACTGTAATCGGGAGCTCTGGCCGGCAGAACCGGCTACGGAGCCTCATTGGCGGAGGGAGCTGTCCAGGCCGTAGCCCTTTCAGCGTCACCGTCGAGGTTGTCCACGAACTCGGAAGCGGCTCTCTGAACCGCATCTAGTCGTCGATAAAATCGGCGGTCTATTCGATCCCGTCCTTGATGGCTTCTTCACTGCCACCAACGAGGTCCTGAACTTTGCCCTTCAGATCGTCAAGTAATCCCACGGGCACCTCCCTTCAATCACGGAGCCAGTTCGCTCCTCCGTTCTCGATCCTAACCCGAGACCTTGGAGGTGCCAAGGGAAAATTTGACTGGAATGTCAAACGATCCTTGGAAAAGGTCACAGCTGCTTCTCGGGAGAAAGCTCCTGGTGGCGGGGGCTGTCCGGATTCATCAAGGAGTGCTTGCGACCGTAGCTGAAGTAGATGACCAGTCCGATGACCAGCCACACCACAAAACGCAGCCAGGTTTCCCAATGGAGCTGGAGCATGAGGAAGCCGGATGCGAGCATTCCGAAGGCCGGAACCACCGGCATGAACGGCAGCCGGAAGGTACGGGGCGCATTGGGCTTCTTGTAGCGGAAGATGATGACTGACAAGCACACCACCACAAACGCCGCGAGGATGCCGATATTGGTCAGGTCGGCGACGGCCTTGATGGGGAAGACGCCGGCGAGCAGCGCCGAGGCGATGCCTGCGATCCACGTGACGCGCTGCGGGGTGCCGTGCCTGTCGGTCCCCGCAAACCAGCCCGGGAGCAGGCCGTCACGGCTCATGGAGAACCAGACACGGGTGACGCCGAGCAGGAAGGTCAGCATCACGGTCAGGATGGACAGGACCGCGAATACGGAGATGATGGTGGCGATGACGGGCAAGCCGACTCCGGTGAAGGCGGAGGCGAAACCGGCGGTGGGGTTGATGTCCTTGTAGTTCTGCATGCCGGTAAGTACCAGGGTGGCCGCTACGTAGAGGAGCATGGCGATGACAAGCGAGAGGACGATTGCCTTGGGCATGTGCTTCTTGCCGTCCTTGGCTTCCTCCGCGGCCGTACTCATGGCGTCATAGCCGAACACTGCGAAGAAGACCGTTGCGGAGCCGGCCAGGACCGGCCCGAAGCCGCTGGGCATGAACGGGTTGTAGTTGTTGGTGTTGATGTAGAAGATGCCCAGACCGATGATGAACAGAATGAGCACCACTTTGATGGCCACCGCCACGAGTTCGAAGCGGCCAAACGCCTTGGTTCCGCGGCTCAGGATCCAGGTGACCAGCAGACAGACCAGGATGGCCGGAAGATTGATGACCCCGCCCTTCCCCTCGTCCACGGTGGAGGTCATCCAGGTGGGCATGTGGATGCCTATTCCGGCGAGGAATGCGTCAAAGTAGCCGGAGATGCCGATCGCGACGACGGCAACGATTGCGATGTACTCCAGCAGCAGGTCCCAGCCGATGAACCATCCGATGACCTCGCCAAGGGCGACGTAGCCATAGGTGTAGGCGGATCCGGCGCGGGGGATCATGCCCGCGAATTCGGCGTAGGAGAGTGCCGCGGCCGCAGAGGCAAGGCCCGCAACCAGGAACGAGATCAGCACGGCCGGGCCGACACCCGGGGTATCCGCGCTTCCGTGCGCCACGAGCCCGGCCAAGGAGAAGATCCCGACGCCGATGATGCCGCCGACGCCGATGGCCGTCAGTTGCCAGAGGCCCAGGCTTTTGAAGAGCCCGCTGTGCTTGCTTTCCTCCTCGATGTCGTCAATGGGCTTCTTCCTCATGATCGAGCGGACGAGAGTTTGTTGATTCACCATGTGCTCCTGCGTGTGGGCGTGGACGAATTAGGCCTGAAGAAAAGTATGCGAGCTGAATCACATTGGATAAAGTGATTTTTGCTGAGTGGTATTGATCAATTCTGCTGATCCTTCGGGTGGGCGACACAGGTAGGCGGGGCGTAGTGGGGGG
>NZ_DF952472.1:272219-276827 GCF_001263615.2 Arthrobacter sp. Hiyo1 | reverse complement strand
GTAGTGGGTGGCTGCGGGCACAAAAAAAGCAGCTCCGGCGGAGCTGCTTGAACGGTGTCACTGCATTTGACCAAGTGCAATTGCGATGGAGGAAATGGAGCGGACGACGAGATTCGAACTCGCGACATCCACCTTGGCAAGGTGGTGCTCTACCAGCTGAGCTACGTCCGCACATGATGGTCATCCGGCCGGGGCCGGACGTTCATCAACAAGCAAGTTGCCTTGCCTTGGTGGGCGATACTGGGATCGAACCAGTGACCTCTTCCGTGTCAGGGAAGCGCGCTACCGCTGCGCCAATCGCCCGGATCGGCATAAGCCGCCCGGCCCGTTTCCGGGACCTTAAAATACGAGAGCGGACGACGAGATTCGAACTCGCGACATCCACCTTGGCAAGGTGGTGCTCTACCAGCTGAGCTACGTCCGCACATGATGGTCATCCGGCCGGGGCCGGACGTTCATCAACAAGCAAGTTACCTTGCCTTGGTGGGCGATACTGGGATCGAACCAGTGACCTCTTCCGTGTCAGGGAAGCGCGCTACCGCTGCGCCAATCGCCCAAATGCAATCCGGCCTGGACCGGAAACCAAGGTTTTCACCGAGGTGGGTACGGGATTCGAACCCGTGTATACGGCTTTGCAGGCCGCTGCCTCGCCTCTCGGCCAACCCACCGTGTAAGCACGATTCCTGGGGCTCCAAGAAGTCAATGCCGTGACAGTGTCCTGCGAGCGGACGACGAGATTCGAACTCGCGACATCCACCTTGGCAAGGTGGTGCTCTACCAGCTGAGCTACGTCCGCATAGTCTTCTTCGGCGGCCTGCCCGCAGGGGGCATTCCGTCGCTTTCCGACGAGTAAAAACTCTATAGGAGGTTCCGGGAAACTCCAAATCGATCTGCCGGAATCGTGAGCAATGGGCGTAAGTTCCTTGAATTGGCGCGGAATTTGCGAGTTACACGCTTGTGATTCGTGGGCATTTTCCTGGTTGTTGCCTAGCCGGCCGGCCCGATACTTTCCGGATTTTTGAATTCCGGCCGGGGTCGGTTAGTCTTCTTGTGCACGGGCGATTGGCGCAGTGGTAGCGCGCTTCGTTCACACCGAAGAGGTCACTGGTTCGAACCCAGTATCGCCCACCAAGAAGGGGTCCTGTGCGAAACATGGTTCATGTTTCGCACAGGACCTCTTGTCGTTGCTCGTGGATCCGTCGCCCAATCACGCAAGGGGTGACGCCCGGACCACCCGGTTCCTTCCGAGTGACTTTGCTTCGTAGAGGGCCGCATCGGCGGCCGCAATCATCGCGGTGAGGTCGACGGCGTCGAACTCAGTTGACGTGACCCCGTAACTCACCGTTGGGACGTGGATGTCGTCGAGGCTCTTGGCTGCCGCCAAAGAGCGATTGATGTCGGCCGCGATGCTTTCAGCCCTTTCCTGGCTGGCTCCCGGCAAAAGCAGGATGAACTCTTCGCCCCCGTAGCGTCCGACCAGGTCCGTGGATCGTACCGACTCGGTGCACGCAGCCGCGAACGCCTGCAGTGCGGTGTCCCCGGCGGCATGACCGTACTCGTCATTGATCGCCTTGAAGTGGTCCAGATCGGCCAGGATCAATGAGGCGACCGAGTTTGTGGTGTGCAGGCGCTCGAGCTCCTTGATGGCCAACTCCATGAACGTGCCACGGTTGAGGAGCCCGGTCAGGTTGTCGCGGGCAGCGCGTTCGCTGAGCCGGTTGATCAACTGATCGTTGCTGAGGGCGGTCATGCTGAACGAGACGGCAACCAGGAGTATCAGCGTGACCAGGCTGGCCATGGAGGGGCCAAAATACAGGCGGAAGTTCGGTCCGCTTGGACCTTCGACGAGATACACGGACAGGCGGCAGAAATAGTAGGCCGCCAGGAATCCCGCGGCCAAGGCCATCGACTTATGCACATGGGAGTAGCTGGAATCAAGTAGCCACAGATCGCGGGACGCCAACGCGATTCCCACAGTCATGAATCCCAGATAGACCAGGCCCCCGGACCACGTGTTGTGACCGGGGCTTTCCAAAACGGAGGCGATGGCCGTGACGCCACAGGCCGCGGCAAATTGCCACCGAGCGGCGGTAACATCCTGAGGGACCGGGCGCCGGTCCACACACTGAACGCTCCGCCCACCAGGAGGACGTTTCCCGAGGGATTCGCCCAGACTTGATACGGCGTCCCGTTGAGAAGGAACGCAAGGTTGCCTGCGAGGAAGAAGAGGAGTGCGATGCACCACCACCCGTTGTAGGACGACCGCGTGCGCCTGAAGGATGCGTAGAACAAGAGGAGCAGGGTCAGGGCGACCACGCCTAGGGCGACTCGCAGTGTTGTTATATCGAGGACCAAGATGCGCTCCAGTAGCCGAGGACGTGACCAATTATGGCACCGTGAGTCAAGGAACCTTGCGCGCCATGCGTGGGGCCTTGTGAATTACGGGATAAGGGAAGTCCCGTCGACGGCCACCAAGGCTCCGCGTTTTCTTGTCGGCGGTGTGTGAAAGAGTTTTCTTATGACAGATCCACTGCTTGCCCATGCCACCGAATACGGCCGGATGTATGCCCGGTCCACGTCCGAGACTTTCTCGGTCCCTTCCATCACCACGGTGATCGGCCAGCAGGCCCATTCCCTGGACGGCTGGTTCGGCTACATGGGCGCCAGCAGCTTGGCGAAGGACCCGGAACTCCCGCAACATCTTTCCAGTCCTGCCAAGATGCGGCAGGCCGTCAACAAGGCAGCCAAGGCCGCGGAGGTGTACCGGGACGACGCCGCGCGCCGCGGCGACCGCGTGCACAACTACTGCGAGCAAGTGGCCCTCCGCACCCTCGGACGCGCGCACCGCGTCAAGGAAACGCGTGAAGAGCTCGCTTCGAACGGCGAGGATGCCTTCGCGGCCCGCTTCGATGAATGGTGGGAGTTGTACCGGGTGGAGCCCATCGCTCCCGAGATTACTGTCTGGAACTCAAGCGTTGGTTACGCCGGAACCTTGGACCTCGTCGCCAAAATCAACGGCAGGGTCTGCCTGATCGACTACAAAACCAAGGGCACAACCCGTGACGGAACAGTGAAACCGCTCGACGACAAGGTAGTGATGCAACTGGTTGCGGGCATGAAGGCCGAGGAAAGCCTCGTGGATCCGGTGGCCGGGGAGTGGGAACCGTGGAAATACGGTGAGAACCCGGTCCTGCTTGCGGTGGCTATCGGCGAGACCGAAGTGCGTCCCCAGCGGGCCAATCCGGACGTACTCAAGCACCACTGGTGGAAGTTCTGCGCCTTGAAGCGGGTGTGGGAGATGTCTGCCGATGTGGCCGCAGCGGGAACGGCGCTGCTCCCGGTAGCTCCGCCGTCGTACCCTGCCGCTGCAGCGCCCGCAGGCTCAACTAAACTGGCCTAGGCCCCTTTTGCCGGGACCGAAGCTTCGCCGATCGTGAGGAAAGACAGCACATGGCCATTTTGAGTATCCGTATCATCGGCGACCCCGTGCTCCGCACGGTTGCTGATCCAGTCACGGAATTCGGGCCTGAGCTCGCCAAACTGGTGGCGGACATGACCGAGACCATGGAGGACGTGGACGGTGCAGGGCTCGCCGCACCGCAGATCGGTGTCAGCCAGAGGGTCTTCACCTACCGGATCGGCGGGGTGGAAGGCCACATCATCAACCCCGTGCTTGAGAACAGCGATGACTTCCAGCCCGACGAGGTAGAGGGCTGCCTCTCCATTCCCGGACTCGCGTTCCCGGTTCGTCGCCGCAGGACCACCCGTGCAACCGGTGTGGACATCAACGGCAACACCGTGTCCGTGGAGGCGGAGGGCATGCTCGCGCGCTGCTTCCAGCACGAGACCGACCACCTGGATGGGATCCTGTTCACGGACCGCCTGGAGGGTGAGGACCGGAAAACCGCTCTCCGCGCCATCCGCGCGGCGAACTACCACTCCGTGACTGAACGGACCACGGCCAAGAGGGCCAACACCGTGGGCTCGAGCTTCGGCAGCTTCGGGGCCGCCGAATGAGGGTGCTCTTCGCCGGCACCCCGGCTGTCGCCGTCCCTTCCCTTGAAGCCCTGATCGAGGCCGGATTCGAGATCGTCGCCGTGCTGACCAGGCCGGATGCCCCGACCGGCCGCAAGCGGATCCTGACGCCGTCTCCCGTGGCGGCACGTGCGGCTGAACTCGGCATCGACATCATCCACGCCTCGAAAGTGGACGCCGGGACCACCGAGCGGATCGCTTCGTATGAGCCGGACGTCGCCGCGATCGTCGCCTACGGGGGCCTCGTCCCCCAAGCCGCGCTCGGAGTACCGCGCCACGGCTGGATCAACCTCCACTTCTCCCTCCTCCCTGCCTGGCGCGGCGCGGCGCCGGTCCAACGCTCAGTCATCGCCGGTGACGACATCACCGGAGCCGCCACGTTCCTCCTGGAAGAAGGACTCGACACCGGACCGGTCTTCGGGACGTTGACGGAAACCGTGCGCCCCGAAGACACGGCCGGCGACTTGCTGGAGCGGCTCTCGCGCAGCGGGGCGGTCCTGCTCAGCCAGACATTGTCCGCCGTCGAGTCCGGCAAAGCGGCGCCCCAGCCCAGCAAGGCGATGTCTCGCTGGC
>NZ_DF952472.1:265093-268168 GCF_001263615.2 Arthrobacter sp. Hiyo1 | reverse complement strand
CGCGCTGCCGGTGTGGACGTGCGGTCCGGGCTGGCCGCCGCCGAGGCCTTGAAGCTGAACCGGGAGTGGTTCAATGCGGTGGAGGCGAGGCGCCCGTTCGTCACTCTCCACATTGCCCAGACCCTGGACAGCAGGATCGCGGCCGCGGACGGGACCAGCCAATGGATCTCCAGTCCGGAATCGTTGGCCGACAACCACGGACTGCGCCGCTTGATCGACGCCATTCTGGTGGGTACCGAAACCGTCCTGGTGGACAACCCGCGGCTGACGGCACGGGAAGAGAACGGCGATGAATCGCCAAGCCAGCCACTCCGGGCCGTCATGGGTCTACGGGAGATTCCGGCGGACGCCGCCGTGCGGGGGACTGACGGGAAGTTCGTCCATTTGCCGACCCGCGACCCTTCCGAAGCTTTGGAGTTGCTCTTCGCCGAAGGCGTCCGGCACGTCATGGTGGAAGGCGGCTCCCGCATCCTGAGCGCCTTCCTTGCCGCGGGCCTTGTGGATGAATTGATCGTCTATCTTGCGCCGACCTTGTTGGGCTCCGGTACGCCGGCCCTGACGGATCTCGGTATCTCCACCCTCGCCGATGCCCAGCACTGGAACTGGGACGACGCTGCCGGCGGTGCGGTCCATGCACTGGGCCGCGACCTTCGGCTGCATTTGAGGTCCGGACCATCGGACGGAAACAAACCGGCCTGGACGAGGTCGCACACCGATCACCACGAACCATTTCCGGGCAAGGACGCCTCGGACACCACTACAGGAGGACACTGATGTTTACCGGAATCGTTGCTGAACAAGGCACGGTCCTGTCCGTCGAGCACGACGGCGAGGCCAGCGCTACGCTGCGCCTCATGGCCCCCAGCACCACCGAAGGGCTTGGCTTGGGCGGCTCCATCGCGGTCAACGGCGTGTGCCTTACCGCCACGGACATCGACGGCCGGGAGTTCAGCGTTGACGTCATGGGCGAAACCCTCGTCCGCACCACCATCGGCGAACTGGCCGCGGGTGACACCGTGAACCTCGAGCGGTGTGTCCAGGCGGGCGGCCGCCTGGACGGCCACGTCGTGCAGGGCCACGTCGACGGCGTCGGGCAGCTTCTGGAGCGCGAGTCGCTCGGCAATTGGGACCGGCTCCGCTTCGGCGTGCCGGCCCCGCTGGCACGGTACATCGCCGAAAAGGGGTCCATCGCCGTCGACGGCGTTTCACTCACCGTCACTGCCGTCAGCCCGGCTGAAGCAGAGAACCCCTGGTTTGAAGTGGGGCTCATTCCCACCACGCTTGACGAAACCGGACTCGGGGCCAAGGCCACGGGCGGACGCGTCAACCTTGAGGTGGACGTTCTCGCGAAATACACCGAGCGGCTGCTGTCCTTCCGTGCGCCGGCAACTGCAGGCGGTGCTGCCCAGTGAGCGCCGCACACAACGGCAGCACCACGGTGGTACGCCAGGGGCTGGACCCCGTTGAAAAGGCCGTGCAGGCGATGGCGGCCGGCCGTCCCGTCATTGTCGTGGACAATGAAGACCGCGAAAACGAAGGCGACATCATCTTCGCTGCCGAACACGCGACGCCTGCCCTCATGGGCTGGACCATCCGCTACAGCTCGGGCGTCATTTGCGTCCCCCTCGAAGGGGCACGGGCCGATGCCCTGGCGCTGCCGCCCATGGTCCTGGTCAATGAAGATGCCAAGGGCACGGCCTACACGGTGTCCTGTGATGCCGCTGTGGGCGTAAGCACCGGGATTTCCGCCACGGACCGGGCCCTGACAGCCCGGATTCTGGCTGATTCCAGCAGCACGCCGTCCTCGATCACACGGCCCGGGCATATTTTTCCGCTCCGGGCCGTTAATGGGGGAGTGCGTGAACGTCCGGGGCACACGGAAGCGGCGGTTGATCTCTGCCGGCTTGCGGGGCTCGCCCCGGTGGGCGTGATCGCCGAGTTGGTACATGACGATGGTGAAATGATGCGCCTGGACAGCCTCCGGGAGTTCGCTGCGGAGCATGGATGTCCTCTGATTTCGATCGAGGATCTCGTTGCTTATGTTGTAGCGTCGGAGGCTGGGAACCAGGTTGCAATTCCGGCAGGAAACGAGGAGCAGCGATGACTACAGCGACAACGCACGACGGCGGCACTCCGGCGCGCGCAACGCATCCGGTGAGCGGCGGCCCGATTGTCCAGCTACCCACCGCCTTCGGTGAGTTCGTGGCACAGGCGTGGACCGACCTTGCTACCGGTGCGGAGCACCTGGCCGTGAGTTCCCCGAAGGCGCCGCTCGAAGGCAAGGCCCCGCTGGTGCGCCTGCACTCGGAGTGCCTGACGGGCGACGTTTTCGGTTCGTACCGCTGCGATTGCGGCGAACAGTTGGCCTATGCCCTCGAGCTGATCCGGGAAGAGGGCGGCACCTTGCTCTACCTGCGCGGACAGGAAGGCCGCGGCATCGGTCTCGCAAACAAGATCAAGGCCTACGCACTGCAAGAAGCCGGATTCGACACGGTCGAGGCCAACGAGCAGCTCGGGCTGCCGGTGGATGCACGCTGCTACAAAGCGGCTGCCCAGATCCTTGCCGAAATGGGCCTCCACGAAATCCGCCTCCTGAGCAACAACCCGGACAAGCAGAACCGGCTTGCCGCGGCCGGCGTGAAGGTTGTCGAGATGGTGCCCACCGAGGTTCCGTCCCGTGAAGAAAACCTTCGGTACCTTCAGACCAAGAAGGACCGGATGGACCACCGCCTGACCCTCGGTGACACCGAACCAGCCGGCACCCACGCTTCCGCCGGCACATTTGACCTCGAACAAGACTGAACTTCACCTACAAGCCTGACTGAACGGACTAACACACACCCATGAGCGGACACGGCGCCCCCACCATCGACCTCACCACCCTCAACCCGGCGGAAACCCACCAGCTGAAGCTCGCCATCGTGGCGGCCAGTTGGCATACCCAGATCATGGACGGGCTCCTCGACGGAGCACTGCGTGCCGCGAAGGAAGCCGGCATTGCCGAGCCCACTGTGCTGCGCGTCCCGGGATCCTTTGAGCTTCCCGTCGCGGCTGCACGGCTCGCGCCGCATTTCG
>NZ_DF952472.1:258013-260420 GCF_001263615.2 Arthrobacter sp. Hiyo1 | reverse complement strand
GCCCGTCAGCCCGCTCCCGCATGAGCTGGCCACCGCGCTGAAGCGCGATTCCGCCGGTCTCGTGGCAGCGATCATCCAGCAGTTCGACACCGACGAAGTGCTCATGCTGGGCTGGATGGACGACGAAGCTTTGCACCGGACGCTGACCACGGGACGCGTGACGTTCTACTCCCGCTCCCGCCAGGAATACTGGCGCAAGGGAGACACCTCCGGGCACGTCCAGTTCGTGAAATCGGTGGCCCTGGACTGCGACGGCGATGCCCTCCTGGTCCGCGTCGACCAAGTGGGTGCGGCCTGCCACACCGGTACACGCACCTGCTTCGATGACCGCAGCCTCGCAGCCGTGACAGGCGAGCGGGACTAGCCCACCACACACCATCCACTGAGGCAAGCACACAAGAAGGCGGAGAACACAAACCATGCAGGACCTTGGAATCATCAGCCCGGGCCTGGAGGAGTTCCGCGAACTCGCCGCACACAGCCGGGTCATCCCGGTCCGGCTCAGGGTATTGGCCGACGCCGAGACTCCCATCGGGCTCTACCGCAAGCTGGCCCAGGGCCAGCCCGGCACCTTCCTCCTGGAGTCGGCAGCCGTCGGCGGAGCATGGTCACGCTATTCCTTCATTGGCTCCCGTTCGCGTGCAACGCTGACCAGCAAGGACGGCCAGGCCCACTGGATCGGCGAACCTCCCGTCGGCGTGCCGGTAGACGGCAGCCCGGTCGACGCCGTCCGTGACACCATTGCAGCCCTGCAGACGGACCGTTTCCCGGACCTTCCGCCCTTCACCTCCGGCCTGGTCGGCTTCCTCGGGTGGGAAACCGTCCGGCATTGGGAAAAGCTGACCAGCCCCCCGGAAGATGACCTCCACCTGCCGGAACTGGCCCTGAACCTTGTCACCGACATGGCTGTCCACGACAACATGGACGGCACCGTCCTGCTGATTGCCAACGCGATCAATTTCGACAACAGTTCCGAACGCGTCGACGAAGCCTGGCACGACGCGGTCGCCCGTGTGAAGCGACTGCTGGACCAGATCAGCACCCCCGTGAAGCAGCCCGTATCGGTGTTGCAGTCCGAAGCCCTCGACTTCGCGTCGAGCGTCCAGGAACGTTGGAACGAGCAGGAATACCTCAACGCGATCGACCGCGGCAAGGAAGCCATCGTAGACGGCGAGGTCTTCCAAGTGGTCATTTCGCGACGCTTCGAAATGGAGTGTGCCGCGGATCCGCTGGATGTCTACCGCGTGCTGCGCAACACCAACCCGAGCCCGTACATGTACCTCTTCAGCCTCGAAGATCCGGACGGCCGCGAATACACGATTGTCGGTTCCTCTCCCGAGGCCTTGGTGACCGTCACGGGCAATGAGGTCATCACCCACCCCATTGCCGGTTCGCGGCCCCGAGGCAAGACCGTCGAGGCCGACAAGGCGCTGGCCACCGAGTTGCTCGCGGACCAGAAGGAGCGCGCCGAACACCTCATGCTCGTGGACTTGTCCCGGAACGACCTGTCCAAGGTCTGCGTTGCAGGAACCGTGGACGTTACGCAGTTCATGGAGGTGGAACGCTTCAGCCACATCATGCACCTCGTGTCCACGGTGGTCGGAGAGTTGGCGCCCGGGGCGAAGGCATACGACGTGCTGAAGGCTACCTTCCCGGCCGGTACGCTCTCCGGTGCCCCCAAGCCGCGCGCCTTGCGTCTCCTGGACGAACTCGAACCTCACCGGCGCGGCATCTACGGCGGCGTGGTGGGTTACCTGGACTTCGCAGGCGATATGGACATGGCGATCGCCATCCGTTCGGCATTGTTGCGTGAGGGCCGGGCCTACGTCCAGGCGGGCGGCGGGATCGTGGCCGATTCCCACAAGCCTTCCGAAGCGCTCGAGACTGTCAACAAGGCGGCGGCCCCCTTGCGTGCCGTGCACACCGCGGGATCGCTCCACAACATTTCCCCGGACCCAGTTTCCGTGGAGACGGTCGTCGACGGGAACCCCGGCCTGTGAGCGCTGCCCGCCCTCAGCCGGCCACCACCAAGCCTCCCGTGTGGGCACGGAAAGGCAATGTCGTGCTCGGCATGGCAATTCTTGCCCTCGCCGTTTTCGGGACTACCACACAGACCTGGATCAACGTCCGGCTCGATCCCGCTGCCGCGGCGAATGCCGATCTCCACGTCCAGGGGAGCAAAGCGGCAACTGCGGTGACCGCACTCGCGCTCGTGGCACTTGCCGGGGGACTGGCATCGTCCATCGCGGGCAAGGTTTCACGCTGGATCATTGCAACGATCATCGTGCTTGCCTCGGCAGGGATCCTCATTGCCGCGGTGACCGTCCTGGCGGATCCCCTCGGCGCGGCGCAGGGAACCATTGCGGCGACCACCGGGATTTCGGGTGGGCAGGCAGCTGCGTCGTCC
>NZ_DF952472.1:248879-253315 GCF_001263615.2 Arthrobacter sp. Hiyo1 | reverse complement strand
AGCCTGTGGGACATCGCCATCTGGGCCATCCCCTTCGGCATCGTGGGCGGCCGGCTCTACCACGTCATCTCCTCACCGGACGCCTACTTCGGCCCCGGCTTCAACGGCACGGGCGACCTCTCCCTGATCCCGCAGATCTGGCGAGGCGGCCTGGGTATCTGGGGTGCCGTGGTTCTCGGCGTTGTCGGTGCGTGGCTTGGTTGCCGCCGGTCCGGCGTCAAGCTCACGGCCTTCCTGGATGCCGCAGCCCCCGGGCTGCTGCTGGCGCAAGCGATCGGACGTTGGGGAAACTGGTTCAACCAGGAACTCTTCGGCGGACCCACCACCTTGCCGTGGGGCCTCCAAATAGATCCCAACAGCCCCAATTTCCCGGCCGGAATGCCCAGCGACACGCTCTTCCACCCGACGTTCCTTTACGAATCCCTCTGGAACATCGTCGGCGTCGTGGTCCTCCTCGTCCTGGACCGCCGCTTCCATTTCCGCCGTGGCAGGCTCTTCTGGCTGTATGCCATCTACTACACGCTTGGCCGCGTCTGGATCGAAGCGTTGCGGATCGACGATGCCGAACAGATCAACCTCTTCGGCATCACGACGCGGCTCAACGTATGGACGAGCATCTTCGTCTTCGTCGCGGCGCTCATCATCTTCATCGCCCTGAGCCTGCGCGGCAGGCCGGAGCCGGACACAGCGTACCTTCCCGGCAGGGAGCCCTCCGCGGTGACAACCGACGAAGATGAGCCCGCCGCCAACTCAAATGCCGATGAGCCGACTGCTGCCACTGAGACGGACAGCACAATTGTGACCGATGCGAAGGCCCATGATACGGACGGATCTGTCTCAGATACCGGTGCGCATGGTAATCTCCGGAATAACCAAAGCGATCTGGGCCATACTGCTGAGCCTACGGAAACGGCCGAGGAGTCACACGCCGGCGTCACGTCGGATTCCGGCTCCGCGTCCACCGAAACCACCGCCAGCAGCGCCCCCGGATCCGGCCGGAAGCTGGCAGCACCAAGTAGCCAGCGCTACGGCACAGGGAACCGGGCTACCGCCCAGAGGCCCCCGGCCACAGCGTCGTGGCACACTTGGCAGTCGCCCGGCAGCACACAGAGGCTCCGCGGTCAAGCTTGGGTCAGGGGCATGCGTAACTGTTCGTTGCGACTTGCCCGCTGACCTACAATTTCAAGTAACTAGCGCTTTGTTATGCCCGTCACACGGCAGGCAAGGTGGGGCCAACGTTGTCCCTTCCATTCGCACGATCTCGAGGAAGGACGTCTTCAATGACCCATCTTCATAACCCAAGCTGGTCCGAAACAGTCGAACCGCAGGGGGCCATCTCGCCCTTCAAGCGTTTCGCTGCGCTCCCGGAAGCCCAGGGACTCTACAACCCTGAGCAGGAGAAGGACGCTTGCGGCCTGGCCATTATCGCCACCCTGCGTGGTGAACCCGGCTATGACATCGTGGAAGCGGCACTGACTGCCCTGCGCAACCTCGAACACCGCGGCGCCGTGGGCGCCGACGAAGGCACGGGCGACGGCGCCGGGCTCCTCATGCAGGTTCCGGACGAATTCTTCCGGGCCGTCACTGAGTTCGAGCTCCCCGCACCCGGCCAGTACGTGGTGGGCACCGCCTTCCTGCCTGCTGAAACCCGCGAAGCAGAGACCGCAAAGGCCGGCATCGAGGCGCTTGCAGTCGATGAGGGACTGACGGTCCTTGGCTGGCGTGAAGTGCCGGTGGTCGGGGACCTGGTCGGCGCCATGGCCCGTGCCTGCATGCCTTACTTCGCGCAGCCGTTCCTTGCTTCCGCGACGGGCGAAGTGCTGGACCGGAATGAACTCGACTCCCGGGCCTGGCGTATCCGCAAGCGTGCCCAGAACAAGTTCGGCGTCTACTTCCCGTCGCTGTCCTCGCGCACCATCGTGTACAAGGGCATGTTGACCACTGCCCAGCTGGAGCCGTTCTACCCGGATCTCTCGGACAAGCGCTTCAAGACCAAGCTTGCGATCGTGCACTCGCGCTTTTCCACGAACACGTTCCCGTCGTGGCCGCTCGCCCAGCCCTTCCGCACCATCGCCCACAACGGCGAAATCAACACCGTCAAGGGCAACCGGAACTGGATGCGGGCGCGCCAGTCCCAACTCGCGAACCCGCTGCTGGGCGACTCCCCGGAGGAGTTGTACCCCATCTGCACGCCGGGTGCCTCGGACTCCGCGTCCTTCGATGAGGTTGCCGAGCTGCTCTGGCTTTCCGGGCGGCCCATCACGCATTCGATCATGATGATGATCCCCGAGGCGTGGGAAAACCACGCCACGATGGATCCGGCACGCCGCGCCTTCTACGAGTACCACTCCCTGCTCATGGAGCCGTGGGACGGTCCGGCGGCGGTGTCCTTCACCGACGGCAACCTCGTTGGTGCGACCCTTGACCGCAATGGCCTGCGCCCCGGCCGTTACTGGATCACCGAAGACGGCCTGATCGTCTTCGCCTCCGAAGTCGGCGTGATCGAGGTCGAACCGGCCAAGGTGGTCAAGAAGGGCCGTGTTTCGCCGGGGAAGATGTTCCTGGTGGACACCGAAGCCGGTCGCATCATCGACGACGCCGAGGTCAAGGCCGAGGTGGCCGCGGCCAACCCTTGGGCTGAATGGGTCAAGGACAACCTGATCGACCTCAACGAGCTACCCGAGCGCGAGCACGTGCTGCACACGGCTGCGTCCGTGAACATCCGCCAGCGGACGTTCGGCTACACCACCGAGGAGTTGAAGATCCTCCTCGGGCCGATGGCCCGGACCGGGGCCGAACCGCTCGGCGCCATGGGCTCCGACACTCCGGTTGCCGTGCTGTCCAAGCGCCCGCGCTTGCTGTTCGACTACTTCGTGCAGTCTTTCGCCCAGGTCACCAACCCGCCCTTGGACGCGATCCGCGAAGAGCTCGTGACCTCGCTGAAGTGCGCCATCGGTCCCAACGGCAACCTTCTCGACGTCGGGCAGGTCCGCCAGCCGCAGATCTCCCTGCCGTTCCCGGTGATCAACAACGACCAGCTCGCCAAGATCGCCAACATCGAGAACGCCGACGCGACAAGGTCGCCATGAAGGTCCGCGGACTCTACCGTCCGGAGGGCGGCGAAGCAGCACTGCGGAGCCGCCTCACGGAAATCTGCGAGCAGGTTTCCGGCGCGATCAACCGCGGCGTTCAGTACATCGTGCTGTCCGACCGCGACTCCAACGCGCAATGGGCCCCGATCCCGTCCCTGCTGCTCGTCAGCGCGGTACACCACCACTTGCTGCGCAGCGCCAACCGCACCAAGACCGCCCTGGTGGTCGAGGCCGGCGACGTCCGCGAAACGCACCACGTGGCGGTGCTCGTAGGCTTCGGCGCTTCCGCCGTGAACCCCTACCTGGCCATGGAATCCGTGGAGCAGCTCATCAGCACCGGCGAAGTGGTTGGCGTGACTCCCGAAGACGGCGTCTACAACCTCATCAAGGGCCTCGGCAAGGGTGTCCTGAAGATTATGTCCAAGATGGGCATTTCCACGGTGGCTTCCTACACCGGTGCCCAAACATTCGAAGCCTTGGGCCTGTCCCAGGACCTCGTGGACGAGTTCTTCTCCGGCACCCACTCCCAGTTGGGTGGCGTCGGCCTGGACGTCATCGCCGCCGAGGTTTCGGCACGCCACCAGATGGCCTACCCGGAAGGCGGCATCGAGCTGCCGCACCGTCCGTTGCTCGGCGGCGGTGAATACCAGTGGCGCCGCGACGGTGAACCGCACCTGTTCAACCCGGAGACTGTCTTCCGCCTCCAGCACGCCACGCGCGAACGCCGCTACGACATCTTCAAGTCCTACACCAAGGGAATCGACGACCAGTCCGAGAACCTCATGACCCTGCGTGGGCTCTTGAAGTTCAAGGACACCCTGCGCCCCGCCGTGCCTCTTGAGGAAGTCGAGCCGGTTTCCAGCATCGTGAAGCGCTTCTCCACCGGGGCGATGAGCTACGGCTCCATCTCCAAGGAAGCCCACGAAACCCTCGCAATCGCCATGAACCGGCTGGGCGCCAAGTCCAACACCGGTGAAGGCGGCGAAGACGTGGACCGCCTGCTGGACCCGGAGCGCCGCTCCGCGATCAAGCAGATCGCCTCCGGCCGTTTCGGCGTGACCAGCCTGTACCTGACCAACGCCGAGGACATCCAGATCAAGATGGCCCAGGGCGCCAAGCCCGGTGAAGGCGGCCAGTTGATGGCGCAGAAGGTGTACCCCTGGGTAGCCCGGACTCGTCACTCGACCCCGGGCGTCGGGCTCATCTCCCCGCCCCCGCACCACGACATCTACTCGATCGAGGACCTCGCACAGCTCATCTACGACGCCAAGCGGGCCAACCCCTCGGCGCGCGTGCACGTGAAGCTGGTGTCCGAAGTCGGGATCGGCACGGTGGCGTCCGGCG
>NZ_DF952472.1:241749-245998 GCF_001263615.2 Arthrobacter sp. Hiyo1 | reverse complement strand
CCCACGCTCTTCGAGGTTGCCAGCGCACACGAAGAAGGCGGAGAACGCACCTACCTCGCTTCCACCGTTGAGTTCGTCGGCGAAAACGGCAAGCTCACCGGGGTCAAGGTCGCCGAGACCGAGTTCGTGGACGGCAAGCGCCTCCCGAAGGCCGGCACGGAGCGCGTCATTCCGGCCGACCTGGTCTTCCTGTCGCTCGGGTTCACGGGGGCGGAACCTGCCGGTATCACCGAACAGGTCAGCGCAGAATTCGACGGCCGCGGCAACGTGGCCCGAGATGGGTACTACATGACCAACACCGAGGGTGTTTTCGTGGCAGGCGATGCCGGCCGCGGGCAGTCCTTGATTGTCTGGGCGATCGCGGAAGGCCGCGCCTGCGCTGCCGCCGTCGACAAGTACCTCATGGGCAGCACCATTCTCCCCGCGCCGGTGGCTCCCACCGACCGGGCCATAGCGGTCCTCTAAGGACCGGCGCACGACGCTTTCCCAACTCCAACCGCAGCACACTACTAGGGTAGGTATATGAGACGCGCAAAAATCGTGGCAACGTTCGGACCGGCAATTTCCAGCTTTGACAACACCCTCGCGGTGCTGGAAGCCGGCGTCGACGTCGCCCGCATGAACATGAGCCACGGAGACTACTCGGTACACGACAACACGTACGAGAACGTCCGCAAGGCTTCCGCCCAGCTCCACAAGCCCGTTGCCATCATGGCCGACTTGCAGGGCCCGAAAATCCGCCTGGGTCGATTTGTCGACGGCCCCCACGAACTCGCCGTCGGTGACACTTTCACCATCACCACCGAGGACGTCCCGGGTACCAAGGAAATCTGCTCCACCACGCTCAAGAGCCTGACCGAAGACGTCAACGTCGGCGATGCACTCCTGATCGATGACGGCAAGGTTGCCCTGCGCGCCATCGAGGTTGACGACGTCAAGGTGGTCGCCACGGTGACCGTCGGTGGCTGGGTCTCCAACAACAAGGGCATCAACCTTCCCGGCGTTGCCGTCAATGTCCCCGCACTGAGCGAAAAAGACGAAGACGATCTCCGCTGGGCCATGAAGCGCGGTGTCGACATGGTGGCACTGTCCTTCGTCCGCGATGCGTCCGACATCAAGCGCGTGCACGAAATCATGGACGAAGAAGGCCGCCGCGTGCCGGTGATCGCCAAGATCGAGAAGCCGCAGGCAGTGGAGCAGCTCCACGAGATCATTGACGCGTTTGACGCCATCATGGTTGCCCGTGGCGACCTCGGCGTGGAACTCCCGCTCGAGGAAGTGCCGATCGTCCAGAAGCGCGCCATCGAACTGGCCCGCCGCTGGGCCAAGCCGGTCATCGTGGCCACCCAGGTCCTCGAATCCATGATCGACAACCCGCGTCCGACCCGTGCCGAGGCTTCGGACTGCGCCAACGCAGTGCTCGACGGCGCCGACGCAGTCATGCTTTCCGGCGAGACCAGCGTGGGCAAGTACCCGATCGAGACGGTCAAGGTCATGGCCCGGATCATCGAGTCAACGGAAGAACACGGCCTTGAGCGCGTTCCTCCGCTGGGGACCAAGCCCAAGACCCGCGGTGGCGCCATCACGCGTGCCGCCGTCGAAATCGCCGACCAGCTGGACGCAAAGTACATCTGTACTTTCACCCAGTCCGGCGACTCGGCGCGCCGTCTGTCCCGCCTGCGTCCCGTCAAGCCGGTGTTCGCTTTCACCCCCGTGGAGCACGTCTGGAACCAGCTGGCACTGACCTGGGGCATCCAGCCCGTCCTCGTCCCCATGGTGGGCCACACTGACGCCATGACGGCCCAGGTGGACCGCAGCCTCCTCGAGATGAAGATCGTGGAGAACGGCGACCTCGTAGTCATCGCTGCCGGTTCCCCTCCCGGACAGGCCGGTTCCACGAACTCGCTCAAGGTCCACAAAGTGGGCGACCTCGCAGACACGTCCCGTGTGGAAGAGGCCGCAGCACGCAAGGAAAAGGTCGGACCGTGGCCTGAAAAGAAGAAGTCCAAGTCCAAGGCCTGATCTTTTTAGCGCTGTTGAGGAGGCTCCGCCGTGTGGCGGGGCCTCCTTTGTCTTGTTTTGGGGCGGGGTGGTTCGCGTCCGGAGACGACGAAAGGGCGCCGCTTCCCGTGGAAGCGGCGCCTTCGCGGGGGAGTGCTAGTTGACCTGGTTGATGATGGTCTCGGCGACCTCGCGCATGCTGAGGCGACGGTCCATGGAGGTCTTCTGGATCCACCGGAATGCTTCCGGCTCCGTGAGGCCCATCTTCGTGGTCAGGAGGCTCTTGGCGCGCTCCACAAGCTTGCGGGTGGCGAACTGCTCCTGAAGGTCGGTCACCTCGCTTTCGAGGGCCCTGATCTCCTCATGGCGGGACAGTGCGATTTCAATGGCCGGGATCAAATCGGCCGGAGTGAAAGGCTTCACGACGTAGGCCATGGCCCCGGCGTCGCGGGCGCGCTCCACGAGTTCCTTCTGGCTGAACGCGGTCAGCAGGACGACGGGGGCGATCCTCGCCTTGACGATCTTCTCCGCGGCAGAAATGCCGTCCATGACAGGCATCTTGACGTCCATGAGGACCAGATCCGGCTTCAGTTCTTCGGCCAGCTGGACGGCCTTCTCACCGTTGTCGGCTTCACCGACAACGTCGTAGCCTTCGCCCTTCAAGATCTCGATGATGTCCAGGCGGATGAGGGTTTCATCTTCTGCGACAACTACTCGGCGTGCCGGCTGGGATGCGGGCTTGGACTCCGTCTGTTCTGACACGGGATCTCCTTCAAGACGTACGGCGGGTTCTCAACCATCTTAGTTGCACCCGGTCCCTGCGTATGATTTATTGCTCCGCCGAGCCGGTTCTGGAAATTAGCCTATCTGCATGTAGAGTAGTTTCGCGCACTGCAACAGGGAGCGTTGAGTTCTGTGAAGAGCCCGACGTCGGTTAGTCTTGTTTCGGTGTTTCCGCGCCCGAGTGGCGGAATTGGCAGACGCGCCGCACTCAAAATGCGGTATCGAAAGGTGTGTGGGTTCGAGTCCCACCTCGGGCACAGCATTCCCCCTTGTCAGAGGGGGTTTTTGCTTTAACGTGTTGACAAAGCTTGGGGCTGTCCCTCTGACGCTAGGGGTGCGGGCTGTGGCCTGGCTCCCGCGGTGGCCTGTTCAGGTGTGTGGGTGGCGGGTCCAGGGTCCTGGCTGGTGGGCCCTCCGCCTGCTATGGGTGGGATTATGCGGTTCCTCGCTCCGGTTCTGTCGGGTTGGCCGTGGATGGCCAACACCTGTTCATGGGATTGGGGTGCAGGTACGACATGATGAAACCGATTTTGTTGGGGAGCGGTTCTCGGAAGGTTTCTCGGGGCCATCCGGGGAACTGTGTGGGTGAGTTGGTCCTGTCAAAGCGGGTGTGGACACTGTCAACACTGATGTCTGCTTTATCGACGCTGGGGGTGCGGTGAAAGCCACCGGCACAACCCATCGTCGAATTGGCTCTAGTCTTGGCGGCGGTTCCACTCACCTTGGCTATGTCAACCGCTGAGTGTGTCGCGCCTCCGCGGACGCGCCCCCAGCCGGAAAGGCTCGCCCGGTGCGAGCACACGGATGCGCTTGGGGTTGACCACGGCGTCCCGGAGCGTGTCCGGGTCGGCGTTGAACGGGGCGAACTCGGGTGAATCTACGCTGCCCCAGTGGTGCAGGAGCAAGTCCGCATCGGGATGGGCATTGGCCATCTCGACGGCGCCGTCGAAGGTGAAGTGCCATTCGCTGTCCGAGAAGTCGAAGAGGAGCGCGTCCGGAGTCGGCATGGTCAGATGGTGTTCGCGGATCAAGCGTGAATCGCCTGGTGCCCAGATCACGCCGTCAAGGGTCTCGATCCAGAAGCCACACGAGTCCTCATCGTGGAAGGTACGCTGCCCCGGCTGGGGCGCGGCATTCTGCCAGGCGTGGTCGGCCGGGGTGACCGTGACCCGGACCCCTCCGACGGAGAAGGCGTCGCCGATGCCGTGGCCGTCGGCGGGCATGCCAAGTTCGCGCATCAGCTCGGCAACGTAGCGGGTCGAGTGGAACCGCTGAGTGACTGCATTCAAGGCCGTACATGTCGGCACGCTGAAGTGGTCATTGTCGGCATGGGTGACGAGGACGGCGTCGAGTCGGGGCACGTCTGCCGCCTGCAGCGGGAAGTCGATGAGCACGGGCATGTCGAAGTCCTGGAGCAGCGGGTCGACGGCCAGCAAAGTTCCTCGTGCGTTGATCAGGAATCCCG
>NZ_DF952472.1:235449-239089 GCF_001263615.2 Arthrobacter sp. Hiyo1 | reverse complement strand
GGCGTACGTCAATCACTGATCACAACATAAGGAAAAGCAGAATGACTGACAACAACTTCACACAGATCTTCCCTCTCGGGGAGAAGAACGACGCCTACGCCCAGTACTTCATTGGCCAGAGCTACCTGGCCCCGCTCGCCGGCGGGATCGTGCCGGTCAGCAACGTCTCTTTCGAGCCGGGATGCCGCAACAACTGGCATATCCACCACGGCACCGATGGGGGAGGCGATCAAATCCTGATCTGCACTGCGGGCAGCGGCTGGTACCAGGCAGAGGGCACCGAGCCGATCAGCCTGGAGCCGGGAGCGGTGATCCGTGTGCCGGCCGGCACGAAGCATTGGCATGGGGCGAAGGAAGACTCGTGGTTCTCCCACGTCGCCTTCATCACCCCGGGTGAGAACGTCAGCAACGAATGGCTCGAGCCCGTCACCGACGAAGTGTACGCCCAGCCGCCGAAGAACGAAGAAGGCGCATGAGCATTCTGAACGAGAGCTACACACTAGCCAACGGCGTCGAGATTCCCAAGCTGGGCCTCGGCACCTGGTTCATCGACGACGACAAAGCTGCTGACGCGGTGAAGGCCGCGATCGAGATCGGCTACCGCAACATCGACACAGCTCAGGCCTACGGCAACGAGCGCGGTGTGGGCGAAGGGATCCGCACCAGCAGTGTCGCTCGTGAAGAGCTGTTCGTCTCGACCAAGCTGGCTGCGGAAATCAAGGACTATGACGGTGCGGTGGCAGCGATCGATGGGTCGCTGGAGAAGCTCGGGCTCGAGTACATCGACCTGATGCTCATCCATTCTCCGCAGCCGTGGGACGACTTTCGCGGCGGGGACTACGCAGACGGGAACCGTCAGGCATGGCGTGCCCTGGAAGCCGCCTACCGAGCCGGCAAGGTCCGTTCCATCGGGGTGTCGAACTTCCTGGAATCCGACCTGGACACCATCCTGTCCACCGCGACCGTGGTCCCGCAGGTGAACCAGCTCCTGGTCCACGCGGGCAACACGCCGGCGGACCTGCTGGCCTACTGCGTGAGCAAGGGTATCCTTGTCCAGGCATACTCGCCGATTGCCCACGGGGAGATGCTGAAGAACACCGAGGTGCGGGCGATAGCAGGGAGATACGGGGTGACGGTGCCGCAGCTGTGCATCCGGTACACGCTGCAGCTGGGCACGGTGTCGCTGCCGAAGACCGCCAACCCCGAGCACATGCGCTCCAACGCCGAAGTCGACTTCGTCATCGCCGATGACGACATGGCCGCGCTGCGCAAGCTGCAAGACATGGACTACGGCGAGCACACCGCTTTCCCGGTCTACGGCGGCAAGCGACACAGGAGGACGATGAAGGATGACGGCTTGGACTCCGCAGCAGCTTGAGGAGATCGGCTCGACCGACGACTTCCACATCTCGCCCTACCGTGATGACGGCACGACTCCGGGCACACCGACCTGGATCTGGTCTGTCGTCGTCGAGGGTGACGTGTACGTTCGCGCGTACAACGGGCCCGCATCCCGCTGGCACAGCTCAGCGATGACGCAGGGGGCTGGGCGCATCCGCGCCGGCGGCATCGACGCTGAAGTTGCGTTCACCCCGGTGGACGGCGAGATCAACGACCGCATCGACGCAGCCTATGCGAAGAAATACGCAGGCAGCCCGTATCTACCGCCGATGACCTCAACGAGGACTCGCGCGGCGACAGTGCGCGTCGACCCGAGGTAGGGCTCCCTCCCTCCGACCGCTGATCGAGCTGGGCAGTCCGGCGTCGACGACGCCCGGCTCAATCAGAGGCACACGGCCGTCCGAGAAGACCTCGATCAGCTTGCCGGTTTCCTTTTCGTGAGCTGGTCGAGGAATACCCCGATGAGGTAACGGAGCCAAGCAGGTTCGTGCCGATCACGACGCCTTGCACCCTTTGCAGCCGGTCATGAGGGACACCCGATCGGTGAGGTCAATGCGTCCCGCGATCGATCCGATGGCCGCTTCGCTTGACGTGACTCATATCACCTGACATGATGGTTGCTGGTTCTTTCGAGACCTGGGTATGTAACTCGCTTCGGGCGAGGCAAGGCTCAAGCTCTGCGACCTTCATCGGTCAACCGGCTTGGGCCTTTTTCGTGCCCCGAAACAGGATCACCTGAAACAGCTCAAGCCGCGTTGCCTCACACCTCCGCCCAATGAAGGGCGGATCTGAGAACGCGAGGAAATCATGAGCAAGCAATACGCTCCCTTAGCCGCAGACATCGTGCGGCTGGTTGGCGGCAAAGCCAACATCACCGAGGCCTACCACTGCCAGACCCGGCTTCGTTTCGCCCTCAAGGACGAGTCCGCCGTCGCGCTGGACGAACTGAACGCCACTGAAGGCATCGCAAAAACCCTCTCCAAGGGCGGAGTTTTCCAAGTGGTGGTCGGCATGCACGTCAAGGACGTGTTTGACGAAGTGGAGCGCGAGCTCGGCGATCTGTCTGCCAACGCCAAGGACGACGACGGCCCAGCCAAGGGCAAGCGCAAAAACGTGGGCAGCGCGGTCATCGAGTTCGTCTCCAGCGTCTTCCAGCCCCTCATCCCGGCTCTGTCTGGTGCTGGTATGGTCAAGGCCCTCCTGGCCCTGCTGGTCGTCCTGAAGGTAGTGAACACCGGCTCCCAGACCTACGTGCTGGTGAACCTCTTCGCAGATGCGGTGTTCTACTTCCTGCCCGTGCTCCTGGCGTTCAGCGCGGCACAGAAGCTGAAAATCAGCCCCATCCTGGCCGCCGCGGTCGCCGCCACGATGCTGCACCCCAATTGGGTGGCCCTAGTGACAAAGAAAGAGCCGGTCAGCTTCTTCGAGATCCTACCCTTCCCGCTGGTGAACTACTCAGGTGCGGTCATCCCGATCATCCTGGTCATCTTCGCCCAATACTACGTGGAGCGCAGTCTCACCCGGGTAATCCCGAAGTCCGTGAACCTCGTGTTCGTCCCCATGCTGACCTTCCTCATCATGGGCACTCTGGCCCTCGGCGTCCTGGGCCCGATCGGCAGCATCCTCAGCGGCTACCTGGGCTCGTTCTTCACCTTCCTCAGCACCAACGCCGCCTGGGCACCGGCCCTGTTGGTCGGTGCGACCCTTCCGGTGATGGTCATGTTCGGCCTGCACAACGGCATCGCGCCCCTCGGTGTCGTCCAGCTGGCCCAGACGGGCAAGGAGAGCATCTTCGGCCCGGGCGCCCTGGTCTCCAACATCGCCATGGGTGCAGCGTCCCTGGTCGTCGCTTTCCGAACCAAGGACAAGAAGACGCGTCAGATTGCCACCGCGGGCGGCATCACCGGCCTGATGGGCATCACCGAACCGATCCTCTACGGTGTGGCTCTGCCCAAGCGGTACCCGCTGATCGCGGCCATGATCGGTGGCGGCGCGGGCGGCCTGTACGCTGGCCTGTCCCAGGCGCACCGTTTCGCCACCGGATCCTCCGGCCTGCCTGCCGTGCTCCTCTACATCGGTGACAACACGCTGGTGAACATGATCAACATCATCATTGCCTTGGTCATCTCCGCGGTGGTCTCCGCCGTGCTGACCTTCATCCTCTCGTTCAAGTTCGAAAAGTCCGCCGGCGAAGCAACTGCGGCAGCGGACGACGCCGTCGCCGCACCGTCCGGCCGCC
>NZ_DF952472.1:231224-233961 GCF_001263615.2 Arthrobacter sp. Hiyo1 | reverse complement strand
GGCGATCGCCGCCGTCGGACGCTGACCAGGAAGCCACGAAAGGAACCGCAGAATGCAGCATGAGCAGCTCACCCCATTTCCCGGGGACTTCCTTTGGGGGGCCTCCACCTCCGCCTACCAGGTGGAGGGCGGCTGGGACGCCGATGGCAAGGGCGCGTCCGTGATCGACATCCACATGCACCGTCCGAAGGGTGTCACGGACTTCAATGTCGCCGCGGACCATTACCACCGCTACGCCGAGGACGTGGAGCTTTTCGCAGAGCTGGGGCTGAATGCCTACCGCTTCTCCATCGCCTGGACCCGGATCATCCCGGACGGTGACGGCGAGATCAACGCCGCGGGCGTCGCCCATTATCACCGGGTGATCGACGCGCTCTTGGCCAAGGGCATCGAGCCCGTGGTGACCATGTACCACTTCGACCTGCCCGCGGCGCTGGACGCTCGTGGCGGTTGGTCGGAGCGGGCCACCATCGACGCCTTTGAGCGCTACGCCCGGGTCCTTTTTCAGGAGTACGGCTCCAAGGTGAAGTTCTGGCTCACCATCAATGAGCAGAACATGATGATCCTGCACGGCCGGGCCATCGGGACCACGGGCCGCAGCGGCCAAGTGGGAGGTAAGGAGCTCTATCAGCAGAACCACCACATGTTCCTTGCCCAGGCCCGGGCCATGGTGCTCTGCCACGAGCTGCTACCCGGGGCGAAGATCGGGCCGGCCCCGAACATCGTCTCCGTCTACCCGGCCACGTCCGCTCCGGAGGACGTCGTTGCGGCGGACGACTGGGATGCCATCCGCAACCTGCTCTACGTGGACCTGTCCGTGCGGGGCAGCTACCACAACCTGGCCTGGGCCTACTTGAAGTCGAAGGGCTGGGAGCCGGAGATCCTGCACGGGGACCTCGAGTTGCTGGTCGCAGCGAAGCCGGACTTTCTCGCGTTCAATTACTACTCCACCCAGACCGTGGGTGCGTCCCGCGGGGATTCCTCGGACATCCAGGTACGGGGCGGGGACCAGCAGATCGTACGCGGCGAGATGGGACTCTACCGAGCGGTGAAGAACGAACATCTGCCCGTCAACGCCTTCGGCTGGGAGATCGACCCGGTGGGCTTCCGCACCACCATGCGCCGCCTCTGGGACCGGTACCAGCTGCCGCTCATCATCACTGAGAACGGCCTGGGTGCCTTGGACGAGCTGGTGGACGGCCGGGTCCGGGATGACTACCGGATCGAGTTCCTGAAGCTACACCTGGAACAGATCCGCCTGGCCATCAGCGACGGCGTGGACGTGTTCGGCTACTGCCCCTGGACTGCGATCGACGTGATCTCGACCCATCAGGCATCTCCAAGCGGTACGGGTTCATCTATGTGGACCGCACGGAGGACGATCTGAAGGAACTGGCCCGGGTACGGAAGGACAGCTTCTTCTGGTACCAGGACGTCATCGCCACCGGCGGTGAGTCACTGTCCTTCTGAGGACGGGCCCGCGGTGCGGGCACCGGTGGTGCGGGGCATCCTGCCCCGCACCACCCCATGAACTGTTGATGGAAGGAACGGTGAGACGTGCAAGTCAAGCGCGTGCTCAACAACAACGCGGTCCTGGCGATCGATGACGACGGCAACGACCTTGTGGTGATCGGACGGGGCCTCGGCCACGGCCGCAGACCGGGTGATGAAATCTCCCGCGAAGTGGCAGACCAGGTCTTCGTCGCGGCGGAGAACGCCAATGTGGAGCGGCTTGCCCGCTTCCTGGATGACATCCCCTTGGACTGCCTGAATGCAGCCGGCGAGGTCGCGGCGCTGGCGGGGGAGCGGCTCGACCTGCGGGTCAGCCAAGCCCTGGTGGTACCGCTCGCTGACCATCTCAGCTTCGCCGTCGAGCGGCTGCAGGCGGGGATCCGGGCGCAGTTCCCGCTGGCCTGGGAGGTCTCCCAGCTGTACCCGAAGGAGCTCTCCACGGGACGCGAGGCGTTGGGCCTGGTGGAGGCGTCCCTGGGCGTGAGACTGCACGACGACGAAGCAGTCGCCTTGGCCATGCACTTCGTGAACGCCCAGTTCGCCACCCCCGGCATGGAGAAGGCCATGCAGATGACCGGTGTCATCGCGCAGGCGTTCGCGCTGGTGGACAAGACCTTCGGCTTCACCGTGGACCAGCAGTCCATGAACGCAGCGCGCTTCGTCACCCATCTGCGATACCTGTTCAGCCGAGTCGCCTCAGGCAAACAGATCTCTGAGAAGTCCTCCGTACTCGTGGACGCGATCATCCAGAGCCACGCCGAGGCCGTCGTCTGCGCCGCCAAGATCCAGTACCTACTGGAAATGGGACTGGACACGAGCCTCACCCGGGACGAGGTCGCCTACCTGGCGTTGCACGTGGCACGCCTCGTTGCGGACGTGAACGAATACCGCTGAAACCGGGATGCGTCTCGTGCTCCAGGGCCGAGCAGCATGCCCGCAGAGCCATGGTCGCGGCACCGTGCACTGACGCCGTCACAATCCTCCCTCAACCAACCGGTAGCGTTGACGCCCGCTGGGCACTGTTGAGCCGAACAGACGAAAGAGAACTTCAATGAAAGCAACAGCTCTGAAAACTGCAGGAACCACAGCGTTCCAGGGAGTCGGAGTCAATCCGGGCCGCGTCATCGCTACTGTCAGGCACATGCCGGAGCCGTTGGCGGAGCCGGCCACCAGTAATGCCCTGCCCGCCGGGACGGACCCGGCGGAGGCCATCGCTGGCCTGAAG
>NZ_DF952472.1:223969-229190 GCF_001263615.2 Arthrobacter sp. Hiyo1 | reverse complement strand
CCCCATCCTGAAGGAGAACCCCCATGCCCGAACGCAAAGCAGTCGTCGCCAGCGCCTCCGGCCTACACGCCCGTCCCGCAGCAATCTTCGCCGACGCCGCCGCTGAACTGGACGTCGAGGTCACCATCGCCCTGGACGGCACCCCGAAGGACGAAGCCATGGACGCCTCGAGCATCCTGTCCCTCATGACCATGGGCGCCGGCAACGGCGACACGGTGGTGCTGCGCGCCGAGGGCGCCGGCGCCGAAGAGGCCCTGGACAAGCTCGCCGCCCTGGTTGAAACCGACCTGGACGCCTTCTGACGATTTCCGGAAGAGAAAATGTCCGCCCGGCAGGTCAGTCGGCTGATGAGGCGTTGTGGATTATCGTGGCGAAGTCCAGGAGGGTGGTGCTGAGGGCGGGGAGTTCGCTGGGGTGGAGGCCGTATTTGGTGAATTCGGTGGTGGGGAGTGTCCGGTGCCTGGCGATGGCGGCGGCTAACGTTGGCAGGTCCAGTGTCGGGGCGCGGCGTTGGCAGAGGGTGATCAGTTGCTGGTGGGTGAAGCGGTGGCTGGTGATGGTAGTCGCGGGCGTATCCGCGTGAGTAGACGGCGAGCAGCTTGGATGCGACGGAGTCTTTCAGGGACAGGATTGGTCCGATGTCGATGATGGCGGGGGAGTTCTCCCACCAGTCCAATCCAAGGTCGATGACGACGGCTTCTTCGTTGTGCCCTACGGTGACGCTGGCGAACTCCTCGTATTGTCGGGTGATCTCGACGGTGTATCCGGAGGCTTCGAGGGCGGCCGTCATTTTCTGCACCGATGCGGCGAAGGTTGCCGGGGTGTGACTGCGGTGCAGGGCGAAGAGGTCGATGTCGTCCGAGAGGCGTTCGGTGATGCCGTGCTCAATCAGGGCCTGGCCGCCGCGAGAGGAAGCCGTCGGCGGCCAGGACGCCGAGGGCGATCTTGGCTGCTACGCGCTGAGCGTCGTCCATGAGCGGTGTTCCTTCGCTTCGCGGGTGGCGGGGAGCTGGGGGAAGGTGTTTTCCCAGAGCTGCCTGCACCGTGCGGGAAGGATCATGGTAGGCCACAGGGCCGTCAGCCGTGCCGGGTGGACGATGCGGCAGATTTCCTCGATGGATCCCGAATTCTGAAGGGTGAGTTGGTACAGCACCGAGCAGCTTCCGTCATCGACCACGGTGTAGCTTGTCTCCGGTCCCCAGTCCAGGTGGAGGGGGAGCTCCACGGTTCCGGCGGCAGGACCGTGCAGGTCGTTGAACGCGTGCGGGACCAGGTACACGAGGGAGTCGGCGATGGTGTGCCGGTGCTCGACCGGGGCTGCGACATACTCGCGGAGCCGGATACGGATGAGTTCGGACACGGAGGTGCCTTCCCGCACGGCTTTGCGGTGGGCTTCATTCCACAGTTCGTCGCTGACCCGGATCGTGTGCCGTGGCGTCCCTGCCGACATAGTGCGCTCCTGCCTTTGAGAGGGTGTTGGCTTCAGCGACAAGTCTACGCGGTGTCATGACACCCCGAAAGAGGGCGTCATGACCAGGCAAGAGACGCGTGTTGGGCGTTGCCAGACCCGGCTCTGTACCCGTCCCGGTGACGCTCCTCGAGTCTCCGCCGCGGCACTTGCTTTCGCACGGGGTAGGTTTTCGGGAGTCCCGGGGCTGAGCTTCAGTCAATAGAAACGCCCCCGGCTACCCCACATGGGGCAGCCGGGGTGTTTTTGCTGTGGAGGACGGGCGCTAGGACGGGAGCTGGTCCGCAAGGCGCGCCTTGATCCGCTCGCTGTCATCAAGGAGGGAGGCTTCGTTCACGGCCGCTGCCGCCGGGGAATTGTTGTTGCGGGCCGCTGTGATCAGGTCCTGCTGGTAACGCCACAACGAATCGTCGTCGCTCGCATCCAGCGAACCTTGTGCGCCGACAATCTTGTACGCCCGGCACTTTTGCCAGAGCGCCCGGATCATCTGCGCCAGCACGGGGTTGCCGGCAGCGTTGTACAGGATGGAGAGCAGGGCCTCGTCATGGTCCAGCAGGGCGGGATTTCCGCCATCTACAAGGACTTGATTGCCAACGAGGATCGCCTGCACCAAATTTACGACGACGTTATGGTGGCTTACGAACAGAACTCGCGAATTCTTTTGCTGACCACCTGGAAAACCCATCTTGATTCCTTCAGGTCCCGGTTCGAGGCGAATGGTCTGAAGCCGGTGGTCTTCAGTGGGGCAATGAAGGCGAAGGAGCGACAAGCCGCCGTCGACCTTCTTTTGAACTCCGATGACTCAGAGCCGCTGCTGGTGTTGGGAACCGGCTCCTACATTGGCGAGGGCTTTGATTGTCCGAAGCTGGATACCTTGTTCCTTGCGGCGCCCATTTCCTTCAGGGGCAGGTTGGTCCAATACGCCGGCCGAATCATCCGACCATACCCAGGGAAGACGGTGGCGACCGTTCACGACTACCATGATGAGTCCACTCCGGTCGGTCCTGGCAGCTTCCCTGAACAAGCGGTCGCCGGGGTACGTCTCGCTCGGGTTCCCTGATCCGCGGAAACTGCCAAGCGCGTGACGTCGTCATCCCCGCAGGGACAGTCTTCGGTGATTTTGCGACAGCATCAGCCCACCAATGGTCCCCGTGACGACCACGTAACGGAAAGCGACGTGGACGTACTTGACGTACCTGATGTACGTGCGGATGATTGATATATGAGCACCCCCACACATGAGACAGTCGGTGGACACGTCTACGGGTTTACCCAAGCACGGGATTCGTTGAAGACGATCCTCGATGCCAGCGAGCGGGGAGGGCTGTCCACGATACGGCGGCCCGACCGGGCCACGGCCGCCGTCGTCAATGGAGAGAGCTTGCGCCGTTATCTGGAATTGACGGTCGTCGCCAATGTCCAGGTCGTGAACGAGGACGGAGCATGGGCTGTCTTCATGCCGGGGCAGCCTTTTGCCGCTGAGGCCACGGAACTGGGTGAAGCGTTGGCGGACTTCGTCGATGCTTTGCGGGACTACGCGGAGGATTGGGAGGATCATTTGCACGCGGCGCCCAATCACCGCGAGAACTGGGCCTTGGTTCAGCTCATTGATCTGTGCACCGATCAGCAATTGGCCGCCTGGCTCACCGGCTCGGTGGCATGAGCGTCCGACGCGTGGGCGGACGGGACGATCATGAGAAGTTCTGTCTAACCGAGCGCTGGGAGTTGGTGACGAATGCCCGCGGGAAACCAGTGCGCCATCACGCGACTTACCGGTTGAGTCTGCAAGACGGACGGATCTTGCGGACCAGGATTTCCCGCCCGGTGGATCGCACCACGTATTCGAGTTCGATCTGGAACCATATTCTCCAAGACCAGCTCGAGGTCAGTGAGGATGAGTTTTGGGCATGCGTCGATGACGGTGCCTTGCCTGCCCGCGGAATGGCATCCCCTCCCGCTTTGGCTATTCCCCTGGCGCTGGTCTGGCAACTCACCCACACCGTTGGACTGAATGAACGAGATGTTGCCCGGATGACGAAGGAGCAGGCCGTTCAGGCGATCAACGATTACTGGATGTCGCAAGGGGGAGGACAGGACGATTGAGGCGGTTGTCCGGCTGGTCGGACAGGCCGCAGTTGCCATAGCGGACATTCGTCTCCGTGAAAAAAGCGGCGTGTGCACAATGTGCACACTTTGGCTGTCGGACTGGGCCGTACCGGGGCCGGACCGGGCCGTACTCGGCATGTTTTCGGCACGTCCCAGTGTTTCCGAGTCACACCCGATCGAGGCCACCGGCCGCGAGCTCCGCAGGCTATTCTCCTGGGTCCAAAGCGATGACGACTACACAGAGGGCACCGCGGCCCGCTGACGACAGCGTTCAACCACATCCCAGATCGGGCATCAGAATGGCAAACAGCGAAGATACTTCTGGCTCTTCATGGCTGGGTCGTGGCGGCATGAGGCCCGGGCGTCGTGGACTTTCGGCGGCGAGCATAGTGCGGGAGGCGTGCGCCTGATCGCCTCTCGAGGGCGAGTTCGGCTCGTTCGACGACGGAGCGGACCGAAGGGTTTTCCGAGTTGCCTGGAGGACTTTAGCCTCGATCTATCAGGAGCACCGCGCTAAACGCCCGGTTGGCGGCCTCTGTGCCCGCCGGCAACAGATTGATCGTGTGACCACCTGATAGCGCTCATCCGAGCGGGGCAGAATGCGAAGTGTGTTCCGGGAGGGTAGGGCGTGCTTGTGCCATCTGGCAGGGTGAGGTGCGCTGAGCTCCCTTCGGGCACGGTGAAATCGATGCGGAGCTCCTCGTTTGCGATCTCCCAGGCGACCTGGATCCGGCCTTGGGGTGACATGAAGCGGAAGCTGGCTGAGGTGATGCCTCCGCCGGGGTGGGGCTCGATGTCGAAGCGCTCCCACCTGGCTGAGCCGGCGGCTTGTCGGAGGCCTACGAGGTATTCGTGGAGGAAGCGGATAACGGCTCCCTTGCTGTAGTGGTTGAGCGATTCGTGCGCGATCCCGTGTTCATCGACGCCTTCCCAGTCCTCCCAGACGGTGGTGGCTCCACGATCGAGCATTCCCAGCCACGACGGGGTTCCGCGGCGGAGCAGCAGACTGAAAGCGAGGTCTGTGTAGCCGTTGTCCGCGAGGACGGGGAGCAGCAGGCCACTGGAGAGGAATCCGGTGCCGAGCCTGTCGCCGGCGTCGTGGATGAGCTGGACAAGTCGCTCGACTGTCGCAGAACGCGTAGGCTCGGGGACGAGGCCGAAGGCCAGGGCCCGGACGTAGGCTGCCTGGGTGTCTTCGCGGGTGTGCCCCTCGGGTGTGAGGAACTCGGTCTGCCACGCCTCCCTGACACTTTCAGCGACCCTTCGGTACCGCTCGGCCGCCTCGGTATGGCCGAGAATTCCGGCGATCCGGCTGAGTGTCTTGGTGGTGCGGTACAGGAAGGCGGTGCCGACCTCGCCACGGTCCGCGCTCATGTAGGCGTAGGGATTTTCGGCCATGGGGTCGATGAGGGACCGTCTGCCCGGCGGCGTTTGGGCTCGAGCCATTCTCCGTAGTGGAAGGGGGCATCCCAGATGTACTGCTCGTGGGGGAGCGGTGTCTCTGGGCGGGCGATCCGGGACGGGTGGCGGGCCGTCTTGGCGAGATGGAGCGCGTAGTCGACCCAGCGGGTCATCGAGTCCCAGCTTTCCGCGAGAAGCTCCGTGTCTCCGTACGCTTCGTAGATGGCCCAGGGGACGAGCACTGTG
>NZ_DF952472.1:218716-222227 GCF_001263615.2 Arthrobacter sp. Hiyo1 | reverse complement strand
ATTTGACGAGCGCTGTTCCGGCGGGGGCCGGCGCCAGGTCCGGCGGGGTGATGAGCGTGTTGCCCATGGGTGTTTCAGCTCTCTTGTCGGTTGGCATTTTGGGGTGGCAGGTCGTTGCTCAGCGCACGGATTTGATCTTCAGGAAGATGATGAGGCTTCCCAGGAGAGCCAGCGCGGCGCCGGTGAGGTAGAGGGCGGTGTAGTTCTTCTCGGCCCCGGCCGCCCCCAGGACGATGATGAAGGGCGCCAGGAGGGGTGCTATTGCGCTGGGGATCCGTTGTGCGAATCCGACGACGGCGAGGTAGCGTCCGGCCTGTGCCCGGTCCGGTAGTACGGCGAAGATGATGGCTTGGTCCACCGCGCTGAAGAGGGCGATCGCGCACTGCATGATGAGTGCGCCGACGAGCAGGGTGATGAAGGAATGGGCGTAGGCTTCGGTGATGCCGCCGGCGAGGAAGAGCAGGCCGCCGAGAAAAGCGAACAGCCTGCGTCGACGGAGCTTGTCGGAGAGGAACCCGCCGGTGAGGGCGCCTGCGGTGGCGGCGACGATGCCGAGCATGCCGATCAGGGCGACGGTTCCGGCGACTTCCTTGATGGGAAGGCCCAGGCGCTGGGCGTAGAAGAAGCTGCCGAAGGTGGTGTTGAAGTAAAGGCCCATGAAGAAGATGAAGCGGCCCAGCCAGTTCCAGCCGAAGTCCGGGTGCTTGCGGGGGCTGAAGGTGTAGCTGGTCAGGAGGGCCTTGACGGTGACGGTGCTGTTGTGGACGAGGCCCACGGAGCTGCCTTCGCGCTTGACGAGCGAGAAGAGAGCCACCAGTGCAAGACCCACGAGGCCGGGGACAAGGAAGACGAGCAGGGTGCTGGAGGAGACGGCGTAGGCGATGCCGATTCCGAGGACGGGGGCGATTTGGGCCGACAGCCCGCTGAACGCCGAAATCTTGCCGCGCTGTTCCTCGGGAATCCGGTCGGCCTGCAGGTTCAGGATGGCCTGGCCCGCGGCCGCCCAGCCGAAGAGTCCGAAGACCCAGCCGAGGCCGATGAGGAGCACGCTGGGTGCCAGGGAGATGCCGAGGAGTCCGAGGATGCCGAGGAGGGCTCCGCCGATCATGAAAGGGGTGCGGCGGCCGAGGCGGGAGCGAAAACGGTCGCTCCAGACGCCGACGAGGGGACTGGCGGCGATGGAGATGAACTGTGCCGTTCCGGTGACGTAGCCGAGCAGCTCTTCGTGGCCCGGGGCGAGCTGGGAGATGCGGACGGCAAGTGAGTAGGACATCGGGACGATGAACGCCATCGCGACGCCGAAATTCGCCAACGATATCAGCGTCAGGTAGCTGGCACTGGCCTTCTTCAGCGCCGGCGCCTCGATGTCGGGGATACCGGCGGGGGGTCCTTGCCGGGAACCCGCGTCCGTGAGGACCGCGGATTCCGCTTCTTTGGGTGGTAGGTCCCCGTAGCTGGGCTTGACCATGATGACTCCTTTGTCTGGGTACGATGTGCGCGACGTATTTTATTGCTGCGGCAGGGATTGGTGACTGGTGGGGTGGGGGCGGCGGCGATGCCGCCCCCACGGTGAGCTTGTGGCTGCTATGAGCGCTGGGCGCCTGCGGGCATGGACAGCGCCGGTTCCTGGGTGAAATCAGGTGCCGCGGTTTGGTGCTGCCCGTTTTGTGCGGTGATTGAGCCTGGCTTGCGGCCGTGGAGTCCCGTCCATCGCTCGCGGAGCGCGAACGCGGCGGTCTTGGGCCTGCGGTCCCGGGTGAAGACGCCCTTCTTGTTCCCGTCCACACGGTGGATCGCGGGGCCGGTGCCGAAGTCGGCGAAGTTCCAGACGTGTTCTCCGACGAATGACGGGATCCGGTCAAAGACACGGTGGTTCATGGCGAGGAAGCCTGCTTGGAATTCCTCCGTCCACGGGGTGTCCAGGACGGAGTGGAGGCCGGCGATGGTGTCGGCGCCGTATTCGCTCATCATGATGGGCTTGCCGTGCTTCGCGGCCCAGCCGCGCAGATCGGCCTCGAGGAGCTTCTCGCGGTCTCGAGATCGCCGGTGGCGACATACCAGCCGTAGTAGCGGTTGAGGGAGATGACGTCGACGAGGTCCGCGAGGCGGTCGTTCTCGCTCGTGGCGAAGATGACCGCCGTCGTGGTCACCGGGCGCGTCGGGTCGAGCTCCCGGGTGAGCTTGATGAGCGGTTCGAAGTATTCCCTTGCCCCGTCCTCGTTGGAGGAGGGTTCGTTGGCGACGCACCACATGACGACGCTGGGGTGGTTCTTGTCCCGGTCGATGAGCTCACGTAGATGCTGGGCGTGCGCGGCCTGGGTCTGGTCGTTGATTGTCTCCGGGGAGAACGTGGGCCGGGGCGGCTGTCCCGTCAGTCCGGCCTCCACGGCGAGGTTGAGTCCGACGGCGGCGGTCTCGTCGATGACCACGATCCCGTGCCGGTCCGCGAACTCGATGACTTCCTCGGCGTAGGGGTAGTGGGAGGTGCGGAAAGAGTTTGCGCCGGTCCAGTCAAGGAGGCGGAAGTCGTGGACGAGGTAGGCGTTGTCGTGGCCTTTGCCGCGGATGGCGGTGTCCTCGTGCTTGCCGAAGCCGGTGAAGTAGAACGGCTCGCCGTTGATGAGGAACTGTTCGCCCTGGACGGCGACCGTGCGGATCCCGACGGGGAGTTCGTAGGCATCGACGACGTGCCACCCGTCATGGATCTCGACCTCCAGGCGGTAGAGGTATGCTGCTCCCGGCCTCCACAGCACGGCGTCCTCGACCCGCAGGGTGCCGGAGTGACCTTCGCCTGACGCGACCGTGTTCCCTGTCTCGTCGATGAGCCGCACACTCGCGGGGGCCGGTTCGCTGGTAGCCAGTCGGTAGCTCACCAGCCCGGTGCCGCCGTCGACGACGTCCGTGGTCACCGTTATATCGGTGAGGTGCGACCGGGGGGTGCTGTAGAGCCAGACGGAGCGGGCAAGGCCGGCGTAGTTGTAGAAGTCGTGGAAGTACGTCTGCCGTTCCTGCCCGTCGGCGCCGACGGTCAGCTTCCCGGGCGGGATGGTGATGTTGGTGAGCCGGTTGTCGACGGCGACGGTGAGGCGGAATTCCGTCCCGGGGGCAATGAGCCCGGTCAGGTCCGCTTCGAAGGGCGTGTATCCGCCGACGTGCTCCGCAACCAGGGTGTCATCGACGTAGACGGCAGCGGCGTGGGTTGCGGCGTCGAAACGGAGCACAATGCGCTGGTCCGACCAGCCGCGGGGGACGCGGACCGTGCGTTGGTACCAGGCCAGGCCGACATGGTCGCGGATCTTCTGCTCGGCGAACAGGTCGTTGTAGCTGGCCGGGACGGCCGCTTCCAATCGGGTTTCGAGCCGTGACTTCCACGGCTCCGGGCCGAGCGTGCCGTCGAGGCCGAACAGCCACAGGCCGTCGAGGTTGACGAGTTCACGGGTGGCGGTTGCCAGGGGCTTCAGCATCGAAGAACTCCTTGAGGGTCAGTGGGCGAGGGCGCTGAGCGCGCCGG
>NZ_DF952472.1:215139-217080 GCF_001263615.2 Arthrobacter sp. Hiyo1 | reverse complement strand
CGACCAGGCGGGCGCCGATCTGCGTATCCGGCGGGGAAAGCTGGGGCCGGGGATCCTGATCCACCGTAGGACTCTGCCAATCCTGCTGGGCGTCGGGGGCGGCCGTCATCATCCGGCGCATGGTCGCCATCATGGCGAGCATGTTCGGTTCGTTCATCGTCACGACCCAGGGGACGCCGTCCAGGATCGTGGTGGCCTCGGTGACATAGGAGGCGAACCGTTCGATCGCCCTCTCGCCGAGCCATCCTCCCTCGTCGGCGAACCACTGCGGGGTGGTGAAATGGTTCAGGGTCACGACCGGGGTGAGCCCGAGTCCGAGGGCGGTATCGATCATCCGGCGGTAGTGGGCGAGCTCGGCGCGGGAGAAACGGCCAGGGAGCGGCTCGATCCGGGCCCATTCGATGCCGAAACGGTACGCGGTCAGGCCCGCATCGGCGAGCAGCTCCATGTCCTCGGCGTACCGGTGGTAACTGTCGATGGCGTCGCCGCTGGGCTCCATGCCGGGGACGGTCTGCTCCTGGAGCCACCAGTCGCTGTTGATGTTATTGCCCTCGATCTGGTGAGGTGCGGTCGAGGCGCCCCAAAGGAAGCCGGGCGGGAAGTTGTTCATTGTCATCTCTTTCTCCGCGGCGCGGCCGTGGATTCGTGGTTCTGGATTCGTGGTTTCGGAAGCTGTGGATGAGGTGCAGCCGCGGGCGGAGCGTCGGGTCCGCCGTCGACTTTTTCGGGGCTATCAACGGATTTGGGGAGATGCTTCACACCGAACCGCAGGAAGTGTTTACGCGATTGCCGCGCCGCACTTTGGATCGTTTCAAACTAAGTCCGGGCTGATTGCCCGGCTAGGCGGCTGACCAACCGCCGTCGCTGGGCAGGATGGCTCCATTGATGTTGAGTGAGTCCTCGCTCAACAGCCAGGTGATCGCTGCGGCGAGCCTCTCCGCCTCCGCGACGGGGGAGCCGATGGCCTGCATCACAGGGAAGATCCGGCTGGCGGCGAATTCGCTGAGGACCGCTGCTTCGATGTTCGTGGCGACCGCACCGGGCGCCACGGCGTTGGCCCGCACGCCTTGGGGACCGTACATGAATGCCGTGTTTTTGGTCAGTCCGATGACCGCGTGCTTCGATGCCGTGTAAGCGGCACCTGCGGCGGAACCGCGGAGGGCTGCTTCAGAGGCGACGTTCACAATCGAACCGCTTCCTGACTCGATCAGGAGCGGCAGGGCGGCCCGCGTCAGCCGCATCGGGGCCGTGACATTGACGCGTATCACCCTGTCCCACGTCTCGTCGTCAAGCTCGCCGACGGGAAGGAAACCATCCATGATCCCCGCGATGTTCGCCAGCCCGTCGAGACGGCCTTCGCAAGCATCGGCGATCGCGTCGACCGTTCGGCTGTCGGTGACGTCGCCGACGACGGTCCTGACGTCCGCTCCGGGGAGTGATGTCTTGAGGTCGTCGAGCCGATCGGCGACCACATCGGAGACGATGAGCCGGGCGCCCTCTTCGGCGAGCCGGACGGCGGTGGCTCGCCCGATGCCGGAGCCGGCGCCCGTGACGATGATGGTCTTTCCGGCGAACCGGTCTTCAGCGGTCATAGTGATTCCTTTGCGTCGTTGCAGTTGATCGCGGGTCCACGTGCCGGCGACACGGGGAACAGGTGTTGCGGTGCGTTGCTCAGATCGTCGCGATGAGTCTTCGATCTTCTTCTTCGTGTCCATGGCTGCTTCGCCCGTGAGGCGCGGAAGGCCGCTGCGACTTCGTTGGCGAAATCGAACGAGGGGTCCACGAGCCACTGCGCCCGTAGGCCGCTCCAGAGCGCCATCATCTGCCGTCCCGTGCCCATCGGGTCGAGGCCAGGACGTGCACGCCCTTCGGCCTGACGCCGTTTCACGGCGGCAGCGAAGGCGAGGATGGCGTTCTCGTTGTGCTTCTTCATGTACGAGT
>NZ_DF952472.1:212259-214101 GCF_001263615.2 Arthrobacter sp. Hiyo1 | reverse complement strand
CCTCGTGTCTTGGTGGCCTGTTCCATGTGACCCACGTTACGTGAATTCTGAGGAAGCTACAAGATGTTTCTTCGATTAGGTTGAGACCATCGAAATTGCCATCGCATTGGCGCTTCAAAAGTTGTAGTCCTTCAATTTTTGCGCCCAAGATCTGTTGTGCGGCGAGATTCGAGGAGAAGATCATCGGTAAAGCGTGGGTCGCGGTGTCGTGGTTGCGGACCCTTCCATTTTGACTGTCTGGTACCGGACCTCCGTCAAGTTTGGGTGTCGGTCTGATATCCGGACAGCGGCTGGGCCGATGGGTCCGATCATCTGAGGATTCCGAAAGGAGGATCGTAATGGCAAAGACAGTCGAAGAGATTTTGGCCAAGCGACCTGTTGACCGCGTTGCTGTGGAAGGGCACAAGAAGCACCTGCTCGATGAAGTCCGGGCCTTCTGGCTTCGGGAGCTCCGTGAGGCATCGGACCTGACGCAGGTCGAGGTGGCTGCGCGTCTGCGCGTGAGCCAGAACAGGGTGTCCCGCATCGAGCACGGTGACATTGACCGGGCCCAGGTCGATATGCTGCGGAAATACGTCGAACCTCTCGGTGGGCGGCTTCGTGTCGAGGTTGAACTCGGCGACGAACGGATCCAGATCGCCTGACCCGGCAACCCGCTCCGGCATGTTTGAACAACCGACGTAGGAGGCCTTATACGAGGCGATGGGCCGCAAGGGCTAAATCGCAGCGTTCGCTCCGCGCAACGAGGGCCCACCCCTGCAACGGGACCGGTGCACCGAGTCCTCGGACTGGCCGCGAGGGACCGTTCGGAAAAAGGACGGCGCGGATTGCCGGGAGTGTCTTCCTCTCAATCTTCGATCCTCTGGTTGTGCCCTCCGAATCGGACAGAGGGGCGCTACCGGCCTCCCCAGGCGGCAATGGCGCGTTCGACATAGGTTGTGACGCTGGCGTGTATGTCGGTTTCGGGGTCGAGGAGCCATTGCAGGCCCATGCCGTCCATCACGGCAGTGAATAGCCGCACTTCAATCTCAATCTGCGCGGGGGAGAGGTGAACAATGTCGCCAGCTTCGACCGCTTCCTGCAAATGCCCGGCGAGGGTTGCCAGGTTCGAGGTGTAGCGCTGGGTGATGAACGCGTGGCCCGGGTGGGCCGGACTGGAGGCTTCGGCCGCGATAGTGGTGAACAGTTCGAGCAGGCCGCGGTTGTCCCGGTGGGCGGCCATGACCTCTGGCAACCGCCGGAAGTAGTCCAATCCACTGACCTCGATGGGGCCGTTCTCCACGGTCCGTCGGTCCCATTCCTCCAGCACGGCCGTGAGCAGGCCTTCCTTGCTGCCGAAATGCTGGATCAGGGTGGCGTGGTTGACGCCGGCCTGCTCGGCAATCGTGCGGAGGGATCCGCCGGCGAAGCCGTGTTCGCCGAAGACGTCCATCGCGATGCCGATGAGCTGCTCGCGTCGGCGGACGCCTGTGCGGTAGGGGCCCCGTGTTCTGGTCTCTGCGGCTTCTGGCATGTCACTACTTTCTCATGACCATTTGCCGAAATATAACCAGTCGGTTATGGTTTAAGTTCGACACGGCTCGTAGCCGCACGGGACCTCCTGACGGAACGCCGCACGCGTCAGCCCAGTCCCGAGACTCGCAGATGGGAATCCTTTAGATGAAGTACTCCGTTCTCGGACCGACCGGCGTGCGTGTGTCCCGCATCTGCGTGGGCACGGCGACTTTCGGTGTGGCACCGAGCGCACACGAAGCCGATAGCGTCGTGGGAGCGGCTCTGGATCTGGGCATCAACTTCTTTGACACCGCTGATGTCTACGGCTCGACCTCGACGTTCGACCGG
>NZ_DF952472.1:194482-211358 GCF_001263615.2 Arthrobacter sp. Hiyo1 | reverse complement strand
CCTGGCGCCGGCTGCGCACTGACCGCATCGACCTCTATTACGCGCATCTCCCTGATCCGAACACGCCCCTGGAGCAGACCCTTGCCGTCTACGACGATCTGATCCGGCAGGGGAAGCTGCGGTATGTCGCTTTGTCCAACCACCCGGCCTGGCAGATGACCGAGGCCCTGTGGATCGCCGATGACCGCCGGCTGGTCTCCGCCCCCGTGGCTGCGCAGGTGATGTACAGCCTCCTGGACCGCAGCGCCGAAAAGGAGCTCGCCGCCGCGTGCGTGAGGTTCGGTCTGTCGATCATTCCCTATGCGCCGCTGCACGGCGGTCTCCTTGCCGACCTGTCGGTCCTGGACCGGCCGATCGCCGGAGGCAAGCGCTACGGCGGGCCCGGATACCCCGACGCCGAGATCGCCATCGCCCGCCAACTCGACCAACTGGCCCGCGCGTGGGGACTGGGTATGCAGCAGGTCTCGCTGGCCTGGCTGTTGTCCCGCCCGGCCGTGGCATCGGTGATCGTTGGAGCCGAGACCGCCGACGAGCTCCGCGCCAACGCCGCCGCAGCAGATGTCGAGCTCACCCAGGAACAGCTCAATGCGGTCTCGGCGCTAACTGCCGGGACCCGGTCCTGACCGGAAGATACGAGGAACTCGGTGAAGTACTCACGCCTCGGCCACACGAGTGTCAGGGTCTATCAATGACCGAGTTATGCCGACTATTCGATGATGCCGGAATCAAAGGGGCTTCTTGAAGAAGGTCGCGGCGTCCTCATAAGCCAGCGCACGGTAGAACCCTCCTGCCCGCCGGCTCGCTAGAGAGACATAGGCAGCGCCTTGCTCCCGCCCCCACAACTCGGCCTCAGTCATCAAGGCCTGCCCCACCCCCTGTCGTCGCACCTGCCCGGCCACCATAACTTCTTCGACCCAGGCAGTAATACCTTCAAGCAATGGCAGGGCTTGGCCACTCGCTACGACAAACTCGCACTCACGTATCGCGGAGGAGCGGTTCTCCGAGCAGTCAGCATCTGGCTAGCCGCTTTAGGAGACACGCCCTAGGCCACTTTCGGGGGCGCCGGCACAGTTCGGCTTCAGGATTTGGAACTGGGTCGTCCAGGAATATGGCTGAGGATAGATTTGGAGAAGCCACCGTCGACACAAATGTCTTGGCCGGTGACATAACCAGATAGCGGACTGACAAGAAATTCGATCACGTTCGCAATGTCGATGGGATCGCCAATTCTTCCCAGCGGGATAATATCTTCCCTTGCCTTCTTGATTTGGGGATCTTCATACATTTTTTCCGTCATCCGGGTGTGAGTCATGCCGGGGGAGACCACATTCACACGGATTCCGTCAGGGGCCCATTCCAACGCGAGTGTCTGCGCCAACATCGTCAACGCAGCCTTGCTGGGGCTGTAAGCACCTGATCCAGCATGGGGTTGTTGGCCGGACATGGAGGAGGTGAAACAGGCGGCGCCGTTGCTGTCCTTCAAGTGCGGGTAACTCGCTTTGGCAAGAAGCCACGCGCCGCGGAGGTTGACGGAGAACATTCCGTCCCAGTCCTCAAGGGACAAGTCGCAGATGGCAGCAGGGCTGGCGATTCCGGCGTTTGCTACCAACGCATCCAGGCCACCGAACTCCGCTATCGCAGCCTCTACCAGTTGACTTGGCACGTCGGGATCCCCGAGATCACCTGCCAGTGCGATGGCGGTACCACCCATGGACTGGATTGAACGAACAACCTGCTCTTGGCTGCTGTTCGATTTGTGTCCACATACGGCAATCATCGGGTGCACACCCCGGGCCAGAGCGGCCTCCGCGATTCTCACGCAGGTAGACGCGCCTATGCCGGTGCTTCCGCCACTTACCAAAGCTCTCATTGCACACATTTCCTTTTACCTGGGTTTCATATGAAGTCATTCTTAACTGAAGAGGGCCCACGGGCTGTAGAGCCATCCGTCTACACCATAAAAGTGGCAGTGGAAACACATCGACTAGCCCGTCGCAACCTCGACCCAGGGGCTAAGACCCCAGATCCCAGCCTTGATTCTTAAGATCCTGCATTGCCTTATCGAATTCCTGCACGGGGTTCTCTTCGCGAATGATTTCAAGGACTACGTTATTGACGCCGCAGGTTTCCCTTACGGCTGTGCCCAATCCATTCCAGTCGATCACTCCGGTGCCGATTGGATCATGGCCCCAGGTTTCGGTGCCCGTATCAGAAATATGGACAAGTCCAATTGCTTCGTGGTGGGAGAGCAAGCCGTTTACGGGGTCTTCTCCTATGTAGGCAGCGTTGGCGACGTCGTACACAATCTTCACTGCTTCGTCGTTGATAGTGCTTACAACGCCTGCCAGATCCTGGATGGTAGGCGTGAAGCAGTAGGGAGTGTTTTCAAAGAGCAGTCGTGTGCCGGCCTGCTTGGCCAGCGGAATCAGATTTTCCAGACTCTCGTACATCCACCCGTAGGTCTTTTCGAGTGAAGGTGAAATCATGGGGCGTCTTGTGCCCGGGGATATCACGACTTCGGGGACATCCCAGGCCGCAGCCACGTCAATCACCGATTTGATGTGCTCGATGCTTTTGCGACGCATGTTGGCGCCCGGGCTGGCCAAGTTGATGTCATATCCACCGGCGTTCAGTGACCTGATGGTTGCGCCGTACTCAACGAGCCTCGCGCGAGTTGCCGAACGCTCAGGGGCGGTTATCTCATCCGGCCAGCAATGTGGCGAGCTGATCGGAACTTCAAAAGTTCTGTACCCACTGTCGACCAATTCAGCTATGGCATCAATCGCCGTAGATGACCATAGATAGGAAAATGTGTTAATGATCATTTGGTTCACGTGAAGGCATCCTCACTTCTGTTCTTCGCCTATTTGTAAACGCGCTACGAATTTTGGTCCCTGCCGAGGGATCGCAAGCGCGAGCCAGGCGGCTCGACGAGGCCCGGGGGACACGCCCCCTTTTGCTTGGTCGAGCCGCTACGGCGGCTTGGTACCAGCGTGCCTACTAGGAACGCCTAGCCTCGTCGGTGGCATGCGAAGGAGCCACCAGCAGGTGCTCGCCTTCAAGTACCTCAGCGTCAGCAAGCGCCACAGTGGCGCGGCCGGTGCGGCTGCCGGTCTCGGGCAAGGTGAAGTAAACGACGAGGCACAGGGCGACGACGACAATCATGTAGACCGCGACAAGCATGGGCTGTCCGGCGCCAACGAACGCAGCGGCGATCAGTGGCGCTGTGCCGCCGAAGACGGCGATGACGATCTGGTGTGCAAATCCGATCCCGGATACACGTACCGACGCCGGAAACAGCTCGGCCTGAATGGTCGGGTAGACGGCCTGCCAGATACCGAGAACTACCCATCCCGAGGCTGATACCAGAACGTAGACACCAAAGCCGGGCTGGTTGAGTAGGAGCAGGAGAGGGTAGAAGAGAACGATCATGCCGATGGCACCGACGATGGGGAAGATTTTGCGCCGGCCGAGCCGATCGGACAGCGCACCGCAGATCGGCACGATGACAACGAGCAAGGCCAACCCGATAACATTCCCGGTCAGCGTGGATGCCAGGTCCCGGCCGGTGGTCAGTTTGGCGTAGGTGGGAAGGAAGGTGGCCCAAGTGTAGTAGGCCACGGCCGGGGCAGAGAGTGCAGCCGCCTGCAGCAGCGCCTTGGGATGTTCGCGAAGCAGGTCCATCAGGCGGGCCGCTGCGGACTTTTGATCGACAAGGGCCGTTGCCTCAAACTCGGGGGTCTCTTCTGCCCGTGCCCTCAAGATCAGGCCAACGACGCCGAGGATGCCGCCCGCGATGAACGGGACGCGCCAACCCCAGGCGGCCAGGTCCGCTGGGGCAAAGGCTGATGTCACCATTGCTGCGGCGCCGGTAGCTGCGAGAGTCGCCAGGCCGCTCGCCGTATTGGAAAATGAACCGAACAGGCCCCTGCGGTTCGCGGGGGCGTGTTCGACCATGAAGGCGATGGCGCTCTGCGCCTCACTGCCGGCCGAGATTCCCTGGAGGATGCGTGCCACCAGGAAAAGAATCGGTGCGGCATAGCCGATGGTCGCAAACGAGGGTGTGAGGCCGATGATCAGGGCGCCGACCGCCATTCCGGAGATGGACAGCGTCAGGATGCGCCGCCGGCCGAAACGGTCGGCCAGTGGGGAGACGATGACTCCGCTGAGCGGGCGCACAACAAAACCTACTGCGTAGGTGAGCAGTGCTGCGACTAGGGATGCGAACGGGGAATCGCCTGGAAAAATCTGTCCCGAGAACACAGCCGCGAGCAGGCCGTAAATGTACCAGTCGTACCACTCCACGAAGTGGCCAATCGTTCCTGCCACCATATTCACGTTGCGGCGAGGACGCTTGGACACTTCGGGATACTCCGAAGGGTCCGGCCTGCCGACGGCTTCTTTTGAGGTCTTCATTGAACTCTCCATATTTTCACATTTGCTGCGGAGGGGTAATGGGGTGAGGGCGCTTAATGCTTGCCCGAAATTTGCTTTACTGCGGCTCTCTAACTCATCAACACGACCAATGAGATCGGTTGCTGAGATCGGTTGCAATAACCTTACGAGTGATGAAAGTCGGTTGTCAACGTCTTGTTGAAGGGGTCGTTCCGAATCTGGGCCGCGCCGGCGTCTAGCAGGCGGCGACGCTATCCATGCTCTGGAAGCAGGCCTCCCGAACAGAAAGTAGGGCATCAGACCCGAGAAGGGCTGCTCTTGGACCTCGGGTCAAAGTGAAAGATGGCCAGGTCCGGCAGTCACGCATCTGCCGGGAGCGGTGTTTCGTTGTTGAAGTCCAGGTACTCCACCCCGGACCACGCGCATTCGAGGCTTCCGTAGGTGCACCAGTATTCGTCCCAGTGCGAGAGTTTCCATTGGTCTCGTTCCAGGCCGCGGCGGGTAAGCCGTTCCCGCAGAAGTTCCTGGGGAACCCTTACCCGCACGACTGTGGTCTGGGAAGGTGGCCAGTGAAATTTCTCTGCTGCGCGGGTCAGGAAGTCGGGTACCTGAAAGTAAGCGCCGAATGGGGCATCGATTACTACCGACAGGCCGAGGCGCAGGTTCGCTCCAGTCACGTCCATGAGAGTGTCGTATTCGAGGGGCAGCAGGTTGTCGCGGTAGAAGTCGTTGGATTCCCGGTCGGTGGGGTCGTGTCCTGTTGCTTTCAGGGCGAACTCGACAAATCGTCCGCATACCCTGTCCTTGTCCAGGTAAGCGGCATCGTTCTCTCTTGCCGTTTTCTGGGCAACTGTCGTTTTACCTGAGCCGGCCGGGCCAATGACGATGAAGACGCTGGGGGCGGTCATCGGCGGGCCTCTGCCACCGCTGACAGGAACTCCTTGGCGGCTTTGGTGACGCGGTTGAAGTCGCCATCCGGCTGCCATGCTTTAGTCACGTAGCTGCCGACGCCGACACCTGCGACGCCGGCGGCAAACCATTCGCCTACGTTCTCAAGGGTCACGCCGCCTGCCGGCATGATCGGCAGATGGGCGAGTGGGGCGAGGATGGATTTGACGTAGGGGATGCCTCCGGCTTCGGTGGGGAAAAGCTTGAGGATGTCGGCACCCGCCTCGGCGGAGTTGACCAGCTCAGTTGGCGTGTAGGCGCCGCTGACGGTGGGTATCTGGTACCGGTTCGCTGTCCGGATCATTGCCGGGTTCAGTTGAGGGCTGACAAGGAAGTCAGCGCCGGCGCGGATGCACTCGTAGGCCGAGTGCTCGTCCAGTACCGTTCCGGCGCCGATGGCTACTCCGTTGGGCCCGTGCTTGGCGGCGAGCCTACGGATCACATCGACCGCCCCTGGGATCGAGAGGGTGATTTCAAGGGCTCGGAAGCCTCCGGTGATGGCGGCTTCTGCCACGCGTTCTGCCACTTCAGCGTTCTGGAGGCGGACGATCAGGACGGCGCCGGATTCGTCGATGGTCTGCAGGGTGCGAAGTTTCTTGTACATGCTTGCCTTTCTTGCGCCCCGGCGTGTTGATGTTCCCTATTGCCCGGGCAATGTTAAAGTGTCGTTGACAAACTTTCCCACTATCCATAGTGTTATTGCAACCGATCTCAGCAACCGATCTCATACAAGGGGGTATTGCGGTTGACTCACGTACGCACAATCATTCTGGGTGCTTCCCATTGGCATGTTCCGCTTTGCGCGCCGGCCATTGCCGAAGAGCACGAGGTGATCGGAGTCGGTGACGACGACGTATCCCGCGTCCAGGTGCAGGACCTGGCGGAAGGATGGGGGGCGCCGGTTGAAGCCGACTGGCGGAAGCTGGTTGATCTCCCCGACGTCGGCCTCGCATATGTCTTCGGCCCCCATGACGGTGTGGCCGAAAAGTGTCTTGCGTTGATCGAGCGCGGTATTCCGTTCGTTGTGGAGAAGCCGTTGGGCACTTCCCTTGACGAGCTTTCCGCCGTGCGTCAAGCCGCGGAGGCAGCCGGCGTGCCTGCCACCGTCCCCCTGGTCCAGCGCGGTGGACCCACAGAGCAATGGCTTGCCAAGGCAGGCCGGCCCACGTACCAGCGAACCTCGTTCATTGCCGGCCCGCCAGCCCGGTATCTCGACAATGCCAATCCCTGGATGCTCGATCCTGTCAAGGCTGGCGGGGGTTGCCTGGCCAATCTGGGCCCACATTTTGTCGATCTGTTCCTTAGGGGCACGGGTGAGACCGTGGCGCGTGTGGACTCCCGGCTCTCATCGGCTCTTCACAACCAGGCTGTGGAGGATCATGCCAGCCTGATCATCACGACGCCGGAGGGACGCGAAGCCATCGTTGAGGTTGGCTACGCATTCCCTGGTTCGCCGCTTAAGCGCTACTGCAGCTTTACCTCGGTTGGTGAGGCAGGATTCGCATCCGTTGATTCGGACGGCACAGCTACGTTCACGGCACTGGACGGCACCACGGAGGTCGACAAGATCAATGTGGACAGCGACCCACTTTATGCTCCGTTCGTGCGGAGCGTCGCCCGGACGCTGGATGATGGATTCCTGGGCCTGACTACGTTGGCCCAGCTCGAAGACGTCATGCGCCCCATTTGGCAGGCCTATGACAACCAGCACGGAGGAAGAGAACATGTCTGACTTGAGTATCGACGTCGTTGCAAAAGCTGCTGGTGTCCATAGGTCAACGGTCTCCCGGGCTTTCTCACGCCCCGAGGCGGTGAAGAGCGAAACACGCGAGCACATCCTTCGGGTCGCCGAGGGACTCGGCTACACGATGAGTCCACTAGCCCAGGCGCTTCGCCGGAAAACCAGCACGTTCATCCCGCTGATCGTCCCTGACATCACCAACCCGTTCTTCGCTGAACTTGCCAAGACGATGACGCAGGCGGCGGACGAGCGCGGCTACCAGCTGCTGCTCTGCGTCACCAATGGTGACCCTGCCAAGACCGATGGATACTTCACCGCCATGCAGGCCATGTACGCCCCCTTCGGAATTGTGGCTCCATCGACAAAGGTCGATACCGAGGCCATGAAACGCTTCGACTTCGGCCATAAAGTCGTGGTGATCGACCGCGTGGAAGGTGACGACTCCGTTCCCACAGTCACCGTCGACAGTCGCCAGGGAATCAGGCTCGCACTGGACCACCTGCACGCGTTAGGGCACACCTCGATTGGCTACGTATCCGGCATTGCCGGGACGCACACCGCCCAGGACCGGATGGACGCCTATTTGGAGCTGTCCGCCGAGAGCGGCAACGCACCTGTCGTGCTGGACAGCGGGTCGGATCTTGATGCGGGCACGCGCGGGGCAGAACATTACCTGGAGATGGACAATCCTCCAACGGCAATCATCGCCGCCAATGACATGGTGGCCTTTGCGGTCATTTCGGCGCTCGGCCAACGTGGAGTACGGGTACCGGAAGACGTGTCGGTTATCGGGTTCGACGGTCTCGCTCTCGGCGCCCGGTTTAACCCTCCTTTGACGACGGTTCGCCAGCCGATTGCCGACATGGGACACATCGCCATTGAACTGGCTGAGAAGCAGAACGCGGATGGCTCCGTGGACCACATCGTCCTCGAACCTGAGCTTCTGGTCCGCCGCTCCACCTCTGGACCACGCAAATGACCAGGGCGCAGGAGTCAACGCTCCGGCGCCTGCCGGGCCTTCAGCACACAGACCACGTCGGCCTGACGGTTCCAAACCTTGACGAAGGCATCCGGTTCTTCGTCGAAGTCCTCGGAGCCGAAGAGCTCTACCGCTCCGAACGCGGGCCCGATGAAGAATTCATGCCCACAAACTTCGACGTCCCGGCAGATGCCAAGCTCACGCTCGCCATGCTGCGCCTGCCACCAAACCTCAACATTGAGCTTTTCGAATGGAGCAGCACTCAGCGGCGTGGTACCCCGCCGCGGCACTGCGACGCCGGCGGCCACCACCTGTGCTTCGTCGTGGACGACGTCGACGAAGCGATCGCAGTGCTGCAGGCAACACCTGGAGTACGGGTGCTCGGAGAACGCAAGGAAGTTGCCGGCGACAGCCCCCGAGTAGCCGGCAACCGCTGGACCTACTTCATCACCCCATGGGGATTGCTGATGGAAATCGTGGACCGATCCCGCGTCGCAGCCCCGCCCCCGCTGGTCGGTCCCACGGACTGGGCAACACCTCCAAACACTTCCAGAAAGGACATAAACAAATGCGGCTAGCGGGTCACACACTAGGCACCCCGAACCACACGGTTCCCCAAGCACTTGATCTCTTCCGAGCCGCAGGGCTCGATGCAGCCGAAGTCATCTACCAGGATGACTACAAATCAGGGTTGCCATTAGGTGACCGGCGTGCTGCGGTGGAGGCAATGAAGGCGGCCGATACCGCAGGGATACCCATCGTAGGTCTGACGCCTTACACGACCGCCATCAACTCACTGTACGACGCGGAATGGCGCACAGCAGTTGATGAATTTCGCGGCGCCATAGAAACCGCACACCTGCTCGGCGCTGACCGGGTCCGTGTCTATGCCGGTTCCTGGCACCCTGGGGACAACGACCACACGGCGCGTTGGGCAAAACTGCGTGAAGCATTGGAGACCCTGGCGCCCGAAGCTGGCCAGGCGGGCGTTCGCCTCTGCGTGGAAAACCACTTCGGCACCATGACCCAGACCGCGGCGGCCACCGCTGCCCTAGTCCGGGAAATTGACCATCCGGCGGTCCGCGTTCTCTATGACCAGGCGAACCTGACCTTCACGCACGACGAAACGTTCGAACAGGCCTTTGCTGTTCAAGGAGATCTGGTCGGTCACGTGCATGTGAAGGACCTGGTCTTCACGGATCCCAACGCAGCCTTCCGCGCCACGGAAACGGCCCGGGTCAACGCTTCCGAACGGGCTGTCAGGTCGCGCGTGGTCGGAGGCGGCGTCGTTCCATGGTCCGACATCCTCGCCGCGTTGCTGCAGCACGGCTACGACGACGTGCTGAGCATCGAGCTCGAGTACCGCTGGCATCCTCAAGACCTCCCCGCGCCCGAGGACGGATTCCGGGAATCCGCCGCCGTCCTTCGCGCCATGCTCTCTGACCTGACTGAAGTAAGGAACGCCTGATGAACACCAACCGTCTACGCGTCGGAGTTGTCGGCGCGGGCAATATCGCCACCATTGCCCAATTGCCCACCCTCGTGCAACGTGCCGACGTCGAATTGGCCGCCTTGGTGTCCCGCCGGGATGACCCAAGCAGCCTGGTCAGGCGCTGGGGATTCGGCGCCGCCTACAAGACCGTGGAGGACATGGTGGATTCGCAGGAGCTGGATGCAGTCTTCGTGCTGACGCCACGTTCCGAGCACGCCCACGCCGTCCAGCTATGCCTGAGCCATGATGTCGACGTGTTCTGCGAAAAACCCTTGGCTCCGGCAACCGATGAGGCGGAACGTCTGGCAGACCTCGCCGACGAGCGCGGCCGCATACTGATGGTCGACTTCAACCGCCGCTACGCTCCCGTCTACACTGCCGGCCGGGAAGTTTTCGGTACCAAAGGCGCCACCTTCTGCGTCGCCCAGAAAAACCGCCCCGGCTCCGAATACCGTGCAACATTCGAAAATGCCATCCATATGGTCGATCTCCTCCGCTGGTACTGCGGCGGCGAACCCGAGCACGTCGCCGCCCACGCCGCTGGTGACGACCCCTGGGAAGAAGACGGCGTCGCAGCAACCATCCGCTTCAGCACCGGGAACACGGGCGTCCTGATGGCCGCCCGCACAGCAGGAGCGTGGAACGAGAAGTTGGATGCCTATGGTGACGGAAAGACAGTAGAGGTCAGGGCGCCCGAAACGGTCTCGACCACAGTCAAGGGCGTCACCACATCCCGGGAACTCAGCGCAGAGGCGTATGGCTGGGCTACTGCGACGGACACTCTCGGATTTTCCGCCGCCGTTAACCATTTCCTGGACCGCGTCGCTGACAGGCAACAGCCACTGACCTCAGGCCGTGAAGCCGTTCACACCCAACGATTGCTCGACCGGATCCTCGCCGCTTCCGGGCTCCCGACAGAGGAACAAGCCGGCCGGGAATGGGCCAGCCACGCAGTGAACGGAAGCTGAACAACCAAGCTCGCCCATCCTTCGGGTTAGGTCTTGCACCGAGAACTGTTGAAACCACGGCCTCCACAAGCCGCTGAGCATAGGGAGGCACAAAATAGCTCCAAACCGCCTCCACCAGAGCAACCCGAAAATCGGGGGAACGGGACGACAACCGCTGCGCGGCCGGCTCACCCCTCTCGTTGGCATCCTGCTGGTCGCGTTCAGCGCCAGACAGGCGGTTTCGGCGGTATCCCCACTCCTTGGTCCAATAAGCGGTGACCTACCCCTCGACGCCGTGACGACCGGGATCCTTGGTATGCTGCCGACCGCCGGCTTCGCAGCGATGGGCTTCCTGGCTGTCCCTCTGATCCGCCGTACCCAGCCCGAACACCTGCTGCTGGTGTCAATCCTGCTGACAACACTCGGCCAGATCGGACGCGCACTGGGGTCGACTACCCTCGCCTTTTTGGTGTTCACCTGTGTCGCCATGCTGGGGATCGGGGTGGTAAATGTGGTGATTCCGCCGCTGTTGATGAAGTATTTCCCCGATAAGATCGGGATCCTCCCTGCCCTCCACGTGACACTCCTCGCCGTCAGCACCGCCGTGGCCGCCCAAGCCGCCACACCCTTGGCGGGTATGTATGGCTGGCGGTTCTCCATCGGTATCTGGGCGGTAATCAGCGCCGCCGCAACGGTACCCTGGCTGACGGTCCTTGCCGGCAGGCGTACGGCTGCCCGCGTCAGGAAACCGCCAACCAGCGAAGTACCGCCGCCCCGCACCAGCGTGATCAAGCCCTGGAGATCATCGATTGGCTGGGGTACGGCACTAATCTTCGCGGGTTGCTCGAGCAACACGTTTGCTGCCCTTACATGGCTTCCGGTTGTTCTTATAGACAGAGGGATGAGTCCGGAAACCGCCGGGTTCATGTTGGCGCTCTATTCCATCCTCGGCCTGCCGGTCGGCCTTGTTGTCCCTTTTGCTGTGGTGAGGATGCCTCGCCCGCTACCTATCGCAATCCTGTTCGTCGTCACGTTCTCGGCCGGCTATGGAGGCATCATCTTTGCTCCGATGACTTCTGCCGCAGTGTGGGTAGCCATCGCCGGGCTTGGTCAGGGCGCATACTCCTTCGCGTTTACCATGATCAATAAGCGGGCACGAACACAAACCGGGTCGGGGGTACTGTCCGGGTTCGCCCAGGGAGTCGGCTACACCCTCGCAAGCCTCGGCCCATTCCTTTTTGGTCTCCTGCATCAGCCAGGGGACCACTGGCTACCCTCGTTCGGCATGCTCGGAGCCTGGCTCCTCGTGCTTACCGTGGGAGCCCTGATGATCAACAGACCGCGCGAGCTTGAGGATGCCTTCCCGGGCGAGACCGCCAGGCACTCAACAGAGCAAGACACTGACGCGGTGCCCGGCTCCAGCTGCTCACAAAGTCGACATCATCTTCGCTGACAACCCAGAACGCCAGTACTCCAAAGCCTGAGCCAAATAATTCCTTGACAGACCCTTTTCGCCATCCTATGTTTATTGCAACCAATCTCAGCAACCGATCTCATTTCTACTGATATGAATGCAACCGATCTCAAAGGAGAGACGCAATGATCAAAAGTGCAGGTTCTTTGACTGCTGTTGCCCTGGCCGCGGCACTGCTGACAGGCTGCTCAAGCAGCAATCCGGGCGACGCCGGCAACAACAGTGAAGCCGGTCCCGTGACGTTGACGTACTGGGACTTCATGGACCCGAGCCAGAACAACCCCCGGTCCGCGGCGCTGAAGCAGAACATCGAGAACTTCGAGAAGGAAAATCCCAACATCCATGTCCAGCTTTCGACGGTTTCCTTCGGCGACATGATCAGCAGGCTCCCGCAGGCGGCAGCAGCGGGTCAGACGCCGGACGTTGTGAAGATGTACGCACCGGTGGTTCCACAGATGGCTGCCGCCCAGGTCTATCAGCCGCTTCCAGGGGAGGCCAAGCAGATCACCGACTGGCTGCGCCCGGTGGATAAGCTGGCGGACAAGGATGGAAAACAGGTAGCCGTGCCGTACGACTACCGCACCTGCACCCTCTATTACAACGACAAGATCCTCAAGCAGATCGGAGCGGCAGTACCCACGACATGGGACCAGGTCGCGGACGTAGCTGGAAAAGCAGCAGCCGCCGGTTATACGGGGTTTGGGACGGGATTCTCCGGCGTCGACAACTCGGCGATCATCTCGACCTTCTTTGATTGCTTCATGAGTCAGGTGGGGCAGGAAGTCTCAGGTCAGGACGGCAAAGCCACCTTCAACACTGAGAAGGGCAAGGAATTCGCCGACTTCCTTGTCAAGCTCAAAAAAGCCGGAGGCATGTCCAAGAGTGTGGTGGGGGACCAGTACTCCACAGTCAATGACGGTCTCCAAAACGGCACTGTGTCGATGGCCGTCCTTGGAACTGAACGCCTGTTGACCCTGCAGAAGGCGAACCCGGACATCAAGTCCTCCACCCTGCCCAAGACCTCAAACGGCTCGGATACCGGATCGACATTCGGCTGGACGCTTGGCATCGGTGCCGGGAGCAAGCATGCCCAGGCCGCTTGGAAGTTCATTGAGTACATGACCGGCCCGAAAGCCGGGGCAGTCATGGCAACCGGAGGTGACGTACCCACTCGCTCCGCGACCTTCAAGGATCCCTACTTCACCACTCTCGGGGCCAAGACCGTGCTGGACGTCAGTAAATTCGTCGAGCAGCACAGCGAGCCACACCCCTACCCGGACAACTGGATTGCTATCGCGGGGGGCCTCGCCGGCGCCGGCCAGGAGCTGTACCTCAACAACCGTTCAGCGGACGAGTTCATGAAGATTGCCCAGGACGCGGCCAACAAGTGAGCCTCGGTCCGGACTGGAATAACGACGGAACAGCCCTGGCCCCAGGAAAGCGAACCTCATGTCAGTGACACAAGTACAACGCACAGCGCGGAGTATCAAACCCCGAATCCGGACTTCCCGGAAAGACCGCGCTGTCTGGCTCTACGTCGTCCCGGTCGTAGCGGTCTTCCTCTTCGTCTTCGTCGGGCCCCTGGTCTTCACAGCCTGGACTGCCCTCCACGAAACCACGTACTACCAGATCAAAGAATTCTCCGGTCTGAATTCGTTCACGAAGCTCTTCTCAGACAAGGACCTTCCCAAACAGATCGGCACCACCCTTGCCTTCTCACTTGGTGCGCTGGCCATCGCCGTGCCGCTGGGGTTTGCCTCTGCAATGGTCTTGAACAAGATCATCCGCTTCAAGCGGACGGTCCGGAGCCTGTTCCTGCTTCCTTGGCTGATGTCCCAAGCCACCGTCGGCACACTGTGGCTGTGGTTCCTCAACCCCAACTACGGTCCGGGCACGGCCATCACTAAGGCTCTTGGTTTCGGACCCACGGACGTGTTCTCATCGCCTGGTTCGGCCCTTGTGGCCGTGACCCTCATCACCGCATGGTGGTCTTACCCCCAAGCCATGGTCCTCTTCCTCGGGGCTCTGCAGACCGTTCCCATGGAACTTTACGAGAGCCTTCGCGTCGACGGAGGGAATGCCTGGCAGGGGTTTGTGAACATCACGCTGCCCTTCCTCCGGAACACCATCGTCTCGGTCGTGGTCGTCCTGATGATGCTTTATGTGCAGATGGTGACCATCATCCTGGTCACCACGCGCGGCGGCCCGCTTGGCGGTACCGAAACGCTCTCCATGCGCGTATTCAACAAGACGTTCCAGAACTTCGACCTGTCGGGAGCTTCGGCAACGGCCATCCTGCTCTTCGCGATCAACATCGCCCTGACCCTGGTAGCAATCCGCTTCCGACGGAAGGACACCCTGTGACTGCCACTATCCCCGCCCGACGCCGACGCCCGGGGCAGATTCTGCAACGGTTACCCATTTGGGCCGTTATTACCGTGACCGCTGCCCTGGTGCTGCCACCCATCCTGTGGATCTTGTCGACGTCCCTGAAGACTGAAGCCAATACGGTGGCTTTCCCGCCGGTATGGATCCCCGACCCGGTCTCCTTCGGCAGCTACGGCGGGCTGTTTACCTCCGCCAATATTCGCTTCTTTGCGAACTCACTCATCTACGCCGTCGGGTCAATCGTCTTGGCCTTGGCTGTGTGCATACCTGCAGCGTATGTCGCCACCCGCTTCCGCGGCCGCCGAATGGAGGCCCTCATGACGGCAATCCTCGTGCTGTCCATGGTCCCTGGTGTCGTCGTTTTCATTGCGCTCTATTCGATGTTCGTCAAAACGTCCCTCATCAACACCTACCCTCTGCTGATCGTGGTCTACACGGGCATCATCTGCGGACAAACGATCCTGTTCCTGCGGAACTTCATCGAAAACATTCCGGTTGAGATCGAGGAAGCAGCGGCGATCGATGGCTGCAGCCGGCGCCAAATCCTCCTGCGGATCGTATTGCCCCTGATCCGTCCTGGTATAGCAGCCGTTGCAATCTTCATCTTCGTGTTCGTCTGGAACGACTTCCTTGTCGGAACCGTCCTCGCAACAACCGAGGACATGAAGACCGTGCAGAACGGCATCGTCCGCTACATCTCCACCGGCTTCGGCAACTTCTGGGCCTCCTTCGGCGCCTTCGTCATCGTCGCCTTCGTGCCCGTCCTGGGCATCTTCGCCATATTCCAACGCTGGTTCATCGCAGGCCTGACCTCGGGAGGCGTCAAATCATGACCGTAACGGAACAGGCTCCCCGGGTCGCCGTCGTTGGAGCAGCCGGCTGGGCCGGATCACGACACGCACGAGCATTCGCCGCAGCCGGTGCCAACGTCGTCTTCCTTGTTGACAAGGACCACCGCGCTACCCACTCGCCCAGGAACTGGGCGCAGTGCTGCTACCCAGCACAGAGACACTCCGCCCCGAGGACCTGGACCTAGTCGTCGTTGCCCTCCCAACCACCATGCAACCGGACGTTTGCGCAGACCTTCTCAGCAGGGGATTGCGTGTCCTGACCGAAAAACCGGTAGCCGCAGACGCAGAGGGCGCCGCCGTCCTGGCCGCTGCATCCGGCGTCAGCGAACGCCTCATGGTCGGGTACACGCTCCACCAGCACCCCGCCGCACCGGTTGTCTCTCAATGGGTCAGGGACCACGACGTGGTCGCCGTGTCCGTCCGCTCCGTGGCCCATAAACAGAAGGTCGACTCGTGGCGCGCCGACCCGAAGGAGGGCGGCGTCGCCGTCATCAACGGCATTCACGCCATCGAACTAGTCTCCTCCTGGTTCGATGGCGACCCGAGAGTACTGGCCACCAGCGCCAGCAGCAGCCTGTACGGCTCGCCGGTACCAGAACACGTCGTCGCCACCCTCGAATTTCCTGAGGGCACGGTGTTTAACCTTCAGAGCTACTGGTCTCCCTGGCAGGAGTCTCAAGGTCTCAACCAAGGGGACTGGAGCCTCACCATCGATGTCCTGGCAAGCACCGGCCGGATGCTGTGGTCCAACGATTCCCTCCACGCGTGGGAACGGGACGGCAGCCAGTACGAGAAGACCTTCGATCCCTCGGACCTCTTCCTTCGCCAGGCCGAGTCGGCTCTGAGGTTCTGCTCGGGTGAAACCCCTGCAGTCACATTCGCCCAGGCACTCCGCGCCACCGAAATCGCCGATGCCCTCCTGGCAGCTGTAGCCTCCCGAGCTAAGGACGAGCTCGCCCCGTAGCATCATCAAACCTGACCACATGGCGACCGGCCGAACCGAGCAATCTCAACTAAGGAAATGAACATGAAACGATCACCTCACACTCCAGCCGCGGGGGGACCGCGGTGCACCCACATTCATGGAAGCGATATCAAATGAGCCTCAAAGACCAGGTGGTTCTGGTAACCGGATCCAGCGGCGGAATCGGCGACGCCGCTGTCAGCGCACTCAAAGCTGCAGGCGCCATCGTCGTTGGCGCTGACCGTTCCCCCAAAGAGGACCAGCCCTTGGAGGCGTTCTACCCCCTCGACATCACCTCGGAACAGCAATGCGCAGCCGCAATCCAGGACATCGCATCCAAACACGGCCGCATTGATGTCCTGATCCACGCAGCGGGAGTGCTCGGCCCCACCCCCGGCATTATGGAGACAACAACCGAAGAGTTCGACTCCATTCTGAGGATCAACGCCTCCGCGACCTTCACGATGGTGCGGGAAACAGCCAAATCGATGCTCGAGTCCGGCACCGCCGGCGCCATCGTGGTCCTGTCCTCCGTTGCGGCCAAGGAAGCACGCCTCAACTACCTGCCGTACAACGCGAGCAAGCTAGCGGTACTTCACATCATGTGGTCATTCGCCGAGCTGCTCGGGCCCAACGGCATCTCCGTTAACGCCATCGCACCAGGCCCGGTGAACACACCCATGTGGGCACAATTCGC
>NZ_DF952472.1:191365-194225 GCF_001263615.2 Arthrobacter sp. Hiyo1 | reverse complement strand
ACTCCGGACCGGGCGCGGCTGCCAACCGGGCGAAGCGGGCCGCACAACTGCCGATGCGCCGGTTCGCCGAACCCGACGAAGTCGCCCGCGCCATCCTCTTCCTCGCCGATCCCGACAACCGCTACATCACAGGCGTTTCCCTCGATGTGGCAGGCGGAGCACACCTGGGAATCGGAACCTGAAACCAACCGGCACGGGGCTTCTCACATGCCGTCGCCCAGCGCTGCTATGCCTATGCCCCCAACCCATCCAATATCAACGCTTCAAGGCTGGTCTCATCTCCTGGAAAGTAATTCAACAATCGGAGACGAGTAGGAAGGCCTTGACCCAAGGAGACACTTAATGCGACATCATCACACTGCCCTGCACGTAACGGATATGGAGCGCAGCGCGCGATTCTACGTGGATGGCCTTGGACTGACCCGCTTGGATGCGTGGACGTCGGGACCATACATCGGCGAACTTTACGGCCGTCCCAACGTAAAGGTCAAAGCCATGCTTCTCGCTACCGGTGACGGAGCCTTCCGGCTGGAACTTGCCCATGCCGAGCCTCTACTGCCCGCAGTCGACCCATCAGAGGCGCAGCCGGGCACAGCACACCTTGCCTTCACAGACATCGACGTACGGCAGGTTTACGCCAAGATGACAGCTCTTGGTTACGAGGCGGTATCCGAACCCGTTGCCCCGGCCTCGGGCCCCATTGCAGGCGGGTGGCTGGTCTACCTCCTCGATCCAGACGGAAATCGGGTGGAGCTCATTCAGGCGCCCGACTGGCAGGGAAGCGACAAGTCTTGAGCCATCGGGATCCAGAAGAACATGCCCGGAATCCTCGGACGCCAGGTGAGGATATCGGGCCGTAGACGATACGCAAGAAAACAGGGGCTACTTGACGGTTCAGACGAAAAGCCGCCGTCACGCATCAAACCTCTAGGCGCCCGCTCATGGTGCCGGTCCAAACCTTTGAAGGGAACCTCGTGAGTCCAGCAGCCCGATCCATGATTCCCGAGCAGAGGCACCAAGAAATCCTCCGCCTCCTGCGGCAGGAGGGCATTCTGAGTGTCCGCGGCCTCACGGCCTATATGAATGTCTCTCACATGACGGTCCGTCGTGACATCACTGCCCTAGAGTCCACTGGCCAAGTGAGCTCAGTCCGCGGTGGTGTTCGGCTCACAAAGCAGCACGGCCAGGAACCTGCAGGGGAACCCAAACTTCGGGCCCAACCCGGAGCCCCGCGCGAAAAGGCGATTGCCAAGCTCGCAGCCCAATCAATCAAGGATGACATGGTTGTCTTCCTCGACGCCGGCACCGCGTGTCGATCACTCGTGCCCTTCCTCGCCGCGCGCCGGCACCTTACCGTAGTAACCAACGACTTCTACATCGTCACAAGCTTGTTCGCCTACCCGAACATAGAAACCATCCACACTGGCGGAGTAGTGGACCCAGCGAGCGCTTCCGGTCAGGGGCCCCAGGCGACCGAAATGCTCAAGTTCGTCAACATTGATTTGTCCTTCCTCAGCAGCCGGACGTGGAACATTTCCAGGGGCCTCATGGCACCTTCCATGGACGAATTCGAGGTAAAACGGGCAGCCCTCAAAGCGTCGTCCTCGAGGTTCCTACTCGCGGACAGCACCACGTTCGGCACCGTCTCCCTTTTCAACGTTGCACCTTTGCAAATCCTCGACACTGTCGTAACTGACGATCAACTACCACTAGACGTGCAAAACAATATCCGACAACTCGGGGTTACCGTCCGCTTGGCTACTTTCGGCGAAGGAGGCCCAAGTCCACTCGCGTACGCAACCGAAAGGGGGGCCCGGTGGTAACGCGCGATCCTGAGCGGCAGGCGTCACAGGCAACGGCGGTGCCGGTATCAGTCATGTTGTCCGAGCGCCCGGTTGGCGGGGGAAGATAAGCAGCGTGCTCGTGGCGGTGGCGAGGAGTTCACCGCTGGCGGTGCTGAGGCGCCCTTCGGTGAATATCACCCGCGGGCCGGATTTTACGACTGACCCCTCCGCACGAAGTTCACCCTTGTTGAGCGTGATTGGTCGCAGGTACTTGACCGCCAGATCGATAGAGGTGTAGCCGATCCCGACTTCCAAGGTACTGTGTGCTGCGCAGCCGAGCACCGTGTCGAGGAGCGTGCAGGCCAGGCCGCCGTGCACCATTCCGAGGGGGTTGTAGTGCGCTTCTCCCGGCCAGCACTGGAACTCGACGTGTCCGTACCTCGCATCGACGAGATCGAAATTCATGAGGGAAGCGATCGGCGGCGGCGCAATGCTGCCGTCGCGGAGGCCGGAAAAGTAGTCCAGACCCGACAGCCGTGGCAGCTGTTCGAGCGCGATTGCCGGATCAATCCAGGTGAAGGTTTCCGACCGTTCCGCTGGGTTGTTGGTTGACATGAGGTTTCCTCCTAATTTTTGGTGAGCCCGTAATCGCCTCGCTCGAGCCCATGGAACAACCACCGCGCGACTTCCCAGGGGAGGCCTTGGGGCATCTCAGCCCTTAGCCCAGAACCCGACGGCGGCCGAACGGGTACGTGCGTGTACACCGGCGAGGCTCGTGAGGGCGCAAAGGCCCGCTCACCGCCTACGGATGCGTTAGATCCGCTTCTGGGATTTCCGGGTTCGGCTGTGACTCGGCAGACTTGGTGCGGTTTACGCGGGCCACCGAGCGGAGCAACACCAGGCCGAAGCCCGCTGCCGCCCAAAGCGCGAGGACGCCAAGCGATGACCATGCGGCCGTTCCGTTGAAGTAGCCGTAGTCATTGACGGCGCGGACCGCTGCGCCGGGGGGGAAGAATCGCTGAGACCGCTTGCCCCCACGAGGCAGGATGTCGTAGCCGATGGTCGCTCCGCTGACG
>NZ_DF952472.1:183304-190973 GCF_001263615.2 Arthrobacter sp. Hiyo1 | reverse complement strand
AACGCGACCGACGCGGAGAGCAGCGCGAGAGTTGCCGCGAGCAGCGGCCACGGGGCCGTCAGGGCTCCGAGGATGGGGCCGGCGATTGTTGCCCCGACGACGCCGATCAGTACGGCGAATCCGCCCATGGCATACAGGCGGTGGCGCAGTCTGATCTTGTCAGCGGCCCCGGTGAGACCTTGCGCCAGAACAAATGACGAGAGTGTGACGCCGAATACGACGTAGAAGGCAGATAGCCCTCGGCTGTCGTACTGCGCCAGCGGCACGAGGTCTTTCTCCTGCAGGGTAAGCCCGGCATGGTCCGCTACGCCATGGACCAGAGCGCGGGCCGCTCCGCTCTCGCTGAGGCCCTTTGCGCCGGCGTAGTCGAACTGCAACGTGGTTGGCGCGGTCAGGGCCACCGCCGCAACCGCGTCGCCATTTTGAACCATGTGGGTGCCTTCGCTGAGCGAGGTGACCTCGGTCACCGTGACGGCGTCGCCCAGTCTCTTTTGAGTTGCCGTGGCGAGCGGTTCGCCCACTACAGCCAGCGGCAAGTGCAACGGTGCGGGGCTGCGCTGAATGCCGACGTAGATGGCGATGAAGGCCGTACCAATGATGAGCCCGGTGAGAACCAGGGCTATCCACGCGCTGTGCTGAGTTCCGGGAGCGGCATTCCCGGCCCGGGCTGGATGGGGAAATGACATCTTCAGGGCTTCCTCGACTAGAATGGTTTGAATATCAAACCGAGGCAATCGTACAGGAGGCGGTTTGAAAAACAAACCATCGAAAGACTCACTCGCCGTTGCTCTTGGCGCGATCGATGACCGGTGGTCGCTCCACATCGTTCGCGCGCTGGCGTTCGGCGCGTCGCGGTACACCGAAATATTGCGTGCCGTGGGAGCGCCAAGGGACATCCTTGCATCGCGTTTGAAAAAGCTCACGGAGTCCGGGATCGTCCAACAGCGGTTGTCGGAAAGCAGCGGGGGCTCCGGGTATGAACTCACCCAAAAAGGAAGGGATTTGGGCCAGGTCATCTTGGTTCTGAAGCGCTGGGGTGACGCATACCGGGACGCGGACGTTCCGGTAGTCGAGTTTGTGCATGATGCGTGCGGCGAAATGTTTGTGGCTGAGGTGCGCTGCGAAGCTTGCGGAAGGCCTGTCAAGTCAGGAGAGCTCTCTGTCCGCCACCCGGAGGAGGCCTGCTAGCCGGCCAGCGATCGGACGCGGGGTGCCCGCCCGATCGCCGCCGAACACACCACGCCACGCAGCCGGAATTCACGGCTTGTGAGCGCCGAAACAAGCGGCTGGTGAGGCGAGCTCGAAGGCCTTGATCTCACCCTCCAATTTCATCGAGAAAAACGGGACGTCGTGCAAGAATCCGTCCAGTGGGGACCTGCCGGTCTGGGGATCCCGACGATTCGCGCTCGAATGGAGTGACAGCGTACGGCTGAATTGTTGACGGCTTCCTTCGCAGCGTTCGGCCTCTTATGGCCTTTGGGGCACTCTTTCCCGCAGGACCCGGTGGGCACTGCAGCACGGTGCCGCCATTAGGACAAGGACGTGACGCCCAGTTTCCGCACCGTGGCTGTGCCGCCTTCGACGTACACGTCGGTGCCCAGGTTCCCGGACCGGGGGAACACCAGATCGCTCAGCACAACCCTGCCGTCTTGGGCGAAGACCTCCACCGAGCACTGGTCGACGATTACTTTTAGCCTAAGCGCGCCGCCGTCGAGCTTCACTGGTGCGGACTCAGCCGACGAGAACTTATCGTGGAAGGCGGTGTTTCCGGAGTTGCGCCGGTCCAGGGTGAGCCGGCTCGTCAGGGCATCGAAGGTGAGGACCGTTGCGGTGCTCCCGTCTGGCGCGCTGAGGAGCCTGAACGCGATGGTCCGTGCCGTGCCGGGCAGGATCTCGGCGTCGATCAGCTGGGCTGATCCGGGCATCGCGTGGGGCAGTTGCAACAGGGAGTTGTGAAGTAGTTCCATGTTCTGGATGGTGCGGGCCGGCTCCCCGGAGTCCAAGGTCAGCACGGGGCGCTGCACCAGGCGCGGGAAACCGTCCACCGTCGCGAGCTCGATCTCGCGGGCAAGCGACATACTGGAGCGCCACGGAGTCGTGGGCAAGGAGTTGGCGTAGTCCCAGTTGTTCATCCAGCCGATCATGATGCGGCGGTTCTCCGGGGCGTTGCTGAAGGAGACGGCGGCGTAGTAGTCACGTCCCCAGTCGAGCCACAGACAGTGTCTGAGATCTACGTTCCCGTCGGCATCGGTTGGAACGAGCGAATCAGGGTCGGCGGTGAACTGCACGCCGTCGAAGTCGCCGACGAAGTATTGCCCTCCGGAGCCGCCGGCCACGGCGCCCGGGTTGATATTGACCACCAGGACCCATTTGACGTTGTCCGGGTCTCCGTCGACGGGGAGCGGGAAGAGGTCGGGGCATTCCCATTCGCCGTCGCTGGCGTTGGCTGGGCCGAAGGTGCTCAGGTATTCCCAGTCCTTGAGGTCGGCCGAGCGGTAAAGCACAACCTGCTGGTGCTGGGCCTCCACCGCCACCATGATCCAGCGGGAACCGGCCGGTCCCTCGTAGCGGAACACCTTGGGGTCCCGGAAATGGGCCGAGCCGCGGCCAAGCACGGGGTTGCCTGCGTATTTGCTCCAGGTCATGCCGGCGTCCGTTGAGAACGCGAGAGACTGGGCTTGTGTCCCTTGGTGCACCGAGCCTTCCTTGAAGGCGCTCGTGTAGATGGCCACCAAGGCCGGTTCTTCTGCTGTGCCGAATCCCGACGTATTGCCGTGGTCCACCACGATGCTGCCGGAAAAGACGTCTTCTTCCTCGTTGCAGGCGATGGCAACCGGGTGTTCGGTCCAGTGCAGAAGGTCGGTTGAGGTGGCGTGTCCCCAGGACATGTTGCCCCAGACGTTGTCGAAGGGGTTGTTTTGGTAGAAGAGGTGGTAGACGCCCTGGTGCCACACGAGTCCGTTGGGGTCGTTCAGCCACGTGTTCTTGGCTGTGTAGTGAAGTATTGGCCGCATGGTGGGGGCGGTTTCTTCGGCGCGGCCCCCGGCAAGGTGCGCTGTGGTTTCAGTCATCGGAGTTCTTTCGGGACGTCTGGGCCATTTCCAGGGATCGGATCAGTTCCGCCCGCGTTGGCGGGTTCGCTCCGTGCCGTCCGACCGTTATGGCCGCAGCGAGCGAGGCGGCGGTTCCCAGCCGGGTGAGTTTGCCGTAGCCGAAATCGTCCTCGGGGTCCTCGATGAGGCCGGCGATAAGCGATGACATGTAGGAGTCGCCTGCGCCGACAGTATCCTTGACGAGCACTGGTGGTGCCGGCACTTCGATCTCGGCAGCATTCGAGCGCAGATAGGATCCGGATGCGCCATCGGTGATGATTGCAAGTTCCGTCCCGAGATCAAGCAGCCGCTGCGCGACGTCGTCAGGAGACGTGCGCGGGTAAAGCCACCGGGCATCGTCCGAACTGAGCTTCACAACGGTAGCCAGGGCAACTGTGTGTTCGAAAGTCCTGAGCGCTTCAGTGTGGCTGGGGAGCAGTGTCGGGCGGATGTTGGGGTCGTACGTGACCAAGCAGCGGCGGGAGAACAGTTCCAGCAAGGACCGGACTTGGGTTGCTCCGGGCTCCGTGAAGGAGGCCAGTGACCCCGTATGCAGCACCTTCGGGAGGAAAGTGGGGCTGATGTGGGGGAGGTTCCATTCGAAGTCGAATTCGTACTCTGCGGAACCGCTGCTGTCCAGAAGCGCCCTGGCTGTGGAGGTGCGGCTGAGGTGTTCGGCTCCCGGGAACAGGTGTACTCCTGCGGTGTCCAGGTGTTGTTGGATGTTCCTGCTGCGTTCATCCCTGCCCAGTGCGGTGAGAAATGCGGTGCTGACGCCTAGCCGGCCGAGTCCGAACGCGACGTTCATCCCTGATCCGCCGGGAAACTCGACGGGCCCTGCGGCGGTGTTAATGATGTCGATTATGGCCTCGCCGATGACGACGACATCCGTTTCAGGGCATGGGGGAACTGGGGTGCTATGCATTCGGGGTCCTTGGAGGGTTGGGCGCGTCCTCTACTGGGCGCGCTCGAAGGTCAGGTGTTGGGGCGTGTAAGTGAGTCCGGTGCTGCTCTGCTCGAAGCGTCCTGATGTTTTGGGGAGGCTACGGAATCGCGGAGGACCAGGGGACAGGGGAGAAGGGTCGGGTGAGCGGCGAACAGCTGCAGGTCGGTTTTTCCCTCGATGGCGTCGATCAGGTTTTCGGTGGCCCAGGCGCCCATTTCGTAGTGCGGAAGGGCGACGGTTGTCAGGGCGGGGTAGATGTTTTCGGCAATAAGTTGTTGGTTGTCGAAACCGACGATGGAAATGTCGTCCGGAATCCTGAGGCCAAGTTCCCCGGCGGCCCGGTACGCGCCCATGGCCATGCGGTCGTTGTAGCAGAATATAGCGGTGGGCCGGTTTGGGGTTTTCAGCAGGCGCAGGGCCGCCTGGTGGCCGCCGGGCACCTCCGACGGCTCGGACTGGACGAGTTCTTCGTGATAGGGCAGCCCGGCACCTGCGAGTGTGTCCTTGAATGCCTTGAGCCGGGAGTGGGTGGCGGGGACGTCGTCGGTGTTGTTGAGCATGCCGATGCGGGTGTGTCCGGCGTCGATCAGGGTTTGTACGGCCGACCTCGCACCGGCGATTTCGTCGGGGATGACGGAGGAAACGGTGTGGCTGATGTCTTCGGAGTCCACCAGGACGGCGGGGAGTCCGATGAGGTTCTTGGGGACGGCCAGTTTGCGGTGATACATGGTGGCGTAGAGGATGCCGTCTACCTGCCGGTCCAGCAGATCCGCCACATCACTTTCCCTGGAATCCTGGGAGCTGGTGCTGGTGGAGTTGATGATCATGATGCGGTATCCGCGAGCACGTGCCGTCTCCTCGGCCCCCAAAATGATCCGGCCGGCGTGCGGGGTGGTGGCGATTTCCTCGCTGATGAACCCGATCATGCCCGAACGCTGGGTGCGCAGCGCCTGCGCCAGCCGGTTCGGGCCGTATCCGAGACGCCGGGCCGCTTCGTGGACCCGTTCCCTCGTCTCCGCCCCCACCCGGGCGTAGACAACATCATTGAGGACGTGGGAGACCGTTGTGACCGAGACGCCGGCTGCGGCTGCCACGTCCTTGATGCCAACTGACTTGTTCATTGGTCTCCCACGTCCTTATGTTGATGCTGATTCTATGTCCGGGTACTTGCTGGGTACGTTCTATTCGTCCCAGAGGCCCGATGGCGATCCCCGAGGGACTCGCCAGGCCTGAGCGGGCTACTGAACCACAAGTGGTTCGTGTGCCGCCTGGAAACCGACCGCGGGTGTGGCCCTGAAGGCGTTAACAGTCCTGTCCGCGATAACTTGGGCGTCACTTCCGGAATCAAGGATCGTATTCCGGGCTGATGCGGGATCGACCATGACGGCCGTAACGGCGAGGGCGTCCGAAGCCTGGGTCGTCAACAGCGCGTCCACCTGAGCTTCGAAAGCCGATCCGCTGGACGTGGCGTGAACGTCCATCGCCACCACGTGGTTGTTGGAAACGAAGTTGCCGACCCCCGCCATCAGCCGGATGATGACGGGCGTCGCACCTGCGGGCCGGATGCTCTGTGAGTCGATGATCTCGGAGAAGTGGTTCCCGATGACAGAGTTGTTGCTGCCGCTGACACAGAGAAGCCCGTTGAGGTCGTCCAATCCGTTGTCGACTCCCAGGAAGGGTGTCCAGGCTCGTGGTCACGCAGGAAGTGATTCGTGGCCACGAGGTTTTCCGAACTGTTCGCTGCGAGAACCACCATGCCAGGGTAGAACGAATGCAAACGGTTGTTGGTGACGCTTGAGCGCGTGACGCCGTCCAGATGGACACTGCTCGCACCGCGGGGGAAGACGTTGTTCGCGGTTATCAGGAGCCCGCCATGGTTCTCGGCGTAGATCGAGTGACCTTTTGGCCCTGCTCCGACCAGGTTGTCGGTGATCTTCGATGCCTGTCCCCACCCGCGCAGTTCGATGCAGCTTCCGCATTCGGCGATGAAGTTGTCGTGAACGGAAAGCGCGTCCGCGTTGTAGATGGTGAGGGCGTTCTCAAGGTAGACGAACCCCATGCCGGTTACGCGGAATGAGTCATTGGCGTTCGCGACATAGATGCCGGTCTTGCCGTTGACGTAGGTGTTCTCGGGGTGCATTCCCGAGCCGTCCGGGGCGAAGTGCAACCCGTCGATGCAGAAGTTGGAGAACTCGACCGAGCTGATCCGTGGGCTTCCGCTTCGTTCAACGTAGAATGCGGCTCCCTTGGATTCCTCTCCGTCTCCGCCGGAGGGAAGGTCGACGAGAATGCGGCTCCCCCCAGGCCATAGCTCATGCAGGTCGGGCCATTCGTCTTCGGGGACGTTGAACCGGATGCTCGATGACGTAAAGCCGTGTCCGGAGCCGTGGATCCTGAGGAAGCTGACGTCGATCAGCACCTGCGTACGCAGGCGGTAGTCTCCGGGCGGAATGTAGATCACCGCGCCTGGCTTTCCTCCATTGTTCGCATCGGTGGCGGTCTGCCGGTCCTTGATATCGGCGATGATGCTGTTGATTACTTCACCGACGTCCTCGGACGGATTGCCGACGGGCCACGTCGTCACGTCGTAGTGGTTGTTGCTTGACATTGGTTCTTCCCTTTGTGCTGTGGTTTCTCAGCCCTTGACGGCGCCGAGGGTCATGCCTGCGACGATCTTGCGCTGCAGGAGAAGGGTGAGAAGGATGACGGGGATCGAGTAGACGGCGGCGAGGGCTGTCATGGATCCCCAGTCCAGTCCGAACTGGGTCTGGAAGTTTGCGATGACCACGGGTGTGGTCTGGGACCGGACGGCGGTCATGAGTAGCGCGAACAGGAATTCGTTCCAGGAGGCGAGGAAGGCGAAGATCGCTGTCACGGCGATGCCTCCGGAGACCACCGGGATGACCACCCGCCACAGGGCTCCGAGCCGGCTGCAGCCATCCACGGTAGCTGCTTCTTCCAGGTCCTGTGGGACGGCCTCGAAGAAGCTGGACATGAGCCAGATGGAGAGCGGCAGCGAGATGGTTGTGTGCGCGATGGACAGTGCGATCGGGGTGTCGGCCAGGCCGACCGAGGCCATCATGGACGCCAGCGGGATGCCGATGGCGACCGGGGGGACCATGCGGGTGACGAGTGCGGCCATGATGAACACCCTGCCACTGGCTGTTTTGTAGCGTGTGATGCCGTAGGCCGCCGGGACGGCCAGGATGAGCGACAGCAGGGTGCTGATGACGGCGGTCTGGATGCTGTTGATGAACGACGCCGGCACTCCATTGCGGCCCAGGGCGTTGATGTAGTTATCCAGCGTCCATTCCTTGGGGAGGATGGTCGGCGGCACGGCAATGGTGTCGATCGGCGTCTTGAAGGACGTGAACAGCAGGTACAGGAACGGGAAGCCGTAGAGGACGAGCGCCGCGGCGAGGAGGATCCACAGGATGGTCCTGGTGCTGCGCTTGCCGGCTTCGAGTCCTTCGCGATTGACGCCGCGGCGCTTGCGGCCTCCGCTGGCCGACGCCGGTTCCGTGGTGGTCTGAGGCGCAGTCGCTGTTCGGCTTGGCATAATGCTCTCCGTTTGGTGCGGTGCCGGCGCATTGCGGTATGCGGTGCCGGCGTGGCGTGGCCGTTCGGGAAC
>NZ_DF952472.1:173993-183257 GCF_001263615.2 Arthrobacter sp. Hiyo1 | reverse complement strand
CGGCGGCGGCCAGCATGGCGCCGTCGTCGGGGGTCTGGGCCGAGCTCATCAGGTGTCCTTTCCTGGCCGCCAGATGGTGGTTACGGCTACGAAGGCGATGGCGAGCATCGCCAGCAGGTAGATGGTGCCCATGGCGCTTGCGAGGCCTGGGTCGCCGAAGCGGATCATCGTGCGGTAGATGAGCAGGCTCATGGTTTCGGAGGCGGATTGTGGTCCGCCGTTGGTCTGGATGAGGATGGTGTCAAAGGCCCGGGCTGCGTCGATGCCGCGGACCACCAGCGCCACGGCGATGACAGGCCGGAGCAGCGGAAGGATGATCCGGAACAGCAGCGACGGTGCGCGGGCGCCGTCGAGCCTGGCCGCCTCGATGAGGTCTCCCGGGATGTTCTGCAGGCCCGCGAACAGCACCAGGCACATGAACGATGTCGTGAGCCAGATGTCCGGGACGGCGACGGAGAACAGGACGATGTCCGGGTTCGACAGCCAGCCGATCTGGTTTGGGTTCTGCAGGATGCCGGCCTGGCTGAGCAGGGTGCCGAGCAAGCCGAAGTTGTCGATCATGAGGAACTTCCACAGCAGGCCGGCCACGATCGGGGCAATCATGAGCGGATACAGGAACATGGTCCGCCAGACCTGGGATTTCCGGCCCAGGGTCGTGAACAGGAGGGCCATGCCCAGACCCAGGGTGAACTCGAGGGTCACCACCATCAGGGTGTAGGCGAGGGTCCGCCATCCTGCACCGATGAAGGCCTCTGAGGTGAAGGCCCGGACGTAGTTGTCCAGGCCCACGAAGTCACGGGGGCCCCGACGATCGGGGAGATTTTGAAGAAGCTGTCCGTGACCAACCGGAACAACGGGTAGGCAACAAAGACTGCGAGGAACAACGCCGCCGGGGTCATCAGGTAGAGGGCGAAGCGGCGATCAGGGATGCGCACGGGATTCTCTTCCGCTGGTTGGGGCCGCGGCCGGCAACGCCATGGGCTGCTGCCGGCCGCGGAGTCTTATTTAAGGAGGGCCTGGATCTTGGACTTGGCGTCCGCGAGCAAGGTCGTGCTGTCTCCGCCGGCGACGGCCTTCTGGAGCATCGGAACCAGTACGGTGTCGACGATCTGCTGCCACTTTGCTGTTGCCGGACGGGTTGCCGTCGCGGGAGCGTTGAGTGTTTCGATCAGCGGTTTGAAGCTCTCGTAGCCGGGCTGGTCCTGGTACTTCTGGAAGGCGGAGACCCGTGCTGCCAGGCCAAGGCTTGACTGGATGGCCAGGTCATTGTGGTCGAAGGCGCACTTGACGAACTTCTTCGCGGCGTCCGTGTTCTTGGTGGCCTTGGGTACCGAGAGGTACCAGGGGCCCGGAACACCGGCAACACCGGCGGACCCGCCGATCATCGGGGCTGTTCCGACCTTGCCGTAGACGGGAGAGTCCTTGGGGATCTGCCGGTACGCGTGGGCCCAGAACTGGGTCATGGCTGTCTTGCCCTGGTTGAAGAGGTTCTGGGCGGCGGCCCAGTCGACCTGGGCCGCGCCGGCCGGGGCGTCCTTGACGAGGCTGGTGTAGAAATCCAGCGCTTGTTTGTGGGCCGCGTTGTCAATCACGACGTTGTTGTTGCTGTCCAGGACCATGGGCGATCCGGCCTGCAGCACGTGGGTGAGGTACTCGGTTTCAACGCCGCCCTTGACGTCCGTGCCATACATGCCGTCCTTGGTGAAGAAGGCGGAGATGTCCTGGTACTGCTGCCAGGTCTTCGGCGCGGCGAGATCGTAGCCGTACTTGGCCTTGAAGTCGGCCTTGTTCTTGGCGTCCTCAAAGAGGTCCTTGCGGTAGAGGACTATCTCGGCGTTGGTCCACGCCGGCATTCCAATGAAATGGCCATCGACGTTGGCTTCCTTGACCAGTGAAGGGAAGATGTCCTTCTTTGCCTCGTCAGTGAAGAGCTCATCGATGGGCTGCAGGGCGTCCTTGAAACTGGGCAGCCACACGGAGTCAAGAGCCGCAACATCGAAGGAGACAGTGCCGGAGGAGAATTCGCTGGAGAGACGGTTGAAGAGGCCATCGTAGGGGAGTTCGACGAAGTTGACGTTGACCCCGGTGTCCTTCTTGCACTGGTCGGCGATGGGCTGCAGTTCTGCATGGCCGCCTGCCTCGACGAGGACGTTGATGGAACTTCCGGCGGCGCCCCCGGACGTCGCCGGGCCCCCTGCGCCGCATGCGGTTGCGGCCAGGATTACCGCGGCTGAAAGGCTGCCGAGGGCGGCAAGCCTGGAGATTGTTTTTCGAGAGGACATCGCTGTCGACTCCCTTTCTCGGGAACGGAATACGAAGACGGGATAAGATGAAAAACCGTTTTGCCAAAACGACTTGGCAACAGATTACGCGCAGGGCGCGGCGGGTGTCAAGGGTCACAAATCATTGGTAGACGCCGTCGGATGTGCCAAAAACTTCCGTCCGAATTTTGGCGTTGACAGCCGTCATGCCGGGCTCCTAGTGTCATCTCTGGTTAGCCCAAACGGTTTGGCACATGAGTTGTGACATTAGTCCACGTGGGACATTAGCCGTTTCCCGGGAACAAGAGCGTGATGCCGCCGAGGCGGATGACAAGGACAGTCAAGCCTTCGGCGGCCGGCCCGGCAACGCCCGATTCTGAGCAGCAGTCTTATCTCATACAGAGGAGAAACCCGTGGTAACTGGAAAGAATCTAGAAAATGCGAATCCAAGCCGCCGCCGGCTGATCGGTGCCGGAGCAGCCGGAACGCTTGCGGCTGCATTGACTTTCGGAACAACACAGAATGCTAATGCGGCCGACGGCCAGCAAGGCGCACCCCTCAATTCGCCCAACACGTACGACGTCACCACCTGGAGGATCAAGGCCCACCCGGAGGTCACCGCGCAATCCGACATCGGGGCGGTCATCAACGACATCATCGCCGACATCAAGCAGCGGCAGACGTCCCCGGACGCGCGTCCCGGAGCCGCGATCATCATCCCTCCGGGCGACTACGACCTGCACACCCAGGTCGTCGTCGATGTGAGCTACCTGACCATCGCCGGCTTCGGGCATGGCTTCTTCTCCCGAAGCATCCTCGACAACTCGAACCCGACCGGATGGCAGAACCTCCAGCCCGGAGCCAGCCACATCCGCGTCCTGACCTCTCCGAGCGCGCCCCAGGCATTCCTCGTCAAGCGGGCGGGGGATCCGCGTCTTTCAGGAATCGTGTTCCGGGACTTCTGCCTCGACGGAGTCGGTTTCACCCCCGGCAAGAACAGCTACCACAACGGCAAGACCGGAATCGAAGTCGCCTCCGATAACGACTCCTTCCACATCACCGGCATGGGATTCGTCTACCTCGAACACGCCCTGATCGTGCGCGGCGCGGACGCACTCCGCGTCAACGACAACATGATCGCCGAATGTGGCAACTGCGTCGAGCTCACCGGGGCCGGGCAGGCGACAATTGTCAGCGGCAATCACATGGGCGCCGGTCCTGACGGGGTCACGCTCCTGGCCGAGAACCACGAAGGCCTCCTGGTCACGGGCAACAACCTCTTCCCCCGAGGCCGCAGCCTCATCGAATTCACGGGCTGCAACCGGTGCTCGGTCACTTCGAACAGGCTCCAAGGCTTCTACCCGGGCATGCTCCGCCTGCTGAACGGCTGCAAGGAAAACCTCATCACGGCCAACCACATCCGCCGGACCAACGAGGGGTACCCGCCGTTCATCGGCCGCGGCAACGGCCTCGACGACCTCTACGGCGTAGTCCACATCGCGGGAGACAACAACCTCATCTCGGACAACCTCTTCGCCTACAACGTCCCGCCCGCCAACATCGCCCCCGCCGGCGCCAACCGACGCAGATCCTGATCGCCGGAGGGGACGCCAACGTCGTCGCGCTCAACCACGTGGTCAGCGACGTCGCTTCTCAGCACGTCGTTCTCGACGCCTCAACTACCCACTCGAAAGTGCTCGACAGCGGGACAGCCTCCCAGATCACCTCCTACAGTTCAGACACTGCTATCCGGCCGACCCCCTGACAGACCAACGCGCCAGGAGCGTGTCCCGAAGCCGGGTCTCCGTCCTCGCGGCGCGCTCCCACGCATTGATCTGCCCTGCCGGCCGCTGCCGTCAAGGCAGAAATGTCACCTCGTCGATCATCCGGCCGAGGTCTCGCCAGACACGCCGGTGCTGGCCCGATCTAGCCGCCCGTGAGGCAAGCCAGGCGTGCTCGGGGCAACGAACCTACCGAAGACCCGGATCAGGGCATGCTGGAGAAACCCTCCAGCATGTCCCGACTTCCGGAAAGGAGCGTAATGAATTACGGAAACCATGCCGCCACCGCGCCAAGGGGTACGCGCGTCGTTATGACCGGTGCCGGCGGGAACATCGGCCGTGGCCTCGCCCCACGACTCCTAGCCGCTGGATACCAGTTGACCCTGTCCGACCTTAAACCCGTCGACGGCCTGGCTACGGAAGCACGCTTCGACGCGGCGGACGTCCGGACCGGAGAGGGCCTCCACGCCGCGATGGTCGACGCCGACATTCTCGTGCACCTGCCGGCCCTGCACGGCATCCACGTCGCCGATCACACTGAAACGGAATTCTGGGACCTCAATGTAAATGGCACATTCCGCACCCTGCAGGCGGCCGTCGCCGCCGGCGTGGGGAAAGTGGTCTGGCTTTCCTCGCAGGCTTGGCATGACTCGAGCGACGTTTACGGATTCACGAAAGTCATCGGCGAGCAGCTTTTGGACTATCACCGGAGGTGTCACGGCATATCATATGTTGCGGTCCGCCCTGCTTCGCTGGTGCCCTGGACGGACTGGGCCCGTGACTATGGTCGCGGCCTGCTCTACGAGCGAGTAGATCGCAATGACGTGCTCGACGCAATTGGGTTGTCGACGGACTATGTGGCAGCAAACGACGGCGGGCTGGTGTTGGATGCCCTTCATCCGGACGCAGTCCCGGCCGCAGACCTGGCCGAGTGGAAACTTGACCCAATCGGCACCGCAGACCGCCTTTTCCCCGGGGCCCGGACCGTAGTCCAGCGCTTTGGCCTGGACATCTCAGCACCCCCCGTAAAGCCAAGCAAACTCGGCTGGACCGAGACAGGCTACGCGCCGAGCCGTGACTTCGGAGCGTGGATCAATCAGGTCACCGGACTCAGCGACGATCAGGTTGAAGCACGAACCAGCGACTACTGAACGTGATCCAGTCGAGGGTGGTACACGGACACACTGGCCTTGCAAGTCCAGGCGGCCATTGCCGCCGGAAACTTAACCACCGAGCAGGTGGACATCGCCCAAAGGTGCCGATATTCCTGCAGGGGCTTCGCCGACCAGTGCTGCTGATTTAGGGCGATTCGTGTGCCAAGGTGCTATGGCCAGAGGCCAGAGGTTTGCCTCGCCGACCGCAAACGTAACGAGTGGCTGCCGTCCTGATCGAGTTTGCCGGCCGCGTCAGCGGGGTATGAGCAGGCTGATTTGTGTCCTGATGTCCCGCTCCAGTGCTTCAGTTTCCAATCCGGCGTTTACGCTTGCGGCCATGCTGACAAACATGATCGCCGAGACAATGCGCGCCGCCGTCGCGGCGTCACCCGCGCCGGCCGGTTTTTCCCTGTCGAGTATGGCGGCAATGGCTTCCTCGGTTTGCGCAACGATGGATAGAGCAGCGCTGTGCTGTGGCTCCGTGGGGTCGCCGAAGACCATTTCCCGCAGGTAGAAGCGTCCGTTGTCGATCTGGGTTCGGTTGCACTCCACGATCGGCCGCACGATGGCCATCACCGCACCCAGGCATCCGGGGTGGTTTCAGCATCCGCCCGGCCCCGCTGGAGCGCTTCTGCGTAGTGGGCGTTCTGAACGAGGAGGAGGAGTTCTCCCTTGGTTTTGGCGTAGAGGAAGAGGGTTCCGGTGCCGATGTCGGCCTTGTCGGCGATCTGCTGGGTGGTGACGTCCTCGACCCCGTATTCGGCGAACAGCTCACTGGCTGCGGCGCTAATGCGGTCCAGCTTCTCCTGCTTGTTCCGCTCGCGCCGTCCGAGCGGCTGGGACGTGACAGGCATGGGTTCCTCCGGAGATAAACTGACTCGACTCAATAATGAGTATACCGGCGCTGCGTAAACCGGCCCTCCGGTCGGCGCCCCTGCTCTTCGTAGTGGGGGAGGATCCCGCCACGCTTGACATACGTCAGTGCTGCTTCAACGTCATAGGCATGGATGGCATAGGCCCCCGGCTTCAGCTGATGGCTGAAGAAGTGAAGTGCTTTTCCAGGTGTGGTCCGGTGGTTGGTGGTGAGGTGCCCATTGATGACTTCTGGTCGCGGGCGGTGGTGGTCAGGGGGCGAGGAATTCGACGACGGCGGGTGCGAACCGGGTGTGGTGCTGGAAGATGCCGCCGTGGCCGGAGTCGGGGTAGATGATCAGTTCGGATCCCTTGATGCGCCGATGCAGGTCTTCGGAGAGGACGGAGGGCACCATGCGGTCGTTGTCGCCATTGGCGATAAGAGTGGGGTGCGTGAGGGTGGACAGGTCCGACGGGGCGGAGCGGCCGAACGCCTGGATGGCCTTCAGCTGCGTCTGGAATGCACGGGTGCTGATTGGTTTGTCGCGGTCGATGGTTCGCTCCTGCAGGCGTTTGATGAAGGCTTTCGCAGCGGGTTTGCCGGTGGCGTTGCGGTTGAAGAACAGGAATTCCTTGGGGTCGGACCGGGTCAGGGTTGCCCGGAGGATGTCCCGGTAGGTGGTGCCGACGACCTTGTCGATGTCTTTGCCCCCGCGCGGACCGGTTCCGGTCAGGACGAGTTTGCGGACACGGTCGGGATGTTTGAGGGCAAGGTCCTGGGCGATCATGCCGCCCAGTGAGAAGGAGAAGACGTCTATCTTGTCGAACCCAAGGGCCTTGATGAAGGTGTAAGCGTCGTCGGCCATTGCCTCGATGTTGTCCGGAACCCGTCCGGTGGAGGCGCCGACGCCGGGCTGGTCGAAGGTAATGACGTGGCGGTTCTTGGCAATGGGGTCGATGATGCGGGGGTCCCAGTTATCAAGGGTGGCTGCCAGATGCACGAAGAACACGACGGGGATGCCGCCCTTGGGCCCCAGCTCGCGGTAGGCGTAGCTGACGCCTCCGGCGGTGACAGTGCGGGCAGGTGCCTTCGCGTACGAGGTGATGACTGGTTCGTTCGGGGCGTCGGTGTTGTCCATGACGGGTGTTCTCCTGGATTCTTTGCGTGAAGAGTCGCTGGCGGCGGGTCAGTTGGTGAGGGTGAGCACTGCTTTGCCCCGGAAGCCCCCTGCGGCCAGGGATTGCAGTGCCTCTGGAGCCTGGCCGAAGGTGAAGACCTTCCCTACGATGGGGCGCAGCACGCCGGCGTCAACGAGGGCGCTGATCTGGCGTAGTTGGTCGCCGCTGGCTCGCATGAAGAGGAACTCATAGCTGACGCCGAGCTTCCTGGCTTGCCTCCGGATCTTGCTGCTGAGCCCGGTGATCGCCAGGCGCAGTATGGGGTTCAGGCCTGCTTTGCGGGCGAATGCCGGATCGGGCGGGCCGGCGATCCCTATCGCCTTCCCGCCGGGCTTGAGGATGCGCAGTGATTTCTGCAGGTTCTCGCCTCCGAGGCTGTCCAGCACCAGGTCGTATCCGCTCAGGAGCTGCTCGAAGTCCTGGGTGCGGTAGTCGATGACGATGTCGGCGCCGAGGTCCCGCAGGAACCCGGCGTTGGAGCTGCTGGCGGTGGTTGCGACGGTCGCGCCGAGATGTTTGGCGAGCTGGATAGCGATGGAACCGACTCCGCCGGCGCCGGCATGAATGAGGACTTTCTGACCTGGCTGCACCTGGCCCTGCTCGACGAGGGCCTGCCACGCCGTAAGGGCCACCAGCGGCAGTGATCCGGCCTCCTCCATGGTGGCCGAGACGGGCTTGAGTGCAAGGTCTTCCTCCGCGACGGCAATACGTTCGGCAAATGTGCCGATACGGTCCTGGTTGGGGCGGGCGTAGACCTCATCGCCGGGCTTGAACCTCTTCACTCTTTCCCCGACGCGCAGCACGGTGCCGGCGAGGTCGTTGCCGAGGATCAGCTGGAGCTTGTAGGGAAGGATCTGTTTGAACTCACCCAGGCGGATCTTCTCGTCCAGCTGGTTCAGGCCGGCAGCCTGCACCTGCACGAGCACGTCCCGTTCGCCGACGGCGGGTTCAGCAACCTCGGCTTCGCGCAGCGGTTCCTTGTACTTGTTGATCACGAATGCCCGCATGCCGCGATGCTCCTTCTGGGTGGATGTTCTTGTGGTTGGCGCCGGTGGCGACAGTATCTTCGTCGTGGGGCGACGTCCGGTTAAAGTGACTACAATCAATTATGACTGTACTCAGTTAATTGTCAAGCGGTAATGGAAAGCGCCGTGGCGACGTGTTGGATTCATCACCACGGCGCTGCTGCTGTTTCTAGGACTTGCTGCGCGCAAGTTGGGGGTAGAGCGCCTCGATGGGGGCGCTGAGTCCGGCCTTGACCTGGATGGACGTCTCGTCGGCGAGGACCTCGTACTCGCCGGCTTCGAGGGCATCCAATACCGTGGTGACCAGATCGGCCGGGTCCATTTTCGGGTCGGTGGCATGCGCAGCCATTGCCGTGTCGACGTAGCCGACGTGGACGCCCACCACGTGTACCCCTTCGGGGGCGAGCTCCAGGCGCAGTGAGTTGGTGGCCGACCAGAGGGCGGCCTTGGTGGCACTGTAGATGCCGCCGACGGCGTACCAGCTCATGGCGGAGTGGATGTCGATGATTGCGGATTCGGCCTTCGCTGACAGGATCGGTGCGAAGCGCGGGCGAGGAATAGCGGGCCAAGGAAGTTCGTCTCCACGTTGCTCCGGATTTCCGCGTCGGTGTGGGTAAGGATGCCAGGGGTTGCAACGCCGGCCCCGGCGTTGTTGATCAACACCGTGACATCGCCCGCAGCCTCGACTGCGGCCCGTATTGATTCCGGGTCCGTGACGTCGAGGGTAAGGGGGACGATGCGCTCGTCCTCCCAGGTGCGCGGGGTGCGGGCGGTGGCGTAAACCTTGCTGGCGCCGCGGGCGAGGGCGCCGTGGACGAAGTGGGTTCCAATGCCGCCGTTTGCGCCGGTGACGAGGACGACTGCTCCATTGAGTGAGTGCATTTCACGAACTTTCTGTGTTGATTTCCGTCCGCGCCGGTCGGCGTGGATGGTTGCGGGATTAGGCGTGGGCAAGGGCCGGGTAGTCGGTGTACCCGGCCGCCCCGCCGCCGTAGAGAGTGCTGGGATCCAC
>NZ_DF952472.1:172319-173681 GCF_001263615.2 Arthrobacter sp. Hiyo1 | reverse complement strand
AAATATTCTGATCTGCGGAGATCGCCGAGGGCGCCATGGGCTGACGGTGGTGAGGAGTGTTGTCCGGGTGGGACATGCGGCCCGCATGCATGAGCTGGATGAACACCGCCCCGCCCCGGGCGTGAACTGCTTCGGTGACGCTTCGCCAGCCCACGACATGCTCGGCGGTGTAGATCCCGGTTGCCACAGTGAAGAAAGGGTCATTGGTTAGTCCTTTTGCGTTCGATGTTTCAGAGCAATCACCGTCATCCAGCCGATGTTCGGCCGCCGTGGACGCTAAGACCTGCTGATGCGGCTACGGGGTAGTGATTACACTCATAACTGAGTATGCTCAGATAATATTCCCCTGAGAATGCGACCGGGACAAGCCTTGTACAACCTCACAGCGTGCTCGGGAGGCCACCTTGTGTCGTTCGGGGAAGGGCGGACCGATTGAACTGCCCGGGGGCAATTTGTTGGGCTTGGGATATCGGGCGGCACGACCGAACAGGATGAAATCGTTCTCGCTCTTACCTTGAATCGATGGCGCGGATGTGCTGGTGCCATTCATGCACCGTCTTAGTAGGTCCGGCACGGTAAACAGGAAGTATGGGTTCCAGATGCGCGACGTCAACCTGCTCGCCTTGGCCTTAGTGCGTCCCGCCACGGCGGTCATGGGCGCCGAAGCTTATTCCCAGCTTGCCCTGAAGGCGGCGCTGCTCGAGTCCCTGACCGGGTTTCCCCTAATCATCGACGGCACCAAATGCATCGCGTGGATTCTGAGGGTCTTGCTGCTGCGGATCAACGGTTACCGGCACGGCTTCAGCACGACGATGTCTTCGACATTGTCGTGCGACTGGCCACCGGCGACACCGATTTGCAGTGCAGCGCCATCCTTATCGAGAAGCATCTGCTTCGACGAGAGGTCCGATGGAAGATGTCCCAGGTTGATGTTCGGAATTCCCGATGGGCAGTCGGCGGGGTGCCTTGTTCCGTCCGTCACCCCTGCCAATTCCCGGCCAAGCCCCGAATGTGAACGTTCCAAAGCTGCGCCCGAAGGTGGCGCCGCAGGCCGTTTGGGCCGTTTGGGCCGAGCATGGACGACGATGCCGGCGCCTTGAGCACGACCTTTGCCCCCTGGAGCACGACCTTTGCCCCCTGGAGCACGCCTGCCAGGCTGCACGGTTCCTGAATGTAGGCTCCCTGGATGGGGTAGGGCCTGTGTGGTGTCAGGGCCCTGGCGTCGTCGGTGTGCGGCGGTTGCGTGATCTGAGTTGGATGATGCGTACTGCACCGGCTACGGCAACCAGGGCCCCGCCTCCGACCGCGGCGATGAGCAGGGCAATGCCCAGGGAGATCGTCCCGTCCAGGCCGAAGAACCTG
>NZ_DF952472.1:169001-170378 GCF_001263615.2 Arthrobacter sp. Hiyo1 | reverse complement strand
CGCGGTGATTCCGGTTTCCTGATGGATCGTCTCCGTGATCGTGCGCGGTAGAACCACGCACCCGGGGTTCTCGGTGAGCCATTGCCGGGTTTCGGGGCTGAGGCTGTCCCAGTGGTCCCTGAGGTTTATCTCCATGGTGATCCCTTACTGGTTGAATCCGGAGGCAAAGGACCCGGGCCGGTCCGGTACCGGGGACGTGTTCAGCGTACGCCCGGCGAACGCTGAAAGACAGGTAACAGGGGGAGTGTCGTATAGGCTGACCGACTGGCCGCCGCTAATGGAGATGCGATGAGGAACCCCGCGCGAGTCGGAAGCGACTCCAGCGAGGGGATTCCCGGCGGCTTCGCAAACGCGGACTCACAGAGTGCAGACTTTAGGCATGAAGATTACTGCGGGCTTTAGTGTATGAAGATTGCTGCGGGACGACGGGCAGCGCGAACGCAATGGCTGGCTTTGACGGACACGATGTCGGCGGAGAGCAGCGCCTACGGCGAGGCGGTCAGGGCAGTCCGGGCGGGCGAGCTGGACGCGGATGAGGCCGCGGAGCTACTGATCGATCTGATGACGGACGGGGAGATCCTCGGCCTGCTCGACGGCGACTCTCCCGGGCTGCTGCTCCCGCTCATCCCGATACTGCTCAATAGGGTGCCGTTCGTGGCCGGGGCGGTCTCGCGGTTGGGCATACCGGGCATCCGTTTCAGCGACGGTGGTCGCGGCGTCGTGATCGGCGCCTCCACCGCCCTCCCTGTGACAATTGCGCGGGCCGCGACCTGGGATCCGTCGCTGGAGGAACGGGTCGGGCTTGCGATCGGTCTAGAGACCAGGGCTCGGGGAGCAAACTACTCCGCGTCCGTGTGCGTAAACCTGCTTCGCCACCCCGCGTGGGGTCGGGCTCAGGAGTGCTACGGGGAGGATCCGGTGCTGACCGCCCGGATGGGAGCTGCCATCACCCGGGGCGTGCGCGTGAACGCGATGGCGTGCGTAAAGCACTTCGCGCTCAACTCGATGGAGAACGAGCGCTTCGAGGTCGACGTGTCGGTCGACGAACACGCCCTGCACGAGGTGTACTTGCCCCACTTCAGGGCGGTCGTGGAAGCCGGCGCGGACTCTGTAATGAGTTCCTACAACCGGGTGCGAGGCGAGTACATGGACGTCAATCGCGCCCTGCTCACGGACGTGTTGAGACAGGAGTGGGGCTTCTCCGGGTTCGTGACGAGCGACTGGGTGTTCGGCACCCATGACGCGTTCCTCAGCCTCCAGGCAGGAATGGACGTAGAGATGCCGCTGCGACTGCTGCGCGCCCGTGAACTGCCGGCCGCGCTGCGTAACGGTGACCTGGCCCGGGCGACAGTGCTGCAGTCTGCACGCCGGATCCTG
>NZ_DF952472.1:165390-167151 GCF_001263615.2 Arthrobacter sp. Hiyo1 | reverse complement strand
CCTCATCGATCTTCCAACCGATCGTTGCGGGGCTGTTGCAGCGGACGGCCGCCCCCTGCTCCATCAGGTAATCGCCGTTGCGAACCTCCTGCCCCGGGATGGGGTTTACAAGCACCATGGGCAGCCCCGCAGCCATGCACTCCGACGCTGAAAGCCCGCCCGGCTTGCCGACAAACAGGTCCGCGCGGCCCAGCAGCTGCGGCATCTCCGTGGTGAAGCCGAGCACGCGGTAGCGGTCACCGGCGGTCGCCACCAGCTTCTCGATGCGCTGCCGCAGCACGTCGTTGTTTCCGCACACTACGGTGGCCGTGAATTCCGAGCGCATATGCATCGTCTGACGCACCACGGAGAACGCATAGTCCCCGCCGGTCGCACCCGCCGAGATCAGCAGCATCGGTGGCTTATTGCGATCGCGCACGGGCGCGGGACCGACCGGCTTGCTGATCGGGATGCCCGTGGCCATCACTCGGTCGGGAGGAAGGCCGAGCGCCGTCAGCTCCACCCTGCCTTCCTCCCTGGCCACAAAGATCATGTGGAACGCGCCCGAGAGCACAGGCCCTGGAAGTCATAGTCCGTCGTCACGACAGCGGTTTTTGCGTCAACCACGCCCCGGAGGAGTAACGACGCCAACAGCTGGGCGGGCAGGAAGTGCGTGCACACGATCGCGGTCGGTCGGAACCTCTTGATCGCACTGATGACCGGACTGGCGTTCACTCGTGTCCAGGGGTCGATTGGGCCGCGGCGCCGGAAGGGCGGGTTGCTGATGTCGTAACCCCACTCGACCAGCCAGGGTAAGCCCTCGACCAGGACGAAGTATCCCTTCCCCAGCAGCGCGCGGTAGAGCACGCTACTTACCTGCAGCACGTCCAGCACCTGCACCTCGGCGATGTCAGTGCGCGCGGCACATGCCTGGTGTACCGCCGCCGCCGCGCTGTTGTGCCCTGATCCAACCCCTGCGGACAGGATCAGTACGCGCTCTCCTCTGGCAGTGCCTGAGCCCCGTGCCGATGTTCTGCGCATGTGGTGAGGCTAGCAGGCCGCATCACCACACGGACGAGGCCTGGCCGCGCTCGGTGATGCAAAGGGCCGGGCCGGTACCTCCTGAGCGAGCCCGGGCAGGCACCATGCGTTGATCCGGCCTGGCCTGCCCTGCTTCGTCTTCGCAATCAATGGATCAAAAGCTTGGTCTGGGCGGGACGAAGGTGCGGCAGTGCCGGCAGATGATGGCCGAGGAGATGTCATCTGTCGAGGCTGCGGAAGCGGTGAACTGGTCCAGGCCACGGCTGCCTGCTAACGGCCTTCAGCCTCTTTGACCGGATGCGTGCTCTATGCAATACGGAGTCCAAGGCCTTGCCTCGGGTCCGTAGTGCATAAAATCCGGCGCGGGGTGCCGGTGTTTGGGATCAGGTGTCGGGCAGGGGTGCTTTCATATCCACCCTGCGGTGCGCCCCTGTGCGTCGTCTTCGTCCTTGGGCAGTGGGAGATGGCGATTTCTTGCGCGGAGGGACTGCAACGGCGGTCATTTTCGCTTGCATCCTTTCTGGAACTGTCGCTTGTCAGCCAAGGAATCCACAACCCCGAGAACAGTATGAGCGGGAGTCCGGCCGCGAGCTCGTGGGACTGCTCTGACGACTGGGAGCACCGCGACTCGGCAGCGCACAGCCGCCCAGGATTGCCCAACGTGTGGTCGATCGAAGGCCGTGACGCCTACTGCGGGTCGCGCCGGACTTCAGCGGGAGTCCATCCCAGGGCTGGACCGAG
>NZ_DF952472.1:150783-164947 GCF_001263615.2 Arthrobacter sp. Hiyo1 | reverse complement strand
CGGGCCTGTCCGTGCGCCTGGGCTGACGTTTCAGCGGCTTCACGGAAGGCGCGAATCTGCGACTGCTGGATTCGGGCAAAGTCCGGTTCCTGATCCGCTTCCGGAAAGATGACGCTGCTGGAGAGCAGATTGAAGCCGTTTGCCCCGGCCCAGACGGCCGATTTCCTGCTGGCCGCCCCATACCAAAGGCGATCCCGGAGCCCGGCAGAGTGCGGCTCGACGCGGTTGGAGAATTCCTCGACTACACCCTGCCTGCCGGAAAAGTCCCGCACCTTTTCCCCCGCGATCAGCCGGGCAAATCGGTTCAGGCGCCCGTAGCTGAAATCCTCTAACTCGGAGGAATCCGGGTACAGCTCGTGCTTCAGTGTGTCGTAGTGCATCGGTTCGCCCACGCTCAGCCCCGGATTGATGCGTCCCCCAGCGAGCAGATCCACGGTGGCCAGGTCTTCGGCAAGGCGCAAGGGGTTTTCCCAGCCCAGCGGGGTTACAGCGGTTCCAAGCTCGATCCGTGAGGTGCGCTGGCTGGCGGCGGCCATCATCGCGATGGGGGAGGAGATTCCGAACTGCAGATGACGGTGCCGCAGCCACGCGCTGTCGAATCCGAGGCCTTCGCCAAGTTCGATGATCTGCAAAGTGGATTCGTGGCCCGAGGCGGGATCCGCTGGATCGAACAGGCCGATAGTGAGGAATCCAAGTTTGCGTAAGGGACGTGAGGTGTCGGGCATGGCTTCCTTCAGGAGCGGATACGGCTGATCTCAGAATATGCGCCGGAACCTGCGGGTTCTTCTGACAATGGCAGGAGGTTACCCTCCGTGTCGGCTGAGGTGAGCGGTGCTACGTCGCAGGCATCGAACGCCTGCCGGAGATGGAGCTCCCTCCACAGGGGTGCCCGATAAGCGTCTCCGGACGAAACCGGCCGGTCATGATTCGTGAATGCAGGATGCAACAACTCGTGGAACTTGCGGATGGGCGACGGTTGTCCGGGATCGGAACTCGCCAGCCTGTATTCGCAGGCATGTTGTGTGCTTGTCAACGAGCACATAATCCGGGAGGCGGGAAGATCATGCTGGCCGAGATGGTCTCAGTACAGCCCCTCTTTACGGCTTGCGTCACGGGTGTCTTCTTGGCAGAAAGGGTTTCCGCTCGCTAAGCGGGCGCGGGCGACTGCTCCTCTCGATGTCTGCGATGGTTATCCAAACGCGGGCCGGGTTGAGGCACTTTCTGGAGGGCTGGTCTGGGAAATTATTCGTCGTGTTTGAGGGCTGCGGCTGCGTCGAGGGCGTCGTCGACGACGATGAGGTAGTTGTCCCGGCCTGCGGCGAGGGGGATGGAGTGGTCGCCGTATTTCTTATAGGCGAGGTCGACGGCGTCGTCGGCGTTGGTGATGTTGAGCCGGCGAAGGAGCCGGGCGATGTCGAGGGTGTCTTTGTCGCGTTCGGCGGCGATTTTCATGGCCAGGAGTGTTTCGGTGTCCGCGGCCTGGATGGTGAGTCCGTCGAGTTGTTCCAGGTTTACCCAGGTGGCGTTGTCCGGGACGAATGCTGCTGCGTTGGAGTTCAGCCAATCAGGCGCAAGATCGTAGTCTTCGGCCATCTCGGTGACCACGGCGTTGACCGTGGCGGGGTCGGCGTAGCTGGCGTCGATGTCGGCGGTGGGGCGGTTGCCGATTCCCTGCAGGATGAGCGCGGCACCTCCGACGAGTTTGATGTCGCCGTGGATGCCGCGGGCCTGCAGGCGCCGGCCGAGTTCGTGGAGGAGTGCGCGGATTTGATCAGCGGTGAGCTCTCCGCCGCTCATGCGGTGGCCAGGCTGCGTTCGCGGATGAAGACGTTCAGGGCGGCGAGTTCGGCGGGTGTTTCGGACATGGTGAGTTGTTTCATGGGTTCCCGGACGTGTCGGTAGGACTCGGCCGGCATCCACGCCTCGTTGAGGGGCTTGATGCGTCTGGTCCAGGACGGTGCGGGTTGCCCGAGCCGGTGTGCGGTGTAGTTGGTGATGCCGGCCAGGGCCGCCGCCCAGTGCGGATCCTTGAGCCGGGGGCTGCGTTGGAGCAGCGGCTTTCCGGCTTTGAGGGAGGCTGTGGCGTAGTCGGCGAGCATCTTGATGGCGAACTCGAAGTCGCGCGAGCCGATCAGCTGGGCGAAGGTTTCGGCGTAGTCCCGCCGTGCCGGGTCGTAGTCGCTGCCGCGGGGCATAGGGTCGGAGGCGGTCAGCGAGAGCCCGAGGGTGTGGAGGACGGCCATTGTTTTGCCGAGTTCGGCGCGTTCGTGGCCGGCTTCGAGGTCAACAAGGAACTTCCGTGAAACACCACTCGCCTTTGCGAGCGACTGTTGTGAAAGCCCTCGTTCCTGGCGCCGGGCGCGGATGATCGAACCGGCCGCCGCGGGTGTGTCGATGCTGGTCATGTTCGTCAAACGTCCTCCTTCATCATTCCATTATGTCACCGAATGGTGTCAGCAATGGCCGATTGAACTTGTCCGTCAACGAACTGTGTTGTTTGATGCGTTGGTACTATCGGGCATGGATATGAACCGGCCTCTTCCAGAAGACAGCGTCCGTGGGGCGGGTCAGTCGGCGGACCAGGCGCACGCCCCCACACCGGACGGTGTCCGTCAAGGGCCCGAGTTGGACCCTCGTCACGGCCGCGGTCCCGATGTCAGTGCTCGGTTGAACTTCGTGCTGCGACACGATGCGGGGTTGTTGAAGCGCCTTGAGGGCGCCTGAGACCAGGAAAGCCGCGCGGGCTCCCGCAGATCCCGCGGTGTGTATAGCCCCACACTCTTGGGCCGGGAGGCGTGCAATCGGTCGCAACACGAAACCCTGAAAGTCAGGCGCCGCCTCCCGGGCCAAATCACTTTCCAAGGACAGGTTGCGGGTCCACATGTCACTCGAGGAAGACTCATTGCTGGCGATCGAGATGGAGTTCTTTTCCTCCTCTCGGTGAGGACCGGGAACAGCAGTTCGGCGCCGCGGCGGTAGTGACTGCACGGCAGCGGCAAGGCGTTCAAACCCACGCGCGCCAGGGGACTCTCTATTTCAGGCGCGTCCCCTGGCCCGCAAGCTGCGTCGCCGTCGTCCACCCGTTGCGTTGATTGGGTGGGTTTGAAACCATCCGCCGGTTGGGTAGCCATGGTCAGGCGAGGGTGGTGAGCCTGAGCGAAGCGACCTTTGCGGTTCCTCCGGTGGTGTACAGCGACACGCCGGTGCCGGAGGGGTCTGGGAAGATCAGCTCGGTGAGGGTGACTTCTCCGTCTTGGGCGAAGATCTCCACAGAGCAGTGATCAACGAAAATGCGCAGCCTATACGCTCCATCCATGGCACGCAGGGGCGCGGTGTCGATCGATGAAAAGGCGCCGTGGAACGCGGTGTTGCCCGAGACCGTTCGATCCACGAGCAGTCTGCCGTCACCCGGACGGATGCCGATCCTTGTACCTTCGTTGCCGTTGCCGCGGATCACGAGGCCAAATTCATCTGCGGAACCGGGCACAAAGGTTATCTCGATGAGTTGCACGGCGCCCCCGCCTGCCACGGAACGGATGCCATCGACGTCGAGCTCTGTGTAGGCAACTGTGCGGGTAAGCGCTGTGGGGTCAATCACTGCCTGCTGGGTAAGGTGCGGTGTCCCTTCAGAGCTGACCAGCGAGACCTCGCGTACAAGCGACATGGGCTTCGCCACGGGGAGGTTGGAATGTCGTTGCCGTACTGCCAGTTGTTCATCCAGGCCATCATGAGCCGGCGACCGTCCGGAACGTTGCTGAAGGAAACGGCAGCGTAGTAGTCCCGGCCCCAGTCGAGCCAGTGATACTCGGTCAGGCGCGCCGGATCCTGGTCGCCTTCAGTGACCGTGGTTTCGGAGCTGAACGTCACGCCGTCGAAGTCTCCCACGAAGTACTGTCCCGCAGATCCTCCGTTCGGCCCGCCGGGATTGAGGTTAACGGTCAGCACCCATCTGATCAGGTCCTCGTTCCCGTCAAGTGGTAGAGGAAATAGGTCAGGACATTCCCAGACTCCGCCAGTAGCGTTGGCCGGCCCGAAACTGCTGAGGTAGTCCCAGCTCTTCAGGTCATCGGAACGGTACATCACGACCGTGAAATCCAGTGCCTCGACAGCGACCATTACCCAATAGGCGCCGGCCGGGCCGTTGTAGCGGAACACCTTCGGGTCGCGGAAGTTCGCGGAATTGCGGTTCAGGACCGGGTTTCCGTGGTACTTGGACCAGGTGTAGCCACCGTCCGTGCTCCACGCGAGTGACTGGGCCTGGATCCCGGCGTGCTGTGAGTTCTCCTTGTAGGCACTTGTGTAGATGGCGACCAGGGGTGCAACAGTTCCGTCGCCGAGTCCGCTGGTGTTGTGCTGGTCGTAAACGACGCTGCCGGAGAAGATGTCCTCGTAATCGTCGCAGGCAATAGCGACGGGTTGCTCTCTCCACGTGATGAGGTTGGTGGAGGTGGCGTGCCCCCAGGACATGTTTCCCCAGACATTCCCAAAGGGGTTGTTCTGGTAGTAGAGGTGGTAATTGCCCTCGTAGTAGATGAGGCCGTTGGGGTCATTGAGCCAGGTGTCCTTGCTGGCGTAATGCATCGCCGGCCGGAAAGCCTCACGTGTGGGCGCGGTTAACGCGGTCATGAATCAAAGTCTCATTTCATTTCGTCTTCCTGAGGAAGGGTGGGTGCGGCCATCCAGCCGGCGAACGGCGCGGGGCGCTGTTCGGCGGCTGGACGGATGCTGGTGTTAGCAGTTGCTCTTGTATAGGTCGTACGTCCGCTTCGCGGCGGGATGCACCGGCCATGAGCTGGATGTCTTAGGTGGTAGAGCGATGGGGAAATGACTCCAAAGGCGGGAGAGGTCGGATCCTGAGTTAGGGGAAGAGGTTCCGAGCTCCTCCAAAGATCTCAGCCATGGTCCAGGCATCGAAGGAGAGCAGACTCACGGTACCCTCGGCGGTCAGGCTCACGTGCTCGCCGGCCAGGGTCGGGTAAACGCGGGCGGTGAGCGGCTTGCCGTTGGCGAAAATTTCGACGGCGGATCGGTCCACCAGGACGCGCAGGTGCACCCGGCCGTCGGGCATCGGAAGCGGTCCGGACTTGTCGTCGACATCAACGGTTGGATCGAGGCTGCTCTGAGTCCGGTCGAGGCGGAGTGTGCCTTGGCCGTCGCCTTCAGTGGTCCGGCACAGCTCGATCACTGTTTCCTCCTTGGATTTACCGGAGACGCCACAGTCAGCCGATCCCAGCAAGCCCAGTCGCAGCACAGCACCAGGCTCGAGCTGCACATCCAGTTCGAGGTCCAATTGGCTGCCGGACACACCGGTAGCCACAGGTGCCCCGGTACCCGCCAGTTCCTGTCCAGGCAGGCCCACATGGTCCCGGCGCAGCTTCTCGATTTCAGGCACGGGCGCGAACCCCAGGGTTCCGTCGTCGGCCACGGTTGTGACGCGCGGCAAACTCATGACGCCCGACCACCCGGCCTCGATCATCGCGGCGTCGCTGCGGCCCTCCTGAAGCCAACCAAACATGATGCGTCGGCCGGACTCATCCTGGAATGACTGCGGCGCATAGAAGAACCGTCCACCGTAGTCGAGCCGATGCAGCCCGGTGGGCTCGAAGGAGTTTTCCGAATAGCGGCCGGTCCAGTACAGCGGGTGGCGCGTGTCGCCGTTGTCCCATGCGGAAAAGACCAGCACGTCGGGCGCGTCGCCAGAAGTCGGAACCGTACCCAACGATCCCTCGCGTGCCCGGAACAGGTCCACGCATTCCCACATGGTCCCGGTCCAATCGGAATCGGCAGGATCGCCCTGTGAGGCGTCGCCGATGAACAGGGGCCCGACGTATTCCCAGGCGCGCAGATCCTCCGACTCGTACAGGAACGCCGTGCCGCCGCGCCCACGGATGCCCGATCCCACCAGTTGCCGCCAGATGTAACCCTCGCGCCATACGCAGTGATCGCGATACGCCGTGATGGCCACTCCGGCCGGCGGGGCTGCGATGACCGGGTTCTGAGGAATCTTGCTCCAGCTCAGGAGGTCTGCGGATCCGACGGCAACGCAGGGCAACTCCTGCTCGCCCAGCCGTCCCGAGTACACCAAGGTGGGTGTTCCTCCGTCGTTCACCAACACCCCCGACCAGCAGCCGTCGGCGTCCGGACCTGCGGAAGGTTCCAGCGCCACAGGCTGGTCCGTCCAGTGGACGAGGTCGGTGCTGGTGGCGTGGCCCCACTGGATGCGGTGGTGGAAGGCGCCTTCGGGGTTGTACTGGTAGAAGAGATGATAGGTGCCGTTCCACTGGCTCACGCCGTTGGGGTCGTTCAGCCAACCGGCCGGGGACACGAAATGGAAGCGCGGCCGAAGGGGGTCCGCATCGGCGCGTGCAATCAGTTCGTCCTGGGGGACGGTGCCGAGCGGGTGCGTCGATTCAGTCATGCGGAGGCCTTGCTGTCCGTAGGTTCAGTTGCCAGGGCGTGGCCGCCGGCTCCAGCCTGCGGGCGGTAGAGGTGGCAGCGCACCCAGTGGCGGTTTTCGGGGTTGCCCACACCGTGGCGAACGGGTTCCTCGGCCGAGCAGGCCTGGTTTGGGTCGCCGTCGAAAGCGCAGCTGGTCGAAGCCATCACAGCCTGTCGCAGCTCGGCCCGGCGGACGGGATCGTAGGAGCCCGCCCGGGCCGGATCCGGGACGGCTGAGACCAGCAGTTGCGTATACGGGTGGGCCGGGTTGGCCAGGAGGTCCAAGGACTCGCCCTCTTCAACGAGCTCACCGGCGAACATGACCGCCGTCCGGTCCGCGAGGTATCGGGCCGAAGCGAGGTCGTGTGTGATGTAGAGCATGGAGATTCCCTGCTCATCGCGGAGTTTGCGCATCAGGTTCAGCACGCCGATCCGGACCGAAACATCCAGCATGGAGGTGGGCTCGTCAGCGAGGATGACCTGTGGTTCCCCGGCAAGCCCGGGCGATCGCGACTCGCTGGCGCTGGCCGCCGGAGAGCTCGTGCGGGTAGGAGTTCAACATGTCGGCCTGCAGGCCCACGGTGGTCATAAGCTCCTCGAGTCGCTGCTGTGTCTCTGTCTCGGAGCTGCCGCCCTTCCGGTGGATCACTAGCGACCTCCGCAGGAAATGCTCCACTCTGTGGGCAGGATTCAGCGAGCCGAAGGGATCCTGAAAGACCATCTGAAGTTGGGAGCGGAACGCTCTCGATGCCTGGAAGCGGTCACGCTTGAGGACGTCGACGCCGTCAAGCAGGATCTCGCCGGAGCTCGGACGTTCCAGCCGGGCAACGCAGCGGGCCAGGGTGCTCTTACCCGACCCAGACTCTCCCACGAGGGCCACGATTTCTCCGCGGCCAATGGTCAGGTCTACGCCGTGCAGGGCCCGGACGGACTCCCGGGAGAACAAACCACCTATTGCAAAAGACTTTCCTAGTCCGCGGACCTCGAGGGCCGTAGCTTCTGTGTCGGCGGAGGGGCGCTGGGATGACAGCACAGCGTGGCTCATCGTGCGGCTCCTTCCAGGACGGCTGCTTCAGCGTCGGCACCAAACGGAGCCACGAAATGGCCGGGTGCTGCTTCGGTGAGGTCGGGGATGTTCCGGAACTTCACGCCGTCGGGCAGTCCGGTCAGCGGAACCCGCGGACCGGTCAGCGGCGGGAACGCACCCATCAACGCCTGCGTGTAGGGGTGGCGAGGGTTGGCGTAGACGTCTTGGGCTTTCGCGGTCTCCACGATCCGGCCTCCGTACATCACGGCCATGCGGTGCGACAGCTCCACCATGAGGGACATGTCGTGGGTGATGAAGAGGACGGAGAATCCCAGTTCGCGTTGGAGTTCCTTGATTTGGGCCATGATTTCCTGCTGCACCACCACGTCCAGGGCGGTGGTGGGTTCGTCGAGGATCAGGAGGGACGGCTTGAGCGCCACGGCCATCGCGATCACCGCACGCTGGCGCATGCCGCCCGAAAGCTGGTGCGGGTAGGACTTGAGTCGAGCGGAGTCGATCCTGACAAGTTCCAGCAGCTGGCCCGCGCGTCGGAGGGATTCCTTGCGGGAGTAGCCGGCGTGTGTGGTGAAGATGTCCACGATCTGCTCGCCGATGGTGAGCACCGGATTCAGCGAGTTCATGGCCGATTGGAAGACCATCGCCACGTCCTGCCAGCGGAAACGCCGCAGTTCCTCCGGGCTCATGGCCAGGACGTCCTTGCCGCCGAAGGAGATGCTGCCGGCGGCGATTTTTGCGGGGTCCTTGAGCAGCCGCATGATCGAGTTGGCGATGGTCGACTTGCCGCAGCCGGACTCGCCTGCCAGCCCGAAGACCTCTCCGGTGCCGATGCTGAAGGAAACACGGTCGACGGCGGTGGTGGAGCGGGTGTCGCCGATGTACTTGACGGTGAGGTTCTTGACGTCGAGAACGGGCTCGTGGGAGCCGAAGGAAACTTGGGAGACTGTCACTTGGCGGCGCTCCTTTCGGTATTCTTTGGGGTTTTGATCTTCCGCAGCCGCGGATTAGTGACCTCGTCCACGGCGTAGTTGATGAGCGCAAGTGCGAACGCGACCAGCGCGATGCAGACACCCGAGGGAACAAAGACCCACCAGCTGCCGGTCAGTAGGGCTCCCTCGTTGCCGGCCCAGAAGAGGTTGTTGCCCCAGGAAACGGTGCTCACGTCACCCAGGCCAAGGAACTCCAGGCCTGCCTGGGCGCCGATGCCGTAAATCACGCAGCCGAGGAGGGTTCCCATGACGATCGATGCCATGTTCGGCAGGATCTCGCGGAACATGATGCGGCCCGCCCGTTCGCCGGACACCACGGCCGCGGCCACAAAGTCCTTTGAGCGGATGGATAACGCCTGGGAGCGCAATACGCGTGCCGACCCAGCCCAGCCGGTGACCACGAGCACGAGGATTACCGTGCCCAAACCCGGCGGCAGGAAAGCTGCCAGGATGACAAGGAGCGGGAGCCCGGGCAGGAGCAGGAAGACGTTGGTCACCAGGGACAGTGCTTCGTCAATGAACTTGCCGAAGTACGCCGACGCCAGGCCCACCAAAATGCCGATGAAGGTGGATGCGAAGCCCACAGTCAACCCGACGAACAGGGAACTGCGGGAGCCATGGACAGTCAGGGCAAGCACGTCCTGGCCTTTGGCCGTGGTGCCGAGCCAGTGCTCGGGAGACGGTTCCAGCGAGGCCATCGCGGTGATCCGCGATGGGTCTCCGGGGAACAGCACGGGGGCCAGCAACGCAAGCGCGATGAACACGAGCATCACGATCATGCCCACCAGGGCCTTCTTGTTGGTGATAAGTCCGTGGACGAAACTGCGGTTGGGCTTGCGGGCAGCCGTGGGCTCAGTGGGCTGCTTGAGAATTGCGGTTGTCATGATGGATCCCTCAGTTGCTGCGCACACGCGGGTCGAGGCGGACGTAGAGGATGTCCACGAGGAAGTTCGCCAGCAGCACGGCGGCGGTGATGGTCAGGAACAGGCCCTGCATGAGCGGGTAGTCGAGGCCTTGGACGGCGTTGAGGAGTTGGTAGCCGACGCCGGGATACGCGAACACCACCTCGGTGAGCATTGCACCACCCACCACGAAGCCCAGGCTCATGCCGAAGCTCGTGACCGACGGGAGCATGGCGTTCCTTGCCGCGTAGCGGAGCATGATGCGGCCCGGCCGGAGACCCTTGGCCTCGGCCATGGTGATGTAGTCCTCGGCGTTCGTGGCGATCATGGTGTTCCGCATGCCGAGCATCCAGCCGCCGATAGACACCAGGACGATCGTCAGCGCCGGGAGCACAAGGTGAGCACCGACGTCGCCGATGAACTCCCAGGTAAACGCGGGCTCCAGACCATCCGTGAAAGCGTGGCGGATCGGGAACCAGCCCAGGACTACACCGAACAGGTACAGGGCTCCCATGGCCAGCCAGAAGTACGGGAAGGATCCGATGAAGATCAGGAGCGGCGGCAGGGCGGAGTCGATCGCGCCGCCGCGTCGCCAGGCGGCCAGCATGCCGAGGAGATTGCCGATGATGGCGGCGAACACAAGTGCGGTTCCGCCCAGCAAAAGGGTCCAGCCGATCTGGCTGGCGATGACCTCGGTGACCGGGGTGGGGAAACGCGAGATGGAGACACCCATCTGGCCGGTCAGGATGTTGTGCATGTAGTCGACGTACTGTTCCCAGAGCGGCCGCGTATCCACGCCGAGCATCTTGCGCAGGGCTTCGATCTGTTCGGGCTGCATCTTGCCCTGGGTACGGGCGAACATGCGTGAGACGGGGTCTCCCGGCATGAAACGCTGGAGCAGGAAGTTCAGGGTGATGGAGGCCCAGAAGGCGATCAGGTAAAAACCCAGGCGGCGCAGGATGAAGCGCACGGTTGCTCCGTTCGGGAAAGGCGGGGTCCGGGACGACAATGGTCCCGGGCGGGAAAGATGAAAAGGTTCTCGGCCGGTGGGAACCGGAATATGGCAACTGCAGCCACCGGCCGAGAAGTGGCGCCGGCTACTTGCGCGGTTCCAGGGTGGTCAGGACCAGGACCGTGGTGGGGGAGCGGTCAGAGAGCGTTGCGTAGGGGTTGTCCTGAGTGGGCCATCCCGTGAAGTGAACGTCCGTGTAGTCGCCCCATTCGGGGCCGGAGAACAGCGGAACCGTCGGGGCCACCGCGTTGTATTCCGCCTGAAGCTGGTTCGCGATCTGCTTCTGTGCGGCTTCGTCTCCAGCAGAAGCAAACTGCTGCAGGAGATCATCGGCCTTTGGATCGCCGAAACGGTGGTAGTTCTCGGTGGCCTTGGCGCCCACCGGCTTGACGGTGGATGTGCCCATGGTGGAGCTGAAGTACTTGAACGGGCTGGGGTCGTTCGCGCTCCAGACGATGCCGGTGTCGAACGTTCCCTGCTCGTAGCCGGAGACGACGGAGGCCCAGTCAGGGGAGTCCACCTTGGCGGTCACGCCGATGGCCTGGAGGTTCTGGGAGATCACGTTGGCCACGGAGAGCCAGTCGGAGGAGCTGGCGCCCACGGAGATCTTGAACTCGAAAGGCTTGCCGTCCTTGAGGGTGCGCTTGCCGTCCGCGCCCTTGGGGTAGCCGGCGCCGTCGAGCATCTTGTTCGCTTCGTCGACATTCAGCTTGGTCCAAGTGCAGTTGTTCGCCACATCGGCGTTCTTCCAGCTCGCGTAGTTGCCGGAGAGGCCTGTGCAGTCGGCCGGAGTGGCGTACCCGCTCATGCCGATCTTGGTGACCTGGTCACGGTCAACCGCCATGCTCAGGGCCTTGCGCACCGTCGCGTCATTGAACGGCGCCTTGCTGGTGTTCAACTGCCAGTTGATCATGGCGCCCGTCGGCGGGAACCAGAAGTGGCGGTGGTCCTTGTCTTTTGAGATGAAGGTCTTCTCGATGTTCGGGATGAACTGGGTGGACCAGTCCACATCGCCGTTGACGCTGGCCAGGTTGGCGGCATCGTTTCCGGACATCGCCAGCATCTTGATGCCGGCGATCTTCTGCTTGTCAGGCTGCCAGTAGTTCGGGTTCTTCTTCAGCTCGAAGGACTGGGACTGGAAGCTGTCCACCTGGGTGTAGGGGCCGGTTCCCACGGGGTTGGCGTTGGTGTCCTTCGCCGGATCGGCGATGGATGACCAGATGTGCTTGGGGAGGATGGGGAGCTGCCCGATCTCATAGAGCGCGGGGGACCAGGGCTTGTTGAAGGTGAATGTCACCTTGTCGGTGCCCGCCGGAGTGACGGAATCCAGGTACTCGAAGCCGCCCTTGAGCTTCTTCTGCAGCTGGAAGGTGTAGGCCACGTCATCGGCGACGAAAGGCTGCCCGTCGGACCACTTCACGCCGTCACGCAGGGTGAAGGTGACGGACTTGCCGTCCTTGGCAGCGTCCCAGAAGGCGCCCAGCCAGGGGACGGTGTTGCCTTTGGCCGGGTTGAAGACCAGTAGGGGTTCGTAGATGGCCTGCTGGACCATGGGGTTCACAGTGGGGGCGAAGGGGTTGAAGTTACGGTCGAAGGTGCTCATGTCCTCACGCGGGATGGTCAGGAAGGCGTTCGCGTTGGCTCCGGCGTCGGTGCCGGCGGACTTGTTGACAGTGGCAGCGCAGCCGGTCAGCAGCATTGCACCCACAGCCAGTCCGGCCGCTGCAATGCGGGCAGACCTCAAGAGTCGGGGTTGTGTCATGATGGGTATCTCTTTCCTATCTTCATCAGCAAGGTGAAGGGGTGGGTAAGGGTTTGCTCTTCGAAACTTGATTTCGCGGTCAGACCGAAGAGCGTTCTAGCAGCGGACAGTCGACCAATTGCTGGTCGGCAGTGATCGGCTGTCCTGCTGTGAGAGCTGCGAGCGTCTGGACTCCCAGTGCGCCCATTTTTTCGAAGGGCAACGCAACCGTGGTCAGTTTTGGCCTGAGGTAGGCCGCGATCAGTTCCTGGTTGTCGAAGCCGATCACGGCGATGTCCCCGGGGATGGTCAGTCCCCGTTCCTTGATGGCGTCATAAGCGCCCATCGCCATGCGGTCATTGAGGCAGAACAGTGCGGTCGGCCTGTCCTGCTGGGGGTAACGATCCAGGATTTGGCACGCCGCCTCGTAGCCTCCATCCGCCGTCGCATGCCCGGACACCACCAGCTCCGGATCCAGTTCGAGCCCGGCGCCGGCGAGTGCTTCGCGGGCACCCTCCAAACGCCCGACGGCCGCGGGAATGTGCGGGTCCAGGTTGATGACTCCGATCCTGCTGTGGCCGGCCCGGAGCAAACGATCGACGGCAACCCTGCCGCCCCCGCGCTCGTCCGGGACGATCGAGGGCAGCTTCCCGTCCGCGTCGAAACAATTGATCAGGACAGTGGGAACCTCGTGGGCGCTTTCCGGAACATGTACCCCGCGGTGGTATGTTGCCGCGTACAAAAGTCCTTCCACTCGTTGTTCCAGCAGCTTTTCCGTTGCTGCATCTTCCAGGCCTTGGTTGGGTCCTACGGCATCGGCCTGGTCGGAAGGCGCGATGAGCAGGAACCGGTGGTCAAGCCAGGCTTGATCCTGGGCGCCCTTGATGATGTCCACCGCAAACGGGGCCGTCACGATCTCGGTGACGAGTCCGTACCAATCACTGCGTTGGGAAGCCAGTGCGCGCGCTCCGGCATTCGGGCGGTAACCCAATGCCTGGACGGCGTCGTTGATGCGGATGCGCGTTTCCTCAGAAATGCTGGCGTTTTCGCGGTTGTTCAGCACGAACGAGACCGCCGTCCGGGAGACACCGGCGTGCTGGGCGACATCACTCATGGTGACACCCCGCTGCCGCACAGCCGCGGCTTTCTGGGGGGTGGTGGTTTTCGCCATTGAATGCTCCGTGTCTTCGTTGATCCTGCGCGCAGTACCAAGGGTTCGGTCTGAGGTCGTATCGCAATCGTTGGCAAGTAACGCGAGTTACCTTCAGCGGTGTGATTGAGGTTACACGCGTTACCTCGTAGCTGTCAACGGCTTCCACCGGCATGCGGGCAGTTGGTTCACGATCGCTTGAGCCAGGCCGGGCGTCGGAGGATTTGACTGTTGACTTGTCCGGTGGACAAGCCGTAGGTTCCCTTTTTGACAACGTTGTCTTCGTTCGGTGGATCTGACGCAAGCAGGTGCACTTCAAACGCCCGCAGGACGCCCGGGTCCACGGCATCGAAACCGTCTACCAGAACCTGGCTGTCTCCCCGGCACTTGATGTCGCCTCGAACCTGTTCCTCGGCCGTGAAGAGCGCCTCCCCGGCCTACTGGGAAGCGTGTTCCGGATGCTCGATACCAAAGGCATGCGCAGGAAAGCCAAGGAAGAACTGACACGCCTGGGCATCTCCACCCTGCAAGACGTCACAGTGCCGGTCGAGAACCTCTCCGGCGGCCAGCGCCAGGCCGTCGCCGTTGCCCGCGCGGCTGCCTTCGGCTCCAAGGTCGTCGTCCTTGACGAACCGACCGCCGCCCTGGGAGTCCGCGAATCAAACCAGGTCCTCCAGCTCGTCCGCGACCTGCGCGACCGCGGCCTTCCGGTCATCCTGATCAGCCACAACATGCCACACGTGTTCGATGTGGCAGACCGGATCCACATCCAGCGCCTGGGCAAGTGCGCGGCCACCATCACCCCGCAGTCCCACAGCATCGACCGACGCCGTCGCGATCATGACCGGCGCAGCCAAGGCCTGACAGGGCCGATCGGCGCTTTCCCG
>NZ_DF952472.1:148431-150758 GCF_001263615.2 Arthrobacter sp. Hiyo1 | reverse complement strand
GGCCGATCGGCGCTTCCCGCTCCCTCGGGACCCCTTCTCCGTCCGCGGACCTGCCAACAGGTCCGTGGACGGATCCATCCCGGGGCTCCCACCAACGGCAATCCGAAGAAAGAACCACGATGCACAAGCTCCAACCGGCCGCCCCCGCCCACGACCAGATGGACGTCATCGTTATCGGCGAAGCCCTGATCGACGTCGTCAACGGCCCCGAAGGATCCATCAGCTATCCAGGCGGGTCCCCGGCAAATGTCGCCTACGGCCTTGGCCGGCTCGGCATCCCGACCGGGCTGCTCACAGCGATCGGCGACGACGAACACGGCACCGCCATCACCAACCACCTCCACAGCGCAGGCGTCCGGCTTCTTCCCGGATCCATTTCCCTTGAACGGACAGCAACCGCCACCGCCACCTTGGCGGCCGATGGCTCCGCCAGCTACGAGTTCGACATCGCCTGGCAGCTGGCACCTGTGGCGCCGGCCATGATCCCGAAAGTTCTCCACACGGGCTCGATCGCCACGTTTCTCGCGCCAGGAGCCGCCACAGTCCGCACCCTCCTCGAGCAATGCCACCAATCATGCCTGGTCACCTACGACCCCAACATCCGCCCGGCTCTCCTCGGCAGTCACTCCGAGGCGCAGTCAGTCTTCGAGGACCTGCTCCCGCTCACGGACGTCGTGAAACTCAGCGACGAAGATGCACACTGGCTGTACCCCGCATTCTCCCCGGACGAGGTCCTCTCCCATTTACTGGAACAGGGCGCGCGCCTGGCCGTCATCACCAAGGGCGCAGAGGGTGCCCTGCTGGCCACACCCGATGCCCGGTTCAGCATCCCATCCGTGAAGACCAAGGTTGCCGACACCATCGGGGCAGGCGACGCCTACATGGCCGCACTCATCTTTGAACTGCTGACCCGGGGCGACGAGGCGTTTACGCCGCCCGGGCTCGAAGCCATTGGGCAGACCGCGTCGATGGCCGCCGCAATCACAGTGAGCCGTCCAGGCGCCAACCCGCCTACCGCCGAAGAGTTGCAGACGCGTCTGGCAGGCCCTCGGCGACGTCGGCACACCGTCGCCTATTCCTGAGCGGCCGTCGCCCGATCTCGGGCTGTCTGTTCCACGCACCGCCGTCCATTTGTGTGCGCTCATTCAGGCCAAGAAGCGAGACCTTCAACGACGCTAATGCTCTTCATGTTCCTGCACTGCGACGGAAGCCACAGCTGAGAGTCCGGGGCATTGGCCACGATTCAGCTCGTAAAGGTCACGCTCTCAAAGTCGGCGCTCCAGGAGCGCGCCGCCAGATCCTTTTGCGGCAATCCCAGCGAGAGCTCCTGTGAAACGCAAGAGCCCGGCATGGGTCGTCGCTGATGAAGCTGATATCCAGTAGGCCCCGAGCCGGTCCATCTTTCCCGTCGAGCGAGGCGGCAGCTCGGAAGGTGGACCCGTCGAATTTCGATTTGGAAGTGCACGGGTCCGTCCTGTCCGGGGTCCAGGATCAGGCCGGACCAATACTCGCCGTGTTTGTCTCGGCGTTCTCATCCCGTCACGCCGATGTGGTTGGTGTCCAGGGTGATGCAGCCACCCCCGGTACCCGTGGCTCGTATCCACGGACCCGCAGCCTCGCTACCTCTCCTTTGAGCCGCGGGGAAATTGGTCCCCGGCTGTGGACAGGGAACAGGCCATCCGAGGAGGCAGAAGCGATAGTCCGCTGGCGGCGCTAGTGCTTCCACAGTCCGTTGCGCACGCGCGCTACCAACAGCGTTGCTCCGGGTGTAGGCTTAGCTCTGACCGGATGCGTGCTCTATGCAATACGGAGTCCAAGGCCTTGCCTCCAGGCGACCCTCCGCGATGGGCTTGCCGCACACGGCGCACAGTCCGTAACTCCCGTTGGCAATCCGCAGCAAAGCGGCCTCGATCTGTTCCAGGCCCACCCGGCTCTGCTCCATGAGTGCGGAAGCCTGGGAAAGTTCGAAAGCGATCGTGCTCCCTTCCGGATCGTGTTCGTCGTCGACGTTCGCGTCCTGCCTGGCGACGTTTACCGAAGTGATGTCCCCAAGGAGGGCTTTCAAGAGCGCAACCTTGCGGTCACGTTCCTCCTCAAGGAGTACTCGGAACCGCTTCGCATCGACCATGGGACGAAAGGCTACCGCACAGTTGAGCTTGAGTGGGCCAGTCCGCGAGCTCGTGGGACCGCTCTGACAACTGGGAGCACCGCGACTCGGCAGCGCACAGCCGCCCAGGAATGCCCAACGTCTGGTCGATTGTAGGCCGTGACGCCTACTGCGGGTCGCGCCGGACTTCCGCTGGAGTCCATCCCAGGGCTGGACCGGG
>NZ_DF952472.1:146871-148135 GCF_001263615.2 Arthrobacter sp. Hiyo1 | reverse complement strand
TTTCGCTGCGCCAGTGCCCGGCGCAGGGTGACCAGGCATTGGCGCGTTACCTTGACCCCGGTCCATCATCCTTGGGCCGTTTGCCGGGAAGCAGCAGGGCACAGATCCTTTTGAAGACGTGGAGCGGTGTGGGCGCCGGACGCCAGCTGGAAACAGTGCCCGGCCGCGTCATGGCGTCCGGCCGGACGGTGACCGCCCGCTCTACGTTGGGTCCGCCGGGGTTTGGGCGCTGCTGTTGAGGATGTAGTCGGTTGCTGCTGGTCCGGTCATGCGCAGGCTCGGGAACGTCCAGCTTTCCGGTCTTTTCCGGGCGAAGGCCCGCGAGGCGGAGTGCGGTGCGGAAAGCCTGGTCGGGCACGGGGACTCTCCGGTTCAAGGAACACCAGCTGACGTAAAGCCCATAGAACGCGTCGGCGTTGATCCCTGAATCGCTCGCGTCGTTAACAATGCAGTCCCGAAGGAACTGGCTGATCTGTGAAGGGGTCATTCTGTGCTCCTGGGAATTTAGGGTTGGATTCCGTAGATGAATTCCTTGGCGTGGGCGACGGCTTTTCTGAAGCGTCGTTGCGGAGGGTGACTTGCCCGGGGTTTTTGGGGTCGGTTTCGAGGTAGTTCGTGTAGCCGGGCCGCAGGACCCAGATGTCACCGGACGGGGGGAGGTAGAAGACCCCGAAGGAACGGTGCTGGGGATCCTCGGTCCAGATGGGGACGACCGCGACCGCGGCACCGGTGTCCGGGTTGATCCATTGGGCCCGTGGCATGGGTTGTTCGTGGGTTTCCGGGTCCAGGAACGGCGCTGTTCCTTTGCCCCACCGCTTTTCGAAGCGTTCGTAGAAGGCGGGCATCAACTGGTTGTCGTAGGGTCGCCAGGCACTCATGGAAGCTCCTTGGGATTGCGTGGATTTCCGGCTCTCTCAACGTCGGATCCATCGGATCAGCGTGTAGCCGGTTGGCGGATATGACGGTTCCCGGGCCGGCATTCCCGGGTACCGTCCGGAGGGCGGCTCCCAGATGACCGGTCCGATCAGCAGCGACGCGGCGGGAAGCAACTGCCCTGGGATACGCACGGAGGCGGCGTCGGGCCGCTGCGGCTTGGCGTTCGCGGCTGGACGCGGGTGCTCCCGGTCGTAGGCGGCCCGCTTTTCCGGGTTGCCGAGGATGGCGTAGGCGGCCATGATGTCCCGGAGCTCTTCCTGTAATTGCTGTTCCGCCAGGCTGGGGTGTTCACGGGGTGCATGGGCCGGCCGGGTGTCGGGGTGCAGGC
>NZ_DF952472.1:142809-146612 GCF_001263615.2 Arthrobacter sp. Hiyo1 | reverse complement strand
GGGGGCGATATGCAGGATGCCGTAAAGGTCGGGGCGGTTGTTCCTCATCGTTGGCGTGTTTTGTGTCTTAGATGCGGGGTGTTCTCGTGGGAGGTGGATGGTCCCCGGCCGGTTCGGCCGGGGACCATCGTTGCGGGAGTCATCCCCGGGGCCTCATCCATCCGGCGCTGCTCGCGCTGTGGCGTGGTCTGTGAACCCGACCGCCCTCTTCACATGGTGGGCCGCTGTGGTGCTCCCGGTCCGTGAGGCTGCGCCGGGGGTTAGGCGTTGATCTCCTGGCGCTGTTTTCCGGTGGTTTCGATTTCGATGCGGCGCGGCTTTGCTTTCTCCGCGACCGGAATGCGCAGGGTCAGGACGCCGGCGTCGTAGTTCGCTTTGACACCGTCGGTGTCCAGCGCGTCGCCGAGAATGAGTTGTCGGCTGAAGACGCCGCGGGGGCGTTCGGAGGCAATCAGTTCCGTGTCCTCGCCGACGGGGTCCGGGCGCTCGGCCTTGACGGTCAGGACGTTGCGTTCGACGTCGATGTCCACCGAGTCCACGTTGACTCCGGGCAGATCGAAGGCGACCACGAAGTCCTCGCCTTCCCGCCAGGCGTCCATCGGCATGGCCGCCGGCCGGGTTGTCGTGCCGAGTACTTGCTCGGCGAGCCGGTCGAATTCACGGAAGGGGTCCGTTCGCATCAGCATGGTGTGTCACTCCTTGCAGATCGCAGCTTTTTTGTTGTCAACCCAGCCGATCTATGGTGGCTGGTATATATTTCTTATAGCACTGCGCAGGGGTCGGGGCAAGCCTGATTTTCGACGGATTTTGGAGGTGCCCGATGGGACAGACCGACGATCGGGGAAGGGGCGTGTACGCGATTTCCGTTGCCGCCGAGCTGGTGGGAACGGGGCAACAGAACCTGCGCCTCTATGAACGCAAAGGCTTGTTGGAACCGGGCAGGACCCTGGGCGGGACCCGTCAGTACAGCGAGAACGATCTCGTGACATTGCGGCGGATTGGTGAGCTGCTGGAGCTGGGGCTGAACCTTGCCGGCGTCCGGATGGTCCTGGTCCTCGAAGCCGACAACCGGCGCCTCGAGGCGGAACTCAGGTCCGCGAACGCTACCCGGGACACCGCCCGGCCCCGGTCTGGGTGAAGACGAGTGCGAAAGAGCCCCCATGATCGAGGGAATTCGATGAAATGGCCTGAGCCGCCGCGACCGGCCCGAGGCAAAGATGGCGGGTGGCGCGGCCGGGGTCACTTGCCGGGGGTGATTGCAAGGCCGGCGGTCAGGGCGGCCAGCCCGAGCTCGAACTGCTTCTTGCCGGCGACCTCTGGGAGCTCATCGAGGATGCCGGCGAGAAATGGAACCTCGGCTGGAGGCAGTTTGGCAACTTCCCGCCGCCAACTCGCCGCGTACGTCGCTTGTTGCTGCCGGTGTGTGCGCGGTATTTCCCAGGCCACAAAACCTGTGGCATAGGTGAGGACGGCGTAAACCGCGTGGACGCCTTGCGCCGGGGGCATCCCGGCCCTGGCCAGCGGTCCGAGGAGGGCCTCGAGCCCGTGGAGGAAGCCGGGCCCGATCACCGCCCGGGAGAGGAAGATCATCGGTAGGCTCGGGTGCTCGATCAGGTTCAGGCGTAGTGCCCGTCCCCAGGCATGCAGGATCGCCCCGACGTCATCGGGGAGCGGGTGGGGGAGGTGGAGGTCTCGCAGACCCCGTTGGGCGATGGCATCGAGCAGATCTTCCTTGCCGTTCACATAGCCGTAGGTGGTCATCACTCCGCAGTTGAGGCGGCGGGCCAGCATCGGCATGGTGAGCGCCTCGAGACCTTCCTCGTCGGCCAGTGTCAGCGCGGCTTCGACCACCTGCTCCCGGGTGAGGGAGCCGCGCGGTCGCCGTTTTCGCGGGGTCTTGACAGGGTCCTGCATGGAGGTATCGTACTACTTACGGTAAGTAATACGCTCCTGGAGGTGAGAGCGGATGCCCCCGGACCAGTTTGTCGGCCTCGCGGTGAATGTCGTGGTTTACCTGGCTCTCATCGCTTTTGTCCTCTATCGGCAGATGATGGCGCAACCGCTCAGGGTTCGCCCGCTCGTGTTGCTGCTGGCGGTCCTTGGCCTCTTCGGACTCCAACAGCTGGCCCGCCAGTCGCTCGCTGCAGACCGGGGCCGGGTAGTCCTCCTTGTTGTCGGCCTCGTCATTGGATTGGGCGCCGGTCTGTGGCGGGGGACGACGTTCCGGGTTTGGCCCGATGCCGGCCGGGTGATGGTCAAGGGCACGGCAATGACCCTGGTGACCTGGGCGGTGCTCATTGTGATCCGGTTGCCATTCGCGTTCCTCGGTTACGCGGCCAACCACTCTCAGGGTTTCGTGGTGGGCGAACTGCTCCTGGCCCTGGCAGTGACGTTCGCCGCCCAGAACGCGGTGATCTGGGCCCGGGCAAAGGGGCTCAATGTTGACGAAACCATAGTCCGCCCTTCCAACCGGAAGTGGTAGGCCATGACCGTCGCAGCCCGGTGGCCGGAAATGGAAGAGGCAAGGAGGGGACATGGAGTCATCGCCCTCAGCGGCACGCGCGCTTGACTCGACGGGTGGGCCGCTGATGCCGGGCCAGAAGGCGATCTTCGCAGTCGCGTGCGTCGTGGCCGGTTTCCTGCCGGTCTCGGTCGGATACGTCCCGGATGAGGCCACCCGGCTCGTCTGCGGTCTGGCCGTCACCGGCGCTTTGCTTGCCATCGCCCTGCTGGCGAGGCGAAATGCCGCTGTGCACAGGTACTGGGAGATACCCCTGGCATTCTTCGGCATGTCCCTGTTCATCCTGGCTGACCGCTACGTTCCGGGCTTCCTTGCAAGCCAGGTTCTCCACAGCCCCCCGGTCGCCGGGAACCCGCTGGCATCGACGGTTCCCGCTACGGTGATCATCGAGCTCGACGAACTGATGCTCACCGTCGTCGCTGTCCTACTTGTGGTCTGGATCTCAAGGAGCTCGCTGGCCTCGGTCTACGTCCGCTGGGGGCGGTTCGGAAGGGCTTACGTGATCGGAATCGCCGCTCTCATCGCCTTCTACGTACTCACGTTCGGAGTGCTGTCGCACTCGCGTTTCATGCCTGTGCACGGCGCCGTCGATTTTGGCCGTTACCTCAGCCTGACGCCTGCACTCTTTGTCGCGGCGGCCGCCAACGGGTTCCTGGAAGAGCTGACGTTCCGCGGACTACTGATGTCCAGGCTGAACATCGCCTTCGGTCCCTACCTGGCGACGACTATCCAGGCGGCAGTCTTCGCGTCCTGGCACGTAGGCGTCACCTACACGGCCTCCGGCCTCGTCTTCATCGTGTTGTTCGCCTTCCCACTCGGCCTGATCGGCGGCTATCTCACCCGCAGCTCGGGCAGCATCATTCCCTCTACCCTTTTCCACGCGGGCGCGGACATACCGATCTACCTCGGTTTCCTGTCCTACGTCCCATAGCGCTCCCCGCGGGTCTCCGCTGATCCGGATCGATTCCCTGGCGTCCCATTGCGGTCCTTGGCCGCTATACCAGGGCGGCACCGGTGTCTATTGATCGAACCGGGGGTGAAGCCGGCTTCCAACGGCGCCAGGCGGCGGTCATCTCGGCTTAGCCCGGCCAACTGCCAGATGCACGCTTTCAGTTTGGTGGCTCAGGGAGCGAGAACCTGCGCGTTATGGATGCACGGGACTCACGAACTAGGGTTGCCCGCTGCGAGTGCGGGGGCTTGCAAACGTTTCGCCGTTGACAGGAACACCGACGCGGCCTGATGTCCGGCCGGGCTGAGCCTGCGGTTCGCGAGGTGGGCGAGG
>NZ_DF952472.1:133937-142267 GCF_001263615.2 Arthrobacter sp. Hiyo1 | reverse complement strand
CTCGCCCATCTCGGCCCGGGCGGCTTCGATTGTCCGGTCGATTTCTTCCGCGTAGCGGAGGAGCGCCTGACCGGCATCGGTGAGCACGACGCCCCGTGGATGGCGGTCGATCAGCGCGACGCCCACTTCGTGTTCAAGCTTGGCGATCTGCTGGGAGACGGCTGAGGTCGTAAAGGACAGGGCCGTCGCGGCGGACGTCAGGGAGCCGGAACGGCTCACCTCGCGGAGCAGGTGGAGTCGGTGCAGGTCAAGGTCGGCCATGCATTGAGTTTAGCAAAAGTGAACGGTAGTCGAGAATCCTGTGATTGTGCTCAACTCTCGTGGCGTGGATCGTAGAAGGAGCAGGCGCCGTGAGGTGCAACACGAACGACATGTAAAGGAAGAGGACCATGCAACTCCGCGGTCACTGGTACCGGGGCGGCACGAGCAAGTGCTGGCTTTTCGACGCCGAAGATGTAGCCCTCCACGCCGGGAGCCGCGAACAGATCCGCAGCCTCCTGGCAGATGCTTTCGGTGCAGCGGATCCCCGCCAGCTCGACGGCGTCGGCGGCGGCACCTCGACAACGTCGAAAGCGGCCGTCGTCCGGGCGACTCCCGACGGGCCGGCGGACCTGGACTACCTCTTTTGCCCAAGTCGGGATCGGGAACCCGACGGTGGAACTTGGTTCCAATTGCGGCAACTGCGCCACCGCGATCGCTCTGTACGCCGTCCAGTCGGGCATCGTTACTCCCCAGTCGGGATCAACCCGGGTCAGGATGCGCAACCTCAACACCGGAGCCGTGCTGAGCGGCACCGTCGCGACCCCCGGCGGCCGCATCCCGGCGTCGGGCCTGGCCAGTGTTCCTGGCAGCAGGGCACTGGGTGTTCCCGTGAGCCTCTCGTTCCACGCCCCGTGGGGGCGGACCACGGGAGCCGTCCTTCCAACGGGGAGCGCTGCAGACCAGATCGTGGCCGCTGGGTCCACTCTTACGGCGACTCTCATTGACGCCGGGGCACCTGCGGTGCTGATTCCGGCGGACGAGGCAGGCATCGATCTGTCCGTGATGACCGGCAACCTGTCCGAGCACCTGCCCAGGCTTGTGGCAGCCCGGGCGTCGGCAGGCCTGATGATGGGGTTGAGGAAGCCTGAAGATCCTCCGCAGAATGCCGTGCCGAAAGTCGGTGTCGTCGCAGCGCCCGGTGACTACATTGCGGCCGACGGAACGAGGATCGCGGCCGATACCCATGATCTGCGGGTGCGCATGCTCTCGATGCTCGCACCCCACCCCGCCATCGGCCTGACATCCGCCGTTGCAGTCTCCCTCGCAGCCGCCCTGCCGGGATCGGTGGTGGCGAAGGTGCTGCCCCCGGCGTTCGAAACTCACCAAGGGCGCAGGCTTCTGCGCCTCGGAACACCTGCCGGTGTCATCACCACCGAGGTTGTCACGGACGACGACGGGGACGTCAGCGAAGTAGCCCTCCACAGGGCGGCCCGCCATCTCGCCGTCGCCGATATCGACGTCGCGCAGCCTGTGGCCCTGACGGCCTAGCCCCTTTATTCCGCCCCTGCCATCATTAGGTGGGGCACTCACCCAGGAAGTTGTTCAATGAAGATCAAATCCATCCTCGGACATTTGTATGTCCAGGTACTCATCGGCGTCGGGCTCGGCATCCTCGTGGGCGCGCTGTGGCCGGACCTCGGGTCCTCCCTCAAGCCGCTCGGCGACGGCTTCGTGAAGCTCGTGAAGTTCATGATCGCGCCGATCGTGTTCTGCACCATCGTCAGCGGCATCACCTCGCTGACGGACACCAAGAAGGTCGGCCCAACCCTGCTGCGGTCGCTGGGCTTGTTCTACGCGCTCACGGCGGTGGCCCTGGCCATCGGCCTGGGCGCGGTCATGCTCTTCCAGCCGGGAGCGGGCATGCACATCAACCCAGCCCACCTCGATACCTCTGTTGCCTCGAAGTACACAAGCCAGCTGCCCAGCGGCAACCCCGTGGACTTCGTCATGAGCATCATCCCAGCAGCTTCGTCGGGGCCTTCGCCGACGGTGAGGTCCTGCCCGTGCTCGTGATCGCACTGCTTTGCGGCTTCGCCTTCAGCAGGCTCGGCGCACCCGGCCAGCTGGCCCTCAACGTTGTCAACAGCTTCAACAAGCTGCTGTTCGTCGTGTTCGGCTTCCTCATGAAGGTCGCTCCCATCGGGGCGTTCGGGGCCATGGCGTTCACGGTCGGCAAGTACGGAGCTCATTCGATCGGCAACCTCGGCCTGCTGATCCTCGCCTTCTACGCCGCGTGCATCGTCTTCGTGGTCCTGGTCCTCGGAATCCTGGCGAAGCTCACCGGTTTCAGTCTCTGGCGGATCCTGCGCTACTTCCGTGACGAGTTCCTCATCGTCCTCGCCACGTCCTCCAGCGAACCCGTCCTTCCCCGCCTGCTCTCCAAGCTCGAGCGCCTCGGCTGCGACCGCGGAGTCGTCGGGCTCGTCGTCCCGACAGGCTACTCCTTCAACCTCACCGGCACGGCGGTCTATCTCACGCTCTCCTCGATGTTCATCGCCCAGGCCTGCGACATCCACCTGGGCTGGGACCAGATCCTCCTCATGCTCGGAATGATGCTGCTGACCTCCAAGGGTGCCGCGGGCGTGACAGGCAGCGGCTTCGTCGCCCTCGTCGCCACTCTGACGGTCATGCCCACGCTGCCCGTTGCCGGCGTGGCACTCATCGTCGGCATCGACCGCTTCATGAGCGAAGCCCGCGCCCTCACCAGCACGGTCGCCAACATCGTCTCCTGCGTCGCCATCGCCAAGTGGCAGCACGCACTCGACACCGACAAACTCCGTGCCGAGCTCCAGGCAGGCTTCGTGCAGACCGAGGCGGACAAGCTCCAGCTCAGCGAACCCGTGCTGGCACACTGAGGGTACGCCCAGCCAGGCGGGATCCAAACCTGATCACACCCGCGAGGCCCACCAGCCTGTAGCTGGCATGGATTCGTCGACGAGCCGCCAAGCTATGCACACATCAAGGACCCGTCGAAGCTCCAAGAACCAAGAATCGCGGGTCCTCCACCAAGCCGCACCGGGCACCGGCCCTGTAATCCATCGCAACAGGTAACCCGACAGTCGGGCGCAGGACCGGTTCCGGTGCCAACGTGGCGGGGAGAAGAACCACTGCTCCCCGCCACGTCCCCTCCCGCGACACGACCGGCGTTTCCGCGAGAAGAACAGCAGGGCGGAGAAGGCTATTAACGGCCGACATGCACCGGGATTGGTCTCGGCGTGGCCGTGACCAGGCGGGACCAACTCTCTGAGAAATCGCTTGTGACCTTCCGGAAGCATCGATTTCTCAAGGAAACAGGGGTTCCGCATCCGCTGCTAATCCAGTGGTTTTGAGACCTACAATTTAAGAACCGGCCCCGAAGCAATCATTGAATCCATAGAAACCAAAGCGGAAATAATTTGAGTATCTAGACAACAGAGTTTCCGTCGGCGTACAGTTCCGCGGCTTTGACGCGCAAGAGGCGGATCGGAGCTGCGCACGACATTTTGGAAAGACCAGGGTGAGAAGTGAGTGATCGAAGCCGGGCTATCGGGTTCTTGATCCATGACAGCGTGACAATGATCGATGTTGCCGGGCCCGCTGATGTGTTTCATCATGCAAATGCTTTTGGGGCCCATAACGACACTGTCTTGGTTTCCAGCGATGGCCGTGCCAAGCGTGCTTCCAACGGACACTATTTGACCGCCGAGGCCGCAGCCGGAGAGACGGGCGCCTTGGACACCGTGATCGTTCCGGGTGCCTACGGGATGGTGTCCAAGCCTTTCGAGGAGGGACTCGTCGAGGCGGTTTCCCATCTAACGAATGACGCCGGGCGGATCGCTTCCGTCTGTACCGGTGCGTTTCTCCTGGCACACGGGGGCTTGCTGAATTACCGGAACGCGACCACCCATTGGACCCAGGTCGAACGGTTCAGGAGGTCATATCCGCTGGTGCATGTCGTGCCTGATGCGTTGTTCGTGCAGGACGGTTCGATCATCACCTCGGCGGGCATCAGTTCCGGGGTGGATCTGGCGTTGTTCATGGTCGAGGAGGACTACGGACCTGATGTTGCCCGGGCCGTGGTCCGTCAAATGGTCATTTTCAATCAACGGCCGGGAGGGCAATCCCAGCACTCTGTCGCTGTCCGGGTGGGCGTTCCGCGGGACCACGTCCTCAGAAGGCTGTTGGACCGCATTACGGCCGATCCCGGCGCGGATTACTCGATTGACGCCATGGCTGCCATGACGAATCTCAGCGCCAGTAGCCTTGCGCGGCTCTTTCAAGAGGGAACCAACACCAGCCCTGGTCGATACGTCGAAACGGTGCGCATCGAAGCGGCCCAGGCAATGCTCCAGAGGGGAACCACCGTCGCCGCTGCGGCAGCCGCAAGCGGATTTGGAAGTGCTGAGACGATGAGGCGGGTCTTCACGCAGAAGATCGGAATGAGTCCCTCGCTCTATCTGGAACGCCTCCTGTGCCCGCCCTGACGGTTCCCTGGACCTCGCTGCCTGCCTCCGACACACCCTGACGGTATCTGTGGGGTGATTGACGGCATTCGCGGGTCCGCCGACGCCGCCCGTGGTCAAAGCTTGGTATATCCGGGCAATCCGGGCACCTACAAAGAGGAGAACGCAATGCCGTTCGTAAATGTCAAGCTCGTCGACGGCGTCTTCACGGAAGATGAAAAGCACCGGATGGCGGCAGCGCTCACGGACGTCATGGTGAAGTTCGAAGGATCTGAAGCTTTCCGCGAGGTGGTCTGGGTCCTCATTGAGGAACTGCACACAGACGGTTGGCACATCGGTGGTCTGCCTTTCAGGGGACCGGCCAGCCTGATGGACGGCCTTGCCCGCTCCAAGAGCCTTTACGAGTCCATCGACGGCCACCCGGTTACTCGACCGGAACTGGCACAGAAAGCACCTTTGCAGGAAAAGTGAGTGAGTCGTTGGAGCACAGCATGAAGACGGTACTTATCGTCGGCCACCCGGACCTCCGCAGTTCTCGCATCAACGCCGCATTACTCGAGGAGTCAAAGTCCATTCAGGATGTTCACATCCGCGTCCTTTCCGAGCTGTATGGGACGGGCTCCATTGATATCCAAGCCGAACAGGACGCGGTCGCGGGGGCTGCCCACATCGTGCTGCAGTACCCCACCTATTGGTACGCCATGCCGTCGATTCTCAAACGCTGGCTGGACGAGGTCCTGACCCGCGGTTGGGCCTACGGGACCGGCACTCCAGGAGCCCTGGCCGGTAAGACGCTCCGGGTTGTCACCACGACCGGCGGCGCCTTCGACGGGTACGGTCCCAACGGCCTCCACGGCTGGGAGTACGAAGCAATGCTTGTCCCCAACCATGGAAGCGCGCCGCGCGCGGCGGCTTCCAGTTGAACCTAATGTAGCTGTGCGGCAGGCCGGCGCGGGCCTCGATTCCCGCCAAACGGCGGGCTATTCCTCTTCAGCCCCGGGAGTCCTACACTGTGCGAGAGGACCATCCGGGAGACCCGATGAAAAAGAGGAAGATACTGACAGTGGTGTTGGCCTCGCTCCTGGCCGTGGCCGGCGCCCTCGATGCCCCCGCGGCGCATTCGGCGGAACCGTCGGTGAAAGTCCTGGACACCACCGCCACCATCACCGACCCGGGCTGGTTCGTCAGTGCCTACAACGCGGGCTTCCGGCTGTACGTGATGCATTCAACCGCGTGGGGGACCTGCACTCCATGGGACCGGACACAAACGCAGCTCAAGATGGCGCTGGACGCCGGACTCAGGATTGCCGTCTACACCCGCAACGCGGAATGTTGGAAGGGCGGCATAGAGGCCACCGGTCCGTACCGTGAGCAGCTGGAGTTCTTTGCCCTGGACGTCGAGCTAGGCGAACCACCCATTACAAGTGACATGGTTGACGGTGTCCGGGACATGGGCGTGCGGCCCATTGTCTACGGCATTCACACCCATTGGCCCTTGATAATGGGCGACAGCAGCGAGTTCTCGGATCTTCCGCTGTGGGACGGGGATTTCCATGACTTCGACTACGCGCATTGGACTCCGGACCTTCTTTCGCCCGCGCCCGTTTCATACGGCGGCTGGAACGTGCCGGGGAACATGCGTGTCGGTGTCCAGCAAAAACTCGGCCAGGACATCGGCGGAATCCAGGTCGACCTTAACTCCTTCAACCGGACTTCTTGCGCTAGCAGTCTTCGGGCGCGCCGCCCGGCAGAGGATCAGCGGGCCTATTGGATCAATAAGGGGAAGAGCTGGAGTCGCTTGAGTAGCTATCGGAGCGGGAAACGGTCCGTGACTGGGCTAGCCGTTTAACCCTGTGAGTTTCACCCGCCGCACCCGGGTAATGACGGTTGGGCAGGGCAGGGACCTGAGTACGGTGTGGGCAGTCGATCCCATGAGGAGGCGTTTGAAGCTGCCCCTTCCACGGCTTCCCAGCACCAGCAATGTGGCATTGGCGGCGGCGTCCAGGAGTGCTTCCCCCGGTTCGTTGTTGGACACCAGAGCCTGATGGACAACCATGTCGGGATAGTTTTCGGCCAGACCCGCGACGGTCTCGGCGAGGACAATTCGTTCTTCTTCCAAGACAGTCTCGGCAACGTCGCTCGCCGGCATCACGCGTTGAATGAGCGGCGGCGCGAGGACGGCGTGGACCACTGTCAGCTCCTGGCTGTCCTTGTCCGCTTCTTCGGCCGCGAAGGAAACCGCTTGGGTAGACTCTTCGGAACCGTCAGCGCCGACCACGATGCCGCGGCGCCCCGTCATGTCCTGCTCCCCGACTACTGCCACAGGGCACACGGCGACGGCGGCGATCTGCAGCGCCCTGTCAGCGACGGGTCCTCCAGGCCAGTTGTGCCCGGTTCCGATGACAACCATCGAGGCCCCTTTCGAGTGCTTCCTGAGCGCCTGCCCGGGGCTACCGGAGAACAGCACGGTTTTTACCTGGACCGATGGCTCCAATTCGCCTGCATATGCCGCGGTTTTGCTCAGCAGCTCGTTTGCTGCGGTTCTGACCACCTCGTTCGTACTAACTGATTCGTCGAGCCATCGACTGTCGACCGAGTGAACGAGCAGCACCGGCAGTTTCCGTCGAGCCGCCCGGTCCATTGCCCAAGCCAGCGCGGCCCGGCTCGCCTGGGTGTCAACGACGCCGACAACGATTGGTTTTTTCATGACTTAGTCCGCCTCCATGAAATGTGGCTCCCACTGTCCGGGTGCTGTGCGCACCATTTTCTGCTCGTTTGGCCCGGCCCGGCAGTGCCGGAAGTCCCGCAAGAGAAGCTTCTTGCGGGCACCGTGGCCAGCGACCGAACGCACCCGCGGATCCTGGCCTGTGTCCGTTGCCCGATGCGGGGCTTTGTGCCCTGTTCTGACGGGCCTACCGGTTCTAGCATGCCGGTGTCGAATAAGTCTGCATGGAAGGGTTTGAATGATGTCCAGCTATCAGCCCCAGAATTTTCCTCCGGGTGGAGTCCCGCTTGGACTGCCCTACTATGGAGCCCCGCCGATCGAGGCCGTTAAACGATTCTGGAAAAAGTACGCAATCTTCCACGGCCGCGCGAGCCGCAGTGAGTATTGGTGGTGGTTCCTCGCTTCAGCCGTCGTCTCAGGGGTCATCAATGCGGCCGGGGCCACAGGGAACGGCAACACGAGCACCTCGACGGCCCTTGGCGGACTGTGGTTCCTGGCGACGATTGTGCCTTCGCTCGCCTTGGCCGCGCGGCGCCTGCACGACGCGAATCTCAGTGCGCTCTTCTTGTTGCTCGCCCTGGTCCCGGTGCTCGGTTGGATCGCACTGCTCGTGTTTGTGCTCCTGCCGGCCAATCCCAGTGGTCAGCGCTTCGACCGAATGGTGCAGGCCTCTCCGCCGCCGTATCCGCCGAACCCGCCGCAGCCGTACCCGCCCCAGGCTTGAGACTCAGGCAATGTCCGGGGAGCCTAGGCCCTGACCCGCGTGTGTTCCCACTCATCGAGGAGCCCGGGCAGCCGGGTCATGAGGAAACGGTAGAAGGCGCCCATCTCGTCCACCCGGGCCTTCGCCGCTGACCCCTCCGGGAGGCTTGAAGCAGTGGAGTCGGCGAGGTCTGCAAGGCGCTTGTACACGGGGTTCTGCCGAAGGGAAGCGACGTACCACGCGTTGTCGGGGAGGGCGTAGCGGTCACGGCGGCTGCCGGGTTGAGAGACCCGATGCACGAATCCGACGGTCTGCAGGTACCGCACGGAGCCGGAGACGGCGGCGGCGCTCGCGCCCAGTATCTCGGAGAGTTCGGCCGCAGTCAGCGAGCGTCGTCAGAGACCACAAGGGCCATGAG
>NZ_DF952472.1:124132-132417 GCF_001263615.2 Arthrobacter sp. Hiyo1 | reverse complement strand
CCGCTGCCTGCAGGGCAGGCGGGGCGACCGTGTCGCCGTAGTGGCGCAGGAAGAGTTCTTCGAGCGACGGCGGAGCGATGAGCAGGCCTTTGACCCCGAGGCTGCCCAGAAGCGGCAGGACCTCGTGGACGCGATCGGAATCGGCGCCGAACTTGACGCGCCCGTCGGCCACGGTGAGATCGTGGACCTGCGACAGCGTGTCCAGTGCGTGGGTGTCAACACTGTCCTGCGCGAACGAGATTTCCGTGCGCGTGAGGTGGCGCAGTGCGTCGAGTGTGCCCCCGTCGACGATCCGGCCGGCGCGGATGATGCTTACGCGGTTGGCGAGCTGCTCGACTTCGGAGAGGATGTGGCTTGAGAGCAGGACTGTGGCGCCGTTCTCGTGCACGATCCGCCGGATCTCGCGCGTGAAGACTGCTCCATGAGCGGGTCAAGACCGCTCGTCGGCTCGTCGAGGAGATACAACTCGGCGTCCATGACGAGGGCCGAGATGAGCGCGACCTTCTGGCGGTTTCCCTTCGAGTAGGCGCGGCCCTTCTTGCCCGGGTCGAAGTCGAAGAGTTCGCAGAGGTGATGCTTGCGCTCTTTGAAGGCAGCATGGTCCACGCCGCCCCCGCGGAGGCGGGAGAGGAGGTCGATGGCCTCGCCGCCAGAGAGGTTGGGCCAGAGGCTCACGTCTCCCGGGATGCTCGCGACGCGCCGGTGAAGTTCGACGGCGTCTGCCCAGGGATGCATGCCCAGGACGCTCGCGCTGCCCGACGACGGCCGGGCCAGACCGAGAAGGATACGTAGCGTGGTGGTCTTCCCCGCGCCGTTCGGCCCGAGGAAGCCGTGGATCTCGCCCTTGTGGACCTCGAGGTCGAGGCCGTCGAGCGCCTTGACGCGCCCGAAGTTCTTGTGCAAATCGACAGTCTGGATCACGGTGTCCATGACACAAAGGTACCCAGTTTTCACAAAGTTTTGAATAGCCTAAAGGCCCTTGTATTCCGGTGCAGTTCGCGCGTTGGCCTAGCGGTGCTTGTAGTAGTCCCGCCAGATCAGGCGGTGCACGGGGATGCGGCGAGCCAATGACCTGAGCCCGGGGATGAAGGGCACCAGGGTGAGGAGCAGCGTCAGGATCACCATGGAAAACACGACGAGGACGTCCGCGTTCGGCGATGATTTGAAGGGTTCCACTTGGTAGAGGGCCGAGAAGAGCCACAGCCACGACTGGCCGGGGTAGTTGCCGGTTTCATTCATCATTCCCCACTGGTCGCCTGTCAGATGCTGGGCGTCGGCGAGGCCAGGGAAGTAGCTGCCGTCGCCGAGGAACAAGATGCTGGCTTTGTAATCGGTGTTGTAGAACGAACCCTTTGCGCCCAGGACCGGATCAAGGGTCCCTTGCTGCGCCATGGCCAGAAGGGCTCCGGTGAGGGCGGGTACCGGGCCGTAGTCGCCGGGCGGAACCTTCGCCGGGTCGTTGTCCGGGGCTTTGCTGAGTGCATCCCCGTACGCGGTGGTCCAGGCAGCGTGTTGGGCGTCGCTTGCCTTGGTCCATTCGTCGATGGCCGCCGGAGGGTTCGGTAGGGTTTGGAGCGGGCCGATGATGAAGTCGTTGGCGGTGTCGATCGGAAGCCGTACGCCGGAAAGGCTCTGCAGGTCGATCGGTCCGAGTTTTTGGGTGGCATCGGGCGTCGAGTTGTAGGGCGGCCCATATCCCGCGGTGCCGCTGGTGCCCCCGAGTTCCGTGGTGGCTGTCGCCACGAAGTCCGCGGGGTCGGCCATGGCCCAGGACTTCAGGGTAACCGTTGGTTCGTCCGGCGAGCTGAAAACCGCTGAGAGTCCCAGGACAAGCAAGCCAACAACCACCAGCCCAACAACAAGCTCCTTGAACAGGTCATATTCGCGCGTCGTGCCGGGCCATGGCCTGCTGGCGATGTCGTTTCGCGTGCGCCACGAGGTTGACGCTGGGGATTTGGTCACTTTTTGTCCTCGCTGTCAGTTGCCGGGTTTGGCGCTGGTGAGCGTAGCTGGGCGTCAGATTCGGCAGCCTCCAACGGGGGCACCACGCCGTGCATCCGCACGAGAACAACATGGAGGGCGACAACGACGGCGACGGCCAGCGGGAGGAGCGTGATGTGCCACATGAGTATCTGGCCCAGATCGGCGACGTTGAACCATGCGCCCACACCGACGGCGTTAAGGGCGTCTTTGGCTTGGAAGGCGATCCACTGCGAGTCGAAATTGCTTTGAAGCAGGTAACCGGTAAAGGCGGTAACGATCGAGACGACGAACGCGACCATCCCGGTGATCCAGGTCAGCACGCGCCCGCCCCGCCAGGCGGCCATCCAGAATTTGCCCCAGAGGTGGATCACCATGAACATGAAGAACAGTTCAACGCTCCACAGATGGGTGCTGTTGATGAAACGCCCTAAGGCCGAGGCATGGAACCACGTGGCCCATTCAATGCCAGCACGGCGCCGGAAGCGAGGATGTAGACGAACGCGGCAACGGCGCCCATGCCGAAGACGTAAATCCAGGACGCCACGTAACTCGGCTGGCCTTCAGGAAGCAGCTTGTCCGGCGGTAGCGGCGCAACGCCCAGCCCCGGGCCTTTCCTGTCCAAGTGGAGAATCGTGGTTCGCCGTCGTCGGTAGTCGAAACCGGGCCGTGGTCGGCAGTCATTTCCGTTTCCTACCGTGTGGAAACGGAATCACCAAGGCGAGAATGAATAGCACGACCATCGTGGCAATGACCACCAGATTGCCGAATTGGATCAGGAAGTCACCCCACTGGAAATAGACTCCGCCATCCGGCATTCCGGCATCCGCCTGGTGTATTCCGAGCATCACGGCCTCTTTCGACGAAAGGCGGACCTTGGACGGGACGCCTTCCTATGCATGACGCTACAAGCTTGCCGGCCAACAGACACGGGTCCAAGGGCCCTATTGGATAGCGCCGGCCGCATGCATGCTGGAATGGCTTGGAATGCCGACCATCGAAAGGACCCCGCCATGTCACCGGATACCGCAAACCCCGTGGAAGTCCTGAGCGAGGAAGAATGCTGGAATATCCTTTTGGGTGCGACGTTGGGGCGGTTGGCATTGAGCATCGCCAACGAACCTGAGATCTATCCGATCAATTTCGTTGCCCACGACGGGAAGATCCTCCTCCGGACAAATCCAGGGGAGAAGCTGTTCGCGCTCACGATCAATGACAAAGTTGCGTTGGAAACTGACGGGGTCGGTAGCCAATCCGTCTGGAGCGTCGTAGTTAAAGGCAAGGCGCGGCAACTTGAATCCGGTGCCGAGATTGAAGCCGCCGAAAGGATTCCCCGCCAACAATTGACCTCCACAAAGAAGCGGGTGTTCGTTGAGATCGTCCCGACGTCCATCACCGGGAGACGGATTCACCGGGGCCCGGAAAACGACGAGCTGGCCCCTGGCGACTTGTACTGAACACCATCTGCTTCACCGGAGATCCGCGCTTGGCCGGCGCGCCAACAGGACCGGACATGCGGCGTGATGAAGGACAGCATGGGCAGTTGAACCGATAGTGCCCCGAACCAGTCCGCGTCCTTTCGTCCCGACGACGATGATGGACGCATCTTGAGCCTCCGCCAAAATGGACCCAGGGATGGACGTTCCAACCGGCGATCTTTTTTGGACGTCGAGGTCCGGAATTGTTTGGTGGGCGCTCTGCACCGCAGAGTCAAGAAGCGCCTGGATTCGTGGTTCAACATGGTCTTGGGCCGACGTCGCCGCGTCAGGGATAGGGCGTGGAATACGGTGCTTCTTCCGGACGTGCACCAATCGAAGGGGAGTCCCGGACAAGGCCGCCAGGTCGCAGGCATGCCGAAGCGGCAGCTCCCAATCGTCGAAGTCGACGCCGACCACAACCGGACCGCCCAGGTGTTCTCCGCCGCGGATGACAGCGACGGGGCAATCGGCTGTTGCCGCGAGTTCCAAGCTGACGGAGCCGATCAGCAGTCCCATGAAGCCCCCCGCGCCCCTGGTTCCAACGACGAGCAAGGCGGCGCCGGAAGAGAGTGTCCTGAGGTGTTCGGCTGGCCACCCATAGAACAGCGTCGTCTTGACGGCCAATCCGGGAACCGCATCGAGGACCTGTGCCACGCCCTCGGCCAGAATGTCCTCGGCCGCGCGTCGCAACCCGCTGCCTTCGATGCCAGGCACGGGACCCAGATCATGGGTGATTGCCGGCCACAGGGTGCTGTGGACCACGTGCAGTCCGCAGTTCCGCTGGGCCGCCTGGCGGGCAGCCCAGCGGACAGCCGGGACAGCCCCGGCGGACCCGTCGTAGCCAACGATGATTTCTTCCGCGGTGTCCATGGTCTCCTTACCCGCGAGGGTGATTGAATGTGGAGCGGCTCCAGTCTTACTCCAGAAGCTCACTCCAGATGCACGTGGCGTCCGGTGACACTCTCGCGTGGATCCGGATAAAGAGATTCCGTTCTCCACCGGCCCAAGGCTCCGCCATGACCTTTCCCCACAGCCTGGTCAGCAGGTCCTGATCCTCAACGCGGGAGGAAGCCCCACTGACGAGCACAGACCAACCTTCGCTGCGATCGGCACGTGAATCGTCGATCTGAAAGGACGACTCGAGCGACGGGACTGCCTCGGCGATGGATCCATCCCCGGCAGTGCGGAAGTAGATGGACTGGCCGTCCACCAAGTAGTTCACGGGGAGGATCATCACCCGGCCTTGCTGGAGAAAACCGAAGCGGCCAGTGGTATTTGAACGCAAAAGATCCCAGCACCGTTCCTGGCTAAGTTCTTCCGCGACGTGCAGTCCGCCGTCAACGCGGCCTGCGTCCATGCTGGGGAGTGACATGCCTGCTCCTATGTGTCTAGCTCGTCTTTCGGGCACCTGATCGCGGGTGTGAACACCTACAACTCCCAGCAGCCTATTGGGGGCCATTCTCCTGCTGTAGGGCCGAAAGGCCCGGCGGTGTGACTAAATGCCCTGTGGAACGGACCGGAAACGGGCGACACTGGACCCAGGTACGCAATCCAGTTCAAAGGGAGATTGGCCATGATGTGGGGATGGGGTGGAAGCATCGGCATCGGCGGCTGGATCGCCATGGGGCTGATGATGTTGCTGTTCTCGGGTGGCATTGCCACCTTGGTTGTCCTCCTGCTGCGGGGGAACCACACGGGCGGACGGGGTTTCCAGGGGCCAGCCGTTGATGATTCCGAACGTATCCTCAATGAGCGCTTCGCCCGGGGCGAGATTGACGAAACGGAGCTCGCGGCTCGCCGGGCTGCTCTACGGCGCCGGCAATGAGCAGGGCTTCCGCGGCGCGGGGCTAGTTCCGCGCGTTTCGCCGGCTCTGGAACCGGTGAAGGGCTTCGATAGCCAGGATTCCGCCGAGCGCGCTTCCAAGTGCCGTCATTAAAAGATCGTTCGGTGGCCATTCCAAGCCGAAGAAGTCTTGGAGAAGGGGCGTTCCCACCACGAAGACCAAGCCCAGGTACATCGTTCCGATGATGGTTGCGCGTCGCAGGTTGAGCGGGCGCGAAATGGCTGCCAGTATCCATAGACCCGTGAGTGATAGCGCGAGAACGGAAGCTGTGCGGGTGGCACTGACTGTGTGCGCACCGACAACCGTTGCGTAGACGTTGACGGCAAGGACGGCGGCAGCGACGACGAACCCGGAAGGCACGGCGAAGGAGAGGGAGCGTTTGAGGAATCCCGGGGTGTAGCGGCGGTTGTTGGGCATGAGCGCAAGGAAGAACGCCGGAATTCCGATGGTGAGGCCGTCTGTGGCGGAGAGTTGGCGCGGCAGGAACGGGAAGTCCCACAGAAGTGCTCCGAAGGTGGCGGAGAGGACGATGGCGTAGGCGGTCTTGCTAAGGAACAGGGCCGAAACCCGTTCAATATTCGCGATGACCCGTCTGCCTTCCGCAACCACGCCGGGAAGCCTGTCGAAGCGGCCGTCCAGGAGGACAAGGCGGGACACGGCCTTGGTGGCGGCCGCGGCGGAGTCCATGGCGATACCTATGTCCGCTTCCTTGAGTGCCAGCGCGTCGTTGACCCCGTCCCCGGTCATCGCGACAGTATGGCCTCCCCGCTGCAGTGCAAGGACCATGTCCTTCTTTTGTTCCGGGGAGACACGCCCGAATACCACGTTGTTCTCCAGAGCTTCCAGCAGCAGGTCCGGATCGACCGGCAATTCCCGTGCGTCGTACCCGTATTCCGCGTCCAGCCCGACCTCGCGGGCGACGGCGGCAACGGTGCGGGGATCGTCGCCGGAGAAAATCCTCACCTTCACGTCCTGCTCGCGGAAGTAGTCAAGGATCTTTGCAGCATCCGGGCGCACGCTCTCCCGGAAGGTCAGCAGGCATACCGGGGCACAATCGGCCGGGGTTGATCCTCCGCTGCGGCCCGTGCCGGCAACGGGCCGGGCAAGTAGGTCAGGGCCATGGTGCGCAGGCCGGTTGAGGCCAAGCGGCCTGCTGCCCCAACAATGCGAGCTGTGCCTGGGGTGTCTTCGCGAAGGACAATCTCCGGAGCGCCCAGCACCCAGGTGCCGCCGACGAATTGGTCTGAGCCGAAGCTGACGGCGCTCCATTTCCGTGCAGAAGAAAACGGCACCGTCGAGCTCGGGCGAAGGCTGGTGCCCGAGGGGAAGGCATCGGCAAGGCACCGGGCGGTGGCATTGGCCTGCGGGTCGGTCCCGAACCAGCCCAGAACCTCCCTCCACCCGGGTTGCGGCGACGGACCGGCCTCGTGGACGCCGTCGAACACGAGCTTGCCTTCGGTGAGGGTGCCGGTCTTGTCCAGGCAAAACACGTCCACACGAGCGAGGCCTTCAACGGCCGCCAACTCCTGGATCAGGACTTCCTGACGGGCCAGCCGCAGGCCGCCGACAGCGAAAGCGACGCTGGAGAGGAGCACCAGGCCCAGCGGGATCATGGCTATGACGCTGGCGACCGCCCCCACGGAAGCGGTCCTCCAGCTTCCGGTTGTGATGGCTTGCTCCCAACCACCGCTCGCCTGCATTTGCCCGTTGATGACAAGAATCATGACGGGCGGCAACAGCCAGGTGATCCAACGGAGGATCCTGTTGAGGCTATTGCGGATCTCGGAGTTGACCATAGAGAAGCGTTTGGCCTCGGCGGTCAGTTTGCTGGCGAAGGAGTCGGCGCCGACCCGGACCACCCGGGCCCTGCCGTTCCCGGCGACGACGCTGGAGCCGGAGAGCACTTCGGATCCCGGTCCCTTGCTCACGGGATGTGATTCGCCGGTGAGGAGCGATTCGTCAAGTTCCAGGCCTTCGCCGTCGATGATGGAAGCATCCGCGGGCACCTGGTCGCCGACTCGCAGCACGAGCACGTCGTCGCGGACGACGTCTTGCAGGTCAACATCCTGCGCCGTGCCGTCGCGAACCACCCGTGCGGGGGAGGCGTCGAGAATCGCGAGTCGATCCAGTGACTTTTTGGCCCGGTATTCCTGAACGACACCAATGAGGATATTGCCCGCGGCTGCCAGCCCAAAGAGCGCATCCTTCCACTGGCCCAGAAGAAGCAGCAGGCCGAAGCTGCAGCCCACGATCACGTTGAACAGCGTCAGGAGGTTTGCCCGGAAGATCTGCCCGAGCGTTCTGCTTGGAGCCTCCGAAACGGTGTTGACGAGTCCTGCTTCCGTCCGGGCCAGGACCTCGGCGTTGGACAACCCGGATCCAGCGGGCGAGCGGCCCACCTCGGCACCGGGATGGTTCAGGGCTGGTTGTTGGGTCACAGTTTTCCGCACTTCTCCTCGACGGCACCTTCCTTTTCCTCCCGCTAGGGAAGGTGCGGCGTCCAGGACCAGTTCCGTATTTCCGGGAGGTCTTCGAAGTGTTCCCGGATGTATCGCGCATGTGCATCCAGCTGCCTGCGGCAGAAGTCGACCAGTTCGTCCGCGCCTCCGACCTGCCGGTGAATGCGACGCAACGCTTCCAGGACCAGGTGGTAGCGGCTCATTTTGTTCAGGACCACCATGTCGAAGGGGGTGGTTGTGGTTCCTTGTTCGTTGTAGCCGCGGACATGGAACCGTTCCGGGCGGGGTCTTCCATGCAGGAGTTGGTGCAGGGCCCGGGCGTAGCCGTGCCAGGCCATGATGACTTCTCGGTCTGCCGTGAACAGCTCTTCGAACTTCTCACTGGAGAGTCCATGGGGGTGGGCGTCGCGGGGCGGGAGGACCATGGCATCCATGACGTTGACAACGCGGACCACGAGTCCGGGCAGATGTTCTTGCAGCAACCAGGCTGCGGCCAGCGTCTCCTGGGTGGGGATGTCCCCTGC
>NZ_DF952472.1:120853-123350 GCF_001263615.2 Arthrobacter sp. Hiyo1 | reverse complement strand
ATTCTCGCGAACGTTTGCCAAGGGCACTTGGTGGGAGCGAAAGGTTCCTTCGACGGGAAGCCCGTCCACCATGGCTGGCCCGGTCCACCCTTTTGGCGTCCGCAGGATGATGGCAGGCCATCGCGCTGGGCCGTGCACGCCCTGGCTACGCGCCTTGGATTGCAGTTCGCGGATGCGCCCATGAGACTCGTCCATCGCGGAGGCCAATGCGCGGTGGACAAGCACCGGGCCCTCGCCGGAGACGGTCACCGGATCCCAGCCATGGGCACTGAGCAGCGCTTCGACGTCCTCATGGGATTTGCGGCCCAGGACAGTCGGTCCCGAGATCTTGTATCCGTTCAGATGGAGTATCGGTAGCACGGCGCCGTCGCGGGCCGGATTGAGGAAGGATGGCGCCTTCCATGAAGCCTCCAACGGGCCGGTCTCGGCTTCGCCATCGCCGATGACGCAAGCGACAATCAGTCCGGGGTTGTCCATGGCCGCGCCCGTGGCGTGCATCAAGGAGTAGCCAAGCTCGCCCCCTTCGTGGATGGATCCGGGAGTGGCCGGACCGACATGGCTCGCGATCCCGCCCGGCGTCGAAAATTGCCGGACAAGGCGCCGGAGTCCCTGGAGGTCCATCCCCACTTTGGGATAGATCTCCGAGTAGGTGCCCTCAAGATAGACGTTGGCGACGACGGCGGGACCGCCGTGGCCTGGACCAGCGACGAACAAGACTTCCGCTGAGGTTCGCCTGATCAGGCGGTTCAAATGGGCATAGATCAACGACAGCCCGGGGCTGGTTCCCCAGTGGCCAAGGAGCCGGGGCTTGATGTGGCGCGGGAGCAAGGGCTCTCTCAGTAGAGGGTTTTCCTGAAGGTAGATCTGGGCCACCGTGAGGTAATTGGCCGCGGACCAGTACCGGTTCAACAGCTCGAAGTCTTCGGCCGACGCGCCGGTGACGGGGGTTCCGGTTTCCATGGGCTTGCCTCTTCCGGGTTCGACGGCGTGGAATGCACGCGTTTCTGGCGTCTGGACTGTTCTGGTCTTCACGGTGTCAGATGCACCACCGGGGCGGTTAGGGCCATAGGGCCCTAGGCCGCGCCGCTGCGAGGCTGCTATCACAACTCCACGTAGCCATTTCCAACCGCTCGACACAGCCCAACCCACGGCACTCGTCCTCCCTCCCCAAGCCGTACCCTTATCCCAAGGGCGACTCCCTCAGGCAACGCATTCGAACGGATACGGCATGTCAGATCTCAACGTCAAGGAGCGGCACCGCATGCAGCTGCCGATCAACGAGGCCGCATGCCTTCCCCCGGACCAAGTGCTCGAACATCTGGGCTCCAGCCCAGCCGGCCTGACAAACAAAGAAGCCGCGGAACGCCTCGCAGAACTCGGCCCGAACGCCGTCCGGACGCACCGGGCCAACGGTTGGGCGGTATTGGGCCGGCAGTTCGCCAGCCCCATCCTCATCCTGCTGATCATTACGGCAGGGCTTTCCCTCTTCCTGGGCGATGCCACGAATTCGATCGTGATCGGCGTGATCCTCCTGGTCAGCGTGGGTTTGGGCTTCACCAATGAATTCCGCGCCGAACGGGCCTCCGAAGCCTTGCATTCCCGGGTAACCCACCGCGCCGTCGTGCTGCGCGACGGAACCACGCAGGAGGTGGACGTCACCGCTCTGGTGCCGGGCGACGTCGTACACCTGAGCCTGGGCGCCATCATCCCCGCCGACATCCGCCTCCTGAGCACTAAGAACCTCCTCTGCGACGAAAGCATCCTGACGGGGGAGTCCCTGCCGGCCGGCAAAGATCACGCCCCCGTGGCACCCGGATCGTCCCTGGGGGACCTCGCATCCTGCGTCTTCATGGGAACCGTCATCCAGTCCGGCGGCTGCACGGGCGTCGTCGTAGCCACGGGCGGCCGCGCCGAATTCGGCCGTATCGCCCTGGGCCTGGGAGAACGGCAACCCCAGACCGAGTTCCAGCTCGGGCTGAAGAGGTTCTCGTTCCTGCTTTTGCAGGTGGCTATCGGGCTCACCACGCTGATCTTCATCGCGAACCTGCTCCTGCAGCGCCCGCTGATCGAGTCTCTGCTGTTCTCCCTGGCAATCGCCGTCGGCATCACTCCGCAGCTGCTGCCCGCCGTCGTGAGCACCAGCCTCGCTACCGGCACCCGCCAGCTGGCCCGGCGGAAGGTCCTGGTCAAACGGCTGGTTTGCATCGAGGACCTGGGCGACATGGACATCCTGGTTACCGATAAGACGGGCACCCTCACCGAGGGGCGCATCAGCTTCATCGGCGCGCTGCCCGCCTCCCCGGACGTCTCCGACGCCGAACTCCTCACCTTGGGTCTGCTGGCCACCGAAACCGACTACTCCGAGGCCAAGCAATCCACGGCCGGGCAGAATCCGCTGGATGCCGCATTATGGGAAAGCTCGGGTGCGGCACCGTTTGATCCCACCCGCTTTGAGCGCCTCGACCTGATCGACTTCGACCACCAGCGCCGCCGGACC
>NZ_DF952472.1:118581-119808 GCF_001263615.2 Arthrobacter sp. Hiyo1 | reverse complement strand
CTGCCGGCCGACGTCGCCCAACGTGCAGGCCATGCTGGACGAACAGTTCGACGCCGGATCGCGCGTCGTCGCGGTGGCTACCCGTCCAGCCACGGGGATGAGTAACATCACGCCTGCTGACGAAAGGGACCTCGTCCTGGCAGGCTTCCTCGTCTTCCTCGACCGGCCCAAGGCAAACGCGGGAGCGTCCCTGGAACAATTGGCCACGCTGGGTATCTCCGTCAAGATCGCCACCGGGGACAACGCCAAAGTCGCCGAAAAAGTATGCTCCGAACTCGGCGTGATTTCGGGCGGAACCCTGACCGGCGCCGACGTGGACGTATTGTCAGACACCGAGCTGGCCGCGGCCGCCCGGGAAGCCACCATCTTTGCCCGCGTCTCGCCCGAGCAGAAGGCGCGGATCATCACCCTGCTGCGCCAAAGCGGCGGAGCGGTGGGCTTCATGGGCGACGGTGTGAATGACGCCCTGGCCCTTCACAAAGCCGACATCGGGATCTCCGTGGACAGCGCCACCGACGTCGCCAAGGACGCCGCCGACATAGTGCTTTTGGAAAAGGACCTGGGAGTCCTGGCCGAGGGCGTGATGGAGGGCCGGAGGATCTTCGCGAACACCATCAAATACGTGCTGATGGGTACGTCCAGCAACTTCGGAAACATGTTCAGCGCCGCCACGGCGTCGGTGGTACTGAGCTTCCTTCCCATGCTGCCGGGGCAGATCCTGCTCAACAACCTGCTCTACGACAGCGGCCAATTGGCCATCCCGGGCGACCGCGTGGACAAGGAACAGCTGTTGGCACCATCGCATTGGAACATCGCGTTCATACGGCGCTTCATGTTCCTCTTCGGGCCGATCAGTTCACTCTTCGACTTTGCGACCTTCGCGCTCATGCTGTTCGTCTTTAACGCGGTCCCGGGGGAGTTCCGGGCAGGCTGGTTCATCGAATCCATCGCCACGCAGACCCTCATCATTTTCGCCATCCGGACCCGGCGGGTCCCGTTCCTGCGAAGCCGCCCTTCGGCTGGTCTGTTGACTGCATCCTTGGGAGTGGTGGCCGCGGGGATCTTCCTGCCGTTGTCACCACTGGCGGGCCTGCTGGGCTTCGATCCATTGCCGGTGCCGTTCTTCCTGTCGCTACTGGGAATGATCGTCGTCTACATGGTCATGGTGGAAGTCGCCAAGCAATGGTTCTTCGCCCGGGCCGCGCAGCAGCTGCCGGAGCTTCCGAC
>NZ_DF952472.1:102410-117930 GCF_001263615.2 Arthrobacter sp. Hiyo1 | reverse complement strand
CATGCACGTCGCGCTGGCCGCGTTGTGGAGCGGCGCAAACTCGACAAGTTCCTGGATGTCATCCATGACGGTCTGGGTAACACGGACCGGAGAACTGAAGCGATCCCCGCCGTGGACCACCCTGTGTCCGATGGCGTCAGGGCGTTCCCCGCCCGTAATGTCCCGAATGGCGGCATCGACCACCTCGAACACGTTTCCAAGGAAGACTGGATCCAGCGTGCCCTCTTGCGGGCTGTTGATGGCCCGTTCCAGCAGGATACCGGGACTCGGGTCAGATGGTCCGAGGCGCCGTAGCTGGTACTTCAAGGATGAGGAACCTGGATTCAATACGAGGATCAGCACTCTGACGTCCTTTCAGGAAGACCACGCGGCACCCGACCATGGAACGCGATACCCCTCGAGGAACATAACCCGGAAATTGCGCTCGCGGGGAGGGTCTTACGGCCCTTGCAGGTCAACGACGCAGCCGACGAAACTGGGGGGAGATTGCTGCTGGTTCCGGGAAGGCACGTGGGCTCGTGAAGACAAAGATCCTCGTTGGTGTCGATGGGTCCGTGGTCGGTAGTGCTGCCGCGGACTGGGCTGCCGAACGGGCCCGTGATCTTGGTCTTCAGCTCAACCTGGTCCATGCCGTTCCTGAGCCATGGGCGTTCCCGGAGAAGGCCCTCCACGATGGGGCGACTGCAGAAGCAAAGGACCTGCTGAAAGGCGAGTCAGCGCGGGTCGCCGCACGGTTTCCCTCCCTGGAGGTAGTGACGACACTGAGTTCCGGAGAGCCCGCCGAAACCATGCGCAAGCTTTCTGCGGATGCGGAAATGGTCGTCGTGGGAACCGATAGACGCCCCGGCAACCACGGCGAAGGATTCGGTTCGGTCAGCTTTCAGATCGCGGTCATCAGCCATTGCGCCGTCGCGATTGTGCCAGCCCCCTCAACGCGCGAGTCATCCGGCGTAGTAGTTGGTGTCGATGGTTCCCGGGACTCCGAACTCGCCGTCGAGTGTGCAGCTGACGAGGCGCAGCGAATGGGGCAGGAACTCGTGATCGTCCATGCCGGTAGCGGCCGCGCTCCTGCACCGTCCGGGAGATCAGTGCGCGGGACCGGGCCTGCAGAACCTGGACTCGATGGGCACGCGCTGTTGTCCAAATCGGTCCACGGCCTGGAGGGGCGGCACCCGGGTTTGGCCATACTCAAGATCCTGGACTTTGAGCGTGCGCCGGCCGAAGCGCTCCTGGATGCCAGTACCCGTGCACGGCTGCTGGTCATGGGCTGCAAAGGAAGAGGCGGTGCCCGCGTGCTCGTCGGCTCTGTGCTCAGCATGTGCTGCTCAACGTCCAGTGCCCGACGCTGATAACCCGCCCGGTTGTGCAAACATAGCCGCCGGGCGGAAGCAACCGGCCTTGGTTGCTCCACCCTGTCGGGCGGGCGGCCGGCAGGCTAGGGCCGAAAGTCGCGGTCCAATTTTCGGAGCCGGTCAAGGGGGACACGCCCTGGCGAATCGACCCCCGGTTTTCGGCTGTGCCCCAAGGCCCGGAGGGCATTCAAGATGGTCGCGAGATCTACCAACTCCTGCAGGAGAGCCCCGGCAACCGCCGGGACGAAGCCGTATGCTGCCGCGGCCATCAACCCCACGCTAAGGAGAATGCCTGTCCAGATGCTGGTGCGGGCGATGTGGATGGTGTGCCGGCCGATGTCAACGGCAGCGGCCACCTTGGATAGGTCATCGAGCATGATGACGACGTCGGCCGATTCGCTGGCCGCGGTTGCTCCCCGGGCACCCATTGCTACACCGACGTCGGACGCGGCGAGGACAGGTGCGTCGTTGACTCCATCACCGACCATCAGGACCGGTCGGTCGTTCAATTCGGCGACGGCGGCCACCTTGTCGGCAGGCAGGCAATCGGCCAGGACCCGGGTTATCCCGGCTTCGGCCGCAATATGTGAGGCAGTGGAACGGGTGTCGCCAGTCAGGAGCATGGTTTCCCGCACCCCGAGGCGTCGCAGCTGGGCCAGGGTGGCCACCGCGTTTTCCCGCAAAGGGTCGCTCATGATCAGCGTTCCAGCGAAGTGCCCGTCCACGCCGACGGCGATCCCAAGTTGTCCGCTGGCCACGTCTGCCTTCTCGAAGCCGCTTGTGGCTGGGCCGACGAAGGCAGCTTTGCCCACCTTTACAGTCTGGCTTCCGCAGACTGCCGTGACCCCCTGGGTCGCGTGCTCGTTGGCGCTGGTGACGGGCAACAGATGGAGGCCGCGCGTCCGTGCTGCATCAATCACGGAGGTTGCCAGCACATGCGAGGACGACTGTTCAGCGGACGCTGCGAGTTGCAGTATCCGATCGGCTGACATGCCTGGCGTGGCGGTCGCGGAAACCTGTATGGCGTGCAGCGCGGGGCGGCCGTGCGTCAGTGTCCCGGTCTTGTCGAAGACCGCCGTCCTGACGCGGGCGAGTTGTTCGAGGGTGCCGGCATTCTTGATGATGATTCCCGAGTGGGCTGCCCGGCTGGTGCCGGCAAGGAACGCCACAGGTGCTGCGATCAACAAGGGACACGGTGTCGCAACGACGAGCACCTGGGCAAACCGTTCCGGATCGTGACTGAAGTACCATGCGATTCCTGCCAGCAGGAAGGCGAATATCGTGAAGGGAACGGCGTATCGGTCCGCAAGCCTGACGGTGGGGGGCGCGGCTCGCCGCGGCTTCTTGGACCAGGGCCACGATCCGGCTGTACTGGGAGTCTGCAGCGGTGGCACGTGCAACAACGCGAACGGCTTCGTCGCCGTTAACCGATCCACTCATGACGGGGTCGCCCTTGCCGTGCTCGACCGGCAGGCTTTCGCCAGTCAAGGAGGATTCATCGAAAGTCCCGGCAGGGGAGAGCAAGAGACCGTCCACTGGGACGATTTCGGAGGGTTTGACCAACAGTGTGTCTCCGGAACGGATGCTCCCCACGGGAACCTCTTCCACCGGGTTGCCCGGGGTCTCGCGGTGCGCGGTCCGCGGAGCCCGCTCAAGGAGGGCTTTCAGTTCGTGCGTAGCCCTTCCGTGGGCAAATTCCTCCAGGGCGTCTCCTCCCGTGAGCATGAGGACGATGATGAGGGAGGCAAGGTATTCTCCGACCACGAGGGTGCTGGCGATGGCCGTCACCGCCAACAGGTCGATGCCCCACCGTCCCCGGAAGAGATCCCTGATCATGGACACGGCACGGTACGCGGCCACGGTTAGCGCATAGATAGTCGCTATTGCCTGTGCCGCTGGCATTTGACCGAGGCCCCACAGTACCCCGACGCACACTCCTACGAGGAGTGTGGCCGCGACGAGCGGAAAGCGCAGAATTGTGGCCATGGGAGCCGCCGCTCTTGGGTGCCGATTCGGGGAAGGAGCTTCAGCAACGGTTGCCTAGTGGTGGGATTCCCGGCTGAGGATGACCTTCAGGGCGTGTGTTTCAGCCGCCCTTGAGAAAGTGTCGTAAGCATCGATGATCTGTCCCAGGGTGAAGTGGTGCGTCGCGAATTTCTCGGCGGGGATCTTGTGCTGGGCCACCAGGCGGAGGAGCATCGGCGTCGTGTTGGTGTTGACGAGGCCCATGCTGATGTTGATGTTGCGGATCCAGAGGTCCTGGAGGCGCAGTTCAACGGACTTTCCGTGCACGCCGATGTTGGCCACATTCCCGCCGGGGCGCACGAGCCGCAAGGCCATATCGAAGGTGTCCGGGATCCCGACTGCTTCGATGGCGACATCCACTCCTGCGCCGTCGGTGAAGGACATGACGTCGCTGATCCAAGCAGGACCGGAGGGGTTCACGACCCCTGTTGCGCCGAACTCCCGGGCCCGGAGAAGGCGCCCTTCGTCCGGGTCTATGGCGATGATTGTGGCGGCGCCGTGGAGGCCTGATGTGGCTATCGCGGCGAGGCCGATGGGGCCCGCTCCGACGACGGCGACGACGTCGCCTGGCTTGATGCGACCGGCTTGGACTCCGATTTCGAACGCCGTGGGCAGGATGTCCGAGAGCATGACGGCTTGGTCATCGGTGACCCCGTGGGGCAGTTTGTAGAGCGAGTTGTCCGCGTAGGGGACACGCACGTACTCGGCTTGGGTGCCGTCAATGAGATGGCCAAAGATCCAACCGGTTCCTGCTTGGCCCTCCTCCCCGGAGCAGTGCGAGTAGAGGCCCTTCTTGCAGTTGCCGCAATGTCCGCAGGACTTGATGCAGGAAATGAGGACGCGGTCTCCGGTCCTGAGCCCGGTGACGGACGAACCCACTTCGGTGACCGTTCCGACGCCCTCATGCCCGAGGACCCGTCCCTCCTGGACCGCCGGAACGTCGCCTTTGAGGATATGAAGGTCCGTCCCGCAGATTGTGGTGGTATCGATGCGGACGACGGCGTCGGTGGGGTTGACGATGTGGGGATCAGGGACGTCCGTCCAGGACTTTTGTCCGGGTCCGCCATAGACGAGTGCTTTCATGATGCTCCATCAAGCTAGGGCAAGAGGTACCGTCGGCGACGCCGGCAGCAAAAGTCAGTGGAACAGCTCGGAGCGCGCATCCCACAGGGGAGTGTTCCAGATATCGGGCCGGGTGGCCTTGAACCGTCGACCAGTGAGGGCATCCAAGGTCAAACGCAGATAGTGGCTCTTGCTGCCCGGCTGCCAGGGATCCAGGTGGAGGGCATCGGCTGCCGCCTTTTCACGCAGGTCGACGATGAAGTGCGCCTGCCCTCTGGCGACGACGCTCCAGGCCTTCCCGGTGCCCGCATCGAAACCATCGATTTCGAGCGCGCAGGGATGGCGCATCGTGTTCCAGAATTTCGTGCCGGTGCCTGTGCGGAAGACGATTGATCCGTGGTCCACGACGTAGTTCACGGGGAAAATGTCCGGATGGTCCTCGACAATGACGGCTAGCCTGCCAACGGCTGCTTGGCCAAGCAATTCAAAGCATTCGTCTGGACTCAGACTTTCGATTTCATCCGTCGATTGAGGTTCATGACCATGACGCTACCGGCGGCTGTCCGCCGTCGTTAGGGGCTTTAGGCCCGCCGGGCGACGCCGTCATTCGAGTCCGGCGCGCGTTGCGTCATCCAGGGGACTCCACCACGTCAGGGGAGGGGTGACGGTGAAGCGGCGTCCGGTAATCGACGTCGGAACGATGCGGACGAAGTGGTCTTTGCGGCCCGCTTGCCAAGGGAAAAGGAGCAGCCCGACCGTATCGAGCACCTCCTGGGTCAGCTTGATGGCAACAGCGTGACCTTTCACGACCACGCTCCACGCCACCCCGGTGTCCGGGTTGACGCCGTCGGCCTCCAGCGCAACCGGTGTTTCGCCCAGGGCCGAGTGGAGCTTGGTCCCTTCTGCGGTCCGGAAAACGAGGGTGCCATGGTCAACCTTGTAGTTGATCGGGAAGATGTCTGGATGGTCTAGTACCCACACTGCGAGGCGTCCCACCGAGACGCCGCGCATGAGCTCCCAGCATTGCTGAGGTTGCAGGACCTCCGGTTCCGGGGTTGATGGTTTGTTCGTCATGACGGAGAGCTACGCCCGGGAGTGAGCTGGAAACAGGGCACAAAGACCCGCGCCTCAAGGGCGTCTGGGCGAACGCGAGACTCGGGGAGTAGTCTGGCATCGGATACGCCAGCTGCCACGACACGGTACCTGCCCCGTGTGGGCTGCACCGCTCGAAAGGCAGTAAATGAACGGCTCTCTTCCAGATCCTGTGCGGCCTGATCGCCTTCATGTCACGGGAACCCGGATCGAAGACCTGCTGAGGGACTTTTTGGCCAGGGCCGGAGAACTCCTGGATGCCCAGGAGCAGATGCGGGGGCTTCTGGAAGCGGTGGTGGCCGTCGCCGAAGACTTGAGCCTGGAAGCCGTTCTGGACCGGGTGGTCAAGTCCGCGTGCCGGCTACTGCATGCCCGCTACGGCGCGTTGGGAGTCATCGGCGAAAACAAGTCTTTGAGCCACTTCGTCACAGTCGGGATCGACGAGGACCTTGCACGCCGCATCGGCCCGCTGCCCACCGGGCACGGGGTCCTCGGCCTGCTGATCAGCGAACCCGCGCCCCTCCGTCTTCATGATTTGCACCAGCATCCGAAGTCATACGGATTCCCTGCAAACCATCCACCCATGAAGTCTTTCCTTGGTGTCCCGGTGCGGGTCCGGGACGTCGTCTTCGGCAATCTGTACCTGACGGAAAAAGAGGGGGGTGGCGATTTCACTCCCGAAGACGAGGATCTTGCCGTCGCATTGGCTGCTGCTGCCGGCGTGGCCATCGAGAACGCCCGCCTCTATGAGGACGCCCGCCGCCGCGCGTCCTGGCTCGAAGCATGCATGGATGTGACCGGCCGGATGCTCGGCGACGACCGGACCTCGGAGCCGGAAAATGTCGGGCTTGACCAGATAGCCGACAGGGCGCTCCGGGAATCCGGTTCCCAGCTGGCCCTGATTCTCGTTCCAGATGGAGGGGTGGATTCGTACTGCGTCGCGGGTGCCGCGGGAACGGAGAGCGCACATTTCGCCGGAAATATCCTGCCCATGGATTCCGCCGTCATCAGGTCGGTCGCCGCCACCGGGATGCCCGCCTGCATGGACGAGGCCGGAGACATCCTTGGACTGGCTGACGGCTTGTCCAAGGGAAAACTCCTGGCGATAGATCTCAGTGCACAGGGCGCCCATCACGGACTTCTGTTTCTGGTTCGGGCCCCTGGAACGGGGCCGTTCGCTAAGACGGATGTGGAGATGGGGGCCGTGTTCGGCTCACACGTGGCCTTGGGCCTGGAGCTTGACCGGATTCACCGGCTCCGTGAACAGCTGGTGGTCTTCTCGGATCGGGACCGCATTGCCCGGGACCTGCACGACCTCGTCATCCAGCGCCTTTTCGCCGCGGGACTCAGCATCCAAAGCCTGCGGCGGTTCACTACAGGCGAACCTGCCTTGACCCGGATCAATGCGGTCACGGCTGAACTGGATGAGACCATCAGGGACCTCCGCAACACCATCTACTCGTTGCGCTCTTCCGGCGAGCAGGAGTTGCTGAGCAGCCGGATACTGCAGACTGTCCGCACTGCCACCAGGTCCCTGCCCTTCGCCCCCCACCTCACGCTCACGGGGACGGTCGATTCAGTGCTCGACGACGGAACAGTCACCAACGCGCTGGCGGTCATCTCCGAAGGCCTCAGCAATGCGGTCCGTCACTCCGAGGCCGAGGCAATCAGCGTTTCAGTGTCCGTGGAAGACGGCATGCTGACCTTGATCATCGAAGACGACGGCAGGGGCTTCAGGGATGCCGTCCCCGGAAATGGTCTGGTGAACATGGAACAGCGGGCCTCGGAGTTGCGTGGTTCGTTTGAGGTGACCAGCGCCCCAACGAAGGGGACTACCTTGGTGTGGTCGGTTCCGGCCCACTGAGTTTCCCGTCTGCTGGTCCGTCAACGGACGGGTCCGGTGTCCGTTTCCGGTCCGTGGGCAATATAGACGGCTGCCTGGGTGCGACGTTCGAATCCCAGCTTTGCCAGCATCGAGGACACGTAGTTCTTCACCGTTTTCTCGGCGAGCTGCATGAGTTCCCCGATCTGCCGGTTTGTCAGGCCCTGTCCGACCAGATCGAGGACCCGCCTCTCCTGGGGTGTCAATGAGGCGACCCTGGGATCCACACGCCGGGGCTCTGTGAGTCCCTGGATGATCTTCGCCTTCACTGACGCATCAAACAACGACTCACCGCGCGCGGCCTGGCGGAGCGCACCTATCAGGTCGGTACCGCCGATTTCCTTGAGGACGTACCCGGCCGCACCGGCAAGGACGGCTCCCCGCAGGGCTTGTTCGTCGTCGTAGCTGGTCAGTATCAAGCAATTCAGGGTGGGGTCCACGGAGCGCACCTCCCGGCACACTTCGATGCCCGTGCCGTCGGGCAAGCGGCGTCTAGCACTGACACGTCGGGGCGCAAAGCGGGAATCCGCCGTGCGGCTTCCTCCGCGGAACCGGACATGCCCACCACCACAAAGCCTTCGCTTTCGAGCAGCTCCTGCAGTCCCCGGCGGACAAGCTCATGGTCGTCCAGGACATAGACACGGATAGGCGGCGCGCCAAGGACCCGGGCGTCGCTTTGGGGTGATACTGGGCGTTCCATGATCCTCCTGTCGGGCAGCCCGTGGCCGCGGTCCCGCCGGTCCGGCATGTTTCCCGGCTATGTCATTGTTCACTGCCCGCCAACGGCAAACAAGGGCCGAAGGACCCAAGCCGGGGCCATGACTTTCGGCCCTGTTTGGCAGCTGATTTTCTGCCCATTCTTAGAGAAACCGCGGGAACGGAAAGGAACACCATGGCCAGGCAAACCGGGCAGGACAAGATCATGCTGCTTGGTTCTGTCAGCGCGGCATGTGTCGTCCATGCCCATTGTCCAGTTCTCGTCGTGCACGAACCCGAAGCGGCCGAGCACCCCGAACCCCCGTCCCGGCCCAGCCGGGGCGGCCATCAAATAGCCCAAACCGATCAAAGGAGCACGATCTAGATGAAGAAGTGGACCCGTTGGCAGGACTGGACGGTCATCGCCGCCGGCGCCTATGCCGCACTCTCGGTGCTGTGGACAAGTCAAGGCGGATCGTCCACGGCCCTCATGGTGATCCTCGGCGTCCTGCTGGTCGCCGCCGGGGTCACCAACCTGGCCATGCCGGGAATGCCGGCTGCCGAGTGGGCGCAAGCCGTGTTCGCCGTCGTCCTCCTCCTTGCGCCATGGTTTGGAGGCTTCACCTCCATGACAGGGGCCGCCTGGAGTGCGTGGATTCCGGGCGCGGTCGCCCTGGTTGTCACGGCCTTTGCAATCAAGCCCAGCACCGAGGAATACCGTCACCACCATGTGATGCCGGCCCCGTAGCCGTGCAATTCCGGAACGGGCATCCGGCCACCGCCGGATGCCCGGCACTGCAAATTTCGAGGAGACCAGCATGAACAGCAATCACCCGGCCCGCCTGCGGTTTTTTGGCGCGACCGACACTGTTACTGGTTCCCGCTATCTCCTCGAATCCCGGGACACGCGGATCCTGGTCGATTGCGGTCTTTTCCAAGGCTACAAACGTATCCGCGACCGAAACAGGATCCCGTTTCCCGTCGCCCCTGGTTCCATCGACGCGGTGCTGCTCACCCACGCGCACCTGGACCACACCGGATACGTTCCGGCACTGGTGCGCGATGGCTTCACCGGGCCGGTCTACGCCACCCACGGGACCAGTGAACTATGCAAACTGCTGCTGCCGGACAGTGGCCACCTCCAAGAAGAGGAAGCCCGCTACGCTGATCATCGGGGTTCCTCGGTGCATGTTCCCGCGCTTCCGGTCTACACCGCGGCCGATGCGGTCAGGTCCTTGAACTCATTCGAGCCGCGGGATTTTGATGCTCCGCTTGAAGTGGGAGATGGCATCGAGGCCACCTTCCTCCCAGCCGGACACATCCTCGGCGCCGCCCAGATCCACATAAATGTCGACGGGCATTCCATACACTTCTCGGGAGACTTGGGCCGTGCCGACGATCCCCTCATGTTCCCTCCCCGGGAATTGGAGGCCGCGGACATTCTTGTCACTGAATCGACGTACGGCAACCGACGCCACCCGGATCAGGACGCGGCCGCTGAGCTTGGCGCGGTGGTGTCCCGCGTCGCCAAACGCGGGGGAGTTGTCATGATCGCCGCGTTCGCCGTCGGCCGCGCGGAAACCCTCATGCTCCACCTCTCCCGGCTCCGCCGCAAGCACCTCATTCCGGACATTCCGATCTATCTGAACAGCCCCATGGCCATCGACGCGTCCTATATGTACCGGCAACACCCGGACGAACACCGCCTCCTCGTGGACGAGTTCGAAGACATGTACAAGCTGGCCACCATGTCACGTACCGCAGACGATTCCAAGCTTCTCAACCTGAGGGGAGGGCCAATGGTCATCATCTCCGCCAGTGGCATGCTCACCGGGGGAAGGATCCTCCACCACCTTGAGGCTTATGGCCCGGATCCGAAAAACGCCATCATCCTCAGCGGCTACCAGGCCGGAGGAACACGCGGTGCCGACCTGGCGGCCGGAGCAAAGGAACTCAGGATTTACGGCCAGGACGTCCCCATTCAGGCCGAGGTCGTACAAATTGAAGGATTCTCCGCGCATGCCGACGCCGACGAAATCATTCGTTGGATGCACACCGCGGATGAAGCCCCGCACATGACTTACATCACTCACGGCGAACCCGAGGCCTCCGATGCCCTGCGCCGCCGCATCAAGCGGGAGCTGGGCTGGAACGCCAGGGTCCCTGAATACCTCGAAGCAGTCCCGCTCGACAAACCGCTCTAGCAGCAATGGTTTCCACCCACGCCGGCATAGGAGGCCGATGATGGCTCTCTCCGAGCACGAAAAGAAGACACTGGAACAGATCGCCCAGGAACTGGAACGCGATGACCCGAAATTCGCGGCAAAGATGAGATCGACGCCCGGGCGTCCCAAGTCCCGACACACAGCTTTCGGCATCTTCGCCGCCGTCGTCGGATGCCTTGTGCTCCTGACCGGGGTCGCGGCCCGCACCCCGGCCCTCGGAATCATTGGATTCACCATCATGGGCGCAGGGGCGTACCTGGCAACGAGGCGCTTCGGCTCCCCGCAGATACGGTGGCGTCCGAGCTCTTCCCAGTCCATGGGACCGCAGAGCTGGGGTAGTTGAGGTGGAAGCCCAACGGTCGAAGACATCATCGAGGAAGAGCGGACATGCCATGAAAGAGCCAATAGTCGTCGGCATCAACGACACCGGGGCCAACGAGGCCGCGGTGACTTGGGCAATGCACCGGGCCGCGGCTTTGAAGCTGCCCGTGCAACTCGTGCATGCGGTGGATGACCGCTGGATGGCCGAATCCTTTGCCTACAACGAGATGGCCAACAAGGCCGCGACAGAGCTTCTGATCAAGGCCAAAGCCCATGCAGCCGGGGTGGAACCGAAAGTTGAAGTTCGAACGGTATTGATTTCGGGCACCCCAGGGTACGCCCTTCGCAAAAGGTCCAAGAAGGCTTCCCTGGTGGTCATCGGTTCCGGGACCCATGTCAGGCCCGGAGGCCGGCTGACCGACCGCGCCCTGCAGATCGCCTCCGTGGCCGTTTGCCCCGTGGCCGTCGTCGGAGAAGAGACGGTGCACAACCGCCACGGAGTCATCGTCGGAGTGGACGGTTCGGAGGAATCAACACAGGCGGTAGCATTCGCCGCCGCGGAGGCAGACCGTGAAGGACAGGAACTGACCGTCATGCACGCCTACCCGATACCCGGCGCCTGGTTGCAAAGGGGGTTGCCTGAGGGCAGCTTCGTCGAGCAATTCATGGAAGAAGAACGGCTGGTCCTCGCCGAGACAGTCGCCGGCCTGGCGGAAAAGTACCCCGACCTCGTCGTCCACAGGGTCCTGGCCACCGATCCACCGGTCCAGGCCCTCGCTGAAGCCGCATCGACGGCGAAGCTGCTGGTCCTTGGCAGCCGCGGCGGAGGCGGAATCAAGCGTCTCCTGCTGGGCTCAACCGCCCACGCAGTCCTTGCCCAGCTGGCGTGCCCCACCATCATTACCCGCATACGCCGGGTCAAGAAGAGCAAATAGCGGGCGGGGTTCCTTCCCGGGGAAAAGGCGGGCGAGGCCATCACGGGAATCGACAGCACAGCCGTCGAACCCGACTCGGGCAGGCCCGGCACTCTGGAGAGCACCGTTGACGCCTGGCGCCAGGACCCGGATTCAGGCTAGGTGTACGTGGCGGCCAGTCACCACCGCGGCGTGGATCCGGATGAAGTCATTCCTTGCTCCGCCTGCCCAGGGCTCTACCATGGCCTGTCCCCAAAGATAGGTCAACAGCTCCGGTTCCTGCACATGCGAGGAAGGTCCGCTGACCAGGACCGACCACCCTTCGCTTCGCTCGGGCTGCGCCTCATCAATCTCGAACGATGAACTCAAGCGAGGAACGGCGTCACCGATGGTCCCGGCAGCGGACGTACGGAAGTAGATCGCCCGGTCATGGACGAGGTAGCTGACGGGCAGGATCATCACCCTGTTCTTGTAGTTGAAGCCGAAGCGGCCTGTGTCCTGTGAGCACAACAGCTCCCAGCAACGCTCCTCGCTAAGCTCCTCCGTGACGTGCCGGACATCGTCAAAGGGGCTGGGATCCATGTTGGGAATGGACATTTGTTTCTCCTGGGGGCCGATTTTGCTTCTGCATGTCACGGCATTTGAGCGGCTGGATCGGCGAGAAGGCGACTCAGAGACCACAAGGGCGCCATCAGGCGTCTCCTCTCTCCGCCGTCGGTGTCGTTCACTTCTTTTCCGGAGCATGGACAACAAGGACCGGGCAGTGGGCGTGGGCAACGCAGGCTGAACTGACCGATCCGAGCAGCAGCCCGCCAAATCCTCCGTGGCCACGCCTGCCGAGAACGATCATGTCAGCTTCCCGGCTAGCTTCAATGAGGGATTCCCGTGCCTGACCGCGGACAACGCGCGAGACGACGTTGTCCGGCAGTCCCGGACCGAACGCTTTCTCCAAGGATTCCTTGAGGACCTGTCCGGCGCCTTCCTCGAAGTCATCGATGCCCATGGCCACATAGCCGCCATAGACCTGAGGGAACTCCCAGTAGGCAACGGCCTCGATTTGCGCTCCCAATGGCACCGCAAGGCTCTGGGCCTGCCTCAGTGCCTCTATGGAGGCTTCCGATCCATCAACACCAACAACTATCCTTGCAGCGGATGCTTCCCGGCCCATGACTTTCCTCCCGCGATAGGTGATTTCGTTCCCGCTAGCGTGACCCGTTGCGATTCCGGATAATAGGGCCGAAAGTCACGGCCCGCCCGTGGCAGGCCATCATCTGGACCGTGTGTACTACTCCCGTGTAATCGGGATCTTGTGAGCGGAGGAGGGTTGGACCCTTTCCGGAATCGGGGCTCTCACTTCGAGAACACCGTCCTTGTATGAAGCGGAGACGTCGTCCTTTTGGATTGTGTCCGGAACTGGCAGCCTGCGGACGAAGGAGCCGTAGCGGAATTCCGTTCTGTAGCTGCCCTTGTCCTTTTGCTCCTCCTTCTCCTGCCTTTCAGCCCTTATTTCAAGGAACCCGTCGCCAAGCGTGATTTCAACGTCCTTCTCGGGATCGATCCCCGGCAGTTCGGCGCGAACCACCAGGGTGGTGCCTTCAACCAATTGTTCGACCCGGATCCCGGATGCTGCCACATCACCTTCGAATAGCCGTTCGATCATCTCAATGGGTGAGCGACGGTTATCGAACCACCTGATTAAGTCCGACATTCCTGACCTCCTTGTCCTGGAATCTGGTCATGCCCGAACCGGCTTGACCCTTCCAGAATGCGAAGCATGGGGAATTGATCCCAGAGTCTTTGGTCCTCCATCTTCCGGATTTTCAGTTGGTCGAGTGACATGAACGAAGCGGCGTCCTCCCTTCGGCACCGGACACGCAGCCCAAGGCACAAGGCAATGCGGGGAAGCCATGGTCGGCGAGGACCGAGGCAGCCGGCCTGACCAGCGGTCACGAATCGCGTGGGGGCCACCATTGGGATGGCGGGCTGATCACGAACCTGCGACCGCTCATTTCCGCCGGCGTAATCCGGACCAGATGATTTTTGGCGCCGGCTTCCCAAGGCGAGAGTTCCATAACGGAAGATTCCTGCAGTTCTTCAGCTTCCGTGACTATTTCGGCAAGTCCCTTGACGATGACACTCCACGCAATTGTGCCGTAGGTGTTGAAACCATCGGCTTCCAATGCAATCACTTGCCCGGCCATGACGGCATCCAGTTTGGTGCCCGGTCCTGTCCGGAAGATCACTGTCCCCTCGTCAGGCAGGTAGTTGACTGGGAAGATCTCCGGGCTGTCGCCTCTGACGAGCGCAATTCTGCCGACGGAGGAGGAACGAAGGTACTTCCAGCACTCATGAACGCTGAGTACTTCGGTGTCAGGTCTCAACTCTGAATTCTCCATAATGGTGAGCCTACCGAGATGGTCCACGCGGAAGTAGAGGAATAGGTCTCAGGTCTCTCCCGCGACCCGTGAGCCCCGGTTCAGGCATTCGACACGGACCGGTAATCCGGTCGGACGCCACTCCCGCAGGGCCAGACCAAAAGCCGGCGCAAGTGGAGCCACTCGTACCCCGCCCCAACGGGGCCAAAGAAGCTTGACATGTTCCGGTCATCATCCAGCGAATGCAGGAAATGGCCTTCTGCTTAAGGACCCGTCAGTTTTTCAAACCACTGCCTCATTCCGGCCAAGGCCACGGCCAGTTCGGGGAGTTCGGGATGCCATGGGCGCTCCCATTCCAATGAAAGCCACTCGGTTCGGTCTTCGAGGAGAATGAGGATTTCGTGCAACGGAATGTCGCCCTGACCGAGGAGCCGTAGCTGTCCGTCGAAGTTGGCATCTTTGAGTTGCGCATAGCCAAACCACGGGCCGATGGCTTCGAACGTCGTGGCGGGGCGCTCACCGGCAGCGGCCGGATGGAGTACGTCCCAGATGACTTGGACGCCGTGACCGGGGCATATCTCGTCCAATAGCGTCATAACCCGCCGGATGTCCGTTCCTCGGGGATGCGAGTCGTGCGTTTCCAGCCATATCCGGATGTCAGGGGCGGAGAGGGCGGCCGCCGCGAGCCGCCTTGCGATGCGTGCATCCGAATCCGTGCCAGCCCCACCCGGAAAAACGCGGACGCCTGCCGCTCCCAGGTCACGAGCGAGAAGCATCTGGGCCTCAAGCTCGCCGAGTACGTGGTCGTCGCTTAGCCCGGGATCGCCCACACGTACGTACGTGGCTACGCAGACGACGTGCAACCCTGCCTCGTTGATCCGCCTACGGATCCAGCCGCGCTCTTCACTCGATAAGCCAGCATGCACTATTTGTCCTGCCATGGAACGGAGTTCGAGCCCTTGAACCCCATAGGTGGCCGCAATGTCCAGAATCTCTTGGAGGGACGCTTCCGGGCAGCCGAGCGTAGAAAACGCAACCTTCGCTTTCACGAAGTTCTCACCAACCAGGCGGCCGCCGCCGAGCCTTTCGCCCACTTCACTATCAATTCTTCTCCTCCGATGAATGTCCGCTGATTCAAGGAGAAGTCCCTGAGGAACCTGAGGTCAAGCATTGGTAGCTGATTTGAACAACAATGCACATCTCCTGCGCGGCCAATTATCACGGGCCCAACTGGCCTTGACTTTCGGAGCCAGCGTCCGCTCTAGTTCATAATGAACAAATCAAACACAAGCGAACTTGATCGGAGGCTCTCATGCTCCCCGAGGACCGGCACCTGCAGATTCTGAAGGAGTTGGCTTTTCACGGCTCCCTCAGCGTTGAGGATTTCGCGGCAAGAATGGGAACGTCCGGGATGACGGTCCGTCGTGACTTGGCAGCTCTCGCGGAGCAGGGGCTCCTGCAACGCGTCCGAGGTGGTGCCGTCCCTGTCGCCGGGTCCGCCATTGAAAGCGGCCGGCGTCGCGCGACCGGCATGAACCCCAGGGGACCATCGGGTCCCGGCAGCGTTCCTCTGTTG
>NZ_DF952472.1:100017-102385 GCF_001263615.2 Arthrobacter sp. Hiyo1 | reverse complement strand
GCGACGGTCGGCATGATCGTCCCGTCCGCGTCGTACTATTTTCCCGGGGTTATCCGGGGCGCGGAGGCGGCCGCCCAGGAAGCGGGAGTTCGGCTGGTGCTGGGGGTTTCCAACTACTCCGGGGCCGAGGAACGGCGCCAGCTTCGCCGTCTGTTTGAACACGGCGTTGACGGCATCCTGGTTACGCCCAGTGAGGTTTCCTTGGCCGGAACTGAAACCCTGGCCTTGCTGGCTGAGACGGCGGTGCCGGTTGTCGTCGTCGAACGCTCCATCGACGACATTTCTGAAGAGTGCCGCCTGGAATCCGTACGCAGCGACCATGTGCGCGGGGCGGAGATCGCGGTCAACCATCTCCTGTCCCTCGGCCACAGAAGGATTGCCTTGTGCGTCCGGGAGAAGACTCCCACTGCCTCCCAGGTCATCGAGGGCTACCACCTCGCCATGCGGCGGGCCGGGACCCCGCAGGACTCCACCATGGTGCGCCCCGTCTCGCGTGCGCTGAACGATCCACAGGCGCACCGCCTGGTGGTGGAAGGGATTCTCGACTGGTGCGCCGAGTCGCACGTGACCGCTGCGATCGTGCACAGTGATGAGGACGCGCTGCAGTTCGCCAGCGCCTGCCAGGATCGCCGCGTCCGCATCCCCGGGGACTTGGCTATCATCGCGTACGACGACGAAATCGCGGCGCTGGGTACCGTTCCCCTCACCGCCGTGGCACCGCCAAAATACGACGTCGGCCACGAAGCGCTGCTGATGTGCCTGAACCGGATCGGAGCCCAGCGACGGGGCGTGTCGGCGCTGCAGCGACTGAGCCTCTCTCCCAGCCTCAATATCCGGGATTCCACCCAGAGCCAGGCTCTTCACGTCGGGGCCGCCGAATGACGGAAGCCAAGACAACTTCACTCCGGTTCTAGTGTTCAATTCTGTTCATTCCGTTGATATGTTTACTCGCTGACCGTTTCACTGGGAGTTAAGTGCTTCAAGGCACACCACGACTTCGCATCGTGAACTTCAAAGGAGAACAGAATGAAGCGTCGCCAGCTTCTGCTCGGAGCGGCCAGCCTCGTGGCCAGTGCCGCCCTCATCACGGCCTGCGGGACAACCCCCTCCGCAACCCCGACCCCGGCTCAAGAACCCACCGGCACCATCACGTTCTGGTCCTCGCTCGCCGGGATGGACAAGGTCGCCGCAGCGTTCAACGCAAGCCAGAACAAGATCAAGGTCAACTTCGAAACCGTCCCCAACGGCGCCAGCGGGGGTTACGCCAAGCTGTCCACTGCCATCACGGCGGGCAACGGTCCCGACGTGGCCACCATCGAATACCCGCAGCTGGCCCAGTTCGTCAGCAACGGTCAGCTCCAGCCGCTGGACGGACTGATCGACAAGTCCGCAACGCTGGACAAGCTCTCGGACCAAGCCCGCGGACTGGTGCAACTCGGCGGGAAGACCTACGCCCTTCCCTACGACACCACCCCGATGGTCATGTGGTACCGCAAGGACCTGCTGGAAAAGGCAGGCGTTGAGGTTCCAAAGACCTGGGATGATTTCGAGAAGGCCGGCCAGAGGGTCAAGGCAGTGGCGCCGAACGCCTACCTCGCCAGCTTCTACCCGAACGATCCGGTCGTCACCGCGGGCCTGGCCTGGCAGGCCGGTGCCAAGTGGTTCTCAACCGAGGGCGACACCTGGAAGATCGGCGTCAAGGATGAGGCCACGCAGAAGGTGGCCAACTACTGGCAGAAGTTGATCGACGAGAAGATCGTCAAGGTCGAACAGTCCTTCAGCGACGAATGGTCCGCCGATCTGGCCAGCAGCACCGTTGTCGGTGTCCTCGGCGCGAGCTGGAGTGCCCCTGGCCTGCAGTCGCGTACGAAAGCAAACAACCAGGCCGGCCAGTGGATTGCGGCCGAGGTGCCGAACTGGGGCAATCCCTCGAACGGTTTCCTGGGCGGTTCCAGCTTCAACATCCCCAAGGGTAGCAAGAACCCCGCCGCTGCAGCTAAGTTCATCGAGTTCCTCACCACCAACCCCGACGCCGTCAAGGCCCGCGGCAGTGCCGGCTCGGCCTACCTGGCGTTTCCAGGACTGACTCCAGTGGCGAAGGGCGCGTTCGACGCGAGCTACTTCGGCAACGACATCTACGCCGTCTTCGACAAGGCCTTCGCCTCCGTCAGGAGCGGCTGGCAGTGGGGACCGAACTGGGACCTCACCAACACCGCCATGAAGGATGCTTTCGGCAAGCTGACCACCGGCGGCACCGTCAAGCAGGGCATCGAAACCGCGCAGACTGCCACGGTGGGCGGACTCAAGCAGAACGGCCTCTCCGTCAAGGAGTAGGCCCGCCCGGCGGGGTGGCTTCATGGCAAGCCAC
>NZ_DF952472.1:93012-99904 GCF_001263615.2 Arthrobacter sp. Hiyo1 | reverse complement strand
GAGGAGATTCAAATGGTCAATCAAGCACCTACGAAGCCCGCCAGCCGAGTTGCCGCCGCCCCCGCTTCAACCATCCGCAAGCCACGCGGCCTTTCCGGAACCGGCGGCCGCACCGCCGCCCTGTTCCTTACCCCGTTCTTTGCCGTCTTCGCCTTGGCGATGGTGGCACCCGTCATCTATTCGATCGTGTTGAGCTTCTTCGCTCAGCAGAAATCCGGCCTGGGCTTCGGCGAGGCGAAGACCGCGTTCGTCGGCCTCGAGAACTACCTGCAGGTCCTGCAATCCGAGGCCTTCGTGGGCGGCATCGGCCGCCTCGCGCTGTACTGCGCTATGTACATTCCATGCATGGTGGGCGGCGCCTTGGCGTTCGCGCTCCTACTGGATGCCGCCGTCGCACGTGCCCGGAAACTGTTCCAACTCCTTGTCTTCCTGCCGCATGCCGTTCCGGGCGTCATCGCCGCGCTCATCTGGGCCTATCTGTACACGCCGGGAGTCAGTCCCATCGTCTCCGTCCTCCAAACCGGCGGCATTTCGCTGAACTTCCTGGACGCCCACCTGATCCTGCCGTCGATCGTGAACATCGCCGTGTGGGAATGGACGGGCTACAACGTGATCGTGCTCTTCACGGCGCTGCAGGCGGTTCCGCGGGAAGTCCTCGAGGCCGCTCGTGTTGACGGAGCCGGGGAAATCCGTGCGGCCCTCAGCATCAAGCTGCCGCTGATCCTGCCCGCACTCAGCGTCATCATGCTCTTCACCGTGATCGGCACGCTGCAGCTGTTCACCGAACCCTCCATCATCTCCAAGGCCACGGCGTCCGTCACCAGCACATGGGTTCCGAACATGTGGGCCTACGACGCGGCCTTCAATCGGCACAACCTCAACCAGGCCGCGGCCGCCTCCATCATCATTGCGCTCATGGCCGCCGTGCTGTCCTGGGCCGTCACCCGCTTCAGCTCAAGGATGAACAAAGCATGAGCGCCACCACCTTCCCCCGGCCCCGAACTGCGCTTGCGCCTTCACCTTTGAAACGACGCCGGGCCGCCCGAGTCGGGTTCGCCAGCACCTTCACCGTGAACGCACTCCTGATCCTCGGTTCCGCCTACATGGTGCTTCCGGTGCTGTGGCTCTTCTTCGCCTCCACCAAAAGCACCGCGGACCTCTACGGAACGGCGGCCTACGCTTTCGGGCACCCGGCCTTTTTTGACAACGTCGTCGCGGTCCTGAGCCAAGACGGCGGCGTGTTCCTCCGGTGGATGGCGAACTCCATGTTCTACGCGGCTTTCGGAGCCGTCTTTGGCGGGCTCATCTCGGTCATGGCCGGGTATGCGTTCGACAAGTTCCAGTTCCGCGGCAAGGACTCCTTCTTCGGTATCGTCCTGGTGGGCGTCCTCATCCCGAACACCGCCACCGTCCTGCCCATGTATCTGCTGGCATCGGTCTTCGGGATCACCAACACCATCTGGGCCGTCCTCATCCCCGTGCTCTGCAACCCTTTCGGTGTCTACCTGGCCCGGGTTTACTCCGCGGCCTACGTCCCGGCCGAAACGCTCGAAGCCGCGCGTGTGGATGGGGCCGGAGCCATCCGATCCTTCTTCTCACTCGGCCTGCCCATGATGCTCCCCGGATACGTCACGATCGCCCTGTTCCAGTTTGTCGGCGTCTGGAACAACTTCATGCTTCCGTTGGTGATGCTCCAGGACCAGCAACTGCTCCCGGTCAGCGTCGGGATTTCCATCTGGCAGGGCTACGCCGTACCGCAGCCGGAATTCACACCCCTGGTGATCACTGGGTCCCTTCTGTCCATCGTGCCGCTGCTTCTCGCGTTCATCATGCTGCAGCGATTCTGGAAGTCCGGCTTGACGGCAGGGAGCGTCAAGTGACCCTCAACGTTGCCTTGGCCATGCCGGCCCACACCGCCCGGGCCCTGTTCCCGGAACGCAGCCTCGACACCCTCGACCCTGAACTGAACCTCCTGAGCCTTGAGCCCATCCAGGACTTCCACGCACCCGAAGGCAAGGCGCTGCTCGCGGAGGCCGACATCCTCATCACGGGCTGGGGCTGCCCCATGATTGACGACGCCGTCCTGGATGCGGCACCGCGCCTGCGCTACGTCCTGCACGCGGCCGGGAGCGTGAAACACCACGTTGCGGACGCCTGCTGGGAACGCGGCGTCCAGGTCAGCTCTGCCGCGGATGCCAACGCCATCCCGGTCGCCGAATACACCGTGGCCATGATTATCCTGGCCAACAAGCGCGTCCTTCAGATCGCCCGCGCCCTGCATACCGCCCGCGCGGAGATCCAGCCCGAACGGCTCTTCCCTGACATGGGAAACTACCGCAAGCGCGTCGGGATCATCGGTGCTTCCAAGATCGGGCGCCATGTCATCCGCCTGCTCGCTCCGTACGAGCTTGACGTCGTGGTGGCCGACCCCTACCTCGACGCCGCCGAGGCGGCCGCGATCGGCGTCGAGCTCGTCACCTTGGACGAGCTCGTGGCGAGCAGCGACGTCGTGTCCCTCCACGCGCCGTCGCTCCCCTCCACCAAGAACCTCATCGACGCCGGCCGGATCGAAGGGCTCCGCCCCGGAGCCACGTTCATCAACACCTCTAGGGGTGACCTCGTCGACCAAGGCGCCTTGCTGGCGCGGGTGGAGCGCGGTGATATCTATGCCGTGTTGGATGTCACCACCCCTTGGGTCCTGCCAGCGGACTCCGGCTTCTACGCGCACCCAAATGTCCTGCTGACCCCGCACATCGCCGGTTCCCTGGGCAACGAACTGGAACGCATGGCAGCCAGCACCGTCCAGGAAGCCCTCCGGCTTTCCCGGGGCGCCCCCCTCTCGTTTCGCGTCCGCGCCGAAGATCTCGGCATCACCGCCTAGTTCTCAAGTCCGTCCATTTTGTGCCTCGGCGTCCAGGGCGCCTTTGGCACGTCCACCACACCTGCTTAGGAGCAACTCCGTGTCACCACAGATCTCACGCCGAACGGTTCTCCAGACCGCAGGCACGCTATCCCTTGCAGCCGTTGTCAGCTCGATGTTTGCCCAAAATTCCTGGGCGGCATCAGTGCCGAGCGCCGCGGACTTCGCCGCGCTGCGGACCCGCTGGGTGGACCAGATCACCGGCCGCACGGTGATCCAGGCGGGTGATCCAGACTTCGCCACGGCTATCACTGCGCTGAACAACAAGGCCGCCGCCTCGCTGGCCAAGGTCAACCGCGCGGCAGGCCGTACCTCGGTCTTCACCGACCTGTCGCTCGCCAACGACGTCCACATTGCTTCCACCTACCAGCGCGTCTGCAGCAGCTCGCCATCGCTTGGGCGACCCCCACTGCCACAGTGTTCGGGGATGCTTCCGTGCTTGCAGACATCAAAGCGGGGCTGGCGGACGCGCATGCCGTTGCCTACAACGATACGAAAGTAGAATCCGGGAACTGGTGGAACTGGGAAATCGGTGTGACAAGGGCCTTGGCCGATACATTGGTCCTGATTCACGGCGAACTGACCGCCGCCGAGATCGCTGCCAACTGCGCAGCCATCGACCACTTCGTGCCAGACCCGTGGCAGCAGTTCATGGCACCAAGAGCCAAGGTCACGTCCGTGGGAGCCAACCGCGTCGACCTCAGCCAAGCAATCATCATCCGCTCCTTGGCCGGGGAAGATACCGCAAAGCTTCAGCACGCCATCACGGGACTGAGCCAAGTGTGGCAATACGTCATTAGCGGAGACGGATTCTTCAGGGACGGCTCCTTCATCCAGCACAGCACCACCGCATACACAGGTTCGTACGGGGTAGTGCTGCTCACTGGATTGTCCAAGCTGTTCGCGCTCCTTGGCGGCACGGCCTCTGAAATCTCCGATCCAAGCCGCAGCATCTTCCTCGACGCAGTCGAGGGTTCGTACGCGCCGTTCATCATCAACGGAGCCATGGCGGATGCCGTGCGTGGCCGCTCAATCAGCCGAGAGGCCAACACCGGCTACGACCTCGGGGCTTCCGCGATCGAAGCCATTCTCCTCCTGGCACGCGCCATGGATCCCGCTACCGCTGGAAGATGGCGGGGCCTGTGCGCCGGATGGATCACCCGCAACACCTGCCGCCCGATTCTTGCAGGGGCCAGCGTGCCAAGAACTGCCCTTGTCAAGGAACTCCAGGCCAGCGGTATCGCGCCAGCCGCGGAGACCGCGGGGCACCGGCTCTTCCCTGCCATGGACCGTACCATCCACCGGGGGAGCGGCTGGGCACTGTCCTTATCCATGTCAAGTAACCGCATTGCCTGGTACGAATGCGGCAACGGCGAAAACAACCGCGGGTACCACACGGGTTCCGGCATGACACATTTCTATACGGCCGACCTGGGCCAATACGACGACGCCTATTGGGCCACCGCCAACTACAACCGGCTGCCCGGCACCACCGTGGACACCACGCCCTTGCCGGACAAGGTGGAGGGCGAATGGGGTGCAGCCCGCCCTGCAAACGAGTGGACGGGCTCCGCGGCCCTGGGCGAGGTGGCCGCCGTCGGGCAGCATCTTGTGGGCCCCGGTGGCACCGGCTTGTCGGCCAGGAAGTCCTGGTTCATCAGCGGGGACCTGGCGGTATGCCTCGGCGCCGACATCAGCACCAGGAGCGGCGCCCGCGTGGAGAGCATTGTGGACCACCGCAATCTTCACGAAGGAAACAACGCCCTCACGACGGCGTCGGGCAGCATCGCCGAATCGGCCGGCAGCGCAGTGGTTCTTGATGACGATCGATGGATCCATTTGGAAGGGTTCGGCGGCTACGCCGTCCTCGACGCCTCACCGCTCACGGTCCTCCGCGAAAGCCGCTCCGGAAGCTGGTCGGCGGTCAATCTCCTTGCCGGCAGCACCACCGTCCAGCAGCGCAACTTCGCCACCGTCTACATTGACCACGGCGCAGGCGATACACCGGGCAGCTACGCCTACGTGGTGGCTCCAGGCGCATCGGTCGCCCAAATCAGGCAGATCGCACAAGGCAACAACCACACGGTGATCCGGAACGATGCCACCGCCCAGTCCGTGGAGTTCAAGAGCGAGAAGACTACGGCGGCAACCTTTTGGAAGGCCGGAACAGCGGGGGACCTTGGTGCCTCGGGTCCCGCGTGCGTTGTCTACTCCAGGCACGGAAATGTGCTCAGTCTGGCGGTCAGCGAGCCCACGCAGAAAGCATCCCGCATCACATTGACGCTGCCCGAAGGAACATGGTCCACAGTGCTGGAAGGCTCCGGGGCGGCCCTCGGCGCTGATGCCGAGGCCGCTCAACCCTCACGCTCGACACTGCCGGACTCGGCGGCCAGACGCAGACCGTCAAACTCCGCCGCTAACCGAACATGGGCCACCGTGCCGCTGCGACACTTGGACGCGATGGTCGGCGTGGTCGACCTCAAAAACCTGGAAAGAGCATCCAGAACGTCATCATCACCTGAGCTGTGTGACGGGGGCGTCCGGCCGTCCCCTGCCACTTGGTGCTTATGCTTCCCAGGTGGCGGGTGAGGAATCGGGAGAGCCCGAGATCGTCCGGCAGCATCTTTTGACCAGGCGTGGCTGGCCCTTCCGGTCCTAGGATCAACTGGCCCCCCTCCATGCGGACGGGGCTGTTGTGCCGTGGTTATAGTCGAAGGATGAAGCAGCGAGTATTGGGCAAGACGGGGCGGTCCGTCTCCGTTGTGGGGCTGGGCACATGGCAGCTCGGTGCAGACTGGGGCAACGTGGACCCGAAGGAAGCCAACGACATCCTGGAAGCCGCAGTGGATTCCGGGGTGACCTTCTTCGATACCGCCGATGTGTACGGCGACGGGCGGAGCGAGCAAACCATAGGGGCGTACCTCGCTGCCAACCCCGGACTGGAGATCACGGTAGCCACCAAAATCGGGCGGCGCCTGGAACAGAAACCGGAGAACTACACACTGGCCAACTTCCGGCAGTGGGTCGACCGTTCCCGGCGGAACCTCCGGATGGATTGCCTGGACCTGGTGCAGTTGCACTGCCCACCGACCCCTGTCTGCAGCCGGCCGGAAGTCTACGATGCGCTGGAGACACTCGTCAGTGAAGGCGCAATCAAGGACTACGGCGTCAGCGTCGAGCGGACCGATGAAGCACTCGAAGCCATCAAACACGGCACGGCCACCGTCCAGATCATTCTGAACGCCTTCCGACTCAAACCCTTGGAGGGCGTCCTGCCTGCGGCGAAGAACGCCGGAGTCGGCATCATCGCCAGGGTCCCTCTGGCCTCCGGCCTGCTCTCGGGCAAGTATTCCAAGGACACAGTCTTTGCCGAAAATGACCACCGGAAATACAACCGGAACGGTGCAGCATTCGACGCCGGAGAGACCTTCTCCGGAGTTGACTTTGAACAAGGCCTCAAAGCGGTGGACGAATTCAAAAAGCTTGTCCCGTCCGGAGCAACTACAGCCCAAGCGGCCATCGCCTGGATCGCGGCACAAGACGGCGTCAGCACCGTCATACCAGGTGCCCGAAGCCCCGAACAAGCCCGCTCCAACGCCGCCTCCATCCAGATACTGGACCACCTGGGTCCGGACTTCGAGAACAGCGTCAGGGAAATCTACAACACGTACTTCCGCGAGATGGTCCATTCACGCTGGTAAACCCCGGAAAGCCAAGCTATTCCGCATGTACCGGCAGTCAGGGACGACGATAGGGTTGGTGCATGAGCGCACCGGAAACGACACACGACTGGCAGCCCCTATGGGCGCGGCTCAATGCAGGCGAGGAAACACTTCCCGCCGGCGTCCTGATGACCGCCCCGCCGGGCGAGGTCAACAGCGCGCTGCCGCTGGAGTCCGAGTTCGGGGTGTTCGAGGCGCCCTTGGAGGATTACGACGTCGTGGAGTTGACCCGCTTCGACCGCCCTCTGGC
>NZ_DF952472.1:89185-92825 GCF_001263615.2 Arthrobacter sp. Hiyo1 | reverse complement strand
ACCGGTACGAGGCCCTCGGGTGGACGCGGGCGGGCGAACTGGCCCCCTAGGAGCGCCGGGTCTTCCGTGAGGTCCGGCAGCTGGAAGCTGCTAGGCATCGATCACCAAATCGGTTCGTGCTGTGGAGCAGCAGGGCAGGAACTTGCCTGCCTCGATTTCCCGTGCCCGAATCCCGCCCTGGTGGTTCATGTCGACCTCCCCGGAGAGCTTGACGACCTTGCAGGAGCCGCACATGCCCTCTTTGCAGTTCGCTCCGATCCTGACGCCGGCACGCTGCGCCACCTCGAGGATGTGTTCGGAGGGGTCGATGCGCACGTTAATGCCGGTGCGCATGAAGGACAGGGTGAGGCTTCCCGTTCCGACCGTGTCGAAGCTCGAGGCATCGGAGGACCCGGCCTGCGGTCCCACGTCCGGACTGCCGTCGGGGGCTTCGGGACCGGGAACGTCAGGGTCGACGGTTTCCAGCGGCAGGCCCGTGGCCTGCAGGGTTCCATCGGCGTCGTAGCCCGGCTCGTAGAGCCCGAACGCGGTGGGCTGGCTTTCGTAGTAGTCCTCGGCGGAATCGGCTATTTCCTCGGCTATTTCCTCCGCAATGTCCACTGCAAACGCGAGCTCCGCCTGGTATTCAAGGAGCGTCTGGCGATCTCCCGAGAAGAATTCCATGTAGATGGAGGTGTCGTCGACGCCGACCTTCTTGAGGAGCTCGGTGGCTGTGTTCAGGTAACCCTCGGGGCCGCAGGCGTAGACTTGGCGGCCGTTGGCGTCGGGAGCCACCTCGTCGAGCATGGCCGCCGTCAGCCTTCCGGTGAGCCCTTCCCAGCCCTCGGGTTTGCTGCGGTCGCCCAGGGAGTAGAAGACCTTGACCCGCGAGTCCACGGAGGCGATGTAGGCCAGCTCCTGGTGGAAGGCAAAGTCTCCGGCCGCCGCCCCGTGGTAGAGCACCACGACATCGGCTTGTCCGGGCAGCGAGTGGATGGTCCGCACCATCGACATGATGGGGGTGATGCCAGCGCCGGCGGCCAGGAACAGGTACCGTGCCCGCCGGTCGGCGTCGGGCAGGTGGAATGCCCCGACTGGTCCGAGCATGTCGAGGACGGTGCCGGGTTTGACGTTCTGGTGCACCCACGGCGAGACCTGTCCCGTGGGGTCGCATTTGACTGTGATGTCGAAGGTCCACGGCTTGGTGGGCGAACTGGACAGCGAGTAGCTGCGGTCCACCGCGTCCTGGTCCGCGCTTCACGGGAAAGGCGACGTTCACGTACTGGCCCGGACGGAACGCCAGCGGCGCACCATCGCAGCGGCGAAACACGAAGGTCATCATGCCGCCCACCTCGGGAACGGTCTCGACGCATTCGGCCAAGAACTCCTGCGGATGCCAGGGGCCCAATGCGCGGGCGGCGCTTGCGGGTCCCTCGGTGCTGCCCATGACCCTGTTCCACGGCATCTCAAGACCGCGAATGCGCTGTGGTTCCTGGACGGCCGTCTCAGTGCCGAGTTCGATCATGCCAGGTGCTCCTGCACGCGCTGCACGTACCAGTTGATGAACGCCTCCACCTGGTATTCGCTCTTCATGTACGGGCCGGGTTCGTAGGCGGGGCTGCCGGCGCCCTTCTGGCATAGCTCCACGAACTCCTTGTCCTGCAGATTGGTCTGCTTCCAGGTGTAGGTGAGCTTCTCCAGGTCGTAGTCGACGCCTTCCTCGGCGTCGTCAGCCACCAGCCAGGTGGTGCGTACCAGTGTCTGGTGTTCGTTGATGGGGAAGACGGCGAACGTGATGACGTGGTCGCTCTGGAAGTGGAACCAGCTGTTGGGCTGCAGGTGCATCGAGCAGCGGCCAAGGCGGAAGTCCCGCAAGTCGCCGAGCAGCTTCTTGGAGAGCCTGCGCCCGTCGGCCGAGAACGATTCGCCCTCTCCGTCGAGCGATTCACGTGAGATACGGATTCCCGCGATGCGGGTGTCGAGCTCCTCGACCACCTCGTAGGGAAGGCCATAGCGGCGGCAACGCTCCTCGAGCGAGGACTGTGCTTCCTTGTTGCGGTCCCACACCTCTTCGAGATGGGCCGGGATCAGGCCCTCCGTCAGACCCCAGGTGGGAAAGAGGGAACAGGCAAGCTCGGGGTGGCCGTCGCAGTGGTAGCACTCACGGTTGTTCTCCATGACGAGCTTCCAGTTGCCCTCCTCGATGATGTTCTGCTGGTAGGCGACTTTAGTCTTCGACAGATCGTGCGGCGCGAGGTAGGGCTCGAAGATCTTTGAGGTTTCGTCGAAGTCGGTTGGCGGTTCGTCGGCAATGCAGACGAAGATGAGTCCGGCGACCATGCGGCTGTGGGCGCGCTTGAGGCCGAAGCAGCCCTTGTCGAACTTGGTTTCCCCCGGCGCCGAGGCATGGATCAAATTGCCTTCGGGAGAGTAGGTCCAGGAGTGATAGCCGCACACCAGGTTTCCCGTTGACCCCGCGGGCTCGGTCAGGACGCGGGCGCCGCGGTGGCGGCACACGTTGTGCAGGACGTTCACGCCGCCGTCGTCGTTGCGCAGCACGATCAGGGAGTAGGGACCGTAGTCGACGGTGACGTAGTCGCCCGGCTCCGGCAGTTCGGCGATGCTGGCGGCATAGATCCAGTGCTGGCCAAAAATGGCCTCCATGTCGATCTTGAAAATCGTCGGATCGGTGTAGAAGGGGGCGTTGAGGGAATACCCCACGCGCCGGAACTCGAACAACTCGGTGATTTCCGCCAACTGTTCGGCAGGCAATGACGAAGCGAGTTTTCGGCGTGAATTGAGGGGCGCGTTCACTGGAGCAGACATGTGTTTCCTCCCGGGAGGGCTAGGTAGGGGGCGATCCATCGAGACCGGCGTTGGTGGGTGCAATCGCCGTTGTCGAACGTTTTATTCATGAGATTAGAGCCGATCGATCTGCAACAAAAGCGCAGGATTGTGGAGATAACAGTGCACAATAGATGCATGATCGATCCACGGCTCATAACACTTCGGGTGTTTGCCCAGTGCGGCACCATTGGCGCAACCGCAGAGCTCACGGGCTATTCTCCCTCCGCCGTCTCCGCGCAATTACGGGAGTTCCAGCGCGTGCTTGGAATGCAGCTGCTGACGAAGGACGGCCGGGGTGTGCGGCTGACCGCCACAGGCCGTTTTCTCGTGGCGGGCTCGGACACCCTCATTGCCGAATGGGAGAACCTGCGCGCTGCGGCCATGGAGGCCGGCGAGCAGATACCCGCGCGTTTTGGACTCGGCGGATTCTCCACCGCGGCCGCCCAGTTGCTCGCGCCGCTGGCCGCCACCTTGCGCTCAACACACCCGTCGCTGGAGGTGCAGGTGCTGGAGGCCAACCCGGCCCGCTGCTTCGACTTGTTGGTTGCCGAGCGGATCGACATCGCGGTCATCGTCGCCATGCAGTCCGACACCTATGTTGAGGACGATCCGCGCTTCGAGCAAACCGTTCTGCTCGACGATCCATTGGACGTGATCATTCCTTCCAGCCATCCGTTGGCATCGCGGGAAAAGGTCACGCTCGAAGAGCTGGCGTCGGAACCCTGGATCACCGAGCTGCCGGATCCACCTACATTCCCTGTTCACCGCGGCGTTCACGGCAGTCGGGGTGACGCCGCGGATTGCCCATGACGGC
>NZ_DF952472.1:83405-89112 GCF_001263615.2 Arthrobacter sp. Hiyo1 | reverse complement strand
CTGCCGCGACTCGCCCCCCTGCATAGTGCCGAAAACGTGGTTCGACTGCGCATCACTGGCAAGGGGAAGCCATCGCGGCGCATTGTCGCTGCGGTGCGCAGTGGCAGCATTGCATCGCCCCTGATCAAGGAGTCGCTCGGCATCCTGCGGGTCAGCGCCAATCGGATCCTCACCGCCCGGCCCGAAGACGATCTCTAAAATCGGATGTCCGCGATTCCTTGCCGAAGGGCACGCGGCATCGACGCCGGCCGGGGCCTCGTCCAGGAAGGGCCGTCTCATCATCGGGGGCGCCGCGTGACCGTTTCCGCTCCGCGGCTGTGGCATGTTCAGTTAAACACCCATGTTTTCCGGCCACGATGGAGCATCGATAACGTCGCTTGGCTTGGTTCGGCCCCGCGGATCACTGTAGGCGTAGGAACCCGGCCGGCTGGCGCCACCGTCGTCTTGGCAGTTGCACTTGGCGTCGATTTGTAGCCGGACCGTGACGGGTTCGGAACCTTCGAAGTTCACGATTATCGGATCGGTGCCGGCGCCTGAGATGCGAAGCACGTTTTCCTTCGGCAGGGATTGATTCATTGTGGATTCCTTCTTTGGGCGCCGTTTGGCGAGCTTTGGGGCATTAGTTAGGTCCTCGAAAATCATCGCAGTGAGGGTCTGGCCGTATTTTCGAACGCAAGATCCTCCAGGAACGGCATTCCGTCCAGGTCGATCAGCGGGTTGTTGTCCTGGGTAGCGACCAGCTCGCGGGCCTCGGCCTCAGTATCAACGCTCGGCATGGAGCCGGGCAGTGGCCGCCGGGCGGATTCGCGCAGGAAGTAGATGCCGATCGCACCGACGATGGAAGTGCCCATGAGGTAGTAGGCCGGGGCCATGTCATTGTGCGTAGCCTCGATCAGGCCTTGGACGATGAATGGCGTTGTGCCGCCGAAGAGCGCCATGGAGAAGTTGTACGCAATGCCCATGCTGCTGTAGCGGCCCGATGTCGGGAACTGCGCGGGGAGCGCCGAGGCGAGGTTGGCGACATAGAACGTCACGGGGAAGGCGACAAGGGCAAGGCCGGCGAGCGTGGACCAGACATTGCCGACGCCGATCAGCAGGAATGCCGGGATAGCGAACAGAATGGTGCTTCCGGCACCGATCCAGAGGACGGGGCGGCGGCCGATGCGGTCGGACAGTTTCCCGGTCAGCGGGATGCAGGCTGCCATGATCACCATCACCGGGATGGTTAGCAGCGTGCCGTGGATGGGGTCGTAGCCTTTGGATTCGGTCAGGTATGTCGGCATGTAGGACGTCAGGACATAACCTACTGTGTTGGCAGCGGCGGCGAGGATCATGGCGAGGATGATTTGACGCCAGTAAGCCTTGATGATGGGCAGGGGACCGTTGGCCACCGTTTTGTCGGCTGCTGTAGCAACTGCAGATTGTGCTTGCCGGGCGTCGAGGGTTGCCTGGAACTGGGGGGATTCCTCGATCTTGTTCCGGAAGTAGACGGCGATCGCACCGAGCGGCCCGGCGATCAGGAAGGGCAGCCTCCAGCCCCATTCCTCCATGGCCGCTTGGCCCAGGGACAGTTGCAGCACGGACACGATCGCAGCTCCCAACGCGAAGCCGAGATACGAGCCCATGTCCAGGAAGCTCGCGAAGAAGCCGCGCCGCTTGTCGGGGGCATATTCGCAGACGAAGGTAGTGGCGCCTGCGTACTCGCCGCCGGTGGAAAAGCCCTGGACGAGTTTCAGGATCACCAACAGGGCGGCCGCCCACACGCCGATCTGGCGTAGCCAGGAAGGAGCCCGACGGCGAAGGTACTTGCCGCCATCAGCATTAGCGTCGCCGCCAGCACCTTCTGGCGGCCAATCTTGTCGCCGAGCCAACCGAAGATGACACCGCCCAGCGGGCGGGCGATGAATGTTGCGGCGAAGGTGCCGAGCAGGAACAGGGTTTGGACGGATCTGTCAGCTTCCGGGAGGAAGACGGGGCCCATAGTGGTGATCAGGTAGCCGAACACGCCGACGTCGTACCATTCCATGGTGTTGACGACGATCGTGCCGCCGAGTGCCTTCTTGAGCATCGTCTGGTTGACGACGTTGACGTCGGACACCTCTAGCCGCCTGTGTCTGAGGAGCTTCGGTTTCTGGGTCATAACGATTCCTTTTGCTCAATGTTGCAATTGGCTCATATGTGGCCGTCAGCCGGCACCTTGTGACAGGTTCGGTTCGCCCGCGGATAGGCGTGGTGCTTCCCTCGGAGGCCTTGGGAATGAAGCACCTCTCCTTCATTTAGGAAAGGACTCGCAAATACCGGTAGGCGCCAATTCTTGATCGTTCCGCATGGAACAACAGAATTCGCCATAAGCAACAGAGTGCGCTAGATCACAGTAATTGTCAAGGACGTTGCGCAAATGAGTTGCTTATCGTGAGTTTTGTTGCGTACAGGGGAACTGTCGCCATGGGTCTACTTGAGCCAGGCGGCGACCTTGTCCGAGTTCGCGTCGATCCATTTCTGCGCGGCGGAATCCGGGCTCATGTTGTCCTTGGCGATGTACCCGGCAACCGTGTCCTGGTCCTGGTTCGTCCACGTGAATCTTTTGACGAGGGAATACGCGGGGCTGCCGGAGTTGGCGAACTTGGTGGAGACGACCTTGTTGAGCTCGTACTTGGGGTAATCGCACGCGACCTTGGCCGCGTCGGCGTCGCAGCCGGGCGTGTGGGCCGGGAGGTTGACTTTGACGAGCGGGACCTCTGCGATGAACCACTGGGCTCGTAGAAGTAGCCGATCAGCGGGGTCTTGTTCTGCTCCGCTTGCCGGAAGGCCTGGATGAGCGCCGGTTCGCTGCCCGCATACACAACTTTGAAGTTGAGGCCGAGGTTCTTCACGAGGCTGCGTCGTTGGTGACAAAGGAGGGGTCACCGTCGAGGAGTTGGCCCTGTCCTCCGGACTCGGAGGTCTTGAACAAGTCTGCGTACTTGTTGAGGTTCTTGGAGTCCGTGATGTCCGGGTACTGCTTGGCCATCCACGGCGGCACGTACCAGCCGATTACGCCGGTGTTACCGGTCTGCCCGGCGTCGACCGCAGTCTTTTGCTGCTTGATGTACTTGTCCGCGAGCTCGGGGTGGCCCCAGTTCTCAAGGACGGTGTCCACCTCGCCGCTGCCGAAGCCCTGCCATGACACCTCTTCCTTGAGGGTCTTGTAATTTACGGTGCAGCCGAGCTTTTCCCTGGCAACGGTCCCTACGACGTAGCGTCCGCCTCGTACCCGACCCAAGGGTTTACGGCGACGTTGAATGCTCCGCATCCACTCTTTCCGCTTGGCGGGTTGCGCTAGGGATATCCCCGGCGCAGGCCGTGAGCGCGAGGACCGCGGTGAGGACAATTGCGGCAGACGTTCTCTTCCCCATCTTTGGGCCACGCTCCGTCAGTGATTTCTTCACGGCTCTTTCCTCTATCGGGTGCTGCCGAAGCGGGCAGTGGCGTGTTGGGTGATCCGGTCGAGCATGACTCCGAGAGCGGTGATGGCGATGCCGGCGGCAAGACCCTTTCCGAAGAGCTGGCTCTGGGAGAATCCGGCGACTACGAGATAGCCGAGTCCTCCGCCGCCGACGAGTCCGCCGACGACGACCATGGACAGGACGTAAAGCAAGCCCTGGTTGGCGGCGAGGACTACTGCCGCGCGGGCCATGGGGAGCTGGACCTTCGCGATCATCTGCCACGACGTTGTTCCGAGTGATTCCGCGGCCTCCACGGCAACCGGCGAGACACCTCGGACCCCGTCGGCAACCAGTTTCGTCGCGATGGGCACACCGTAAGCGAACGCGGCGGCGATCGCCGTGAATCGTGTGGGACCGAAGAGGGCGAGGGCCGGTACCAGGTACACGAAGGACGGGATGGTCTGGAAGGCGTCGAGCACGGGTCGGATAACCGAGTCGGCGGGCTTGCTCCGACCCATCCAGACGCCCAGGCAGACAGCGACGATGATCACAACGAACGCGGCTACTAGCGTGGTCGCGAGCGTCTTCATGCTCTCACTCCACAGCCCGCTTCCGAGGATCACGGCTTCGCACACGATCGTGACTGTGGCGGCCCGCCGGCCGGCGAGCACGAACGCGATTCCGAGCAGCGCGAGCGCCATGGCCCACCACGGCGACTGTGCGAGCACCGACTGGAGTGGGTCGACGAGAAGTGCGGTGACGGTGTCCTTGAGCCATTCCGTGAAGCCTGAGAACGTGCCGACCGTCCAGTCGGTCGCGGCTGAGACGGCCTTCGCCAGTGGGGTGCCGAGGTCGGGCGAAGCCGGGAACTTCGAGAGTGCAAGATAGATGTGCGAGAGATAGATGGCCACGGCGGCGACGACAGCGCTGGCGATGATAGTGGTCCGACGCATCTGCCGGCCCCCGAATGTGCCGGTCTGTCCCACTCCGGACCCGCGCTGCATGCGGGCTTCGATGCCTGAGCGTTCGGAGGCCCTCGTCGTGGTTCGGTCGAGCATGATCGCCATGAGCACGATGGCAAGGCCGGAGACGAACGCCGAGCCGACGTCGAGCGACTGGAGCGCCGGAGTGCCCAGTCCCGGGCCATTGATGAGCGCGGCTATGGTGGCCATCGAGAGCGCCGCCATTGTGCACTGGTTGATGCCGACCACGATAGTGCGCCGGGCCATGGGAAGTTGCACCTTCACGAGGGCCTGCCAGGGGGTGCTGCCCATGGACGCGACGGCCTCGAGCGTGGCCGGTGAGACCCCTCGGATGCCGTGCTCGGTGATGCGCACCAGCGGGGGCAGCGAGTAGATGATGGTCGTGACAATCGCGGCCGCCGGGCCGATGCCGAAGACGAGTGCGAGCGGTGCCAGGTAGGCGAACGACGGCAGGGTCTGCATGAGGTCGAGCAAGGGTGAGACCGCGGCCGAGACTCGGCGGCTTCGGGCCATGACAATGCCTAGCGGGAGTCCCGCGACTGTGCAGATGCCGACTGCGAAAAACGTGACGATGAGCGTGTCGATGCTTTGTGCCCAGTAGCCGAAGAACCCGAAGAGCAACACGCACACGCCGACGAGGAGCATCGAGCGCACGCCGGCGAACGCCAAGGCCAGCCAGGCGAGGAGCGCGACGACGCCGAGCCAGCCGATCTCCGGCACCGGGCGTCCGTCCGAGGCCTGGCTGAAGATGCCTTGGAGAAAGGTAACGAGCCCATTGATTCCGTCCGTGACCGGCTGGACGATGTGCTGGAACACGAAGGAGTTGGTGCGGGCGCTGTCAAAGGCGTCGCGGACGCTGTTCAGCCAGAGTTGGAAGTCCGTCTTGTCTGCGCCGCCCAACTCGAGGGTGTCCACGCCCTTGAGCGTGGCCCAGAGTCCGAGCCAGACGACACCAATGCCCACGAGCGAGACCGGGCGCCAATGACGTCGGCAGAATCCCAGGACAGCAGGACCTCCGGACGGGGTGGCAGGGGTTCGTCCTCCAGGTGAGTTGGAACGCGCGCCCCCGGACCGTCGTCGACGGTTGGCCCGCTCTGTGGCGATGCTCACCCGGCACCGCCTTGGTGGGAAGTCGGGGATGGCTCTTCGGCGACGACGACGCGGAGGATATCCTCGTCGTCGACGATGCCGAGGAATTCCTCGCCGTCGAAAACCCTAACGGGGAGCTCCGAGTGGAGGACCTGCCGCGCGGCTTCGCGCACGATGCGGTCGGCCTGCATCACCGGCCCGTCGAGCGCC
>NZ_DF952472.1:80754-82769 GCF_001263615.2 Arthrobacter sp. Hiyo1 | reverse complement strand
CTCGCCTTCGCGCGGGGGCCGCACCACATAGCGCAGCGTGAGCACATGGGAGCGGGGGACATCCGAGATGAAGTCGCGCACGTAGTCGTCAGCGGGGTTGGCTACGATGTCGGCCGGGGTTCCGATCTGGACGACCTCGCCATCGCGCATGATGAGGATCCGGTCACCGAGCTTGAGGGCCTCCTGGAGGTCGTGGGTGATGAAGACCATCGTCTTCCCCACCTCCTCGTGCAGGCGGCGGACCTCGTTCTGCATGTCGCGGCGGATGAGCGGGTCAAGGGCGGAAAACGGCTCGTCGAAGAGCAGGACCTGCGGGTCCACGGCGAGTGCCCGGGCAAGGCCGACGCGCTGCTGCATGCCGCCGGAGAGCTGGTCGGGGAACGAATTCTCGTACCCGGTCAGGCCGACGAGGTCGACCATGTCCTGGGCTCGGGCGCGGCGCTGGGACTTGCCCTCCCCGCGGACTTCGAGGCCGTAGGCGACGTTGTCGATCACCTTGCGGTGCGGGAGCAGGCCGAACTGCTGGAACACCATCGCCATGTGGTTCCGGCGCATAGCCCGGAGGCGGGCCTTGCTCGCGCGGATAACGTCTTCGCCGCCGATCGTGACGCTTCCCGCCGTCGGCTCGATCAGTCGGGTGAGCAGGCGTACGAGAGTCGATTTGCCGGAGCCGGAGAGTCCCATGACCACGAAGACCTCCCCAGGGGCCACCGCGAACGAGACGTTCTTGACGGCCGCGACGCAGCCGGTCTTGCTTTGGAGCTCCTTGCGCGAGAGGTGCTCGGCTGGGGTGCCGATGATCTCTCAGACTTCTGGCCGAAGATCTTCCATAGTCCATCGACCTTGAGCGCGGACTCAGTCGCGTTGGAGCCGGGGGTCTCTTCTATCGCAGTGTGCGTGCTCATGCTCTTCTGCTCTTTCCGCCATCACTACCCCCTTTATTGATGATGCATCCGCAGTGCTTGGCTGTCACGAAAAGTCGGAGACGCTATTTCGTCGTCCTGGGCCCCTGACCCTTTACTGATGACCCGGCGCCCCAGTGCCCGGGGTCATCGGTGCGTGTAGCCCATTTGCACGCTGATCCGGATTCCGGCCTGACGAAGTGCGTCAATAAGTCCAGGGATCTTCTGCGGGTCAAAGCGGAACGCGGGTCCGGAGATGCTGACGGCTCCGATGACGGTTCCCAAGTGGTTGTAGATCGGAACCGCAATCGCGTTCAGGCCGATTTCCAGTTCCTCGCGTGTCTCCGCATATCCGTCGTGGGCCACATCGATCAGCTGCTTCTCGAGGTCGTCCCGATTGGTGATAGTGCGGGGAGTCCTGGCATGAAACCCGGCTTCCGTCAGGATGCGGTCCCGTTCGTCGGCGGACAGTGCAGCCAATAAAACCTTCCCGCTCGAGGTGGCATGGAGCGGCGTCAAGCCGCCCACCCAGTCATAGGTGGCCAACGACGACGGTCCCATGGCCTGATCCACGTTTACGGCATAGTTCGATCTCAGGACAGCGAGGTTCACAGTCTCCTTGAACTCCTCCGCAAGACTTTCCAACACTGGCCGGGCCTCGCGGACCAAGCTGAGCCGGCCGGGAATCGAGCTGGCAAGCCGCAGGATGCCAAAGCCCAGCTGGTACTTTCCCCGGTCGCTGTTCTGGTGGACCATCTCCCGGCTCACCAATGAGCCGAGCAGTCGAGAGACCGAGGATTTGTGGATGCCGATTTCCTCGGCGATTTCGCTCACCCCCGCGTGTCCGTCACGGGAAAGGATTTCGAGGATCTGGAGGGCGCGGTCAACAGATTGCACGCCACCGGGCTGCCCGTTTCCGCCCTTTTCGGAGTCAAAGTCAATCGTGGCCATGAGCCATACCTACGTCTTTCTGCGGCGAAACAAGAGGCTGGAACTTCCCCCTTGTTTCTCTAAATCCTAGACCGGAACCACAGAGGCATTGAACGGGTGGCTTCCCGCCGATCCGGCGGTCAGGGTTTGGGTCCACGGGAGCGGCAGCGCGGGAACCGGGTC
>NZ_DF952472.1:76997-80223 GCF_001263615.2 Arthrobacter sp. Hiyo1 | reverse complement strand
ATGAGGCGGGTGCGACCCGGATCAGGGTCAATTGCGGTACCGGAGGTTACCTGGCCGAGGTTCGGGCGCGGACGGTGTCCTAGTGCCGCGATCAGGGGCGCCGCAATGGTCATCAGCGCCATCATGGCGGCCAGAGGGTTTCCAGGCAGTCCGATGACGAAGCGCCCGTCCGGCAGTTCGGCCAGTACCGCGGGATGTCCGGGACGCATTGCGATGCCATCCAGCAGCAGCCTCCCGCCTAGCGCGGCTATGGCGTTGCGGAAGTGGTCCGTTCCGGAGCGGCCGGTTCCGCCTGTGGTGATGACGACGTCGGGCCGCTCCACCGGGCGGCTGCCCGTATCGCTGAGGGCGGCGAGCCACTCGTGATATGAGTCCCCGATTCTTCGCTGTCCCGCCGGGACGCCTCCCAGCATTGCCAGCACCGTGCCCAGTTGCGGGCCGAATGCGTCCCTGACCTGACCCGGCCCGGGCAGCCCGGAGGTCACCACTTCCGCGCCCGTCAACAGGATCGTGACTCGTGGCTTGCCAAAGACGTGCAGCTCGTCGTGGCCGGCGATCGCGGCAAGGGCGATATGGGCGGGATTGAGCACGGTGCCTGCGGGGATCAGCATTTCGCCTGCAGCGGCTTCCTCGCCTGCTTGGCGGATATGCTGGCCGCTTCGCGGTTCGCCGGGCCTTGCTTCGGAGCCGAGGGTCAGAGCGGGCACGCCCGCCATGTCATCGCTTGTCCGGCCACTTTCACGGCGTAATACGGCGTCGGTACCGGTAGGCACCAGTCCGCCGGTGGCTATGGGGCTGGCACGGTGCGGTGCCAGCGGTTGTCCCGGTTTCACCAAGGTCCAGGGTCCGCTGCCGCTGACGGCCCAGCCGTCCATGGCCGAGGACGCGTAGTGCGGTAGGTCTTGGCTCGTTGTGACGGCCCGGGAAAGCGTGCGTCCGATGCTTTCCGCCAGGGGCACGGGCAGCGCCGGGATGGGGGCGGCACAATCGAATGCCAATCGGCGGGCCTCAGACCAGCTCGTCGCGGACTTCCCGACGGCCGGTCGACCCGAAGGCCGACGCTGTTCACCGCCGCGATCGACTAAATCGTGAGCAGGCAAGCCTTGCCCCTTATCTGAAGGCTTTTCGAATGAGATCCTGCTCCCCGGGAACGGCGTTAAGGCACCTTCTTGGCCCTTAACGCCGTCCTTCGGGGAGCAAACGAGCCAGACCAGGCCCGGCCCGTGAAACGCGGCGCCTAGGCCTTGACGTAACCGTTGGGGTTCAGCACGTACTTCGTTGCGGCTCCCGCATCGAACTCGGCGTACCCGCGGGGTGCGTCCTCCAACGCGATGGCCTTGGCGTTGACGGCTTTGGCGATCTGGACTTTGTCATGCAGGATCGCCATCATCAGTTGCCGGTTGTACTTCATCACGGGGCACTGGCCTGTAGTGAAGGACAGGGATTTGGCCCATCCCGTGCCGAGGGAGAGTGAGAGGGAACCATGCTGGGCAGCGTCGTCGATTCCACCTGGATCGCCAGTGACGTACAGGCCGGGTATGCCCAAGGCACCTCCAGCGGCCGTGATGTCCATGAGGGAATTCAGCACGGTGGCCGGCGCTTCGTGCGAGGCGTCCTTGCCGTGTCCGCGGGCTTCGAATCCGACGGCGTCGACGCCGCAGTCCACTTCCGGGACGCCGAGGATCTGCTCGATTTGGTCCTTGGGGTCGCCCTTGGAGACATTGACGGTTTCGCAACCGAATGACCTGGCCTGGACGAGGCGGTCTTCGTTGATGTCACCCACAATGACGACTGCTGCGCCGAGCAGTTGCGCTCCGGCGGCCGCCGCCAGGCCGACCGGGCCTGCGCCTGCGATGTAGACGGTAGAGCCGACCCCGACCCCGGCCGTGACTGCTCCGTGGAAGCCGGTGGGGAAAATGTCCGAGAGCATGGTCAAGTCCATGATCTTCTCCAAGGCCTGGTCCCGGTCCGGGAACCTCAGCAAGTTCCAGTCCGCATAAGGCACCAGAACATAATCGGCCTGGCCTCCGACCCATCCGCCCATGTCGACGTAGCCGTAGGCGCTGCGTGGCCGGTCCGGGTTGACGTTCAGGCAGATGCCGGTCTTGCGTTCCTTGCAGTTCCGGCAGCGGCCACAGGAGATGTTGAAAGGCACCGATACGATGTCGCCGACCTTGATGAATTCCACATCCGGGCCAACTTCCACCACTTCGCCGGTGATCTCATGACCGAGGACCAGGTCCCGCGGTGCGGTGGTGCGGCCGCGCACCATGTGCTGGTCGGAGCCGCAGATGTTTGTGGTCACGGTGCGCAGGATCGCTCCGTGGGGCACCTTCCGCCCGACATTGGCGGGGTTGACGCCGGGGCCGTCCTTGAGCTCGAACGTCGGGTAGTCGGTGTCAATGATCTCGACTACGCCAGGTTCCTTGTATGCGACTGCTCTGTTTCCTGACATGGACACTCCTAAGGGCCATTTCATGGTGTTTTGATTCAGTGGTCGGACATTCGCTAAAACAGTTGCCAACGGCTTGCCCGTTGCCCGTAAGCGGTGCTCCGGCGCTTACCTCCCCAGGCATTCAGGCAACCGAAGCACCGCTTACGGGAAACGCGATTCCCCAAGACCGGTTCAGGGGATGAGAGAGGCAACCATGCTGATATGGCGATCTTAGATTAAAGATATATCAGAAATATGTTACGTGAGCCGAACGGGTCATGTCCAGAGGTTTTCAGCGGCCGAGTATGAGGCTCAGTGCTTCTGCGCGGGCGGCCGGCAGCCGGAGCTCGCCCCGCACCGCGGAGGTGATGGTCTTTGACCCTGGTTTTCTGACGCCCCGCATGGACATGCATAGGTGTTCACACTCGACGACGACGATCGCACCGAGGGGTCGAAGCGAAGTGACCAGGGCATCAACCACCTGCGTCGTGAGCCGCTCCTGAACTTGGGGCCTTCGAGCGAAGGTGTCCACCAGTCGGGCGAGCTTGCTCAGCCCCGTGACGAATCCATCCGGGGAGGGGATGTATCCGACGTGGGCTACGCCGTGGAACGGGACCAGGTGATGCTCGCAGGTCGAGTAAAAGGGTATGTCCTTGACGATGACGAGTTCTTCATGGCCAAGGTCAAACGTCTTGTCCAGCACGGCGAGGGGGTCTTCGTGGAGGCCGCCGTACATTTCCGCCGCTGCGCGGGCGACGCGCGCGGGGGTCTCAACCAGGCCGGGCCTGTCCG
>NZ_DF952472.1:73607-76972 GCF_001263615.2 Arthrobacter sp. Hiyo1 | reverse complement strand
GTCAACCCCTGGGGAGGACACCGCAACCGCGCCCCGGCTGTCACCCATGGCTGCCTGCGCCTGCCGGCTCGAGGCGGACAATGACTGACTTTGACGTCGGGGTTCCGCTGATGTCGGCTACCGAGTCCAGCGGTACGAGGACGTTGGTCTCCGGGTAGTAGGCGGCTGCGCAGCCCTTTGGCGTCGAATAGGAAACGATGCGGAAATTCTCCGCCCGTCGCTCGGTACCCCGGAATTCGGATACCAGGTGAACCATGTCGCCGTCCTCGAAACCAAGTTCGGACACATCGGATTCGTTCACGAGGACCACCCGGCGGCCGCCGTGAATGCCGCGGTAGCGGTCGTCCTTGCCGTAGATGGTGGTGTTGTACTGGTCGTGGGAGCGCAGCGTCTGGAGGATGAGGCGGCCCTCCGGGACGCGGAGGTACTCCAAGTGGTTCGCCGTAAAGTGGGCCTTGCCGGAAGCGGTGTCGAATTCCCGGGCATCCCGGGGCCGGTGGGGGAGAACGAAGCCTCCCGGGTTCTGGACCTTCTCCTCAAAATTTTCGAAGCCGTCGAGTACCGCTTCGATGTGTTTCCTGATCAGTGAATAGTCGTCCCTGAGCGCGAGCCAGGCGGCCTTCGGGGTGTTCGGCAGGGGGTGGCCGTCGCTGTCCGTGAAGAGCCGGTGGGCCAGGTTGCAGACGATCGCCACTTCGGACATCAAGTGCTCACTTGCGGGCTTGAGGCGTCCACGGGACGCGTGGACGGCACTCATGGAATCCTCCACCGTTACCCTTTGATCACCTGTCCGCTGCGTGTCCCTCTCGGTGCGTCCGAGCGTGGGAAGGATCAGGGCGCGCCGCCCCGTTGCCAGGTGGGAATGGTTCAATTTAGTGGAGATCTGGACCGTAAGGCGAGTGCTGGCCAGCGATTGCTCCGTGGTCTCAGAGTCGGGGGCCGCCCGCACAAAGTTGCCGCCCATCCCGATGAAAACCCGGACCTTGCCGTCCCGCATCGCCCTGATGGCTGCGACGGTATCGTAGCCGTGGGCCCGGGGGGAGAGGAATTGGAACTCTTGGTCCAGCCTGTCGTGGAACTTCTCCGGCATTTGCTCGAAAATGCCCATGGTGCGGTCGCCCTGGACATTGGAATGCCCGCGGACGGGGCAGACTCCGGCCCCGGGCTTGCCGATGTTGCCCTGAAGAAGGAGGACATTGACGACGTCGCGGAGCGTAGGCACGGAATGCTTGTGCTGTGTGAGGCCCATGGCCCAGCAGACAATGGTTGCTTTCGAAGCCAGGAGACGCTCACCGGTGGCCTCGATCTGTTCCATCGTCAGCCCGGTCGCTTCGAGGATGTCCTCCCATGCCACGTCTTCCAGTTGCTTCACATAGGCATCGAGGCCGACGGTGTGTTTGCTGATGAAGTCATGGTCGAACACCGTGCGCAGGCCCGGGCTGGTCCTTCCGGCACTTTCGGCCTCCAGCAGGTATTTGCCCAGTCCCTGGAAGAGCGCCTGATCGCCTCCGGCCCTGATCTGCAGGAAGTCGTCGGTCAGCTCGGTGCCAACCATCATGCCAACCACGTTCTGCGGGTTTTCGAATTTGAGCAGTCCGGCTTCGGGAAGTGGATTCACGGACACGATAACCGCACCGTTTTTCTTGGCCTTCTCCAGCGAGCTGAGCATGCGCGGGTGGTTCGTGCCTGGATTTTGGCCGGCAACGAAGATCAGCGACGCTGTTTCCACGTCTTTGAGGCTCACGGAGCCCTTGCCGATGCCGATGGTCTCGACGAGGGCCGAACCGGAGGATTCGTGGCACATGTTGGAACAGTCCGGAAGGTTGTTGGTCCCGACACCGCGCACGAGGAGCTGGTAGGCGAAAGCCGCCTCGTTTGACGTGCGGCCGGAGGTGTAAAACACCGCCTGGTCCGGGCTGTCCATGTCCCTGATCTCCTGTGCGATCAGCTCCAGGGCATCATCCCACTCGACGGGCCTGTAGTGCGTCGCGCCCTCGTCCAGGAGCATCGGATGCGTCAGACGCCCCTGCTGTCCCAGCCAGTAGTCGTCCCGTGTCTTCAGTTCAGCTATGGAATGCGAGGCGAAGAACTCCGGTGTGACCCGGCGGCGTGTGGCTTCTTCCGCGACGGCCTTCGCGCCGTTCTCACAGAACTCGGCCGTATGCCGTTTGTCGTGCTCCGGCCAGGCGCAGCCCATGCAGTCGAACCCGTCTACTTGGTTGACCGCCAGCAATGTTTGGACGCTGCGCAGTGGGCCCATCTGCTCGAGGGAGATCTTCAGCGCATTGGTGACGGCCGGGAGGCCCACGGCCTTCGACTTGGGTTTGGTGACAGTCAGCGTCGACTCGTCGATATTTTCACGGGGGGCTCTTGAGGCCATGGGCTTTTCCTTCAGATCTTTGGCCGGATAGAGAGGTCTGGCGGTGAGGAGGAGGAAGTCCGTGACATTCTTATCCCGCGCATATTGATATATCAGTTGTAGATACTATGTTCACGGGGCCGGTGAGTCAAGGGCGCCGTCACCGAACAGGAAGGATCAGACGTGGAGAGCAGCGGCAAGTTATCGGTCATGGGGGAGTCGGAAGTGCCTGCGAGGCAGGATGACGAGTCCTATGCCGAGTATGCGTACCGGGTGCTGTGTGATGAGCTGATCGTCCTTGATATCAAGCCCGGGGAGCCCTTGAATGATGACCTGATCTCGCGTCGGCTTGGCGTGGGAAGAACGCCTATCCGGGAAGCCATGAAGAGGCTGGAAAGCGACCACCTGGTGGTGGCCTATCCACGCAGGGGAACCTTTGCCGCGGGCGTGGATATTACGGACCTTGCCGAAATCTCCGAGATTCGTCAGCTTTTGGAGCCTGCGGCATCTGCACGTGCCGCTCGAATGGCATCGGACCGGACGCGGCAGGAGCTAAGGGAGCTTGCCCGGGAGGTTCGGCAGCTCTTGGCCGACCACCTGGCACAGCGGGACCTCATGCGCTTGGACATGCGAGTGCACCGCAGCATCTACCGGGCGACTGGCAGCCGGCATCTGGAGGATGTCCTGATTCGCTGTGACAACCTGGCGACCCGTATCTGGAGTCTCGTACTGGAGAAGCTCCCGCCGGTTTCCGAACACATTGCCCAGCACGTGGAGCTGCTTGAATACATTGCGGATGGCGAGGCAGAAGCGGCTGCAGACCTGACCGCCAAGCACGTTACCGACTTCGAGAACCTGATCCGGGGGGTCCTCTAGCAAGACTGAGCGTCCCGGATGCCCGGCGCCGTTCCCTTCGGCGGCCGGGCATGGTTTTGCCCTTTGTGTCAGCCGACAGGTCCAGGGATCAAAGGAGCCGGCGACTGTTCACGGGCGGCCTCGGCCGGTG